>DATHUP010000019.1:0-12553 GCA_035462175.1 Acidimicrobiia bacterium | reverse complement strand
CCCCCCCCCCCCCACCACACTTGTTCGGGGCCAGGCAGATGAGGGAGGCGGAGTGTTAGCGGTGGAGAACCTCGAGGTTGTCTACAACGACGTCGTCCTCGTTCTGCGCGGCATCTCACTCGAGGTGCCCGACGGCCAAATCGTTGCTCTGCTCGGTGCAAATGGGGCGGGGAAGACCACCACCCTGCGGGCCATCACCGGGCTCTTGGAGGTGCACGAGGGCGACGTGACCAAGGGCGAGATCTTCTTCGACGGAGTCGACATCACCGACGAGGACCCTGCCGCCCGGGTCCGCCGCGGGATCAGCCAGGTGATGGAGGGGAGGCGGGTTTTCGCCGAGATGACGGTGGACGACAACCTCCGCGCCGGGGCCTACTCCAACCGGGACTCCAACCGGGTGACGGAGTCACGGGATCGGGTCATGGCACTGTTCCCCCGGCTCGCCGAGCGGGTCAACGCCACCGCCGGGTATCTCTCCGGTGGGGAGCAGCAGATGCTGGCCATCGGCCGGGCCCTGATGCAGGATCCCAAGATCCTGATCCTCGACGAGCCGTCGCTGGGTCTGGCTCCGCTCCTGGTGCAGGAGGTGCGGGACACCATCGTCGAGATCAACAAGCAGGGGACGTCGGTGCTGCTCATCGAGCAGAATGCCAAGATGGCGCTGTCCATAGCCCACCACGGGTACATAATGGAGACCGGGAAGATGGTGATGGACGGTGATCCGGCCCGGCTGCTCAAGGACGAGGACGTAAAGGAGTTCTACCTGGGTTTGGGTGCCACCGGCGAGCAAAAGTCCTTCCGCGACGTCAAGCACTACAAACGCCGGAAGCGGTGGCTGTCGTGAGCCGGCGTCGCCGGCGGTATCAGGTATCCGGTATCTGGTATCCGATAACGGGAGCTCCGGCTACTGATTACCGACTACTGGCTACACCGACTCCCGTAGGGAGTCGGCAATGAGCGGCAAACTCCTGCAGCGAAGGGCGGAACGGCTCGGGCCCAAGGATTACGAGCATCTCCTCGAGGCACGGGACATCCATCTCGCCTTCAAGGGGGTCAAAGCCATCGACGGTGTCTCCTTCCATGTCGACGACGGGGAGCTGTTCGCCATCATCGGGCCCAACGGCGCCGGGAAGACCTCCCTGTTCAACTGCATCAACCAGGTCTACATCCCTCAGGAGGGGAAGATTCTGTGGAAGGGGGAGAGCCTGATGGGTCTGAAGCCCAACCAGACCGCCGAGCGGGGCATCGCCCGCACTTTCCAGAACATCGCCCTCTTCCCCCACATGACGGTGATCGAGAACCTGCTCACCGGTCGGCACGTCAGGATGAACACTTCGTGGCTGGCCGGGAGCGTATGGCTGGGCAAGGCGAAGCGGGAGGAGATCGAGAACCGGGAGATCGTCGAGGACATCATCGACTTCCTCGAGATCGAGCAGTGGCGCAAGTACCCGGTTGGGCTGTTGCCCTACGGGATCCAGAAGCGGGTGGAGCTGGGCCGGGCCTTGGCCATGGACCCCGAGCTGCTCATGCTCGACGAGCCGGTGGCCGGGATGAACCTGGAGGAGACCGAGGACATGGCGCGTTTCATCCTCGACATCCAGGACGAGCTCGGGATCGCCATCATCCTGGTCGAGCACGACATGGGCCTGGTCATGGACATCGCCGACCGCATCCTCGTGGTCGACTTCGGCAAGCCCATCGCCATCGGCACCCCCCGCGAGGTCCAACAAAACCCCAACGTGGTCAAGGCCTACCTCGGCGAAGAGGTGGAGACCGTTTAACCGCGTTCCTAATGCTCCACGTCACGGATACGTGACGGGCTGCATAACGTTCGTGGCCTAGGCGATTGCGTCTCGATTCTTTATGCAATGCGTCACATATGCGTGACGCCCTGCATTAGGAAGACGGTCAGGGACGCGGGTACTCGCCCACCAGCTTCCAGGCGGTGGGGAGGAGGAGGCCGGCGGCAGCGGCCTTGATCAGGTCGCCGAAGATGAATGGGACGACGCCGGCGACGATGGCCTCGTTGATGGACATCTCGAAGATGATCATGAGTCCGATCACGCCGATGGCGTAGATGATGAAGGAACCGAGTATGAAGGCGGTGAACATGGTCGGGAAGGTGCGGTCCTGCCGTCGCTCCGCCATGTACCCGACCACTGCGGCGGCCACGACGAACCCGATGAGATAACCGGTCGTGCCTGCTGCTCTTGCCTCGTCCCAGCCGGCCGCGCCCCCGGAGTAGACCGGCATCCCCAGAGCCCCGGCCACTACGTAAAGCCCTTGGCCCGCGGCTCCCAGCCTCATTCCGAGGGCGGCGCCGGTCAGGAGCACCGCGAAGGTCTGACCGGTGATGGGGACCGGGGTGAATGGGAGGTGTACCTCCCACTGGGCCGCAGCTGCGGTCAGGGCCGCGGCCCCGACCATTAGCAGCACCGAACTGACCCGGGACCGTGGAAGCACCCGTCGGGCGATGGCGGCTGATGTCATCTTTATCTCCTCGAAACCGTCCGTCTGTCACCTTAAGGGCAAAGACTTCTACTCGCAGGCCACCGTTACCCTTTTCATCGTGGAGGACCAAAGCGACCGCGGATCTTCCTGGCCCCTGTATCTGGTAGGGGCCCTCTTCGCGGTCGTGGTGGCCACCATCGGCGCCTGGAACCTGGAATTGCCCTATCTCGCCTTCTCGACGGGGCCGGTTTCCGATGCCGCCGATTCGATCGTGGTCGAAGAGGTCGACGTGTATCCGCCGGAGGGCGAGCTGCTGATGCTCACCGTGGTCAGCCAGGACGTGAACCCATTCGAAGCATTGATTGCCGGGATCGATCCCACCATCGACCTCGTACCAAAGGAGGCATACCGCCCGCCCGACGAGTCCGACGAAGATTACCGAAAGCGGGTGCTGCAGCAGATGGACGACTCACAGACCCGGGCGATCACGGTTGCTCTCGAGCACCTCGGCTACGAGATGGTGCCCACCGACGTCCTGATCACCGACCTGGTCCCGGACCTCCCCGCCGCCGATGTGCTTCAGGTCGGAGACTCCGTCGATCGGTTCAACGACATCGTCATCGGGCGCAGCACGGACCTGACCGATGCGCTCGAGGGGCTCGAGCCCGGAGACCTGGCCGACATCGAAGTGACTCGAGAGGGCATTACCCAGACCCTGGAGGTCGAGCTGGGAGCCAGGGACGACGAGGAAGAAGGGGCGATGATCGGCATCATCGTCGGGGAGCTCACCGAGCCACCTTTCCCGGTCTCGATACGAGCCGGGAATGTCGGCGGTCCCTCAGCAGGGATGATGCACGCCCTGGCCATTATCGACTCGCTCACGCCTGGAGAGATGACAAGAGGCCACATCGTGGCCGGAACCGGGACTATCGCCTACGACGCGACGGTGGGCGCGATCGGTGGGGTGCGGCAGAAGGTGGTGGCGGCCGAGGCCGCCGGCGCCGGGTTCATCCTGGTGCCTGAAGGAAACTATGAGGCCGCCCTGACCGCCCCCCGGGAGACGATCGAAATCGTGTCGGTGGCCACCCTGCAGGATGCCGTCGACTTCCTCGAGAGCCTCCCCGAGGCCTGACCTGCCCGCATCCAAACCGGCCGGATCCCAGAGGGATCGGTATCTTCTAACTCCGATGGCATCAGACCTCACGCCCGATCAGATCCGACGAGCCGAGTTTCGCACCGTCCGACGCGGGATCGACGCTGCCGAGGTGTCTCGATTCCTCGAGCAGATCGCTCGCGAGCTGGAGGAGCTCAGCGAGGAGAGGGAGCGGCTTGTCGCCAGGTTGGGGGAGTACGCCGACCGGGACCTGGAGACCGAGTTCGACAGCTTGGGCCGGGAGGTCGCCGCAGTGCTCCAGGCGGCCAGAGAGGCCGCCGAGTCGATGCGGGAGCGAGCCACAGCCGACGCAGCCCGGTGGCGCTCAGAGGCGACCGCCGAGGTGGAGTCGATGCGCAAAGAGGCCAGGAACGATGCCGAAGGGCTGCGTGGCGACGCCTGGTCCACAGGGACCGAGCTCCTCAATCAGGCTGCCGCCGAGGCGCGCCGAATCCGCGGTGAGGCGGAACGAGATGTCTTGACCGTCATGGGCGAAGCCGAGCGCGACGCGCATCGTCTCACTTCGACGGCCCGTCGGGAGGCCGAGGACCTGGTTCGCGCCGCGATGATGGATGCCGAGAAGATGGCTTCGGAGGCGAAGAAGCGCCACGACGACCTGATCGATCAGGCTCATCGCCAAGCCGAAGGAGCACAGGAGCGAACCCGCGCCCTCGAGGAGCGTCGCGAGGAGTTGATGCTCGAGCTGGAAACGGTTCGATCGACCTTGAGTCGGCTCGAAGGGACACTCGAGGAGCGTCGCGAGGACCTGGAGTCCTCGAGTGAGTCGACCAGTGTCAAGGTGGTGCCGAGTCCACGGTCCGATCCAGACGAGGAGACGTGGGAATTGGGGGAGACGGTGAGGATCATCCCCCCCGCCGACCGCCAACCCGGCCGACCCGGGTCGCCGGTGGCCCGTGACACGGAGTCGCTGGCCGAGGAGGTGGGAGAGCGCCCGGCCGATCTCCCCGGCCAACCGAGGCTTGCCGCCACCCGGCCCCGGCAAGAGATCGACGAGCCCGAGCCCGAGTCGCAGCCCGGACCCGAGTCGCACCCCGAGCCAGAACCCGAGCCGGAGCCAGGGCTCGAGCCCGAGCCTGAGCCCGAACCGGCGCGGCGGGAGGTGTCGGGATGGAGCGCCCGGGCACCGAGGGTCGAGGAGAAGGCGCCCGACGATGTCGGCGCCCTCTTCGCGGCACTGCGCGGGACGACCGAGGCCACGATCACGGTTCGCAGCGCTTCCGAGCCCGAGCCCGAGGCCGAGCAGACGCCCGCGCCGGTAAACACTGCACCCACCCCGACGCAGGGCATGACCGACGTCATCGAGAATCGGGACGCACGTCTCCTGCCGATCACCAATCGGGCGCTGAGAGGCGTGAAGAAGGCGGTCACCGATGCGCAGAATGTCGCTCTCGACAGTCTCCGCACCGACGACAACTGGCACCCGGAAGGGTCGGCCCTGGCCGACATGATGCGGGCCGACCTGATCGGGCTCTGGGCCGAGAGCTACTCGGCCGGTCATGCCGCTGCCGAGGAGATGACCGGGTCGAAGCTGAGGAGGAGGGACACGCCCCCCTTCGATGCCGCCGACTCGTTCGGGGAAGACCTGGCCGGGGCGGTGTCCCACGCTCTCATCGACGCCGGAGATGGCCAGCGTGAGAAGCAGTCGGCCACCTCGAGAGTTTTTCGCGGCTGGCGCACCGACGAAGCCGAGCGGAGAGTGCGTGAGCTCGCCCTGGTGGGGTACCACCGCGGTCTGGTCGAGGCCGCGGGGAAGACGCGCCTGGAATGGGTTCCCAGCGGGACTCCATGCAGCGCGTGCCGCACTGCCTCCTCCGACCCCGGCTCGAACCTGCCTCCGATTCATCACGGTTGTGAGTGCTCTTTGGCGCTGACCGGGTCCTAGGCCCCCAAAGGACCAATCGCGGCTGAGCCAGTACGCTCACTTGCGATGTTCACCAGGGTTCCCTCGGATTACAGGTCGGATCGAAGACGGCCGGTCACGCTCATTCTCATCGTGGTGGCCACGGTCTATCTGGTCCTGACGGCTCTCGGGACCCTCTGGACGGACTACCTCTGGCTGCAGTCGATCGGCTTCGAGGAGGTGTGGCGGCGGCGATGGGGACTCTCGATCATCCTCGGCGCCGCCGGGATCGCATTGGCGTTCATCGTGCTCTGGGTGAGCCTTCGCCTGGTCGACCGCATGTCTCCCCGCTGGGCCCCATTCGATCTCACCGAGGAAGAGGAGCTGATCGAGCGGTTCCGGGAGTGGGTCGAGCCTCGGATCCGACAGGTCCGCTTCTGGCTCACCGGTGGTCTGGCCGTGTTGCTCGGTCTGACGGTCGCCTCCTGGCGCGACGACGTGTTCTTGTTCCTCAACGCCCAGGACTTCGGCGAGGTCGACCCCATCTTCGGTTTGGACATCGGGTTCTTCATCTTCCAGCTCCCCTTGCTGGGGACGGTCACCGATTGGGTGTTCAACCTCCTCGTGCTGGCCACGGTGGTCATCGTCATCGGTCACTACTTCAACGGCGGCGTACGTTTCAACGGCCGACGTCTCTCCGTCAGCCGGGCGGCCAAGACCCACATATCGGTGATGCTCGCTCTGATTGCCCTGGTGCGGGCGGTGATCTACCGATTGGACATGTACGAGTTGCTGTTGTCGAACCGGGCATCGGAGCAGTTCTCCGGTCCCGGGTTCACCGATATAACCGCTCGCCTGCCCGCGTACCGGCTTCTCATCCTGGTAGCGGTGATGGCGGCGATCCTGTTCATCGTCAACATCTTCCGGCCCGGCTGGAGTCTGGCCCTGGTGGCGGTCGGGTCGTGGCTGGTGGTGGCAATCGCGGCCGCTGCCATCTATCCCGCCATCATCCAAAGACTTCAGGTCACACCCCAGCCCCTGGAGCGGGAGAGGCCTTACATCGAGCACAGCCTCCAATTCACCCGAGCTGCCTGGGGTCTCGACCAAGTCGAGGTGAGGGGGTTCGCCGCCTCAGACGATTTGGAGGCCGAGGGGATCGAGGCCAACCGGCTCACCATCGACAACCTGCGTATATGGGACCCGTCGGTGCTGCCCCGCACCTATCAGAACTTCCAGGAGCTGCGCAACTACTACACCCTCTCCATTGTCGACACCGACCGCTACATGGACGAAGGGACACCGACCCAGGTCATGCTGGCGGTACGCGAGTTGGAAGAGGTGAATCTCCCCCGTGAAGACTGGCTGAACCAGCGTCTCCTCTACACCCACGGCTTTGGCGCGGTGGTGAACCGGGCCACCGTCGTCGCCGACGACGGACAGCCCCAGTTCCTGCTCCGGGACGTGCCACCGCAGGCCTCGGTGGAGAGCCTTGAGCTCGACGAGCCGCGGGTCTACTTCGGGGAGACGTATCAGGAAGGCAGACCGGTCATCGTCAAGACCGGCGAAGGGCCCCAAGAGGTGGACTTCCCGCTCGCCGACGAGGGCACCGCGTACAACGAATACGCCGGGGATGCCGGGGTGACCCTCGACAGCATCTGGAAGCGCATCGCCTTCGCCTTCCGATATCGCGATCTCAACCTGCTCATCTCGGGGGAGATCCGGCCCGACAGCAGGGTCCTGGTGGAGCGGAACGTCGGCCACATCGTGGAGAACGTTGCCCCCTTCCTCGAGATCGACACCGACCCTTATCCGGTCATCGAGGACGGCCGCATCTTCTGGATGCTCGACCTGTACACCACCAGCAGCTGGTACCCCTACTCGCAGCCGCTAGACCTGGACGCGATCGGCCGGCTGGCCCGTTCCTCGGAGCTGCGCGGTGGGATCAACTACATGCGCAACTCGGTCAAGGCCGTGGTCGACGCCCACGACGGGCATGTGACTTTCTATCTGGTCGATCCCGAGGATCCGGTGGCCCGCGCCTGGTCCGAGGCGTATCCGGGCCTGTTCGCACCGTTCTCGGAGATGCCCGAGGGCCTGGTCGAGCATCTGCGCTACCCCCAGGACCTGTTCCGGGTGCAAGGCGAGCTCTATCTCGAGTACCACGTGACCGACCCCAACGAGCTGTTCAGCGGCAACGACGCATGGTCACTTCCTGCAGACCCGGCCACGATCAACCGCGACCCGGCATCGCCCGGTGCGGAGTTGTTGTTCGGGGACAGCCGCGACCCGGCCACCGCCCAGCTGCGCTATCGCGCCGAGATCCTTCCCTATTACCTGCTCACCAAACTGCCCGGCGAGGACGACCTGTCCTACCTGCTTCTGCAGCCCTTCACCCCCGGGAACAGGCGCAACATGTCTTCGTTCCTCGTCGCCGACTCGACCCCGGGTCGATACGGCCGCCTCATCGACTTCAGGATGCCCCAGGGTGAGCTGGTCGACGGGACCGAGCAGGTCGGCCAGCGCATCGATCAGGATGCCGAGATCTCCGAGCAGTTCACCCTGTGGAGCAACCAGGGATCACGCGTGATAAAGGGCGACCTGCTCGTCGTGCCGATCGAAGACTCGATCGTCTACGTCATGCCGATATTCCTCGAGGCCCAGGGCGGTGGCATCCCCGAGTTCCGACGGGTGATCGTGGTCTACGGGGACAAAGTGGAGTGGGCCCAGACTCTCGACGCAACCTTGGAATTGGTGTTCGGGGAGGGGACCGGGGCCGCCGAGGACCCGGATGAGCCGGACCAGCCGTTGGAGCCGACACCCGGAGGAGAGACCGTGGCCGAGCTGCTCGAACAGGCCGCCGCCGCGTTTGCCCAGGCCGACCAGGCACTGACGGACGGGGACCTCTCCGAGTATCAGCGCTGGATCGACGAGGCGGAGCGTCTCATCGAGGAGGCTCAGGATGTGATCGCCGGTTCTGTCGAGGCGATGGCAGGCCGGCTCGGATGGTGAATGACACGGCTCACTTCGGAGCTCATTCCCGACAGCGAGGTCCCGGCTCCTAGACTGAGCATTCTCCTAAGGAAAACATGGCGAAAGACGAAGACGAATACATACGGATGCGGGGCACCGTGCTCAAGATGCTTCCCGACTCGACCTTCGAGGTGAAGCTCGAATCGGGCTTCGAGTTGCTGGCCAAGCCTTCCGGTCGTATGAGACGCGGACGGGGCATACGCGTCCTTCCCGGTGACACCGTCGATGTCGAAGTGTCGACCTATGACCCCACCCGGGGTCGCATCGTCTGGCGTTACCGCTAGACGTTTCTCCGCCGGTCACCCGGCCTTATGAAATGTGTCATACCCGGCCAGCATGATCCGGGCATGGAGCTGGTGATGAATCTGGCGGCGGGGGCAGCGGCCCTCCTCATGATCGTTGTAGGCGGTTACGCCATCCTCGCCTTGTGGTGGGACGACCTGAGCTGAACCTGGTCGGGACGAGCGCGTTAGCTTGCCTGAGATGAAGCTGAGTTACGTCATGTTGCGGGTGTCGGACATCGAAAAGTCTGTCGCGTTCTGGCGGGATCAGGTAGGGCTGGAGACCGACTGGACCGGTGGCGAGTTCGCCTTCTTTCCTCTCGGCGAGACCTACCTGACTCTGAACCAACCCCCGACCTTCGGGCCCCAGGTCTCGGATACCGAGGTCGTTCTGGGGGTCGACGACGTGATGGCCGCCTACGCGGAGATGAAGGACCGGGGCGTTCCCTTCGAGGTCGAGCCTCGTCCGGTCACCAGCGACGGGTCACGATCGCTGCTCTCGGCCTACTTCCGTGATCCCGACGGGCACCTGGCCAGTCTCACCGGATGGGTCGAGTCGGCCGGATGAGTCTGAACGCGTTGAAGGGCGCCACCGGGATGGCGCCCTTCAACAGTGCGCCGGCGGCGTCAGCCGGCGGCAGTCGTGGTCGTCAAGGCGGGCACAGTGGTTGTGGTCGCCAAGTCGTCCACGAAGGTGGTCGTGACCGCTGGATCGAGCGGATCGAGCGGGTCGGTTGGGTCGGTGTCGTCGGTGTCACATGCGGCAGCGGCCAACGCCAGGGTCACCGCTGCGGCAATCATCTTCGTCTTGTGCAGCCTGCGATTCCTCATCCGTTCTCCCTTCCAAGAGACACGTGCCGCTCTTGACGAACGGCACGCTTGATGGAGGGATTACCCCCGCCTCGAAACAGCTAAACGGATTTGGCGGCCCCTTTTTTCGGCGGTCACTGGGCGGTATAGGCCCCGTCGACCAGGTAGTAGCCCCCGGTGCAGAACGACGCCGCATCCGAGCAGAGAAACGCCACCAGATCCGCCACCTCCTGGGCTTCGCCCAATCGACCGATCGGGTGCATCCCGGCGAGGGCGGCCAAGGTGGCCTCGTCGAGGTTCTCCTCGAGCAGTGGGGTGTTGATGAACCCGGGCCCGACCGAGTTGACCCGGATCCCCTGGCCCGAATACTCGACGGCGGCGGTCTTGGTCAACCCGAGCACGCCGTGCTTGGCGGCGACGTAGGCCACCGACTGGGCGAAAGCGACGCTGCCCAGGATCGAGGCCATGTTGACGATCGCGCCGCCTCCGGAGGCGAGCATCGCCGGAATCTCGTAGCGCATCCCGTAGAACACGCCGCTGAGATTGACCTCGAGGACCTGCTGCCAACTATCGATCGGGTACTCACCCGTCGGAGCTTGTTCTCCACCGATCCCCGCATTGTTCACCGCGACGTGGAGCCCGCCGTACGTCTCCACCGCGGTGGACACCATCTTCTCGTTCTCCTCGGGCTTGGACACGTCGACGGCGACGAAGGTCGTCTCGCCTCCGTCGGACTTGATCTTCCCGGTGACCCTCTTGCCACCGTCCTCGTCGTAGTCGGCGACCACCACTTTTGCGCCCGATCTGGCGAAGGTGAGGGCGCAAGCCTCTCCGATCCCGGATCCTCCACCGGTTACGATCGCCACTTTGCCGTTGTAGTCGTACTGGGCCATCACAGGCCTCCTCTCCCTCGTCTTAGGGGTTGGGTCCGATTCTCCCTCGGATCGGAGGTTGTGGAGTAGAGCCGATAGTCCTTGGCGACGGAGCGAGCCTTTCCCACCCCGCGATCGGTGGGATTGGGTGACTAGCTTCTCCCGCCGTGTCGACTGTGTCTGCCCCATCGCCACGAGTGCTCTGGTACGCCCTGCTCCTCGGTGGTGGAGTGGCCGTTGCTGTCGGGGTCTACGGCTCGGTTCATGACCCTGCCGGCCAGCAGACCATCTCCCTGTTCTTCTCCAACACCCTCAGCTTCAAGGCGTGGACCACCACCGCGATCCTCCTGCTCGCACTAATCCAGCTCTTCTCGGCGCTGCGGATGTGGGGCAAGGTCAGTCTTCCAAAGGAGATGCCGGGATGGTTCGGCGACCTGCATCGTCTCTCCGGGACACTTGCCTTCGCCCTCAGCCTCCCGTTGCCTTCCATTGTCTGTGGGCTCTCGGCTTCGAGCCCGACGTCACCGAGCTGCGGCGCTTCGCCCACTCCCTGCTGGGGTGTCTCTTCTACGGTGCATTCGCGGCCCAGGTGACCCTCGTTCGTTCCGACGCCGCAACCTCAGGGGCCCTGCCCGTGGTCGGGGGAGTGGTATGCACCATCCTCCTCGTTGGTGAGCGGGCCGTCCGGTGCCGAGCGGCCGCCGGGATCATAAGCACCGAATTGCTAACGCCGCAAGCGTCTGCATGCATACGTCTTTCAGAGACGTAGCGATTTCGTTGGAGTCGACCACAAAACGCCTGGTAGTTGGCAGAAATCAGTCGCCGAGGGGAATTGCCACTTCGTCGATGGTTTCCCCGGCCCGATCTACGGCGATGACCGTCAGCGAGGTGGTGTCCTGTCTCAAGATGAGAAAGTTGAAGGTCTCTTGGCCGACCAACAGGGCTGGGTGACCGGCGGGACACGCACGCAGATCTTGCAGAGCCTGACCACCGCCGCCGGAGACGATGAGTGGTAGCCCATCGGACTCGAAGCGCTGATAGTTGTGGGCGTGCCCGCTGAGCACGAGGACCACATCCTCGTCGAATTGAGACAGCCATTCGTCTCTCACCGACTCGTCGCCGACATGAGCTGAACAGCTATAAGGAGGGTGGTGGAGGACGACGATCGTGGGGGCTTCGATTCGCTCCATCTCCGCCTCGAGGTAGGCGAGCTGGGCTCGAGAGCCGACGTCGGTGGAGTCGAGGATCAGGATGTTCGTTTCGCCCCAGCCGATCGTGGCCCAGCGGGGCGGGGTGTCGAAGACTTCGTTGACGGCTTCGATGCGGTCGTTGGACTCCACGTCGTGGTTGCCCCAGGTCAGCCAGAACTCGATTCCCGCTTCCTCGGCCCACCTGAAGGGCTGCAGCATCTGGTCGGTGTCGTCGAGGTAGAAGTTGTCACCCGTGGTGAGGATCGCCTGCACCGGATTGGAGCCGGTGTATGACTCCATCTGCGATGCGACCTCCTCCTGCTCGGCCGTCCCCGCCCCCCAGTCACCGATCACCAGGACGGAGCCGGTCACGCTCGACTCCGGGTAGAACGACCGCGCCGTGTCCACGCTCGAATCATCGGGCGTCGATTGCGAGGAACCGCACGCCGCGAGCCCGAGGAACAACGCCCCCACCAACAGGTGCCAGCGTCTCATTGCCCCATTATCCGACTTGGTCCCCGCAAACTCGGGCCGCGTCCTGTCTGTTTGCGCAACCGCCGAGCCGCCTTACAATTGGGGGTCCATCCGACGCGGGGTGGAGCAGTCTGGTAGCTCGTCGGGCTCATAACCCGAAGGTCGCGGGTTCAAATCCCGCCCCCGCTACCATCGGAAAACCCAGGCATTGCCTGGGTTTTCTACTTGTCTGGGCGTGGACTGTGTTGAGGCCCCGAGACCGATTTCTAACGGGTTTCTTCCGGGTAGAAGCTGTGCAACTGACGATGCCGGGTTACACCTGCGGGCTCTGTGTTTTCTGTTTTAGCCGTTCGTAGGGTGTTTGTCCGTCGAGGGCTCCGTGGGGCCGGTTGAAGTTGTAGAAGTTCTCCCACTCTTGCAGTTTGTCGTTG
>DATHUP010000018.1:0-33211 GCA_035462175.1 Acidimicrobiia bacterium | reverse complement strand
GGCCAGGTCCTGTCGGCAAGCTCGATGTCGGGATATGCCCGGTACTTGTCCGCCGGCATCGAACCGGGTCGGGCATTGTGCGAGCGCGGGATCTCGGTCATGGGCGACCCCTCATGCTAAACGCTCTGTCCCGTGCCCAGGGTGGGAACCGGTGTGTCCTACTGTCGACGGCCAACGAGGATGAGCTCGGGTGTCGCCTACACCCTTCGACACCGCCATACTCGCCTCGGTGACATCTCCCACTCACATCCCGGCGTTCTTCGTCAAACAACACATCACCCTGATGGTCAACCGCTACGAGATCCTGTCCCCCAATTCGGACGGGAGCGAAGGACCCCTTCTCGCCTTTGCCCAGCAGAAACGCATGTCTTTCAAAGAAGAGGTCAACTTCTACACCGATGCCGGCAAGACGACCAGGCTCTTCTCGTTCAAGGCCCGCCACGGCCTCGACGTGCGCGCCGAGCACGACGTGTTCGACGCCGACGGCAACCCCATCGGCTGGTTCAAGAAGGAGTTCGGCACCAGCCTGCTTCGCTCCACGTGGCAGATGACCTACGACGGGGTCCAGACCCGTGGTCAGGAGCGGAGGCCGTTCATCGCAATCTTGCGGCGACTGTGGGACTTCATCCCGTTGTTAGGGGAGGTGTGGGTTCCCTTCGTATTCCATTTCGACTTCCTCGACCTCGCCACCGGCCAGGTGGTGATGACCAGCGAGCGCAAGAAGTCGATCAGGGACCGATACGTCATATCCGTGCCCGATCCCCGTCTCGACTTCAGGCTGGCGGTTTCGATGGCGGTCGCTCTCGACGCCCTGCAAAGTCGCTGACACAGAGACCGGCCCGGGAAGGCGTCCCTGGTCCGGGTTTCCACACCACCCGGCTTCCCTTATACTTTGTTGTCCCGCGAACCCCCTAGGGGTGTAGCTCGAATTGGTAGAGCGCCGGTCTCCAAAACCGGAGGTTGGGGGTTCGAGTCCCTCCGCCCCTGCCAGCCTTTGTCCGTGGATACGATCAGGAAGAGCCGATGAACCGAGAAATGCGCCGAATGCAGGAGCGCGAAGAGCGTCTGCAGAAGAAGGGCGACAGCGGTCGTGACAAGGCAAATCGTCGCGCCTCGGCGATGCAGAGCAAGGCTCCTGTCACCGAGCGCAGATCGCTCTTCGCTCGGCTCCGGGAGTACCTCCACGAAGTGCGTCAGGAATTGAGGAAGGTGACCTGGCCCACCCGTGAGCAGATGGTGGCCTTCACCACGGTGACCCTGATCACCTCGGTCGTCCTCACCGGTGTCATCTTCGGGCTCGACATCGCCATGAAGGAGATCGTCTTCTGGCTGGTGGCGAGGTCATGATGCCGAAAGCAGTCGAGACCGCCGAGACGGAGAACGCCGAGAAGGGCGCTCCCGACGAAGAGACCCCCGAGGTAGACGCCGCCGAAGCCCAGCCTGCGGAGGTGGAGGCCGGGCTGGACCCGAGCCAGGTCGACACGGTCGAGCTCGACCCGGTGGACCTCGTCGAGGAAGAAGCGGTCGAGGAGCCGGAGGCGGCGGACGCCGACGATCCGGCCGAGGAGACTCCCGAAGTCGTCGAAGCGGAGGCGCCGGCCGACCCGGTGACAGCCGAGGAGACCGAGGCCGTCGCGGCGGAGACAGCGGATGCGACCGAGACGGTCGAGTCTGCCGAGGAGGGCGACGACGACGCCGAGCCGGTAGCCGCTCCGGCCCCGGCCAGCCCGTACGACCTTCCCGGCGACTGGTATGTCATCCACTCCTACTCGGGTTACGAGAACAAGGTGAAGGCCAACCTGGAGACCCGGATCCAGTCGATGCACATGGAGGATCGGATCTTCGAGGTCCACATCCCGATGGAGGACGTGGTCGAGTTCAAGGCGGGCAAGAAGGTCACCGTCCCCAAGAAGGTCTTCCCCGGTTACATCCTGGTTCGGATGACCCTCGACGACGACTCCTGGTACGCGGTCCGCAACACGCCCGGTGTCACCGGGTTCGTCGCGGGCAATGCCCAAAAGCCCACTCCCCTCTCACGGCGTGAGGTGGAGCGCTTCCTCGGAGTCCAGGAGGAAGAGGAGAAAGCCAAGCCCCGCTTCAAGCCGGAGTGGGAGGTGGGCGAGCAGGTCCGTGTCGTGACCGGCCCGTTCGCCGACTTCAACGGCGTCATCGAGGACATGAACGTCGATCAGCAGAAGATCGTGGTCCTCGTCAACATCTTCGGCCGGGACACCCCGGTCGAGCTCGGCTTCGAGGACATACAGAAGAACTAGTAGCCGGTGATCGGTAGCCGGTGTCCGGAGAAAGCAAATGGGAAGAAGAAGACTCGTAACCACGCTCAAACTGCAGTTGCCCGCCGGTCAGGCCACCCCGGCCCCCCCGGTGGGTACCGTGCTCGGCCCGCACGGGGTCAATCTGATGGACTTCGTCAAGGCGTACAACGACGCCACCGCCAGCCAGCGGGGCCAGATCATCCCGGTTGAGATCTCGATCTACGAGGACCGGTCCTTCGACTTCGTGATGAAGACCCCACCGGCCGCCGCCCTGCTCCGCCAGGCCGCCCGGGTGGAGAAGGGGTCGGGTGAGCCCAACAAGGAGAAGGTGGGCTCGGTGACCCGGGCCCAGGTCAAGGAGATCGCCGAGATCAAGATGCCCGATCTCAACGCAGTCGACATCGAAGGTGCGATGAAGGTCGTGGAGGGCACTGCCCGATCGATGGGGATAACGGTCCAAGGCTGACGTCTTCGACCCGTGCTCGATAATTGGATGCGGCGCCGGAGGCGTCGCCAAGTGGGAGGCTCGGAACGTGCCGCCTGGACCACAAAGGAGAGACAATCAATGGCCAAACACGGCAAGAAGTACCGCGAGGCCGCGATGCGGTACGACAACCAGACACCGTACGGGCCCCAGGAGGCCCTGGAGCTGGTGAAGACCCTGGCTCCGGCCAAGTTCGACGAGACGGTCGAGGCGGTGTTCAAGCTCGGGATCGACCCGAAAAAAGCCGATCAGCTGGTTCGGGGCACGGTGTCGTTGCCCCACGGGACCGGCAAGGATGTTCGGGTCGCGGTGTTCGCCCCTGCCGACAAGGAGAGGGAGGCCACGGAGGCCGGCGCCGATGTGGTGGGGGGCAAGGATTTGGTGGAGAAGCTTCAGGCGGGAGGTGAGCTCGACTTCGATGTCGCAATCGCCACCCCTGACATGATGGCCGAGGTGGGCAAACTCGGAAAGATCCTCGGGCCTCGTGGTCTCATGCCCAACCCGAAAGCCGGCACCGTCACCGCCGATGTCGCCAAGGCGGTGTCCGAGTTCAAAGCGGGTCGCATCGAGTACAGAAACGATCGCTACGGCAACGTGCACGTCCCGGTGGGCAAGGTGTCCTTCGCCATCGACCAGCTGGCGGGGAATCTGGCCACGCTCTCCTCGGAGTTGCTCCGCGCAAAGCCGGCCTCGTCCAAAGGGCGCTACCTGCGTCAGATGTCGCTGTCGTCGACCATGGGCCCGGGTGTCAAGGTCGACGTGGGCAGCGTGGAGGAATTCGCCAAGACAGCGAGTTGAGAGGCGGCTGCGCCGTCGACAGCTACTTCGAGCGGGAGTACCAGGACCCTCCGGTTTTCGACGTTGGGGATTGGCTGGGCGGCGGCCGCGGTTTCTAGTCCGATTGCCCGAGCCGGGCGTTTTTCATCCTCAGGCCCGGCACCCTGCAGCGAGGCGACGCACAGAAGAGCCCCCTTTCGGGGGCTCTTCTCATGAAACAGGGGGGATCTCCGTGCCCGGAATCCCGTGGGCTTAGAGGGCTTCGGCTGCCAGGTCCACCGTCCGCACGCTCCCGACGACTCGTCTGTGGACCAGGGTAGGGGCTGGTCTCATCTGTCGGTTACGCGACCCTCACATATTCGGGGCCCGAAGAGCGGGTGGGGGCGGTCAGGGAACCCACCCATTCACACGGAGACCCCCTGTTCTCAATGAACGTAGTGTCGCGCGACGGGGATGAGGTGTCCAGGGAGATTATGGAAGGGGGCCCGGTCCGGACAGCGTATTCGGCGTTAGGGCTGGCGAAACCCTTGGAGAAAACCGAAGAGGACGTGGTTGAACTCCGTCGGCTGCTCCAGAGAGGGAAGATGGGCAGCCTGGGGGATCACCACCAACTCGTGATGGCTGAGGGTCTCGGCCAGATGGCCCGCCGACTCCTTGATGTTTGGGAGGTCGTGCTCACCCACCACAACCAGGGTGCGCTCGAAAACCTCATCCATTCGCTCTGCCCGCGGCGGGTGGAGGGGGACGGTGAGCTCAGCCCTGCGGGTCTCGGTGGGGAGCGCGGTTCGGTCCATCTCGGCGACGTGGTCGAGCACATGCCGGTCGACGTCTTCGACGGTCCTCCCGTGGCCCACCACCCAGATCTCGGCGTCGAGTTCGGCGACCCGAGCCAGATCCCCGGCCTCGAACGCCTTCACCAGCTCCGGCCACTGTGCCGGTTCGTAGGGCTCGGTCTCCAAGCCGGGTGAGGTGGTCCCGATCAGGACCAGGCCGGCCACCCTCTCCGGTGCCGCCAGCGCGACATCGAGGGCGACGCCGCCCCCGATGGAACAGCCCACGACCACGGCCTCGTCGATGTGCAGATGGTCGAGCACGGCGAGGACATCGTCATGATTGGAGAAGGGAGTCTCGCCGAGCTCGCAGCTTCCGTGGCCCCTCAGGTCGATACGCACGAAACGGAATCCCTCCGGCACTGCGGCGAACTGTGGATCCCACATCCTCCGGTCGGCCACCCCGGCGTGCACGAACATCACCGCCCGTCCCTCCCCCACCGTGTCGTAGGGGACGCGGGCGTCCCCGGAAGGGGCGTGACCGGTGGGTGACTCCGGCATCGCCGCACCCTACCTACCGACCCGAGTTGCCCAGCGCCGCCCGCCCTCTACAATTCTGCCTGCAACTGATATCTCGGCCCCAGACCGTCGGTGTCTTCGGACTGAAAGGGACTCTCCCGCCAACGCAGGTCGCTCCTCGCGAGCCCCTTTGCCTGATGCCGAGGGGTTTTGTTGTCTACCGACCGGAGGAGCGAATGCCAAGACCCGAAAAGGTCCAGGCCGTTGCCGACATCAAAGAGAGCCTCGAGGGATCCGAGGCGGTGTTTCTGACCGAGTACCGCGGACTGACCGTGAAGGCGGTGCAGGAGCTGCGATCCAGCCTTCGCGCCAGTGGCGCCGAGTACAAGGTGGTGAAGATGACCCTCGCCCGGCTAGCCGCCGGCGATGCGGGGATCAGTGGTCTCGACGACTATCTGCTCGGTCCCACCGCCATCGCCTTCGCCAAGCGCGATCCCGTCGCCACGGCCAAGGCCCTGAAGGACTTCTCCAAGTCCCATGACGTGTTCGTGCTCAAAGCAGGCGTGCTCTCGGGGAACATCCTCAGCCCTGAGGAGGTCTCCCGGCTCGCCGACATCGAGCCGCGCGAGGTGTTGCTGGCCAAGATCGCGGGAGCAGCCAAGGCCCCGCTCATGCAGGCGGCCGGGTTGTTCGCGTCGTTCAATCGCAACGCCGCCACGATGTTCCATCAACTTCTGGAAAAGAAAGAGTCGGGTGAATCAGCACCGGCGGGAGGCGAATCGACAGCCACCATGCCTGCGGAAGAGCCTGCCGAAACCGATACGGCCGCATCGGCCGAGGAGGAGTGACCATGGCCGCCAAGACCAAGCTCAGCACCGACGAGCTGATCGCAACCTTCGAGGGCATGACTGTTCTCGAGCTCAAGGAGTTCCTCGATGCGTTCGAGGAGAAGTTCGAAGTGACTGCCGCCGCTCCGATGGCCGTCGCCGCCGCTCCGGCTGCCGGCGGGGATGGGGGCGCTGCCGCCGCCGGCGAGGAGAAGGACGAGTTCGACGTCGTCCTCACCGGGGCGGGTGCCCAGAAGATCCAGGTCATCAAGGAAGTGCGGGGGATGACCAGCCTCGGTCTCAAGGAGGCCAAGGATCTGGTCGACGGTGCCCCGGCCAACGTGCTCGAGGCCGTCGACAAGGAGACTGCCGACAAGGCCAAGGAGACCCTCGAGGCCGCCGGCGCCACCGTAGAGCTGAAGTAGGGGGCGCGTACCGCGTTCCTAATGCAGGGCGTCACGCATATGTGACGCCCTGCATAAAGAAGGGCCCCCGCCTTGTGGCGAGGGCCCTTCTTCAGAAGCGGGCTCAGGCGAGGATCCGGTCCGGGCCTTCGACCCGGGCCCCATGCTCGAAGCGCGGTCCAGGTCGCCAAAGACCGAGTCGGACGCTGGGTGAGGGCTAACGGGAGTCGCCGGTGATCTCGGCGATCGCATTGCCCTGCATTCTCAATGCAGGGCGTCACGCATATGTGACGCCAAGCATTAGGAATGCCCGTTCCTACGCGAAATACTCCGTCACCACGGGTGTTTCCCGCTCGCGGAGGATGACGTTGGCGTCGAGAAGCTCGAGGTTCTGGGTGAGAAAGCGGGCGGCTTCTGGGATCGGGTGCTCCGCGAAGAAGCCCTTGACGTCGGCGGCCACCTCGGGCTGGGAGAGGGCGGGCAGACCTTCGACCACCCGTCGCCTCGTCATACCGGGCATCGCCTCCAGCACCCTGTCCCAACGGGCCCGTGCGCTCTGCCACACCGCCGGGCCCGAATCACCCGAAAGGAGGCGGGCGAAGACCCAGAACCCGTCCTGGGTCCTGATGTCACCTTCCACGATCTTGTCCATTGTCGACACCGCCAGCTCCTCCACCTGCACCCCGGCAACGGAACGGAGATAACGGACCTTCTCGGTCGGGGCCGCCGTCATGTTGTAGGCCGACCACAGCGTCTCGTACTCCTCGGCGCCTCCGTGATGGGAGAACACCGCCAGGGCGGCGGTGCAGACTTCGGGGTCGAGGTCCTCGCCCTCGAAGACCCGAGCTGCCACCTCTCTCGCCTTGTCCACCGTGGCCGGGTCGTTGCCCAGGTTGCCCAGGGCGGCGATGAGATCACCGCGAAGCTTGCGGGTCAGGTCGCTCTCGTCTCCACTGCCCTCCCAACCCAGCCGGTCCAGGGCGGGAGACACCAGGTCCCGAACGTACGCCTCGAAGGCGGGGCGGGTCCCGTCTTCGAGGGCGTGATGCTCGAGGGAGCGGAGCCCGCCGATGATCACCGACCAAATGGCGTGCTCTTTCTCGTCACCGAATCTGCCGACCAGGTCGAGGAAGTTCGAAGCCGGGACCTGGGCGGATCGGACCATGGCCCAGGTGTCGGAGACCAGGCTGTAACGCTCGATATCGTCGAGAGTGCCGAGATTGTCGAGAAGGGCGGCGAACAGCTCCTCCGAATAGCGGGTCCGGTAGAACCCGTGGCCGCCGGCATTTGCCACGACGTAACCGACCGTGCCTGCGACCGGGATCACCATCTCGTCCTCGGTGAGCAGGACCTTCTGTTGGTAAGGATGACCGTCGACGATGCCACGCAACTGGATCGGGACGTGCCAGATCGTGCTGTCGGTTTCGTCTGGGATGGCCAGGAAGCGGCGCTGACTCAGCTTGACCCCGCCGTCCACGACCTGCACGTCGATCTGGGGGAAGCCTCTCTGATAGACCCAGGTGTCCATGATCTCGCCGACCGGCCACTCCGAAGCTCCGTCCAGACCCTCCCAGAGGTCACTGGTGACCGTGTTGGCGTACTCGTGCTTGCGTAGATAGTTGCCAACCCCGGTGCGAAACTCCTCCTCGCCGATGAACTGCTCGATCATCCGGAGCACGGCCGACCCCTTCCCGTAGGTGATGGCGTCGAACATCTCGTCGACCTCGGCCGGTGAGTTGACCTCGAACTCGATGGGCCGGGTCGTGGCCAGCTGGTCGGTGCCCATGGCCCAGGGAATTTCCAGGTTGGCGAAAGCCAGCCATCGCTTCCATTCCGGCTTCTTGGCGTCGGTCGCCTTCAGCTCCATGAAGCTGGCGAAGGCTTCGTTGAGCCAGGCCCCCTCCCACCACTTCATGGTGACCAGATTGCCGAACCACTGGTGGGCGATCTCGTGGCCGATCACGTCGAGACAGGCCTGGAGCTCGCCCTGGCTCGCCTTGGCCTCGTCGAGAACGAGATAGGCGTCCCGATAGGTGATCAGCCCCACGTTCTCCATGGCGCCGGCGGCGAAGTCGGGGATGGCGATGTGATCGAGCTTCTGCTCGGGATAGGGGATCCCGTAGTAGTCGGAGAGATACTCGAAGCAGAACGCTGCATTGTCGAGGGCGGCAGCGGTCAGGTGGAGATTGCCCTTCGGGACGATGACCCGGATCGGCGTTCCCCGCACCACGACCGGATCGGTGGCCTCGAACGGGCCGACGATGAAGGCGAGCAGGTAAGTGGACATCTTCATCGTGGGGGAGAACTCGAATCGGACTCGACCGTCGTCGAGGCGGTTCCGGCCGATCTCGGCGCCGTTGGAGTAAGCCTCCAGGCCGTCGGCAACGGTCATCGTCGTCTTGAATGTCGCCTTGAGGTCGGGCTCGTCCCAGCACGGGAAGACCCGACGGGCGTCGGTCGATTGGCACTGGGAGGTGGCGATCACATGCTCGACCCCGTCGTGGTCCCGGTAGATCGAGCGGTATAGACCGCGGAGCTGGTCGTTTATCGACCCGGTGTAGGAGATGTCGAGGCTGTACGTGCCTGGTGAAGCCGGGTGGGCAAGGGTGAGCGTCGCCCGTTCGAACTCGTCGTCGTGCGTGACCCCGGTGACCTCGATCTCCCCGTTCTCACCGCGGAGCGCGATCGACTTCATCTCGATCTCGGCGGAGTTGAGGACGATGGCGTCGAGGGCTTCGGTCAGCCCGATCTTGATCGACACCGACCCTTCGAAGGTGTAGGTGTCGAGGTCCGGCTCGAGATGGAGGTCGTAGTGGACCGGGATCACAGTTCGAGGCAGACGGAACGTGTTGTCAGACAATTGGCCCCTCTCGCTTGGTGGACCTTCGGATGGTAACGACCCGTCAGGTGAAGCCAATTGTGAATTCAGGGGCTGACCCGGGCTCATCGGTGCCTCTGACATTGATCAAAGGGGATGGGCGCTTACCCTGACGCCTGTGAATGAACACTCGACGATCCTGGTCGCCGTTCACGGCCCCGACGGCCCGGGTATCTCCGCGGGGCTCATGTCGGTGCTAGCCGAGGCAGGGGTGGAGATATACGACGTGGAGCAAATCGTGGTCCGCGGTCGTCTCACCCTCAACGTCCTGGTCGGCGTCTCGGGGGAGCGGGCAACGATCCGGGACCTCCTCTTCTTCGGATGGGAGAGGGGCCTCAACGTCGAGTTCGAAAAGGTCGAGGACACCCCGACCCCGACACGGCCGATGTCGGTGGTGACGCTGATCGGTATGAGTGTCGGCCCGGCGGACTTCGGGGCCGTCGCCGCGGCCATCGCCGAGGCGGGGGGGAACATCGACCGCATCTACCGCCTTTCCCGGTACCCGGTGGTCAGCTACGAGCTGGTCGTCAGCAACGGCAATCTCGATGAGATGAGGGAGAACCTGGTCAGGGCGGCGGCCGCGCTGCCCATCGACATCGCCATCCAGCGCGACGGTTTGGAGCGTCGTGGCAAGCGCATGGTGATCATGGATGTCGACTCCACCTTGATCCAGGACGAGGTGATCAACCTCCTGGCTCGCGAGGCCGGAGTCGAGGAGAGGGTCTCCGAGCTGACCCATCTGGCCCTGACCGGGGCCATCGACTTCGAGCAGTCGCTTCGGGAGCGGGTCGGCCTGCTCAAAGGGCTCGACCAGACCGCAATCACCAGGGTCCACGAGAACATCACGCTGACCAGCGGCGCTCGCACCTTCATCCGCACCCTCAAGCGTCTCGGTCTGGTCACTGCCATCGTCTCCGCCGGGTTCACCCGGTTCAGCGACGTCCTGGCCGCCGATCTGGGCATCGACTACGCGTTGTCCAACACCTTGGAGATGGTCGACGGCCACCTCACCGGCGATCTGGTCGGTGAGTTCGTAGACGGTCCCCGCAAAGCGAGGTTCCTCAGGACCATCGCCGAGGCCGAACGCATCCCTCTCTCCCAGGTGGTGGCGGTGGGCGACGGGGCCAACGACCTCGAGATGCTGGCCACGGCCGGGCTCGGTATCGCCTTCAACGCCAAGCCGGTGGTGACGGAGCAGGCCGACACCGCCATCTCGGTGCCCTACCTCGACGCCATCCTGTTCACGATGGGGATCCGGCGCCAGCATGTCGAGGAGGCCGACGAGGCCGACCCGTCCTTCGAGGTGGGGGAGCGGATCGAGGTCCCCGGCATCCCGCCGCTCTAACGGTTTTACCTTGCCCTGGCGGTGTCTGTCCGCCGACGGTCGGGTCCTTGGATCAGATGTCCATCGTGCCGTCGACCACGGTGACGGTGGCGCCCCCCACCCAGACCGCTCCTTGCTCGTCTTGGTCGATGTGGATCCGGCCGGTCCGGCGGAGAAGTGTGCCTTGACCGGCCAGATAGGGGACCGTGACCCGGTCGGTCTCGATCATCCACTGCGCAATAGATGCGTTGAGGCTCCCGGTCACCGGGTCCTCGCTCATCGCACCCGTGTCGGTGGTGAAGAACGCCCGCACCTCGTAAACACACTCGGACCCGACCGGATAGAAGCCGACCACCCCGATGTCCAAACCGCCCTCGCAGTCGAATCGCGAGAAGTCGGGCCTGAGACTCAGAACCCGGTCGGCGTCACTCAACAGCACACCGACCCATCCCGGTCCGTTGTCCACCCAACGGCTTTCCACGATCTCGTCATCCTCAACACCGAGGGCGAGGGCGACACCCCGCAGATACTCGGGATCGACGGGGCCGGACCGAACGAGAGGCGGGGCGGAAAAGGCGAGCATGTCACCGCGGCGGATCGGGATCAGGCCGATCCCGCACTCCTGCATCACGGTGTCGGGTTGCCCTGGACTGCCTCCGCTCGAAAGCCAGACATGACAGCTCCCCAGAGTGGGGTGACCCGCAAAGGGCAACTCTCCGGCCAGCGTGAATATGCGCACCCGGTAGTCGGCCTTGGGAGAGCTCGGTGGAAGCAGGAATGCAGTCTCCGAGAGGTTCATCCAGCGTGTGATCGACTCCATCTCCCCGGTCTCCAGGCCTTCCGAGTCGATGACCACCGCGAGCGGGTTGCCCGACACCGGGCCCTGGCCGAACACGTCGACCTGCTGGAAGCGCCGTCTCACCAAGAGCTCACCAGTCGTGGTGGAAGAACTCGCCCCGTGGCTTGTCGACCCGCTCGAAGGTGTGGGCGCCGAAGAAGTCCCGCTGCGCTTGGATGAGGTTTGCCGGGAGACGCTCCGATCGCATGGCGTCGAAGTAGGCGAGCGCGCTGGAATAGGCGGGGACGGGAATGCCTGCATCGACCGCCCCCGACACCACGCGGCGCCATGAGGGCTCCGACTTCTCGAGGGCGGCGGCGAAGAACTCGTCCTCGATCATGTCGGGCAGGTCATGGTTGCGCCGGTACGCAGCAGTGATGTCCTCCAGGAAGTCGGCCCGGATGATGCAGCCGGCCCTCCAGATCGAGGCAATGGTGCCCAGGTCGAGGTCCCATCCGAACGTCTCGGAGGCTGCAAACATCAGACGGAACCCCTGAGCATAGGAGATGATCTTCGAGGCGTAGAGCGCAGTCTCGACATCGTCGCTGCCCGTCGCTCCTATCGAGCCGAGTGGCGAGTCGTAGATCGCCGCCGCTCGCCTTCGGGCATCCGGGTCGGAGCTGACGATGCGGGCGTACACCGCTTCCCCCACCAATGTCGTGGGCTGGCCCAACTCCATGGAGGACATCACGGTCCACTTCCCGGTGCCCTTTTGCCCGGCCGCATCCAGGATGAGATCCACGATCGGGACGCCTTGGAGGTCGGTGGCCAGGATCTCGCTGCTGATCTCGATCAGGTAGGAGCGGAGCCTTCCTTTGTTCCACTGGGCGAAGATCTTCGCCATCTCCCCCGGGGTCATCCCCATGCCACGTCGCATCAGGTCGTAAGCCTCGGCGATCACCTGCATGTCGCCGTACTCGATCCCGTTGTGCACCATCTTCACGAAGTGACCGGCGCCCCCGGGGCCGATCCACTCGGCGCACGGTTTCCCATCCGGTGCTTTGGCCGCGATCGCCTTGAGCATGGGCTCGAGGTGTTGCCACGCCTCCGGACTGCCACCCGGCATGATCGAGGGCCCGTGCCGGGCGCCTTCCTCCCCCCCGGAGACACCCATCCCCAGATAGTGGAGCCCGCGGGCCTCGACCAGCTTCTGACGGCGATCGGTGTCGGTGTAGAGGGAGTTGCCCCCGTCGATGATGATGTCGCCCTCGTCCAGGTGCTCGAAGAGCGACTCGATCACGAGGGCGACCGGCTCGCCGGCGGTGACCATGATCAGCACCACCCTCGGTCGTGCCAGCATCCCGATCATCTCGTCGATGGTGTAGGCCGGGGTGATGCCCAACTCATGCGCCTCCCCGGCGATGAACTCCTCGGTGACGGAGCCGGTCCGGTTGAAGACGACCACCTGGTATCCATTGTCGGCCAGGTTGAGGGCGAGGTTGGCCCCCATCACCCCGAGTCCGACGACGGCGATGTCTCCCTGGCCACTCATGGGTTGGCGAGGCTAGTGCCCCGACCACCAACGTTCCCCGCGTTCAGGACGGCCAGATGACACCGCTTGCGGCGTCCTCGTCCTTGACGCACCTATGGGTGGGTGCGACTGCGTCCTACGTCCTTGCCATCGGCGCCCCTGGCTCGCCCTGAACATCGCCAACGTCAGTGGCCAGGGCACCAGCTGGCCTCGATTTGGCACCGATCCGTGCCCCAGGTTTAGGCTCGCCCGCCGTGGCAACGAGGATCGGAGTGGATGTTGGCGGCTCCGGCATCAAAGCCGGCGTCGTCGACATAGAAGCAGGGAAGCTGGTCAGTGATCGACTGCGGGTCGACACTCCCAAGCCTTCCACACCGCCGGCCGTCGTCACCGCGGTCAGGGAGCTGGTCGACCGGCTCGACGAGCCGGGCACGGTCGGGATCGGATTCCCCTCCGTCATCCGCCACGGTGTGGTCTACACCGCCAACAACATCGACAAGTCGTGGATTGGGGTCAACGCCCTCGAGATGTTCGAAGACGCCATCGGCCGAGAGATCAGGCTCATCAACGACGCCGATGCCGCCGGGCTCGCCGAATGTCGTTACGGAGCGGCCAGGGGGGTGAGCGGAGTGGTCCTCGTGCTCACCTTCGGGACCGGCATCGGCAGCGCTCTCTTCCTCGACGGGAAGCTGATGCCGAACACCGAAGCCGGCCAACTGGAGCTGAACGGCGCCCGACCGGCGGAGACCAGATACTCGGCCAAGGCCCGTCGCAAAGACAATCTGAGCTGGGACGAATGGGGGGAGCGGGCGAGGGAGTTCATAACCCTCGCCTACGAGGTGCTCAACCCCGACCTGGTCGTGATCGGAGGAGGGGTCTCCAAGTTCTGGGACGAGTTCGCAAGCCATGTCAGCTTCGACGAAGTCCTCACCACCCCGGCGGCGCTGGCCAACAACGCCGGGATCATCGGCGCGGCCGCGGTCGCCTTCGGGGATTGAGCCTCAGCGGCTGAACTCGGCGAACTGGGCCTGAGAGGTCTCCGGGACCCTCACCTCGAGGATCATCCCGTTGTCGTCGTGCTTCTCCTCGATCACCTCACCCACCCGGTGCACCGCGGCGACCAGGTCGCCCCGGGCGTAAGGGATCTCCAGGGTCAGCGTGACCATCGCCTTCTCCACCAACTCGCCGACCCGCACCAACAGCACGTCGAGACCCGATCCCTTCAAGGCGGAGACGAAGACTGCCTCGGGATAGAGGTTGACCAGACGTCCCATGGCCTGCTCGCCGATCACGTCGGACTTGTTGAACACGATCAGCTCGGGCAGCTCGGCCGCCCCGATCTCCAAGAGCACCTCGCGCACCGCCGCGATCTGGCCCGCCGGATCGTCCACACTCCCGTCGACGACATGGAGGAGAAGGTCGGCCTCGGCAACCTCTGACAAGGTGGATTGGAAGGCTTCGACCAGATGGTGGGGGAGACGGCGGACGAATCCGACCGTGTCGGCGAGGAGGACCGCCCGCTGGTTGGGCAGCTCCAACCGGCGCACCGTGGAGTCGAGAGTGGCGAAGAGCCGGTCCTCCACCAGTACGCCGGCATCGGTGAGAGCGTTGAGCAGGGTGGACTTCCCTGCGTTGGTGTAACCCACGATCGAGATCTGGGGGATCTCGGACCGCTTCCTCGCCTTGCGCTGGGTCTCCCGGTGCCCCACCGTCTCCTTCAGCTCGCGCTCCAACTTGGAGATTCGCTGCAGGATGCGACGGCGATCTGTCTCCAACTTGGTCTCACCAGGCCCGCGAGCCAGGACCCCGGCGCCCTGCTGGGAGAGGCTGGTGCCCTTGCCCCGGAGCCGGGGCAGGTTGTAGCGGTTCATGGCCAGCTCCACCTGGAGGGCGCCCACCTTGGTGTGGGCGTGCTGGGCGAATATGTCGAGGATCAGGCCCTCGCGGTCGACAACGTCGCATCCGAAGAGCTTCTGCAGGTTGCGTTGTTGGGCCGGGGTGAGCTGGTTGTCGAAGACGACCACGTCGATGTCCAGGGCCCTGGTCAGACTCGCCAGCTCCTCGGCCTTGCCCGATCCGATGTAGGTGGCGGGATCGATCCGGGTGCGCCGGACCAGCTCCTGGTCCACCGGCTCGGATCCGGCGGTGTCGGTGAGAAGGGTCAGCTCCTCGAGGCTCCGCTCGGCGTCGAGTGTGGCCATGCCGGGCAGCTCGACTCCGACCAGGAAGGCTCGCTGTATCGCAACTTCGAGGTCGGTGACGGTCGCGGTTAGCCGTCTGCGGCGGCGGGAGGCGTGTTCTTGTGTCATCGGGTCCGGGGATCTTCGCCGTTGGGCAGCGAGATTGCGGGGTGTTTTCGGCAGCTCAGAGGTACTGACCCTCGTCCCCGACGTGCTCGAGCTCTTCCTCTGCGATGATCTGGGACTCGCGGACCGCGATCACCGGCTTGCCGGTGGCCGGCCAGATGAAGCGCCAGGCGCCGGTCGGCACCGCCCAGAAGCGCTGGCCGGTCTTGACGTCGACGAGGGCCAGGGCGTCGTTGCCGTCTTTGGTCCCGACCGGTACCAAGAGCCCCGAGCGCGTGGTCGACTCCTCGGGAGCGTGCCCCACACGCCATCCGGCCATCACCTTGTAACCGTTGTCGTGGTGGATCGGCAGATTCGGAGTCTTCATCGTCCCGGCCAATTGTCGCACGCATAAGTGTCAAGGGGTATTTGACCGCACGCCGTCCCGATCTGATCTAGCGGTCTGGAAAAGAGATAGGCTCGCGGGCGATGGCTGACAAACCCACCTTCTCCGAGGCTCTGGAATATCACGAGAAGCCACGCCCGGGGAAAACCGAGATCCGGTCCACCAAGCCGACGGCGACCCAAGCCGACCTGAGCCTGGCCTACACGCCAGGAGTAGCCGAGCCTTGCCTCGTCATCGCCGACGAGCCCGACGCCGCCTTCCGATTCACCAACCGGGGCAACCTCGTCGCTGTCGTGTCCAACGGCTCGGCCGTGCTCGGCCTGGGCAACATCGGCCCGCTGGCCAGCAAGCCGGTGATGGAGGGCAAGGGGGTTCTGTTCAAGCGCTTCGCCGACATCGACGTCTTCGATCTGGAGATCGATGCCACCGACCCCGAGGATGTCATCAAGTTCTGTGAGCTCCTGGCTCCGACGGTGGGGGGAATCAACCTCGAGGACATCAAGGCGCCGGAGTGCTTCGTAATCGAGCAGACGCTGCGCGATCGGCTCGACATCCCGGTGTTCCACGACGACCAGCACGGCACCGCCATCATCGGAGGGGCCGCCTTCCTCAACGCCCTGGAGTTGACGGGGCGTGACATCGCCAAGACCAGGGTCGTGTTCGCCGGGGCGGGGGCTGCCGGCATCGCCTCGGCTCGTTTTTTCATCGAGCTGGGGGTGAGCCCGGAGAACATCCTCATGGTCGACTCGACCGGAGTCATCCACTCCGGGCGCGATGACCTCAACGACATCAAGAAGGAGTTCGCCGTCGATACCGACGCCCGCACGCTCGACGACGCCATGGCGGGAGCCGATGTCTTCATGGGTGTCTCCATCGCCGGGACCGTTTCCAAGGAGATGATCCAGTCGATGGCGGAGAGGCCGATCGTCTTCGCCCTGGCCAACCCCGACCCCGAGATCAGCTATCCCGACGCCACCGCCGCCCGCTCCGACGTGATCATGGCCACCGGTCGCAGCGACTACCCGAATCAGGTGAACAACGTCCTCGGCTTCCCGTTCATCTTCCGTGGCGCTCTCGATGTCAGGTCACGGGCCGTGTCGGAGAAGATGAAGATCGCCGCCACCCGTGCCCTCGCCGAACTGGCCCGGGAGCCGGTCCCCGACAGTGTGCTCAGGGCCTACGACCTCGAACGCCTCTCCTTCGGTCCCGAATACCTGATTCCAAAACCCTTCGATCCTCGGGTGTTGTGGCGGGTGGCCCCGGCGGTGGCCAGGGCGGCGATGGAGGAGGGTTTGGCCCGTGCCCCGATCGCCGATTTCGACGAGTACATCGCCCAGCTTCAGACGAGGTTCAACGCTTCCTTCGGGCTGATCAACGCCATCACCACCCGGGCCATGGAGCAGCCCAAGAAGGTGGTCTACCCCCATGCCGAGGATGTGCGCATGATCAGGGCCGCCCGCAGGGTGACCGATGAGGGAATCGCCAGTGTGGTACTGCTCGGCGACGCCTCCAAGATCGCCAGCCTGGCCGACAACGCGGGCATCTCCATCGAGGGTGTCGAGGTGGTCGACCACATTCGCGAAGAGGCGGAGCGTGATCGCTACGCCCTCGTCCTGGAGCAACTGCGCCGGCACAAGGGCCTGTCACTCCACGATGCCTGGAAGCAGACCGAGGACCCGGCGATGTACGCCTGCCTCATGGTGCGGGAGGGGGCGGCGGACGCCGTCATCGGCGGGTTGAGCAGCTATTACCCCGAGACCATCCGCCCCGCCCTCCAGGTGCTCCAGGTGGAGGAGGGGCGCTCCATCGTGAGCTCGGTGTACCTGGTGGTAGTCAGGGGCACCCCGTTCTTCTTCACCGATTGCGCGGTCAACATCGAACCGACCGCCGAGCAGTTGGCCGAGATCGCCCTCGCCGCCACCACCACGGCCGAAGAGGACTTCTCCCGGAGCCCACGTGTCGCCTTCATCAGCTACTCCGATTTCGGGTCGTCCGGGGGGAGCGAGCCGGCCCGGGTGCGGCGCGCGGTGGAGCTGTTCCGTCTGGCCCGCCCCGACATCCCGGTCGACGGCGAGATGCAGGCCGATACCGCGGTCATCCCGGAATTGCTGATGGACCGGCGGCCTCGCGGCCCGCTCCACCGGGCTGCCAACGTTCTGGTCTTCCCCAACCTGACCGCGGCCAACGCCTCCTACAAATTGCTCAACCGGCTGGGAGACGCCGAGGTGATCGGCCCCATCCTCAGCGGTCTGTCCAAGACGGTCCACGTCATGCAACGTGACGCCTCGGTCAACGACGTGGTCAACATGACCGCCATCGCCGTGGCCGAGACCCAGCGTCGGGAGCGCACCGGCCGCTAGAGGTGGCACCCCGAACCTGAGGTTCCCCGTAACGGATATGCAACGAACGCTCTCAGGTTGCCGGGCAGCGGCCCCGCTGGCCGGCTTCGACGTGTCGACCGTGACCAACTCGAGAGCGCTTGTAACGGATACGTGACGTAGAACCTCAGGTTCGGGGAGGTGGGCCCGCCTTCTCACCGTTCGGTCCAGCACTCCTCGTATCGAACCGAGTGGTTCGCTGACCTGCGAAAAAGGATGGTTTCTGCGTTCTGACCTGGGAAAACACCTTTCCAATGTCTCGACGGGTTTCTACGGGTTTCAACGGGGTTCTGCGGACTCCTGCGGAATATCCGCGGAACTTTCGTGTCGTGCCCGGCATCTACCGTTCCCCGGCCGTGAGCTGCGTTGACCTGACCGCCGAACAGCAAGCCGTCCTCGACCAGCTCGCCTCACAAGTCGGGCTCGGCCCCGTCGACCCCAACCTCACCGACTCGGTGGCAACACTCCGAGAGTGGGGGTGGATCTTCGGGGATGGCCCTGAATTGACCGGCAGCGGCTGGCGGCATGCCACCGGGAACAGCCGAGCCGGCATCCACGACCGCTGAAAGGCTGCCGTTTAAAGGTTCACCCGGCCGGAAACCGATAACAGGGGAAGTCTTGGCCCAGTAATCACCCGCGATTCGAGGGGGCCGAGACGGGGAGTCCCCGGCACGTCTCGCCGGGGCTTCCTGTTAATCGGCTCGCGAAGACCGGGTCCGGGAGGCCCTAGCATCCGGGCGGTGGTGTGCCTCCTCCGGGTAGGGGCCCGAACTCCCCCGCGACGGGTAGGCCGGTGGGTACGCCGTCGCTCAAGGGCTCGTCGGCCACTACCTGCGTGTTGGTGTACCTGAGATAGATGGTGCACGTCGAGGGACGGAACCGGCCAACGGTGTCAGGCCCGGGCGGCGGCTCCACGGCGGGCAAGTCGGCGGCGATGATCTTGTCGCCGGGATCACCGAAGATAGCGGAGTGATCTGCCATTCCCTCGGTGTGGGTGAACCGGAAGTAGACAAGTCCGGTCCACTCACGGTGGAGACCCACCTAGTCGATCCCATCGTCGTCGAAGTCACCGACGAAGGGGTTGTCCCCTGGGTTGCCGAAGAAGTAAGCGAGGTCAGCGGGCCCCAGACCGCCTTCGTTGGCGCCTAGCTGGTTGATGATGTAGACCCGACCCTCGGACGGGCGATAGATGCTCACCGTGTCACAGTGGTCGCCGTCGAAGTCGCCGGCCAGAGGTATGTCCCCAGGGTTGCCGAAGAAGAACCTGATGTCAGCTGGCCCTTGTGAGTTCGAGTTGCGTAGATAGATGAAACCGTCGGATTGCCGGTAGAGGCCCGGGGTCTCCGTCCCCATCGCAATCCCAATCACCGACCATCGGAAGATCACCGGGGTCGCCGTAGAAGAACTTGGTGGTGTTGCCGCCAAGATCGAGGAGATCCCACTCCCCGGTCGAGGTGTCGACGATTCTTACTGAATCGCGCGAATAGGGAGGCGCGAGCGGATAGGCGGGGGCGGCGGCCCCGAGAAGAAGGATAGGCGCCGTCAAAAGGACTGTGGCGCGCGACGCATCGGTACTCCTCTCGTCGGCCCTCAACGAACCTACCAAACATCCCGCGGTCGATGTCGAGGTCGTTCGAAAAGCCTGGGCGGGGGACTCAACTCAAAACGTCCTCGAGGATTGAGAGAAGAACCCCCCACTCGCCGGTCATGGGAGCAATCGACGGATGGGGGGTTCGGTTTGTCGGCTCGTGGTGACGAAAGCCGACGGGGATCTACAGCTTGTTTAGTAGAGGGCGTCTAGATCTCGTTCGATGTCCTCGGCCCTCTGGCCGGTTCTTTCCTTGATACGGCCGACCATCTGGTCCCAGTTCCCTTCAGTGACGTCAAGGTCGTCGTCGGTGAGCTCTCCCCACTGTTCTTTGACCTTGCCTTTCAGCTGGTCCCAGCGGCCTTCCCACTTGAGTTTGGTGGCCTCGTTCATCCTGGCTCCTTTCGACCGGATTCCAGCTTCTTTCCCGCTACCGGCTCTTTCAAACGGGATTCGGCGTGGTTGTGATCGGCGTCGACCGCAGCTGTTAAGCGAACCCCCCAATCCCGGGTCTGCAAGTGTTCGACGGATGGGGGGTTCTCTGTTGTCCGGGTCGATTTTGGCGACGACTCGCAGGCGGAAGCAGTACGCGAGAGGGTGTGCTCCGATGTTGGAGCCAGCGCGTTCCTGTCAACAAGAATCCCCCCAGCCTCCCATTGGCCCACCACCCGGGGGGATTCTTGATGAAGGGAAGTCAACGGCGGGGGACGCCTGGAGACTGCGCCTTCATATGGTCTTTTCCCGGAACGCCACAGGGTTCAAACATGGCAATGCCCAAACGCCACAACTACGCCTCGGTGCTCCTCGAGGGGGGAGTGTCGTCCGGGGCCCTAGCCGAGTACCTGGGCCACTCTGACCCGGGGTTCACGCTCCGGGTGTACGCCCACCTGATGCCAGAGCCCGCGGACCGAGCCCGGGCCGTCGTCGATGCTTCTCTCGGTGCTGCCGGGGAATCCACGCGGAATAGCCAGATCGGGGAGGGAGGGAAAGCGTTGTGAGTACGGGAGTTTCCTACCGTTCGGTCCAGTACTCCTCGAAGTGGACGTTGCCGCGCGTCTTGCCGTGGTCGATGGTGAAACCGCGCTCGTGGAGTTGCTGGCAGACGCCGAGGGTCTCGGGGAAGACGAGGCCCGCCTCGGTCCAGTCCGGGAGCCCGATCATGGCCGGGTTGCCGCACAGGAAGACGTGGGTCCGGAACGGGTCGAGTGGGGCTCCCAGCTCTTCCTCGAGACGGCCGGACTCGACGAGGTCCTGGATGTACATCTTGTTGCCCTCGTTCTCCGGCTCCCGGGTAGTCAGAGCCAGGTAGCGATAGCCGGGATAGCGCTCGGCGAGGACGGCATGCTGCTCGGTGTAGGCGAGGTCAGCCCGATATCGGACACACACCACGTTCAGGATGCGCCCTTTGTGGCCCCGGCGGAGCAGCTCGGCGGTCATGGCGTTGTGCGGAGCCTCGCCGGTGCCGGTGCCGAGGAAGACCACGTTGTCGGTCTCCTTCACGCCATCCAGGGTGAAGCGGCCGGTGAACTTGCGCCCCATGTAGAGCCTGTCGCCCACGCCTTTCATGAACAGCCGCGGTGTCAATGCCGGGGGAGTCTCCTGTCCGGGCCGCACCTTCACGATGTAGAACTCGACATAGGGCGTGTGCGGCGGGAGCAACTCGCCGTTCTCGTCGATCATGGAGCTGGAAACCGAGTACGACCGGCGAGCCATCTTCTCACCCTGTTCCGGGGCGAGCTCCTCCTCGGCGTCGTCGGCCCTCGGCTCCCAGTACCCGAGGGCAAGCGTCGTGTACTGCCCGGGACGGAACGGGTCGATGGGCTCGTCGGGCACCACGCGCATGACCCAGAGCTCGTCGTTGTGCGCCCTGATGTGGCTGATAGCGGCGTTGTAGTTCTCGGTGCGCAGTTCCTCGTACTCATCCGTGCCTGTGTCCGAGGGGCCCTCGCCGTAGTGAATGAAGAGATTTGCGATCACGTCGGAGGCGCGCGCGACCGCCGGTTCGTCCCAGGTCTGGCGTCGACGAACCGAAACCGTGTTGGAGAGGACGTGAACGTGGTCGATCTGGCGATCGGCGGTGAATAGGCGCCGGGCGAGGTCGTGGGGTGGATCGGATCCGTCCACGGCATCAGGCGAAAGGCTGATCCCGTCCTGTCCGGTCAGGGATCGATCGGTGGAGAAGACGGCGACGCGACCCATCGGGCTGGCGTCGACCTGAATTAGTTGGCCCATGTGAAGGGCAAGTTACCGTTGGGAACAAGAAGGTCGTCACGCAGGTTGGCGCGCACATGGACAGCATCATCGGCACCGCGTTGGACCAAGGCGGGATCGCGGACATAACCACCATCGGTCGCACGACCGGCCGGCCCCACCGTCTCGAGATCTACTTCCACCAGTTCGACGGCGAGCTGTTCCTCACCGGTCGACCGGGTCCGAAACGGGACTGGGAGGCAAACATCGAGGCCAACCCGGAGTTCACCCTTCATCTCAAGCGGGGAGTCACAGCCGATATCCCGGTCCGGGGAGAACCCGAGCCGGACCGCGACGTGCGGGCAGCGATCCTCTATCGAGCCCTCACCGAGAGCTGGGGGTCGGATCCGGAGCGGGTGAGGGGCGCCCTCGACCGGTGGGTCGAAGACGCCCCGTTCATCCGCTTCGAGCCGATCGATCAGGTCTGAGCCGGACCGGTGTCGGTGGTGCTGACCACCCGTGTTGCCACATCGCGGATCCCGAGCCCGATCAGGATGAAGAGCAAACCCATCCCCACCGCCATCGCCGCCACACCGAACGCCACCACCGAGGTGAACAGCGAGGCCTGGAGGAACGATGAGGTCAACGCTGTCTCCCGAAGTGGGTCCTCCCGGTCGAGCTCAGCGTAGGTGAGCCCGCCGGTCGACTCCAGCGTGTGCGTCTCGATCACCTTCGCCTCGCAGTAGGCGGTGAACGGGTCGGCAACGTTGCGGCCGGGCAGACACGCATCGTCGGCGGTCGTGATGTTCTGGTCGGAGAGCGTGCTGCTGACCACCACCCAGGTGGCGATGCCCCCGATCACCATTAACACGCCGAGCACGATGGAGGCGATGGATGCGGTTTTCCTCATGGGCGACACCTTTCGTTGTCGTGGGAACCGTATCAAAGGTACCGGGGGCATCCGGGGATCGATGAGGGCCGAAAGTCCTCGAAGGCCGGGATCGGGTCAGTGAGCGCCCTCGACGACCAAGGTGGCGGTGGCCATCGTGCCCAGGGTGCCCTCGGCCCGGTACACGATCCGGAGATTGGTGGCGGCGGGAAGCCGAATCTCGAAACGACGCAGTGGGTCCAGCGTGGCTCCCTTGGCCCAGGGGTCGGTGTCCCGCACGATCCGCTCGTCGACCCATAGCCCGGGGAGCGACGCTCGAGCCTCCTCGATCGTTGTCCCGTGGGGGGAACCGGGTGTGACCACGTCGGCGTGCACTATGACCGCTGCCCCCGGCCCCTCGTTCCAGACCTCGAAGGTGTCGGGATGACCCGGGACCCGCTCGGCGACGACATTCGGCCTGGCGCGGCTGAGGGCCAATCCAGCGAACACGAGCCCGACGACGCCAAGGGCGATGACCGCGATCTCCATGGGGTGAAAATGCTAAGTCATCTCCGCCCCGGTTCAATGAACCTTTGGCCCCGCATCATGCCGGCCTCTCCAGGTTGACTATTCCCACCCGGCGGTACCATCACACTCCGATGCCCGAGCGCTCTTTCGGAAGAACCGTTCGCTATCGCCGGACGAAGATCGGCTTGAGCCAGGCGCAGCTTGGGGAGCTGGTAGGTCGTTCGGCCAGTTCGATCCGGAGTTGGGAGCGCGACGTCTCGATTCCCACCGACCCTTCCGTGATCATCGCTCTCTCCGCGATCCTGGACATCGACCTACGCGCCCTCTTCGACAAGGCGGGGGTCCCGGTGCCGCCAGAGGAAACCCATGCGACGGTGGAGGAGGAACTGGCCAGTCTCGCCTCTCTTCCCCTGGAGGAGCCGATCGAGGAGCACGTTGAGCCCGACCCGGTCGTCATCTCCGACGGCCCCGAGGACGGGGAGACGGAGCTCGAGCCCGCTTTGGATGCCGACATGGAGTTGGAGGCCGAGGTCCGCGAGCATGTCGGCGATCAGGGGGAGCCTGACGCTGGGCATGAGCCGGAGTCGGCTCGGGAACCGGATCCGCAGCTCGAGTCGTTCTCTTCCCGACCAGAACCCGTGGGAGTGGCCGAGATGAGCACGACAAGTGAGCCGCCTGCATTCGTGAGCCCACCGGAGCCTTTTGTGATCACGGCACCCACTCCGCCTGTGGTGGAGCCCTCCTACATGGAGGACAACAACCAGCGTCAGGTGTACCGGGTCAGGAACCTGGCGACCGTCGTCCTCGTCGTAGCCCTGTTCATAATCCTCCTCTGGTCGCTGGACAACACCCTTGACGCAGTCGGCGACTGGTGGAACGAGTTCGTTCGCACCCTGAGGCTCTAAGCGACAGACCACCGGTAGCAAAGCCCTAGCGTTGGCCCGAGAGCCAGCATGAGCAACCAACTCCAGAGCATCATCGTCGTCGGCGGGGGCCCGGCGGGTCTCTACCTCTCCATCCTGCTCAGGAAGAACCTTCCCGAACTGTCGGTCTCGATCCTCGAGCGCAACCGGTCAGGAGACGCCTACGGGTTCGGAGTCGTATTCAGCGACGAGACCCTCGATCACTTCCAGGAAGCCGACCAGCTCTCCCATGTCGCGATGACCGAGAGTTTCCGCCATTGGGGCCGGATAAGGGTTCGCCATCCTGACGGCCGCGATCTGACCTCCGGAGGGCACGGTTTTGCCTCGATCAGCCGGCGAGCCCTGCTCGAGATCCTCACCGACCGGGCGCGGGAGCTGGGCGTCGATCTCCACTTCTCCACCGAGGTGGCCAGCCTTTCGACGCTGCCCGACGCCGACCTCGTCGTCGGCGCCGACGGGGCCAACAGCACCGTGCGCCGGGAACTGGAGGCGGAGTTTCGGCCAACGGTGACACTGGAGCGAAACAAGTACGTCTGGTTCGGCACACCGAAGGTGTTCGACGAGTTCAACTTCATCTTCGAGGACACCCCATCGGGGATGGTTTGGGCCCACATCTACCCCTACGGCGAGGAGGGGAGCACCTTCATCGTGGAGATGCGCCCGGAGACCTGGTCCGCGCTCGGATTCAACAAGACCGAGGAGGACGTCCTGCCACCCGGAGCCAGCGACGGTTACGCCATCGACCGCTGCCAGGAGCTCTTCGCCCGACACCTGGACGGGGAGGCCCTGGTCGGGAACAACTCGAGATGGCTCCAGTTTCCCACCGTCACCTGCGAGCGATGGCACCACGGCAACGTTGTGCTCATGGGCGACGCCATCCACACCGCCCACTTCTCGGTCGGCTCGGGCACCAAGTTGGCGATGGAGGACGCCATCGCCCTTGCCGGTGTGCTCACCAGCGGCGACCCGCTCGGGTCCGCACTTCGGGTGTACGAGGAGCAGCGCCGTCCCGAGGTGGAGAGCCTGCAGCGGGCCGCCCGGGCCAGTCGCAGCTGGTTCGAAGGCGCCGATCGATACCGGGCAATGGAGCCCGAGCAGTTCGCCTTCAGCATGCTCACCCGAAGCCAGCGAATCACATACGACAATCTCCGGGTCCGCGATCCCGTCTACATGGCGGGTGTCGACGTGTGGTACGGCGCCTCCGACCACGGCAGCCCACACCCGGTCCAGCCCCAGGTTCCGCCAATGTTCCACCCGTTCCGGGTGAGGGGACTCGATCTGGCCAACCGGATCGTCGTGTCCCCTATGGATCAGTACAGCGCGGTCGACGGGCTCGTCAACGAGTGGCATCTGGTCCACCTGGGGAGCCGTGCCGTCGGGGGCGCCGGGCTGGTGATGACCGAGATGACGTGCGTGTCACCCGAGGGGCGGATCACCCCCGGGTGCACCGGTCTCTGGGACGAGGAGCAGGCGGAGGCGTTCGCCAGGATCGTCGACTTCGTCCATGACCACAGCGAGGCCAGGATCGGGCTCCAGATCGGGCACTCCGGTCGAAAGGGCTCGACCAAGCTGATGTGGGAGGGCGACAGCGATCCTCTCGACCAGGGCAACTGGGAGATCATCGCCCCCTCGCCGATCAGGTACCGCCCGGACAGCCAGATACCCCGGGCCATGACCCGCGACGACATGGACCTTATTCGAGACCAGCATGTCCGCTCGGCGCTTCTCGGCGACCGGGCCGGCTTCGACATGTTGGAGCTCCACTATGCCCACGGCTATCTGCTCTCCAGTTTTCTCACTCCACTGGCGAACCAGCGGAGTGACGAATACGGCGGTACGTTGGAGAATCGGATCCGCTACCCGCTCGAGGTGTTTCAGGCGGTGCGTGATGCTTGGCCGGAGCACAAGCCGATCTCGGTCCGGATCTCGGCCACCGATTGGGTCGAGGGCGGTTTCGACGGCGACGACGCAGTGGTCTTCGCCTCCGCCCTGAAGGAGCTGGGCTGTGATCTGATCGACGTGTCGACCGGTCAGACCACCATCGAAGCCGACCCCGAGTACGGGCGTCTCTATCAGACGCCGTACTCGGACCGGATACGCAACGAAGTCGGTATCCACACGATGACGGTGGGGGCGGTGTCCAGCATCGACGACGTTCACAACATCCTCGTGGCGGGGCGCGCCGATCTCTGTCTCCTAGCCCGGCCCCACATCGTCGATCCGTATTGGACCCTCAACGCCGCCATCGACCTCGGGTACACCGCCCATTCCTTCCCTGATCAGTATCTCGCCGGTCTCGGGGCGAGACGGCGGGAACAGCAGGCCATCCCACCTGATGTCTTCCGAAGACGCGGCATGCCGCTCGGGGAGGCGCGATGACGACCGGGCTCGTTCGCTTCCGCCGTGCTCTCGCCTTCTTGCTGGTGATCGCCGTCCCGGCGTGTTTCGGCAACTCCGATCCCCCGGTCCGGGTCCTGTTCGTCGGCAACAGCTACACCCACGTCAACGATCTGCCCGGGATGGTGGGCTCCTTGGCGGCCTCGGCGGACATACGAGTCGAGGTGGGGATGATGGCCCCCGGTGGCTGGTGGTGGCGCGACCACGCCGCTTCGGAGGAGACCACCGATGCCATTGCCGGGGGGGATTGGGACTACGTGGTGATGCAGGAGCAGAGCATGGCCCCTGCCGACCGCGACCTGGCTCGACGCGCCAGCTATCCGGCCGCCGAGCTGTTGTCCCGCACCGTGGTAGGAAATGGCGGGCAGGTCGTGCTCTTCCTCACCTGGGGCCATCGCAATGGTTCCCCCGAGCTGGGCCACAGCACCTACTCGGCGATGCAGGTCGACCTGGCCGACAGCTACCTGGCGTTCGCCGACTCGCTGCTCGCCGAAGTCGCGCCAGTGGGCATGGCGTGGTGGATGTCGCTCGCCGAGCGACGCGAAATCGATCTGTATCAGGCGGATGGGAGCCATCCCAGCCTTGCCGGCAGCTATCTCGCCGCGGCGGTGATCGCCGCCGTCGTGCTCGATGTCGACCCCGCCAGCTTCGATGCTCCGCTCGGGCTCGACGAGAGCGATGCCGCGGCGCTGCGGGGGTTCGCGGCCCGGGCGGTGAGTGGCGAAGTGCCCTGGGAAGGTTGATCGGCGTTGGGCGCCTCGGATCTTCGTCCGCCACCTCAAAACCACTCTCCAATCCCCCGTAGTTGTGGCAAACTGTCGGCACCAGAGAAAGGAGGTGGTCCTAGGTTGTATGAAAGTTCTTGGACTCTGGAGGTGGTCGAGCGCTGAGCGGCGCTGACCGCGTGCGCCGCTCGTCCCTCGGGACCGGTGGCGACTCCAAACTCGGACCACCCGGCTCTGGATACCACGGACCTAGTCCATCCGTGGCGGTGCTCGACGCCGAAGCAACGCCATAGCTGATCTTCGATGAGGGGCCCCCGATATCTCGGGGGCCCCTCGACGTGTCAGATCGTGAACCCGTGCTCGATCATCCAGTCGTCGTTGAACACCTTGGACAGGTAACCCCTCCCTGAGTCGGGCAGGATCACCACCACCAGAGCTTCGTGGTGCTCCTCCGCCACCCGGAGTGCGCCGTGGACGGCCAGGCCGCAAGATCCGCCGACCAGGATCCCCTCTTCCCGGGCGAGTCGCCGAGTCATGGAAAGCGACTGCTCGTCGGTCACCGTGACCCATCGATCGATCAGGTCCAGGTCGACTGTCTCGGGGTAGAAATCCTCGCCCACCCCCTCGACCAGGTACTGGTGGACCCCGTCGGAGGACTCGGCCGTGAAGATCGAGCCCACCGGGTCGACGCCGACCACGAGGATCCGAGGGTTTTGGCCCTTCAAGTAGCGACCGGCTCCGGTGATCGTCCCCCCGGTCCCTACTCCCACGACCAGGACGTCGATCTGGCCGTCGGTCTGGCGCCAGATCTCGGGTCCGGTCCCCTCGTAGTGGGCCTGAGGGTTGGCCGGGTTCGAGTACTGATCGGGATGGAAGGCACCATCGATCTCGTTCACCAGTCGACGGGCAACTCCGTAGTAGGAATCGGGATGCTCGGGAAGCAGGTCGGTGGGTGTCACTATCACCTCCACTCCGTAGGCTCGGAGCAGGTCTTGTTTCTCCTTGGACACCTTGTCGGGAACGGTGCATATCACCCGATAGCCGCGGACGGCTCCGATCATGGCCAAGCCGACGCCGGTGTTGCCGGAGGTCGGCTCGATGATGGTGCCACCGGGGCGGAGGAGGCCCTGCTCTTCGGCGGCGTCGATCATGGACACGGCAATCCGCTCCTTGACCGAGCCGCCCGGGTTCATGTGCTCGAGCTTGGCGACCAGGTTGCCAGGCGGGTGGATGCGGGAGAGCCGGACCAGCGGAGTGTTGCCGATGGCGGCGACAACGTCGGGAAGGATCTCCATGCGCCGGCGAGGGTATCGCACCCGGCGGCTCATCAAAGATCCGCCCCTAATCTCGCGCCGTGACCCGAATCGCCCGATATGCCTGGTTCACCCTCGTCTTCAACGTCGGGGTGATCCTGCTCGGCGCCTTGGTTCGGGCCACCGGCTCAGGAGCGGGGTGCGGGAGGAGTTGGCCCACCTGCCAGGGTCGAGTGGTTCCCGAGCTCTCCGGCTCCACCGCGGTCGAATACACCCATCGCACGGCCAGTGGAATCGCCCTGCTCCTCGTGACCGGGCTCGTGGTGTGGGTGTGGCATCGGACGGCACCGGGTGAGCCTGCCCGGGTCGGGGCGGTCCTTTCACTCGTTTCGATCATCGGCGAAGCACTGATCGGAGCCGTGATCGTTCTCGCCGAGTGGGTGGGCGACGACGCCTCAGTGGCGCGCGTGGTGGCGGTCCCCTTGCATCTGGTCAACACTTTGCTCCTGCTGGCCGCGCTCACCCTGACCGTCTTCTGGCTCTCCGGCGGGCGGCCTCTCGCCCCCCGGTCTCACCCGGGCATCTTGCGATGGGTGGCCCTGGGTGGCACGGCGATCGTGTTGCTGGCAGCAACCGGGGCCGTGACGGCTCTGGCCGACACGTTGTTTCCCAGGGACGGGTCCGATCTCGGATCTGGTGGTGAGGCTCATTTCCTCACCGATCTGCGTCTCATCCACCCCATATTGGCCGTGCTCGCCGCCGCGATCGGTTGGTGGGCCTCGGGTCGGTCCCGGGCGCCGAGGACCGTCGCCGCCAAGGCTTTGCCCGTGCTGGTCGGGCTGATGCTGATGACTGGAGCCCTGAACGTCGCGCTCGGGGTCCCGGTATGGATGCAGCTCCTCCATCTCCTCCTCGCCGACACCCTGTGGGTCATCTACGTCCTCGTCTCCGCCCAGGCTCTTCAGACCCCGGTCGGGGCCGGCCAGCGCGTCTGAGAGTCGGTGGTCAGTCGACGGCCACTCGATCGTCGCCGAGCAGATAGCGGGGACCGCTGCCCTTCCTCGCGGCACGGTCGGAGGGGTTGAAGATGGCGCAGGACTGGAGCGAGAGGCATCCACACCCGATGCAAACACTCAGCTCGTCACGAAGCGCCTGGAGCTCTGCGATCTGGCCGTCGAGACGATCTCGCCACGAGCCCGACAAGCGCTCCCAGTCATGCTTGGCCGGCGTCCGATCGTGCGGGAGGAATTCGAGTGCCGCTGCCACCTCGCTCAAGGACAGGCCGACCGCCTGCCCGGCCCGGATCAGTGCGACCCGTCTCAGCGTGGCCCGCGCGTACCTGCGTTGGTTTCCTTCGGTCCTGGCCGAGAAGATCAGCCCCCGGCTCTCGTAGAAGCGCAGCGCCGAAGTGGCCACTCCCGCCCTCTCGGCCAGCTCGCCGATGGTCAGGTACTCCATGAATCGAGAGTAGACGATTACTTCAAGCGAAGTTGAACTCCTCCCCGGCAATGTCGATTCGCCCGGGTATAGGCTCCGCCGGCGATGTTCGACGAGCTGGCCCATGGCGTATTCCGACGCCATTTCGAGTCGCTCAGTCTCAACATCGGTGTGGTCATCGTGGAGGAGGGTGTCGTCGTCATCGACACCAGAGCCTCCCATATCGAAGCCGACGAGCTCCGTGACGAGTTGCGCACGCTCACGGCGCTCCCGGTGCGCTGGGTGATCGACACCCACTGGCATTGGGATCACACGTTCGGGAACGCCCGCTTCCCCGAGGCCGAGATCTGGGGGCACGACATGTGTCGAAGGAACATGGTGGAGAGGGGAGAGTCGATGAAGCGGGATGCCGCCGCGTGGTTCCCCGACCGGAGGGCTGAATTCGAGGCGGTCGAGATCACGCCGCCGACCAAGGTGGTCACCGACACCGCCCAGATCGACTTCGGGGAGAAGGTGGTCACGCTGACCTATCACGGTCTGGGCCACACCGACGCCGACCTCGTCGTCTCCGTCGGTGACGTGAGCTTCATGGGCGACCTGGTCGAGGAAGGAGCACCGCCGGCATTCGACGACGGCTACCCGATGAGTTGGCCTCGCACCCTCAGATCGGCGCTCGGCACCGCCGGGTCACTACATGTGCCGGGGCACGGTGACACCATGGATCGTGCCGGATCGCTGACCCAGCTCGCCGAGATCGAGGCGGTTGCAGCCTTGGCCCGTCGCTGTGTAGAAGAGAACATGCCTGTCCCCGAGGCCGCCAGGCTTGGCCCGTACCCGAGCCAGGTGATGACCGCGGCCTTGAACCGGGCCCTGGCCGTGGGCCTCTAGACGCAGGCTCAGCTCTGCTCGTAACCGCCCGGGTCAGGCACCGGCTGCGAGCTGGCGCGCCAGGTCGTCCGGATCGGCGGTCGGGAGGTCGCAGACATGATCCCGGCAAACGTAGGCCAGGGTTCGGGACTGGTCGGCTCGGCCCTCGAAGAGCGGGATCGGCTCCTCCCCGGTCGGGGAGGGGGCAAGCACTGTGTTGGGGCGAAATCGGTCCCAGTAGACCCGGGACAGGGCGGGCCAATCCGGGCCGACTATGGCCAATTGCCGACCGGTCAGGTAGGAGTGAAGCACCCCGAGATGGTGCCCCACCATCGATGGATAGCGCTCCATGAGCAGCCCAGAGGCCCGCAAGGTGGCCGTGGCCAGCTGTCGGTCCTCTTCGTCGCCGGTGTAGGAGGAGAGAGTGAGCAGTGCCTCTGCGGCAAGACCGTTGCCCGAGGGGGAGGGGTTGTCCATCTGGCTCTTGGGCCGTTTGATCAGGTCTTCGCCGTCGCTCGGGGTGTCGAAGAAGCCGCCTCCGGGGTCGGCAAACCGATCGCTGATGGTGGAGGTGAGCTGACGGGCGTCGTGGTACCACCGGTACTCCCCGGTGGCCGCGTACAAAGCGAACAGACCCTGGGCCACTGCGGCATGGTCTTCCAAGAAGCCGGGCACCGAGCCGGGGCGACCTTCCCGCCACGAACGGCGGAGAACGCCGTCGATGACCATCTCCTCCAAGACGAAACGGGCTGTCTCACCTGCTGCCTCCAGATAGCCTGGATCGTCGAGGGCGGCGCCGGCCTCGGCCAACGCCCTGATCGCCAGACCGTTCCAGGAAGCCACCACCTTGTCGTCGAGGCCTGGTCGGATCCGCTTCGCCCTGTGCTCGAGGAGACGTGCCCTGATCGTATCGATCCGGTCGGTCCAGGGATCGGAGGTGGGGCGGTAGAGGATGTTGGAGCCCTCGAAGTTGCCCTGGGGCGAGGCTCCGAAGAATCGCGCTGCCTCGGCGCCGTCTTCCGGTCCCAGCACCCGCTCGAGCTCCTCGGTGGTCCAGAGGTAGAACTTGCCTTCGACTCCCTCGGAGTCGGCGTCCTCGGCCGAGTAGAAGCCGCCGGCCGGGTGTCTCAGGTCGGTCATGAGATAGTCGATGGTCGACCTGGCCACCTCGACGAACGAGGGCTCTTCGAGCTCGATCCCGGCCCAGAGATAGAGACGGGCCAGTTGGGCGTTGTCGTAGAGCATTTTCTCGAAGTGCGGGGCGAACCATTGGGCGTCGACCGAATAGCGGGCGAAGCCCCCACCCAGCTGATCGTGGATCCCGCCCTGGGCCATCTCGGAAAGAGTGACCTTCAGCATGTCGCCCGACTGTGGCGCCCAACTCTCTCCGTGGACGCGGAGCAGGAAGTCGAGCACGGGCTGTTGCGGGAACTTGGGGGGGCCGCCGAATCCGCCATTGACAGGGTCGAAGCTCGCCGCCAGCGATTCGTAGGCGCGCTCCAGGCCTTCGATGCCGGGAAGATCATCGGTGTGCGGGATGGAACGGCTGATCGCATCGGTGAGGCGCTCGGACTGTCCCAGAACCTCTTCGCGCCGCGTTTCCCAGGCTTCCGAAACCGCCTGCATCACCGTCCGGAACGAGGGCATCCCGTGCCGTTCGGTTTTGGGGAAGTAGGTGCCGGCATAGAAGGGATGGCCTTGGGGGGTGAGCCAGACAGTCATCGGCCACCCTCCCTGGCCGGTCATCGCCTGCACCGCCTCCATGTAGATGCTGTCGACGTCTGGCCGCTCTTCCCGGTCGACCTTGACGTTGACATAGAGCCGGTTCATCAGGTCAGCCGTCTCCTGGTCTTCGAACGACTCGTGGGCCATCACATGGCACCAATGACAGGCCGAGTAACCGACGCTCAACAGGACCGGGACATCGCGCGCCTGGGCCTCGGCGAACGCCTCTTCACCCCACTCACGCCAGTCGACGGGGTTGTCCTTGTGTTGGAGCAGGTAGGGCGAGGTGGCTTCGGCGAGGCGGTTGGGCACTCTCTGAACGTAGTCGTCTGCAGGATTAGGGTCCGCTCGTGCACGTCGTGGGAGCGAAATGACCGACCGGGACATCGATGCGCTCTACCTATCGGCCGAGCAGCGCTGGATGCAGGGCTGGCTGGCCGGCCCCACCATCGAAGGGAGCCCGTTGCGTCGGGGCGATCCCGCCCCTGATGTCGAGGTGCTCGACGAAGAAGGGGTGAAAGTCTCGCTCGCGAGGTTGTGGCGGGAGCGCCCCGGTCTCGTCCTGCTTTGGCGGCATCTCGGGTGCGGGTGCGGCATGGAGCGGGCAGAGCGGTTGATGGAGGAGCACCGGCAGTATCTCGATGCCGGGCTCGACGTGGCCATCGTCGCTCCCGGCGACACGGAAAGGGTGGCCCGGTACAAGCAGCGGCACCGAATCCCGGTACCGATGTTCACCGATCCCGGGTACACGGCGCACCGGGCGTTCGGGCTCGGCCACTGGTCCGTCGAGCAGGTCCTCTACGACGCTCCCGACGAGTACTGCGACCTGGATCCGGAAACCGGACGTCGCTTCCAGGACGAGCGGCGGGCCCAGGGTCGGCCGCTGGTCGACGACCCCTGGATGCAGTCGGGAGAGTTCGTGGTCGCCGTGGACGGCATCATCCGCGTTGCCTATCTGTACAACTACTGCGCCGACTATCCCGACCCGAGGATCTTCGCCACCGCAGGGAGGCTGCTCGCCGGTTGAGACGGACCGTGCTCCTCATGCGTCACGCCAAATCGGATTGGGAAGCCGA
>DATHUP010000017.1:0-18670 GCA_035462175.1 Acidimicrobiia bacterium | reverse complement strand
ACTCCTTGCGCTGCTCGGCGTCGGACAAGGTGGCGTAAGCCTCGGAGATCTCCTTGAACCTCTCCTCGGCCGATTCGTCGCCCGGGTTGGCGTCGGGGTGGTAGGTCTGTGCCAGCTTGCGATACGACTTCTTGATCTCGTCGGCGCCGGCGTCGGATGGAACACCGAGGATCTGATAGAAGTCCTTGTCGACCCAGTCGCGGTTCACTTTCGATCTTCCAGCATCACCATGGCGGGTCTGAGGACCCGATCCTTCAGGCGGTACCCGCGGCGCAGCTCCTCGGAGACCACCAGGTCGGTGGCGCCACCGGGGGCCCCGACCGGCTCGTGGATCTCGGGATCGAAGGGCTCGTCGATGGTGGGAACCACCTCGAGGCCTTCCTGCTCGAGGACCTTGAGCAGCTGCTCGCGGATATTGATCATGCCGGAGAGGAGCTGGCGCTCTGCCTCCGACTCGGCCGGGGTGGACAAGGCGGCGTCGAACGAGTCGAGGACAGGCATCAGCTCCCGCACAACCCGCTCCGCGGCCCGGTCGAGCGTGGCCGCTTGCTCCCTCGTGGTGCGCTTGCGGTAGTTGTCGAAATCGGCTGCGACTCGTTTCAGGTCGTCGAGATAGGAAGTGGCCTCGTCGCGTGACTGCTCGAGATGCTCGAGCAGGACCTCGATCGCCTTCTCCTTGTCCTCGGGCAGATCGACTCCGAGGGCAGCAGCGTCGGTTGGCCCTCTTGCCTCGACGATCTCAGCCTCCACTACCTCCGGCTCCTGCTCACTCATAGTCAGGGCACCAAGCACTCAGTACAACGGATGATGAGAACGCCTCAGGCGTCCTCATCATCCTCAATGATCTCGGCCTCGACGACGTCGTCGTCCCCCGCCTCGGATTGCTCGGCCCCAGGCCCGGCTTCCTGTGCGGCCTGCTGGTAGAGCCGGGTCGCCATCGCCTGGCTGGCATGGATGACCTCATCGACCTTCGATCGGAGCTCACCGGTCTCGGCGTCCTCGTTCTCCAGCGTCAGCTTCAACCCGGCAAGGGCGGTCTCCACGCCCGACCTCTCGTCGTCGGTCATGTTCTCCGCCTGCTCCTCGAGCAGCTTCACGGTCTGATGGACCAGCTGGTCGGCCTGATTGCGGGTCTCGACGGCCTCGCGCCGCTTGGCGTCCTCCTCGGCGTAGTCCTCGGCGTCCTTGACCATTCGGTCGATGTCGTCCTGGGCCAGGGCCGAGCCCCCGGTGATGGTCATCGTCTGCTCCTTGCCGGTGGCCTGGTCCTTGGCGCTGACGTTGACGATCCCGTTGGCGTCGATATCGAAGGCCACTTCGATCTGAGGGACGCCCATCGGCGCCGGCGGGATGCCGGTGAGCCGGAACTTGCCCAGGCTCTTGTTGTCGGCGACCATCGCCCGCTCTCCCTGGAGCACGTTGATCTCGACTTCGGGCTGGTTGTTCTCGGCGGTGGTGAAGATCTCCGACCGCTTGGTCGGGATGGTGGTGTTGCGCTCGATCATCCGGGTCATCACACCACCTTTGGTCTCGATGCCGAGGGTGAGCGGAGTGACGTCGAGGAGGAGGATGTCCTTGACATCGCCCTTGAGCACGCCGGCCTGAATGGCGGCGCCGGCGGCGACCACCTCGTCGGGGTTCACCCCGCGATGGGCCTCCTTGCCCGTGAGCTCCTTGACCAGCTCCTGGACCGCGGGCATCCGGCTCGAGCCGCCGACCAGCACCACGTGCTCGATCTCGCTCACCGGGATGCCGGAGTCCTTGAGCGCTTGCTCGAAGGGCCGCTTGGTGCGTTCGAGCAGATCCTCGGACAGTTTCTGGAACTCAGAGCGGGTCAGTTTGCGCTGCAGGTGGAGCGGGCCTTCGGAAGTGGCGGTGATGAAGGGCAGGTTGACTTCGGTCTCGGAGACGGTGGACAGCTCGATCTTCGCCTTCTCGGCCGCCTCCTTGAGACGCTGGAGGGCCATGCGATCCTTGCCCAGGTCGACGCCGTGGTCGTTCTTGAAGCCCTCGACCAGCCAGTCGATGACCTTCTGGTCCCAGTCGTCTCCACCGAGATGGGTATCGCCCGAGGTCGACTTGACCTCGAACACACCGTCGCCGATCTCGAGCACCGATACGTCGAAGGTCCCTCCGCCGAGGTCGAAGACGAGGATGGTTTGGTCCGACTCTTTGTCGAGGCCATAGGCGAGCGAGGCCGCAGTGGGCTCGTTGATGATGCGGAGGACGTTGAGACCGGCGATTTGCCCGGCCTCCTTGGTGGCCTGACGTTGGGAGTCGTTGAAGTAGGCGGGAACGGTGATAACCGCGTCGGTGACCTTGTCCCCGAGATACGACTCGGCGTCGCGCTTCAGCTTCATCAGGATGCGGGCCGAGATCTCCTGGGCGGTCAGGTTCTTGCCGTCGACCTCGATCGACCAGTCGGTGCCCATGTGGCGTTTCACCGAGCGAACGGTCTGATCGGGGTTGGTTATGGCCTGGCGTTTGGCCACCTCTCCGACCAGGACCTCACCGTCCTTGAACGAAACCACCGACGGGGTGGTCCGACCACCCTCCACATTGGGGATGATGGTGGGGTCGCCTCCTTCGAGCACCGCGATAACGCTGTTGGTGGTGCCCAGGTCGATACCTACTGCACGTGCCATCTTCTTGGTTCCTCCGATTCAGGATTGAGTCTTACGTAATGCTACAACCTGAGTCGGGTAGTGTCATATTCCGCCGACTTCGTCGGCGGAGCTACGAGCATGAGCTATGAGTACGAGCCGCCCGTTGCCCGTTGCCCGTTGCCCGTTGCCCGTTGCTCGTAGCTCGAGGCGTCAGCCCAACGACTTGATGTATTCGACCAGGTCGTTGATCTCGGTCTCGGTGAGGGTCTCGGAGTAGGTGGTGGGCATCACCGGCTCGAACCCGGCCACTACCTGGGACTGCGGGTCGACGATCGAGTTGAACAGATAGGCGTCGTCGGCCAGCACCGACTCACCGCTCTCCAGGGGTCGACTTGCGCCGGCCAGGCCCCTGAACGTGGGCCCCGTCCCCGCGGAGCCGTCGATGGCGTGACACGCGAGACATCCCGACTCGGCGGCCAGCGTCTCCCCGCGGGCCGCCGCTTCGACGTCGAACGCGACCTGGACGGTCGGCCCGGTGCCTTCGGCCCCGATCGGCTGGCCGCTGAACAACCACAGACCGAGCCCGACGACGACGGTGACCCCCAGCGCCATCAAAGCTTCGCCCCAGCGTGTCATTGCGCGGCAACCGTAGACATGGAGAGCTCCAATCCTATGGTTTGCCGGTCTTGAGCGAGATCACCAGACGCCAGCTCTTCGGCGGTGAGTTCCGGGTGGCGGCCGTGTCTGCCTCCAGCACCACCCCCGCCTCGGTCGACGACCTGGTTCCGACCACGTCGTCGACCACCACTACGACGATCCCACCGACGCCACCCCCGACCCGGTCGCCCCTGCTCCTCGCCGGCGCCGCACTCGCCGCGCTGGCCACCCTCCTCGCCGCATGGCGGGCGCGAAGGATGACGGATGGATAGCGTGAGAACCGCGTACCTGATACGAGACCGGATCGCCCAGGAGGACACATGACCGGCATCGATGTCGCCCTGCTCTTGTTACGGCTCTGGGCAGGAGTGGTGATCATCGCCCACGGGGTGAATCACGGGAGGACCCAGGAGGGCACGACCAAGTGGTTCGCCTCCAAGGGTTTCAAGTCGCCCAGGCTGAATGCCCGGATCTCCACCCTCTCCGAGCTCGCGATCGGGCTCGCCCTCATCGCCGGGTTTCTCACTGCCGCTGCTGCGGCCGGATTGGTGGCGACCATGCTCGTCGCCTTTTGGTCGATTCACCGATTCGCCGGCTTCTTCGTTTTCCATCGGCCCGACGAGGGCTGGGAGTACGTGGCCACGTTGGCGGTGGTCGCCACTGCCCTGGCCATCGCCGGGCCAGGCCGTTTCTCGGTCGACCGGGCCCTCGGTCTCGCCGAGAATCTCGACGGGTGGGTCGGTCTGAGCGTGATCGGAGTCGGTCTCCTCGCCGCAGCCGGGCAACTGGCAACGTTCTGGCGCAAGCCGACCGATTCGGGAAGCTCGACATGAGGGTTGGCCCGCTCCCGGACGATTTCCAGTTCGCCAGGGACCAATTGCACCAGATCGCCTTCTACGCCGTTTCCCCGGCTCGATACGCCCGTGAAGGAAAGATGGGATTGCGGTCGACGGCAGCGGGGTTCGGCACTCCCGAATTCGACGGCAAGGTTTCCCGCGTCGAGGAGAACCTGCTCGTCCATGAACAGGCCGGGAACATCGCCACCCAGCCGATCACCACGATCCGTGCCGCCGCCGAGTTCTTCGGCGTCGGTTACGACACGGACTGGTTCACAGAGTTCAAGGACCCGTTGCCTGCGATGGACCCCGACCGTCCGCTCAAGGTCGGCGTGGCACCGGCTAGCGCCCTGGGGGACTGGTTTCGTTTCGGCTTCGAGATCCTCGAGGAGCTGCGGCGCCACGGAAGCGATGACGACGAGGTCTCCGAGGTCCAGTTGTGGCCGGAGCACTTCGACGCGGCGACGGAGATGGGAAGCGCCGACCAGGGGAAGCGGGCAAGCTTCGGGGCTTCGCCCGGAGACACCGATCATCTCGAGCCGTATCTATATGTGGCGGCGTGGTCCGATATCGATCGTTCCAACCCGTATTGGAACGATCGGCACTTCAATGGTGCCAGTCTTCCCTTCACCGTCTTGCTCGAGGCGGAGGACCAGGGCCGGGTCGCTCTCGAATTCCTCCTCACCGGGTATCGGATCCTCCACGCCTGACGGGCCGGCGGGCCTGCCGCCTCATCAGCGCCGGATGTTCTCCACGATCTCGGCGATGAAACCCCCCGCCGCCGCACGCACGATGCGGATGGTCTCGTCGTAGCCGGCCTCGGGGCCGCCCCAGGGGTCGGGAACTTCGTCGGATTCGGCGCTCGGGTCGTAGGTGCGGTAGAGCCGGGTCCGGGCCTGTGCCTCCTTTGCCGGGGCGAGATCGAGCAGGTCACGAAGGTTGGCCCGGTCCATGGCCAAGATGATGTCGAAGCGGTCGAAGTCGGCGGCGGTGACCTTGCGCGCTCGCCCCTCGATGTGGAGTCCGGCTCGGGCCCCGGCCGCCACCCCCTCGGGGTGGGGAGGCTGGCCGATGTGCCATGACCCCGTCCCCGCCGAATCGACCTCGATGTCGAGACCTGCCTCGGCCGCAGCCTCGCGTATGGCCGCCTCGGCGGCCGGGGAACGGCAGATGTTGCCCGCGCACACCGCCAGGACCTTCAACTGGTCTCCTCGGCGAGGCGGGCTCGGGCCAGGGCGATGTACTCCGACTCGGTCTCGATGCCCACCCAGTGACGGCCGGTGCGGGCCGCAGCCACCGCCGTCGAGCCCGATCCCATGAACGGGTCGAGGACGAGGTCGTCTTCGTAGGTGTACAACTCGATGAGACGGCGGGGCAAGGCCACCGGGAACGGCGCGGGATGGCCGATCTTGCGCGCGCTCTCCGATGGGATCTCCCAGATGTCGATAGTCGCCTCGAGGAACTCGTCGGTCGGGATGGTCGGCTGATGGGGCAGACCCTCGGCCTGTCGGCGCGCACGGGTGAGGGCGCGATCGAACCGGCCCTTCGATGCCACGATCACCCGTTCGGTGACGTCTCGGAGCACCGGGTTCTGCGGCGATCGGAACGAGCCCCAGGCGCAGCTCCCGCCGGCTCCACGGGCCTTCTGCCAGATGATCTCGCCTCGCATCAACATCCCGAGGTCGTCCTGGAGGATGGAGATGACGTCTGCGGAGAGGGATCGGTACGGCTTGCGACCGAGATTGGCGACGTTGATCGCCATCCTGCCCCCCGGCTCGAGCTTGCGCAGACACACCGCGAAGACGTCGCGGAGCATCTCGAGGTACTCGACGTAGGACGAGGGAACGTGCCCGGCGGCGAGGTCCATCTCGTACTCCTTGCCGGCGAAGTACGGGGGCGAGGTGACCAGAAGCGCCACCGACCGGTCGGCCACCTGATGGTCGGTGATCTCCCGGGCGTCGCCCTCGAAGATGACGTCACGAGCCGAGGGCTGCTCCACCCTCTCGTCCGACGATACGAGGGGAGGGGCGAACCTCTCGTAGAAGGGCGTCGAGTCGTGCGACTCGCGTTTTCCCGAGCCGAATTGCGATGTCGCCGTCGCCGTTCTCTGCCTGGCCATCGCTGGGGAAGTTACCCGCGCACCCGGTGAGACATCGGCATACCCCGGTGGCGCGTTATGCTTGCAATAGCAAGCACGATCGGTCGGGATGACCTCCAACCAGCAAGAACTGCCCCAGATCCCGATCCCTCTCCGCGACGGCTCGGTGGCTCAGCTGAGACCGATGACGCCCGAGGACCGTCCTCTCCTCGTCGAAGGTCTGGGCCGGATGTCCGAGCAGAGTCGCTTCGCCCGCTTCGGCTCGGGGATATCGAGCCTCAGCGATGCCGAGCTTCGCTATCTCACCGAGGTGGACCAGGTGACCCATGTGGCCTGGGGTGCCCTCATCGACGACGTTCCGGCCGGGGTGGGCCGGTACATACTGGGCGAGGACGGGGTGGCCGAGATCGCGGTGACCGTCGTCGACGAGTTCCAGCGAAGGGGCCTGGGCCGGTCTCTCTTCGACGCACTGGTCGCCTCGGCCCGAGTCTCCGGAATCGAGGAGCTCCGGTTCTCGATCGAGCCATGGAACCGGGATGTGGTCCGAATGTTCCCCGGCTTCGACGTGATTCTCGACGAGCACGACGGGATGTTGATCGGGCATGTCGAGGTGGCCGGGGTCCCGGTCAGTGCCCACGAGCGCGAATACGTCGAGTTGCTCGATCTCTGCCGGCAGGGATGGCCCTCGGTTTGAGCCTGCCTACTCGGCCGGGTCCAGCTCGAGAGATGCGGAGTTGATGCAGTAGCGGAGCCCGGTGGGGTTGGGACCGTCGTCGAACAGGTGCCCGAGGTGGCCACCACAATTGGCGCATTTCACCTCGGTTCGAACCATGCCATGGGAGACATCCGGTGACTCCTCGATCTTGTCAGGCTGCAGGGCCTGGAAGAAGGAAGGCCAACCCGAGCTGGAGTCGAACTTGGTGTCGCTGGAGAAGAGCTCTTCTCCACACCCGGCGCAGAGATACGTTCCCGGGGTCTTCTCGTCCCAGTACTTGCCCGTGAAGGCGCGCTCGGTGCCGGCCTGACGCAAGACCTGGTACTGGTCCGCGGAGAGCTTCTCCCGCCATTCCTTCTCGGTCTTCGGCATGTCGTTCAATCTACGGCTCCTGTTTGTCGTTGCCCCTGGTCCAACACCGAGTGGCTGGTGTTGTTCCCGCCGGCCGACAAATGGGAGAGGAGGCGATCGATGAACACTCCCTGGGCCGGGTTGAGCTTGACCCGGGCCTGTTCCGGCCTCATCCAGTCCACGCGGTCGATCTCGGGGTACGGGCGGCCGGCGATGACCACCAGGCCCGGCACCAGCTTCTCGGCGTCCAGCTCTGCCTCGACGGCGTATGCGCTCACGGTCTTCCTCGACTTGAGGACGGTTTCCCCAAGGTCGAGCCATGGCCCCGGTGGCGCCGGCCAACCGGTTTCCTCCTCGAACTCACGTGCAGCGGCTTCGAGATCCGACTCGTCGGCCTCCACGATCCCCTTCACGATCGACCACCACCCGTTGTCCCTGCGGGCGAAATAGGGCCCGCCCGGATGGGCGATCAGCAATTCCGGTCCGTCGACCAGGCGGTAGGGGAGAAGACCCGCGGATCTCAACCAGGCCAACATTACGCTGGCCTTCGTGACAACGATCCAGGCCACCGACCGCCTCTCGGGCAGCGTGGTTCTGGCCATCCCCGCCTTCAGGCTGCTTCCCGGCGAGGAGCTCGGCTCCGGGTTGAAGCGGCTTGGCGTCGAGACCATCGACGCCGCGATCCAAGGCTTCTACGACGGGGAAGAGGTGTTCGGTGATGCCGTGCACACGGCGCGGAAGTCGATGAAGCGGGTCAGGGCGCTGCTCAGGTTGGTCCGGCACGAGATCGGGGACAAGGTGTACCGGTTCGAGAACGCCTGGATGAGAGACACCGCGCGTCTGGTCTCCGATGTGCGTGCCTCGGCGGTGATGGTGAAAGGGGCCGAGGAGATCCGGAGCCTATATGGGCCCCTTCTCGCCGACGGCACCTTCGACGAGCTGATCGAACGTCTCGAGGCCCGCCGCGATGGAATCGAGGAAAGGGCCATGGAGGATCCGGGCGTGGTCCCCAGAGTGGTCTCGAATCTGGAGCGGGCGCGTGGCCGCTATCAGTCCTGGCCCACCGACCCCGACGCGAAGACGGTGTACGGCATGGGCCTGCGCCACCGGTACGAGGCAGTCGGCCCGGGAATGAAGGCGACCCACGCCCGGGGCAGACAGGAGATGGTGGCGGCCTACGAGGCGTCGAGCTCGGCGTCCTTTCACCGGTGGCGCAAGAGCGTCAAGTATCTCCAGCACCAATTCGAGATCCTTACTCCCCTCTGGCCGGAGGTGATGATCGGGATGACGATCACGATGAGCCGGATCGCCGACCTTCTCGGTCAGGACCACGATCTCGCCGAGCTGCTCCAGCTTCTCGCGGACCGCCCCGACATCTGCCCCAACCCTGTGGAGCGATCCATGATGAGCGCTCTCGCCTCGCAACGGCGCTCGGACCTGCAGACGGCCTCCCGCATCCTGGGTCGTCGCATCTACACCGAGAGCCCGGCGTCATTGGACGTGCGGCTGGGGGCCTACTGGGAGTCGATGGAGCTGGCCCGGACCACCCGGTTCGCCTCTCTATCTGCCTGATCGGGGAATCCCGGGCGGCGTCGAAGTGTTCTAAGGGGCGATGTCCGATCGTGGCCGCGTCCGGGTCGAGCCCGGAACCAAGCGGGTGAGGGTGATGCTGGGCGGCGAGATCGTCGCCGACACCATCTCGCCCCTCCTCGTCTGGGAAGTGCCCTATTACCCCACCTACTACTTCCCTCCCGGTGATGTCCGCACCGAGCTCCTGATCTCGACCGGTGAGACCAAGCACTCGCCGAGTCGGGGCGAGGCCACACAGTACGTGGTCAAGGCGGGGAACGCCGAAGGCGCCGCTTACGCCTTCCACGATGCCGAGATCCCCGAGTGCGTCGACCACTACGTGTTCGTGTGGAGGACGATGGACCATTGGTTCGAGGAGGACGAAGAGGTGTTCGTCCACGCCCGGGATCCGTACACCCGGATCGACATCCTGCCTTCGAGTCGTCGGGTCCGTGTCGAAATCGACGGCGAGACCGTGGCCGACAGCACCAACGCCTCGTTCCTCTACGAGACGGGCCTCCCGACCAGGTACTACCTCCCCAAGACCGATGTCCGCATGGACCTGATGACCCCTAGCGACAGGGTGACGGCCTGCCCCTACAAGGGCACTGCCCGTTATTGGTCGGTGACCGTCGACGGGGCCACATTCGAAAACGTCGTCTGGGGCTATGACAGCCCGCTCCCCGAGTCGCAGAAGATCCTCGGTCAGGTCGCCTTCTACAACGAGAAGGTGGACATATACGTGGACGAGATGCTCCAGGAGCGACCGCAGACCAAGTTCTCCTGAGCAAGTTCCCCTCGAGCAGATTTCGCCCCTTGAGATTCCCTCAAGCGATTTCCCTTGAGCATTTCCCTTGACCCCGCTGTAGTAGAACTACTACATTCCGTCCTGGCCACATTACGGAACGCCGTCAATACATGACAGATCGTATTAGAGAAGCGGTGGTGGAGGTCAGAGATCTCCGCATGCGTTACGGCAATGTCGACGTGCTCGACGGAGTCGAGTTCGATGTGCATCGGGGTGAGGTGGTCACCCTGCTCGGTCCGAACGGGGCGGGCAAGACCACCACCATCGAGATCCTCGAGGGCTTCAGACTGCCCTCCGACGGGACCCTCTCGGTCCTGGGGGCCGATCCGGCCCAGGCAGACGAGAACTGGCGGGCCCGGGTCGGTGTGGTGCTTCAGTCGTGGCGGGATCACGCCCGGTGGTCGCCTCGCGCCCTGCTCACCCATCTGGGGCGCTACTACGAGCCGTACTCGACACCCGAGAGGCCGCGGCCCTATGACGTCGAACAGCTGATCACGTTGGTCGGGATCGAGGAGCAGGCGGAGCAGAAGATTCGCACTCTGTCGGGGGGCCAGCGTCGCCGTCTCGATGTGGCGGTGGGGATCATCGGGCGCCCCGAGCTGCTCTTCCTCGACGAGCCCACCGCCGGCTTCGATCCCCAAGCGAGGAGGGAGTTCCACGACATCGTCCATCGGCTCAGCGATCTCGAGGACACCACGATCCTGTTGACCACTCATGACCTCGACGAGGCGGAGAAGCTGGCCGACCGCATCCTCATCCTGGCCGGTGGTCGCATCGTCGCCGACGGGAGCGCCGACCAACTCGCCCGTCAGGTGACCCGGGAGGCGCAGGTGCGCTGGAGCCGCGACGGCGAGCAGTACGTCCACGCCACCCCTGACGCCATCGGGTTCGTCCGCACCCTGCTCGGGCAGCACGACGACATCGTCGATCTGGAAGTGCGCCGCGCCACACTCGAAGACACCTACATCGCCATGGTGCAGCAGCACGAGACGGGACATCCCGACCAGGCGGCGACCGCATTCGAGGAGATCAAGCCGTGAACCCGACCACACATGCGATAAGGACCGGGATCGGCCGGGGTTGGACCGAGTTCATGCTCAGTCTGAAGAGCCCCCAGGACCAGGGGTTCTACCTGTTCACCTCGGTCGGCATCCTGCTCTATCTCTTCCTGAATCGGAATGACGAGATCGAAGGCACGACGCTCAGCTACCCCACAGTCGCCCTTCCCAGCATCCTGGGAGGCCTCCTGGTGTTCAGCTTGGTGATCGGTCCTGCCTATGCCCTGGCCATGGAACGGGAGGACGGCACTCTGCTCCGGGCGAAAGCGGTGCCAAGAGGGTTGATCGGGCACGTCACCGGTCACATCCTCCTCAACACGCTGAGCCTGATCCCGTCGTTCCTCGTCATCCTCATCCCCGGGGCGTTCCTCTTCGACAACATGATGCAGAACGGCCTCCGAGGCTGGGCCACCGTTATCTGGGTGGTGTTGCTCGGTCTGATGGCGACCTTGCCCATCGGGATCGTCATCGGATCGCTGGTCCCCGGAGTGCAGAAGGTGGGCACGTGGGGGATGCTCCCCATCATCATCCTCCTCGCCATCTCCGGGATCTTCTCCCCGATCCAGGGTCTGTGGGGTTGGGCACAGACCGTGTCCCAGGTGTTCCCCATGTACTGGGTGGGGATTGGCATGCGCTCTGCCTTCCTGCCCGATGCCGCCGCGGCTCTCGAGATCGGTGAGTCGTGGCGGACTGTCGAGACTGTCCTCGTGCTGGGAGCGTGGGCGGTGGCCGGCGCATTCATCGCTCCGATCGTGCTGCGTCGGATGGCCCGGCGCCAGTCCGGCTCCCAGGTCGAGGCGGCCCGGGAGCAGGCCTTGCAGTGGGTCAGGTGAGCGATCTCGTACACAACCGGATCGCCATGCTCCGGGCGGAGCGGGGTATATCCCGGCGCCAGCTCAGTGAGGCGCTGGGAGTGCACTACCAGACGATCGGGTATCTGGAACGTGGGGAGTACAGCCCGAGTCTCTACCTAGCCCTGAAAATCGCCGACTACTTCGACGTTCCGTTGGAGGTCGTCTTCTCCACCGAACCGTTTGCCCGACTTGGGAGCGAGGCCCGGTCGGGCTGACTCTCACTCGGGCTGGAGGTCGGTGAACAGCCGGAGGAGGTTGCCTCCGGGATCAGCGATGGCCGCATACCTAATCGGATCCAGGTCCATCGGCTCGTCGACCACCTCGACTCCTTCGGGCAGATTGGCGCAGAAGGCATCCACGTCGTCGACTTCGAAGAAGCCACTGGCGGCCGCATCGGGGTCGGCGTCTATGGCAAGCATGACCTGCACCTCGGTGCCGGGGACCTGCATCGCCGCGGTGTCGTCACCCATGCGCCAGGCCTCGTCCCATCCGAGTACGTCGCGGTAGAACGCCACCGCCTCTTCGACGTCTGGGACGGGGTGATAGATGAAGGAGAGTCTCATGGCGGGGAGCGTAAAGTAATTATGCGTTGCCGTCAACCGGTTATGATTGGCAGATGCCCTGCCCAGTGCCCATCCCCGGTTCGGCCGCTGCACGGCTGATCGACGCGGCGATGCGGCGGTTCGAAGCCAGGGGGCGTGCGGACGTGAACGTCGTGGACGTTGCCCGGGACGCCGGGGTCACGACAGGGTCGCTCTACCACCATTTCGGTTCCAAAGACGGTCTCTACCTGGTGATCCGCGAGGAGATGGAGCGGCGGATGACCGAGCGGATGGAAGGAGCCGCCGGCGCGGTTGGAGTTCCCGGCCGGGAGGCCGTCACAGCCGCCCTTCGGGTGGCTTACGACGCCGCGGTGAGATTTCGAGTGGCGCGCCTCCTCTCCGAACCCCCGCTCGACCCATCGCACGATCCGATCGCGGCGACCCTGGAGCCGATGGCCCCGCCCGGGGCCGCACCGGTGCTGGCTGCGGCCTGGCGGGGCGCATTGGCGGCCACCGCGAGTGGCCTGTCTGCAGAAACGGCGCGGGAGGGGCTGGTCTGGGCACTCGGGGACGATTAGTGGCTTAAGCGGGGAGGATCAAGTGGCTGTCGCCGAACTCGTGCCACAGATATCCGGTGTCGAGGGCGATGCGATAGCTCTCGGCGAGCCGGGCCTTTCCGGCCACCGCCTCCAGCAGGTCGAGATGTGTCGACTCGGGCTCATGCCAACCCGTGATCAGCCCGTCGACCACACGCAGGCCGTGCGCGGGCCCGATCACCAGGTCGGTCCAGGTCTGGGAGGCGTGTGCCCGACCTCGTGAGTCGGCGGTGGTCTCCAGGGCGCGAACCACGGTGGTACCCACCGCCACAACCCGCCCTCCGCCGTCGCGCGTCTGGTTCACCAGGGCCGCCGTGGCCTCCGGGACTTGGAACCACTCCGGATAGGGCGCCTCCCCTGTCTCCAGGGACGAAACGCCGGTGTGGAGCGTGAGGGGAGCGATCGAGATCCCGGAGGCAACCAGAGAGGTGACCAGACGCTCGGTGAATGGCCTCGCCGCACTCGGCATCTCGGCCGATCCGGGAGCACGGGCGAAGACCGTCTGATATGCCTCCAGCGGATAAGAGCCATCGGTGTGCCGATAGCGGATGGGACGACCCCATGTGGTGAGGTACTCGGGAAGGGGGCAGCCCAAGTCGAGCCTTGCGACCCAGAGTCGGCGACTTTGCGATCCAACCGGGTATGGGGTGAGCAGATCGACGAGTGCGCCGCCAGGCAGCGCCACGTTCCCGGGCCGGGGCTCGTCGTGGGGGAGAGAGGTGGCCCCGGCCAGCCTGCGCATCTCGACCACATGAAGTCCGCCCGGGAGTGTTGTCGAGAAGTGGACCACCAGATCGGGGCCTACCACCACAGCCGCCGGCAAGGTGGCCGAGACGTTCACCACCAAGAGGTCTCCGGGTCGAAGCTCCATAGGCAGATCGTGGAATCTCCGGTGGCGGATCCCATGGCCATCCGTCACCATGAGACGGACCTGGTCACGCCGCATGCCCCTGGTCTCGGCAGGCCGGGTGGCCTCCAGTTCGGCGGGGATCACGAGCCCCGAGATGGCATCGACGGGGCGAAGGAGAGCGGGAGTGGTCATGACCGCACGGTCTCTGCGAGCAGGTCGCCCGCCACATAGCGGCCGCTCGGCATCTTGCTCTCCAGAAGTCGGATCAGGGCGGGGGCGCGTTCCTCGGGGCTGGGTCGATCCGAAATGTCCTCGCCTGGGAAGGCAGCCTGATGCATCCTCGTGTTCATGTCACCCGGGTCGAGCCAGTAGACACGCATCCCCGGCTCCTCGGTGGCGAGGACGTTGGAGAGTTGCTCCAGGGCGGCCTTGGACGACCCGTACCCGCCCCAACCCTCGTACGCCTCGACTGCGGCGTCGGAGGTGATGTTGACGACGGAGCCCCCGGTCTGGCGCAGATAGGGGAGGGACAGCTCGATTATGCGGAGTGGCGCCAAGACATTGACCGCGAAGACGTCGGCGAGCACGTCGACGGGGTATGCCGCGAGGAGGGGTTGTGGGCTCGGTCCGAGCATGCTGGCGTTGTTCACCAGCAGCGAGAATCCACCCCGGGTCGTGGCTGCCTCCACCAGTCGTTCGGCGTGCTCCTGGTCGGTGACATCCCCGTCGATCGCCACGATCACTCCGGTCCCCAACTCGTCGATCGTGGCGGCTGCGGCAGCGAGATCGGCCCGGTCCCGTGCGTCTACGACGAGGTCCCAACCTGCTCTGGCCAGTTCCTCGGCTACGGCGCGGCCAAAACCGTGTGAGGCCCCGGTGACGATGGCAGTGCTCATGCCGTCAAGGTATGGGCAGGCGCCGTGCCCGTCATCGGGCGGTGGTCGGATTCGGTCTCCGTCTTCGGACTGAGGATCTCAGCCGTCGATCAGCCCGCTCTTCACTGCGAAGAGGGCGGCCTGGGTGCGGTCGTTGAGCCCGAGCTTCCTCAAGACGGCCGAGACGTGGGTCTTGACCGTCTTCTCGGAGACGAAGAGCTCCTCGGCGAGCCGAGCGTTGGACCATCCCTGACCGAGGCCGGCGAGCACCTCCCGTTCCCGGGTGGTCAGGCTGTTCAACGACTCGGTCGGGTCGCCGCCCGACACATAGGCGGAGAGGGCGGCCGCCGCCTCCTGGGCGTACACGGTGCGGCCGTCGGCCAACTCCCGGATCGCGTCGGCCAGCTGGTCGGGGTCGGTGTCCTTGAGGAGATAGCCGTCCGCCCCTGCCCGAATCGCCGGCACCACCTCGTGACGAGCGGCAAAGCCGGTCAGCACCAGCACCTTGACCGCGGAGTTCCAGCGTCTCATCTCCGGGATCAGCTCCGCCCCGGGCGTGTCGGGGAGGTGAAGGTCGAGGAGTACGAGGTCGGGCTCTCCCGTGGCCAGCTCGCGCAACGCCTCTCGCCCGTCCCCGGCCTCTGCGACGACCTCGATGCCGGGCTGCGTCTCGAGGAAGGCGCGCAGGCCACGTCTGACCACAGGGTGGTCATCGACGATCATCACCCGGACCGCGTCGCTCACGACGGGACTTCTAGCCGAACGGTTGCACCCTCGCCCGGGGACGAGGTGATCACGATTCTTCCTCCCAGCGAAGACGCCCGCTCCCGCATCGAGGTGAGACCGAGTCGCCGGCCCCGACTGCTCCGGTCGGGGTCGAAGCCGATGCCGTCGTCGTCGACGACGACCTCGAGACCCTCCCCGTTCAACACCGAGACGGTCACCTTGGCCGCCTGGGCGTGGCGCACCGCATTGGTCATCGCCTCCTGGACGATGCGGAACACCTCGTGCTCCGCCCTGCCTTCGAGCCCGGGATCGCCCTCGGCGACGACCTCGACCTCGATGTGGTGTACCCGGCTCATCAGCTGGGCCAGGCTCCGGATGGCAGGGACGAGACCGTCCCGGTCGACGTCTGGGGTGCGAAGCCCATCCACCACCGCCCGTAGCTCGGTCATCGCCTGTCGTGACAGGTGCGAGATCTCGCCCAACTCCCGTGCCGTCCGCTCCGGGTCGGTGGCCAGATGCCTCGATGCGGCGCGTGCAGTGAGGGAGAGGCTGAACAGGGACTGGTTGAGCGCGTCGTGGAGCTCCCTGGCCATTCGCTCTCTTTCCTCGGCAAGGGCGAGGGTGCGGGAGTCCTCGAACATGGCGGCCGATTCGATCGCGGCCGCGGCGTGGGAGGCGAGGAGGACGATGCTGGCCTCATCCTCGTCGGTGAATCCGGGTGCTCCGATCTTGTCGGTGAGATAGAAGGCGCCCACGACTTCCCCTTGGCCGACGATGGGCACGCCCAGGAACGAGCTCATCTGGGGATGGGCGCTGGGCCACCAGCCTCGAAACCTGGGGTCCTCCTTGATGTCGGGGAGCCGCAACGGCTCCGGGTCGTGGAGCATCGCATCGAGCATCCCGTGGGTGCGGGGAAGCGGCCCCATCTGGGCGACCAGCTCGTCGCTCATCCCGACATGGATGAAGGCGGAGAACGCGTCACCGTCGGCCTCCGGTATCCCGATCGCCGCATAGGACGCCCCGGAGATCTCCCGGGCGGCCTCGGCCAGCCTGGTCAAGGCATCGTCCAGGGAGCTGCCCGGCGCCACCGCATCGGTGATGGCGGCGAGGATCACTTCGGCGGTGCTCTGCTCGGTTTCCACCTGTCAAGGCTACCGACCGCCCCCTCTCTGTCAGCCCGGAGGACGGATCCAGGCTGACAGGGAGGGAGTCCTCTCGATGATCAGCGGCGGGCAGCCCGCTTGTACTGACGCACCGAGAGCGGGGCGAAGACGGCGATGATGATCACCACCCAGATCAGGGTGTAGAGCACCGGGTTCTGCAGCGGCCATGCCGTCGGCTCGGGAGTGCCGGGTGGGATGTTCCCGAAGAGCTCACGGGCCGACTGGGTCACGGCGGACACCGGGTTCCACTGTGCGAATGCCTGCAGAGCGCTGGGCATCGTCTCCAGAGGCACGAAGGTGTTGGCCACGAATGTGAGCGGGAAGATCACCATGAACGAGGCGTTGTTGATCACCTCGACGCTGGGGACCAGCAGCCCGACGAAGGCCATCACCCAGGAGAAGGCGTAGGCGAATAGGAGCAGCAGGCCGAAGCCCAATGCCGCCTCCGCCACCGACGTCCTGATCCCCCAGCCCACGAGCAGCCCGGTGAGGGCCATGATCGTGATGGAGAGGGCGTTGTAGATGATGTCACTCGCCGTCCTCCCCACCAGCACTGCCGACCTCGACATGGGGAGCGACCGGAACCGGTCGATGATTCCCTTCTGCATGTCGTCGGCCAGCCCGGCGCCGGTGAAGGTGGCTCCGAAGATCACGGTCTGGGCCAGGATCCCGGCGATGAGGAACTCCCGGTACGACCCTCCCGCCACGTCGATTGCGCCACCGAACACGTAGGCGAACAACAACACGAACATGATCGGGGAGATCAGGACGAAGACCAGGATCTCCGGAACCCGCTTGATCTTGATCACGTTGCGCTTGGCCACCACGTGGCCGTCTGCAATTGCAGTCATTATCTGGCTCATCAGATCACCTCCTCCAGCTCCGGTGTCTCCACCTTGCGCTCACCACCATTCGATTCGGGCATCTCCGCCACGTGCCCGGTCAGGGTCAGGAACACGTCGTCCAGGGTCGGTCGGCGCAGTCCCACGTCTTGGACCACGACGCCACGGGCGTCGAGGTCTCGCAACGCCTGGGTGAGGACCGTGGCACCACCGGTGATCGGGGCGGTCAGCCCCCGGCTGCGTTGGTCGATGTGGACTTCACCGACGGCGAACCGGGTGAGCACCTCCTGAGCGGTGGCGACGTGGATCAACTCGGTGACGGTGACCTCGATGCGCTCCCCGCCGACCTGGGTCTTGAGCTGATCGGAAGTGCCGTGGGCGATCTCCCGACCATGATCGATGACCACGATCTCATCGGCCAGCTGATCGGCCTCCTCCAGGTACTGGGTGGTGAGGAGAAGAGTCGTCCCCTTCCCCACCAGCTCCCGTATCACGCCCCACAGGTCGACCCGGCTGCGTGGGTCGAGACCCGAAGTGGGCTCATCGAGGAACAACACCGGCGGCTCGGCGACGAGGGCGCCGGCCAGGTCGAGACGACGCCGCATCCCGCCGGAGTAGGTCTTCACCGGCCGGTCTCCCGCTTCGACGAGATCGAACACCTCGAGGAGCTCCCTGGCTCGAACGCGGGCCCGATCCCTACCCATGTGATAGAGACGACCGATCATGTCCAGGTTCTCGAAGCCGGTCAGATGCTCGTCGACGGCTGCGTACTGACCGGAGAGCCCGATCAGACGGCGGACCGCCTTGGGGTCATTGAGGACGTCGGCGCCGGCCACGATGGCGCTGCCCTCGTCGGGCTCGAGCAACGTGGACAGAATCGAGACCGCAGTGGTCTTGCCCGCCCCATTGGGTCCGAGAAGGCCCATGACGGTGCCTTCCGTGACCACGAGGTCGAGGCCGGCAAGAGCGGTCACGTCCTTGTACCGCTTGACTAGACCCGACGCCTCGATCATGTTTTTCATACATCCTCCTCAGTCTTCGATCCTGGCTGTCCGAGTTCAGACGTCACGAGAGAGCGGAACTCATCGCGAGCCAGATGCATTCCCCGGCTAGCCAAAGCTAGAGACCAATGCGGACAATTTCTGTCCGCATAATCCGCCGCACCGGCCGGCCAGATTAGGAAGTAGAGCGAGACCGATGCGGGGGAATTCCCTCACCCGACGGTATGTCGTCGCCGAGCCGTTTTCGTCGGCCGATGGTCGCATTCCGACTAGGTCGTTCGGCGGGTCCTGGGAAGGCGACCCGCCCCGCTCGGGATGATCTGGGTCGAAAAGGCGGCTTCAGGAAATTCTCCAGCTTTGGCCAACGGGGGTATGGATTCTCGTCCTTCGAGTCATGGGGTGGTTGCAACGATGAGTTCGTCGAGCACTTCGGCGGGTGTCCTGTATGCGTGGGTCTTGCGGGGTCGCTGGTTGAGTTCGTCGGCGACGAGGTCGAGGTCGTTTTCGGTGAGTGGCGAGTAGT
>DATHUP010000016.1:0-19707 GCA_035462175.1 Acidimicrobiia bacterium | reverse complement strand
CGTTCTACAAATGGCTGCGCCGCTATGAGGAACAGGGTCTTGAGGGCCTCCGTGGTCGTTCCTCGAGACCGCACTACAGCCCCAACGCAACCTCAGCTGAGGTGGTGGGGAAGATCATGTATCTGCGTCAGCACTACCACTTCGGCCCCCAGAAGATCGCCATGTATCTGAAGCGATACCACGACATTCGGATGAGCTCCTCAGGGGTATGGAGAGTCCTGGAACGCTTGGGGATGAACCGGCTGCCCGCTTCCCAAAAACACAAGAGCCATCAGAAGCGCTGGAAGCGCTACGAGAAACCGCAACCCGGCCACCGAGTCCAGGTCGACGTCAAGTTCATCACCCCAGTCGGTGCTGCCGGCAGGAAGTTCTATCAGTTCACCGCCATCGACGACTGCACCAGGATCCGAGTCCTCCGCGCCTACCCACGATGCAACCAGAAGACCGCCATCCAGTTCCTCGACTACCTCCTAGCCAGACTGCCCTTCCGGGTCGACGTGATCCAGACTGACAACGGAGGCGAGTTCGGCACCCAGTTCCACTATCACGTGCTCGACCGCGGTATCAGCCACGTCTACATCAAACCGGCCACACCCAGGCTCAACGGCAAGGTGGAGAGATCACACCGGATCGATGAAGAAGAGTTCTACCGGATGCTCGACGGGATCGTCATCGACGACACCGAACTGTTCAACGACAAACTGCAAGAGTGGGAGAACTTCTACAACTTCAACCGGCCCCACGGAGCCCTCGACGGACAAACACCCTACGAACGGCTAAAACAGAAAACACAGAGCCCGCAGGTGTAACCCGGCATCGTCAGTTGCACATCCGCGGACGTCTGCGAGCGGAAGGTATCTGGCGATACTGAGTTGCAGCCTCAGTAGCGGAGGAGCTGTCCCAAGCCGGTCGGAGGATGTAGCGCTTCGCCTGCAGCCTTCATCGACTACCCGGTGAATTTGACACACCCCGTCGCTACGGTGACCTGCCTGGGTTCCACCATGTTCGGGCTGCCGAGTTCTCCGCACTGCGGGCTCACGTCGGACATCGAATGAAACAACGCAATCCCGATGAGGTGTTGGGACCCGAGGTTCCGACAGGGACTTTGATGGAGCTGTAAGCGTGGCCAGGAAAAAGAAGAACCGACGCAGGAAAAGCACAGTTGCCCACTACAGACAACAAGCTGTTTTGAGCAACATTCCAGGCTGGGCGAGTCGGAGTTAATGACAGCCGAGCAATGTGAACTTGAGAGGCAAGGCAGCGTTGTCGACGCGGCACGAGGTGCACCCCTTCCGAAGTCTTTAACGCGGTATTAATTGCTGTCCGACAGAGTGGCGGGGTACGCCGAGACACCGTCAGTGGGGCTTAGATGCTGGACACTCAGATAAGGTTCAAGGAGGTGGCCCAGACGGACACAATGCAGTACAGGATCCTGGGGCCGCTCGAGGTAACGAGGGCAGGCACTCCGGTACACGTCAACGGACCGAAGCAGCGCGCCCTTCTTATTCTCATGATGCTCCACGCCAACCAGGTCGTGTCCCCTGACAAGGCCATCGAAGCGATGTGGGGCCCCGAGATGAGCGGACGGGAGGCCGGAACCCTGCGGGTCCACATTGCCAATCTGCGCAAAGCTCTCGAGCCAGGGCGGCAGAAAGGTGAAGAGCCGGACATCCTCGTGACGCTTCCGGCCGGCTATATGTTGTGCGTCGACGACGAAGCTATCGATTCGCAGCGTTTCGAACGGCTCGCGTCCGAGGCCCGGCGACGCCTTCAAGACGACCCGGATCACGCCGCCCAGCTCCTCAACGAGGCCCTGGAGCTGTGGCGAGGCTCAGCACTTGAAGACGTGTCCTACGACGATTTTGTCCAGGCCGAGATCCAGCGGCTTGACGAGATGCGGCTAACCGCGGTCGAGGATCTCAATGAGGCGCGTCTGGCGATGGGCGAGCACACGGATCTGATCGGCGAGCTCGAGAGGCAGGTTGCGGCCCATCCGTTCAGGGAGCGTTTGTGGGGTCAGATGATGATCGCGCTGTATCGCAGTGGCCGACAAGCCGAAGCCTTGGTTGCCCATCAGCGGTTGTCCGACATCCTCGGCCAACATGGCCTCGTACCTGGACCGGGATTGAAGCTGCTCGAGGATCGGATTCTCGTCAACGACCCGAGCTTGATGACACCAACTATGAGCGTCGGACCCCATCGATCCCCTCCCGCCGAGCGGACCAGGTTGATAGGCAGGAGCCAGGAGATCACCCAACTACAGAAGCGCTTGGAGGTCACACGACTCCTCACGCTCACCGGGTCGGGGGGCGTGGGGAAAACTCGACTGGCGCAACGGCTTGCCTGGAGTCTGGTCGATGAACGTCTCGACGTTTGGTGGGTGGAGCTCAGTGGCCTCTCCGACCCTCGAATGATCCCTGAACAGATCGCGGCCGCAGGTGGATTGTCGCAAGGACCCAACATCGAAACGGTTGACCTCCTGATGAGACTGGTCGCGGGGAGGGACCTGGTGATCGTTCTGGATAGCTGTGAGCACCTCATTGAGGAATCGGCAAGCTTCGTTGACAGGCTGCTGGCAGAGGCGTCCGGTGTCCGCTTCATTGCCACAACACGTGAGCCTCTTCAGGTGGATGGTGAACAGGTCTGGCGAGTGTCGTCGCTGACGGTCCCTGACGTCACGGCTCCCACAGACGAGTTAGACCGGTATCCCAGTGTCGAGCTCTTCCTGGAACGCACCCGGGCTAGAGGGGGTGATATTCCCCAGCCCGCCCTCCCCGATGTCGCAGTGATCTGTCGACGGCTCGATGGGATCCCGTTGGCGCTCGAGTTGGCGGCAGCTCGCACCACGACCCTAAGCACGGCCGAAATTAGCGAGCGTCTGGCAGACCGCTTCTCATTGCTGGAACGAAGCGGACGTACCGGGATCGCTCGACATCGAACACTCGAGGCGGCCATCGACTGGAGCTTCCAGTTGTTGGATGAGCGGGACCGACGACTGCTCAGTCGACTAGCGGTATTCGTTTCGGGTTTCGACAAGACTGCTGCTCAGACTGTCTGCGCGTTTCACCCATTGACGGCCGAGGAGGTGGAAGCCGGCGTGGAGCGACTGTTCGAAAAGTCGTTGATCGAACCAGCATCCGTTGGCCCTGATCGACGTTTCCGCCTCACCGAGTCCATTCAGGCTTTCGCCTGGGATCGATTGGTGGACGACCCGGATCAACTCCTGGTCCGACATCGGGATTGGGCGCTCAGCCTGGCCGTCGAAGGAGGGACACAGGTCCTTGGCGACGAAGGAACCTGGTTCCCCCGTCTGGAAGCAGCGCATGAGGACCTGCGAACTGCCTTCGACCGATCGCTTCGCCGTGGAGAGGTGGACGCCGCGCTCCGCCTCGTCGGCTCCCTCGGCGGCTATCTCGCGTGGCGACGCACCAACGAAGCTCTGAAATGGTTGGAGCAAGGCATCCTCGCGGCCGACCAGGCGCCTGAAGCGGTGAGACCGTCGACCAGAGCTAGGGCTCTGCTCGCCGTCGGCCCTTTCCTGTGTTACCACAATCGCGACGAAGAGGGACGTAGACGATTGGCCGAGGCGGCCGAGCTCTACACCATGCTGGGTCACTCAGTCGGGCTGATGTGGGTGCATATTCAGCAGAGCTACTTTTCCGGCAGTGATGATCTCGACGAGACCATGATTCATGGCCAGGCCGCCGCGGATCTGGCGCAGGAGATCGCTGATCCCCTGTTGCTGGCCTACGCACTCACCCGACTTGCTGAGATCAAGCTGTCACACCTCGCTCACCGCGATGTCGAGGCAACGAGTGAGCTGGACGAGGTCATCTCCTTATCTGAAGAAGCCTTGCGCTATTGCGAGAAACTTTCCAACCCATATGTCGCGTCGATGACCAAGATCGTCCTGGGACATGCCCTCTCGATACAGGGGAGGCCTAAAGAAGGATGGACTCTGGTGGAGGAGGGGGTCAGGGGACGGAACCGGTTTGCCCTCGCTATCCCCTGCGCATACGAGTGGATATCGGCAGGTCATCTCGCGTCACGCCTTGGTTACAAGAATAGGTCGTCGGCCTTGATCCGAAGAGGTCTCGAGAGTCTCAACGAGCTTGGGGTGATGAGCGCCAGCAGACTGGCCTTGGTCGGTGCGGCAGACGTGCTACGACAGTCAGCACCGAGCGTGGCAGGTCAGATTCTGGGAGCGGCAGAATGCGTTGAACCCCTCGAATATCACGTCCCAGCCCTTTTTACTGAAACACAGGTCCTGGAACGGTTACGCCGAGAACTCGGGAGCGTCGAGCTGACACAGGAGATGCAAAGAGGGGCCAGGCTGGATCCTGGGAGCGCGATCGAACTTGCTCTGGCCCACATCTGAGCCGTGGTCCTATTGGCGTATCCATCCGTCCCGGGTGATTAACGCACCATAAAAGAAGTTTTGGGCCGAATTGACGGCCATCTCGGATCGTGCAAGCCGTGGGGTTTGCACTCCGAGTCGGTTGCCTTACTACGGCTTTCATTGCTGTGGTGACTCTCACGACAAGGCTTGATGTCTCAGACACTCGTCTTGTCGTGGGGCAGCTGCAGCCGCCCGAGTTGCGCGTGGTAGGGAGGGCTGCTGTTGGGGAAACTATTCAGCACGAAGTGATCGAGGATGCCTCCGAGGCCGATTCGGAAGTCAACGTCTCGCTTACCCCGGAGCTAACGATACGAAATGCGACGCCGAATCAGCGTCGGCGGCTCCTCGAAGCGGTTGGCCGATTCGAGGCTGAAGGGATGCTCATACCGGATCTTGCAGTCGAATTCCGGGACGATGCCTCCTCATGTGGCGGGCACTATGGGCTGTTCAGCTCCGGGTTCATACCCTGGGGAATCAAGATCTGCTCTGAATTGGGCTCCGTTTTTGAGCACGAATTGGCCCATGCCTGGGAGCTCTCCAACCTCTCCGATGAGACTCGACAGCAGTTCATGGAATTGCGCGGTTACGAGACCTGGGCTGACAAGAGCGTGCCGTGGAACGAACGGGGGGTTGAAGGCGTGGCTCTGATTATCCAACAGGGCCTCGCCGGTTTTCCCCTTCCCCCATACCTTTCCCGCGAACATCAAAGCCGGGTTGAAGCGTTCGAGCTACTCACAGGTCAAGAGTCACCACAACTCCTCGAATGGTGTTCTCGTCAGGATCTAAACAAGGAACAGGCTCGAGAAGTATGTTCAGGGATTGCTCAGCGGCTCGAGCCTTTCGGGAGTTAGTCGGTTTCCAAGGCCCGGTCGAGAGTCTCGAACTCGTAGTTCCAACTGGCTCGTCGTTAGCGTGCCGCCATTGTGCCTCGCATCGTTGAAGCCGTAGCTCCAAGTCGTCTCGGGCGGGACTTCCGATGGCTCTTCGCTGCGTCCTGGACCACCAACATCGGCGACGGTATAGCGGTGGCCGCAGGACCGCTGCTGATGGCGGCCCAGACCCGCGATCCCGGGCTCGTGGCCCTGGCACTGCTCATGCAGCGACTTCCATACCTTCTTTTCGGTCTCTACGTCGGAGTGTTGGCCGATCGAGTCAACCGACGACGGGTCATGATCGTGGTCAACATCCTGCGTGCCTTGGTGGTCGGTGCCCTGGCAGTGACCATCGCCACCGGACGGGCAAGCGTGGTCGTCGTTCTCACCACTCTCTTCATCTTGGGCACCGCCGAAGTCTTTGCTGACATCACCACCTCGACCCTTCTCCCGATGATGGTGGCAAAGCCGGACCTGGGAGTGGCGAATGCCCGCATCGTGTCCGGATTCGTCACGGCCAACCAGCTTGTCGGGCCTGCCGTCGGTGCGTTCCTGTTCGCAGTCGGGATGGCCGTGCCCTTTGGTGCCCAGGCGATGTGCATGGCGCTGGGAGCGGTGCTCATCTCCCGCATCGCCCGAACCCCACCAGTGAAGGCAGGCGAGCCGTCCCGCCTCGGGCGCGATCTCAAAGAAGGATTCCGCTGGCTGTGGAACTACGCCCCGCTTCGCACCCTGGCAATCACCGTCTTCGTGTTCAACATCACCTTCGGCGCCGCCTGGTCGGTCCTGGTCCTCATCGCAATCGAACGCCTCCAGGTGGGAGAAGTGGGCTACGGCCTGATGATCACGGTCGGTGCCATTGGAGGGCTCGTAGGTGCGGCGGCCTATGGCGCGCTGGAGTCGCGGTTCAGCCTGGCCGACATCATGCGGGCAGGACTTGTCGTCGAATGCCTTACCCACCTGACCCTGGCAACCACCACCACACCGTGGGTGGGAATGACCATCCTGTTCCTCTTCGGTGCCCACAACTCGATCTGGAGAACCACGACCACGACCATCCGCCAGAGGGCCGTGCCTACCGAGTTTCAGGGACGAGTCAGCAGTCTCAACCAGCTCGGGTCGTACGGAGGACTGGTGGCCGGAGCCGCATTGGGCGGCGCTATCGCCGGCAGATGGGGAGTCACCGGGCCCTTCTGGTTTGCCTTCATCGGCTCGGTGATCATCCTCGCCCTCATCTGGCGTGAACTGGCCCACATCGCCGACGCCGGTGACGAGCTCTGAGCCCTCCTCGCTTGGGGTGGGTTTGCCCGGTCCCTGAGGCTGGGCATGAGAGCAGAGGCCCGGGTGATCCTGGGCGCCCATCAATTCAAAACCATGCCATGGCCGAGGGAACCAGGTGTCACAGACCCGAGGCGAAAGCTCAGGCCCGAACGGATTTCTGTCCCAGTAGCGCACGTTCGATCACTCGAGGCAACCGCACTTCGCAGACTGGCAGCCGAGGAGCGGAGATTCAGAATTCCTTCAGCTCTACCGTCGCCAGCGATCACCCCGTCCGGCTGAGTACCGCCCGCAGGTGAGGCTCCATTCGGTTGGTTGTGGTCGTGCTCATCGACATCTCATAGGAGAGAGTGTCACCTTCCACGGTGAGAGTTCGAATCGAGCCGAGAACCCGGTCATCGCCGGCGTATTGAAGACTCTCGAGCTGCATAAGCCAGGAGTCACCCTCCCAGGACCACGTCCCTCGCATCGCTTCGCCTCGACCAGCCTGGGCGTTGAAGACCTTGAGTGTGCCGTCACTGGAAATTCGCAGGAGCCCGGTCTCCCAATGGGACACCACCTCGCCTTGTGGTACTTCACGCCAGGCACGCTGGTCGTAATGCAACGAGGGGTGGTCACTGCGCTCCGTGATCGTCAGGAGCTCGCGGTAGCGAAACGGCTCTATTGTCGGATAACCCCCTTCTCCATGCCCCACCCATGTTCCGACCAGCCTGGAGACGAGTTTAAGGACATCGGGGTGACGGCTCACGAGATCGGAGAAGCGTACGGCGTTCCCGGCCGATCGGGTCAAACCAACGGCTCCACGGACATGGAGGCGGACGGTTAGTCAGATGGCCAGAGCACTGCCACTACCGCCAGGGGAGTTGTGCGTCAGCTGCTAGTGACCGCCTGTCCAAGAGGCGTCAGTGATCGCGGGCGTCGATGTCGACGTCCTTTTGGACGTACTCGGTGTGCTGCTCCTTCTTGGTGGTGGTCAACGCCACCATGGTCAGGATTGCACCAAGCGCACCGACAACCATCAGGATGATCCCGATCGTGTTGAGGTTGAACCCTTCCGCTTCCACCGACACTGCGAACGCCAGGATGGCACCCACTGCGATGAGGAACAGCGAACCTCCGAAACCGACGTTCCTATTCATTCCATATCTCCTTTGCTGGCTTCCTCCGGCGTCTTCGATCGGAGCTGGTCACTGGGGACCAAATCACACCGAACCGGGGACTCGGGTCATCGGTGTTCGTACCCATTGTGGCACCGTGAGAACCGTTTCGTGTGTCGGTTGGGTCTCGTCGCTGACCGTTCGACGAGGAGCGGATGCGTCACGTCTCGGACGGAGCGGTGCTCCACTTGGGCCTTCTCCGCGTTCAGCAACCCGAGATGCCCCGTCGTCTCCAGAATGGCGTACTCGACTTCGCCGATGTCGGACGCCTGCCGTTCCCGGGGCAGGGCCATCAACTTCTCCCGGCACAGGAGCTCAGCCCGCAGATTCTTCGAGCACCTCACCTTTCTGCACTCGAGTCCCTACCACTCGGGACTGTCGGTCCGTATACCCGGTAGCCCGCCCGATTCCCTACACCTCGTGAGTCAGTCGGAAAAGCTGCAGCACTAGAAGGACCAAATGACCGGACGTGAACGGACAGAGGACAAGGTCGCGATCGGGCCCGTCAGGCTCAAGTTTCCAGGTCTCGGGCCAGTTCGTCGATGCTGGTGTCCGGGCTGAGTTCGGTTCCTGCCCGGTAGGTCGCCCGTCCCACCATGTGGGCACCGACCGGGGCGGTGATGAACTGGAGGATGAGGACGAGGAGGAGCTTGGTGGTGCTCCCCGGATCTTCGATCAAGAGCGCGGTTCCGGCGAGGATCAGGATCAGGCCCAGAGTGGCCGGTTTGGTGGCGGCATGCATCCTGGCGAAAACATCGGGGAAGCGCTGAAGCCCGACACCGGCCACCAGGGCGAGCAACGATCCGGAGAGGATCAGCAGCCAGGCTGCTATCTCGATCATCGTCATGCTCCCCGACGCTCGATGAAGCGGGCGACGGTGATCGTCCCCACGAAGCCCAACAGTGCCGTGACCATCAGGAACCCGAGGTTGGTCCGGTCGCCTGTGGCCGCGGCGTGCACCGCGATACCGCTGACTATCACCACCAGCAGGGTGTCCAGAGCGACGATTCGATCAGATATCGATCGGCCCCTGAGCAGTCGGACAACACACAGTGCGGCGGCCAGAACCAGACACCCCATCGAAACCGTTGCCAACACCGTCATCCATCAACCTCCTTGCCGCTGCGATTCCTCAAGGCGATGCTCGTCATCAGTTCATCTACCGCTTCATCACTGCCAAACGCCTTGATCGCCAGCAGCTCGAGCCGATACACCTCGCGCCGCACCTGCTCGACACTTCGCAGGTGGAGCACGTGGACGTAGAGCACCCTTGCGTCCTTGCCCACATCGATGGTCAGGGTGCCGGGGGTCAGGGAGATGGAGTTGGCCACCATCGTGGTTAGGAGGTCAGACACGCCCGCCAGCGGGACTGCCACGATCCCCTCGTTGATGCGGTTCCGTGGCGTCACCACTTCCCAGGCCACGACCAGGCTCGCCTCCACCAGCTTCACCAGAAAATAGAACATGAAATGAAGGGCAGCCAGAGGGCGGAAGGCACCGGTGGCCGACACCCGATCCACCTTGAACAGGTAGAGCACGAGCGTGGCAACGAGTGAGCCCCCCACCAGGTTCCCAACTGTGATCTCCCCCCAGAGGAAGAGCCACACCGCGATCAGCCAGACAGCGCGCCACAGGTATCTCATCTCGAGCCGACCGTCGCCACGTAATGACCGGGCTCGAAGAGAGCGACAGCAGCCTGGGTGCTCAACTCGTAGATCGGCCCCGCGGCAACTGCGATCAGGAGGCTCAAAGTCACGAGGGCTCCCGTCGAGATCAACATCGTCCTCCGGGACGTGGCCCGAATCCTCGCGCCCGGCGGCTCCTCGTCCGGGCTGCCCCAGAAGACGCCGGCCCAGATCTTGGTCATGGAGAAGAGGGTGAGGAGGCTGACCAGGAGGCTGACCCCCACCACGAAGGGCCGGTCCAGAGCCAGACCCTCCTGGACCAGGGCGAGCTTGGCGATGAATCCAGAGAAGGGAGGCAATCCGGCCAGGCTGAGCCCTGCGACGAGGAAGAAGATGGCCATGATGGGTGCAGTGTGGGACAACCCGCCCAGCCGTCTCAGGGCCCCAGTCCCGGTCTCCGCCTCGATCAGCCCTCCCACGAGGAACAGGGTGGTCTTGACCACGATGTGGTGGACGATGTAGAAGATCGCAGCCGCGATGCCCGCCACGGTGAACAGTGCCAGCCCGAACACCATGTACCCGATCTGGCTGATGATGTGAAAGCTGAGTATCCGTTTCACGTCGTCCTGGGCAATGGCCCCGAGGACACCGACCAACATCGTGGCGCCGGCGATGGAGAGGAGCAACGTCGAAGGACCGTCGCTGGGAAAGAGGAGGGTCTGTGTGCGGATGATGGCGTAGACCCCGACCTTGGTGAGGAGGCCGGCGAATATTGCGGTGACCGGTGTCGGTGCGGTCGGATATGAGTCGGGGAGCCAGAAGAAGAGGGGGAAAATCGCCGCCTTGATCCCAAACACCACCAGGAGCAGGGCGCCGATCGCCTGCCGCAGACCCGGGTGGATCTCGGGCATCACAGTGGCCATCTCGGCCAGATTCACCGTCCCGGTGGAGGCATAGACCATCGCGATCACGGTGATGAAGAGCAGCGATGCCAGGAGGCTGATCACCACGTAGGTCATTCCCGACCTGACTTGCTCCGCTCGTCCTCCGAGTGTGATCAGGACGTAGCTGGCGGTGAGCATCACCTCGAAAGCGACGAAGAGGTTGAACAGATCGCCGGTCAGGAACGAGGCCGAGACTCCGGCGGCCAGCATCAGATAGACGGGATGGAAGAAGGTGGCCTCGTCGGCGGTGGTGGGGCTGCCGATGGCGTAGACCAGCACGACCAGAACCATCGCCGTCGACACGGCCAGCATGATGGTGGCGAACAGGTCGGCGACCAGTGTGATCCCCAAAGGAATGGGCCAGCCTCCGATCTGCGTCGACACCGAGCCCGACTGGTGGATCATCAGGAGCAGGGCTACTCCTGCGGAAAGCGTGCCGACCAGGACGACCACGCCGATCCATCGTTGGATCCGAACGCGCCGATGGAAGGCGAGCGACAGCGCGCTCCCCAAGAGTGGGAGGACGATAGGAAGGGGAACCAGCAGTTTCATTGCGTCTGCCTGTGCCCGAGCTGTGCGATCCGCCGATCCTCGACGTCGTCCTCGACCTCATCACTACTACCCAGGATCCAGCTCCGGTAGGCCAAAGCGAGAAGGAAGGCGGTTACGCCGAAGGTGATGACGATGGCGGTCAGGGCCAGGGCCTGGGGCAGGGGATCGGCATAGGCGGTGGTGGCGGTGCCTTCTTCCACGATTGGAGCCTCGCCGGCCCTCCCTCCAGCCGCCAGCAGCAGCAGGTTGGCGCCGTGGGCCAACAAGGCGAGACCGATCACGATCCGGGTCAGGGCGCGCTGCATCACCAGATACGTCCCCAAGCCGTAGAGGAGCCCAATCACCACAGCGGTCGCAAGGTTCACGTTTCCGCCTCCTCTCCCAACACTGACAGGACGAGACGAACCAGACCGACCACCACCAGGAACACTCCGATATCGAAGAAGAGGGCCGTGGTCACTTTCAGCGCTCCCAACACCGGAAGGTCGGCGGAGTAGGCGGTGTGCTCCAGAAACTGCCCTCCACCCATCCAACCGGTGGCCCCGGCGACAACTGCCAGGGCCAGCCCGAATCCGAGCAGCACTCCGGGCCGCCACAGAGTTGCCCGGATTCCCTCTGTCCCGGCGTCGAGATAGCGGAGGACAAAGGCAGCACCCGCTACCAGACCTCCGATGAACCCGCCACCCGGATTGTTGTGACCGGCAAAGAGGAGGTAGAGAGCGAAGAGAACCGCGGTGTGAAAGATCAACCCCACCGAGGTCTTGAATATCAGGGAGCGGTCACTGTTCATCGGGCAGCTCCCCAAGCTCATCGCTTCGACCTGCCAGCACGAGACTGGCTATTCCCATGGCCGCGACGCACAGGACCGCTATCTCCCCCAGAGTGTCGAGGGCCCGGAAGTCGGTGAGGATGACATTGACCACGTTCTGGCCCCCGCCCTCGGGCACGGAACGTTCCAGATACTCGGTCGAGGTGGCACTGATACCGGTCCTTGGCTCGGATGCAACCAGAGCGAAGCCAGTAACGAACAAGCCGACCACGACTGAGATGAGGGCCCTGATACCATTCCCGGCCCGCCATCTCACCGGCTCGAACCGTTCGGGGAGATGACGTAGCACGAGGACGAAGATGACCAGAGTGAGAGTCTCCACCAGGATCTGGGTGAGGGCCAGGTCGGGGGCGCCCTGGACGAGGAACAACACCGCAACTCCGTAACCGACCGCGCCAAGGAGAAGGACCGCGATGAAGCGGCGTCGGACCACGGCGAGGGACAGCCCAACCGCAGCAACCTGACCGGCCACCGCCAACTGAAGTGGCGAGGCGTCGAGGGTCAGGGCCGATGGCAGGCTGTTGCTGACCAGGGCCCAGCCGGGGAGGAGGACCGCGGTGAGGAAGATCACACCCAGGTACGCGGGTAGGGAGCCGGTCTGGACCAACCCGGTGATCCGATCGGCCAGCCGGTTCAAACCACGGAGCGAGGCCTCGAAAGCCTGCTGTGAGCCAGGAGCCGGCTTCACTCGAGACTGCCAGGTCTCAACGTGCTCTCGAGCGGCGAAGAGGAGGACGCCGGCGAGAATGGTCGCCCCGGACATCGCAAGCGGCACGTTGAATCCGTGCCACAGATACAGCTCGCCGCTGGAGGCGGAGTCCAGGGCTCGCGCAGCGACCTGCACCAGCCGGCTGGTCACTCCGGTAGCCAACCCGAGAACCACCGTGACCAGGGCCAGGAGGCCGGCAGGGGCCAGCAGCGGCCACTCACGTGCCCTCCCAGCTTGTGATGTCTCCGGCGCCACCGCCTCGGGCTTGGAGGCGAAGGCCCCCCAGAGAAATCGGGCGCTATAGGCGAATGTGATCACCGATCCCAGAACGATCACCCCGGCAATGGCAGGCGCGAAGCCAAGCGAGGCCTCGAAGGCTGTCTCCTTGACCAGGAAACCCAGCATCGGGGGCAGGCCGACCATCGAGGCGACCGCGATGGTGGCGACGATGAAAGTGCCCGGCATCTCCCGGCCCAGCCGATGCAACCGTCGGAGGTCCCTGGTCCCGCGGTGCTTGTCGATCGCCCCTACCACCATGAACAGGGCGGCCTTGAAAACCCCGTGGGCGAGGATGAGGGCGGATCCGGCGAATGTCAGCTCCGGTACTCCCGCCCCGACCAGGGCGGTCATCAATCCAAGCTGGCTCACCGTCCCGTGGGCCAACAGCAGCTTGAGGTCCGTCTGACGAAGAGCCCGGTAGCCCCCGAGGAACATCGTCCCCAATCCGATCGTGATCAGACTGGGTTGCCAGAAGGGGTGGTGAGGGGCGAAGGCCGGCGAGAACCTGGCCACCAGATACACCCCGGCCATGACCATGGCGGCGGAATGAAGGTAGGCGCTCACCGGAGTCGGGGCAGCCATTGCGCTGGGGAGCCAGGAGTGGAAGGGGACTTGAGCCGACTTGGTGAAAGCTCCCACCAGCACGAAGGCGAGTGCGACCCCTACCGATCCGCCTACGGGTGGGGCAGCCAGGATCTCCATAAGGGAGTAGGTCCCAGCGGCCTGGCCCAAGATCACGAACCCGGCCAGCATGACCAGCCCTCCGGCACCAGTGATCAGGATCGCTTGGAGCGCCGCCGCCCTGGCCCCGGCCTTCTCGTCGTCGAAGCCGATCAGAAGATAGGAGGTGATCGAGGTCAATTCCCAGAAGACGAAGAGGGTGAGGAGATCGTCGGCCAGGATCAGCCCGAGCATCGCCCCAGAGAAGACGGTGAGGATGGCCGCGAACCTTCCCAGGCGGGGGCCATCGATGAAGTACCAGCGGCTGTAGCCGAAGATGAGAAGTCCAACCCCGGAGACGAGAGCCAGCATCAGCAGGCCGAACCCATCGAGGCGGAAGTCGAGGGTGAGGCCGAGCCCTGGCGCCCATGGAAGCCGAAAAGTCGTTCCACCATGCTCTGCGACCCGATTCCATTGGCTGATTCCCCAGATGACCGCAGCAGCGGGGCCAATCGAACAGATCAGGAACACGCGCGCCCCGATCCGACGGGACACATGTGGTGCCATCAGCGCAAGGACACCGTGCAGGCCGAGAACGGCAGCGAGCATCAGGCAGTTTGCCCTGGTCAGCCCTGGCCTGGGACGGAAGGCAGCAATACCGTGACCGGCAGGTCCGACTGGCGGGACACACGCAAGGATCCTGACCATCCGACAAGCGCAACGAGGTGGTGGCCCGTGGCCGCGGCGAAGCGGAAGAAGGAGTGTGGTGGTGCCCCGGGCACCATGACCGTGGCTGGGTTCCACCTTTCACCGAGTAACGCCGCCGCCAACTCCAGCTCGACCAGTGAGCTCGCCTTGGTTGCCTGCCACTCGTCGCTCTCCGCTGACTGGTAGTCGATCGCGCTGCAGATCGTCAGCTTGCCGAGGCCTGAGCCGACCAGCTCGATCATCGGGATCACATCCGAGATCGTCTCGGCAGGCCCCATGAGACCGACCACCAGGTGAATGGGACCTGGCCCCTGGTCGCCCTCTGACAGTGCGTGCGCCTGCACCGAGCTCTCACGATCTCGGATGTCGAGTCTGGCCAAGGGGATGAGAAGTGGCCCGAGCCCGATGCCCATGCCGATCCAGGGTCGAACTTCGTGTCCGCGCCGTTTCATCGCATAGGCGGTCATTACCCCGCACGCCACCCAGGCGACGAGGAGGGCGACCGACAACAGCGGCCGGGACCCCACCACCGGTGCCGACTCGGCCACACCGGCGGGGGCAGCGGCGAGGACATTGCTCAGATTCTCGTCGACGGGCAGCTTGGCGGTGTCGGCACCCGGTGAAACCGTCGCGCCTGGCTGGGTGCTGCGGGAAGATATGAGGGCCATGAGAGTCCTTCGCGGAGACGGCTTCGTTTCCGCCGACCAGACTTCCCGGCACTCCGGCCGCCATGATAGGTCGGCCTGGATCGAGAACTGCCGCCCTCTTGAGAGCCCTGGGCTCGAAAAACCTCGTCATCGTCTACGGCCGGTCGCGGGGAGGCTCTAGCGCCGGTTCGGTTTCATCGCGGCGATCATCGGGCCCACCTCTCTGGCATCGCTCGCCCAGCCGTCGGCGCCGAGACGCCGGGCACTCTGATCGTCGGCGATCGCCGCACCACCGACCAACACCGGGGCTGAGCCGACGGCGTCTCGGACCGACGCTATGAGAGATGCGGCGGCGTCCAGTCGCTCGCTGTCCACGATGCCGAGCGCTACCGCCGAGAGGTCGTCCACGCCATCCAGCGCCGACCGCATGGCCGGTTCCGGGGTATCGGCCCCCAGGTTGAGCACCCTGTACCCGTCGGAGCGAAGGATGTCCGCCAGCATGGCCAGACCCAGGTCATGACGTTCACCTGCGGGCATGGCGATCACGACCGTGCCTTTGGTCCGACCCCGACTGGCGAATCTGGGCCCGAGACGACCGATGATCCCGGCGGCGACGTTGCTGGCCAGGTGCTCGTCTTCGACACCTATCTCTCCGCTTTCCCATAGCCGGCCGATGGTGTGCAACACCGGGGTCAATACGTCGCAGTAGAAGTCGCGAGGCTCCATCCCCGATGCGAAGGCGGCCTCGACCACGCCCCAACTGCCGGCGTCGTCACCGGCGAGCATCCGTGCCTGTAGCCGTTTGTGCCAGGGAGCGGAGCGCTTGCGGGCCGGCACCGATGGGGTGGTGTCGAGCCGGTCCAGATCGACTGGGTCGATACGCCAGCCGGAGCCTTCCTTTCGCGCTGGGAGCATGCCGAGCCGCACATACCGGTACACGGTCATGTAGTGCACTCCCAGCCTCTGGGCTGCTTCGCCGATGGTGAGCGGGGCGTCGGAGGGGCTCATGGAGAGTATTTTGACACTAAACCGGATCCGGCCCGGGCCATTCGACCCGCCAGTGCGTCTTCTCTCAAACGGCGAGGGTCCCGCCGAACACCTGCCAGGCCAGCGCCGACTTGGCCACCAGGCTCAAGACCACATAAGCCCTCTCACCGCGCAGGTAGTCGCTCCATCGGCCGACCTGCCGGTACTGGAGCCACATGTTGAGGGCGAACACGTTGAAGAAGACGAACAGGGAGATGAAGATCCCGTATACGAAACCCGGAGGCTGAGCCGCGCTGCCCGGGGTGAACAGGTAGAAGCCGATGGCTATCCAGGGGATGATTCCGGGGATGCAGCCGAGCCAGAAGGGGAGCAGCGATCCGCCCGGGCGTTCGTACTTCTCCTGCACCGCACCGAAGAAGATCATCGCGGCGTTGACCCCGAACAACGCGATCAGCGCGGCCACGTCACCGATGCCGGTGAGCAGTGCGATCAGAACGATCATCACCGAGGAGGAGAGCGAGTACTCGACCCAGCGGAAGTTGTTGCGACGGTTGGCCAACCCGGCGGTGTATCGCTCGAAGAAGCGGGGAGAGGAGATCAATAGGTGGAAGAAGGCTGAGATGAGGAGGAAGACGGCCACGCCCCATGCCAGGGATATGTCGGCGAGCCGGACCGGATCACCGGGGGGAGAACCGGGAGGCCCCTCGAGGTAGGTCGCTGTCACCGGCAGGGTGAAGTCGTTGGCCAGGAAGAGGATGGCGGCGGCTTGGAGAGCGTGGAGCACTCCCATCGCCCCGTTGAAACGGCGCAGACCACGCATCCGTGTGGGCCATGCGATATCGGGCTTCGGTGCGTCGATACTCAATGTTATGCCTTTCTCAGGCGAGCGGGTGGGGCCCGGTTGACGCCGGGCCCCACCCACTTCGTCCGCGTCTGGGAGGAATCAGACGCTCAACCGGGGATGATCACCTGGTCGATGGCGTGGATCACGCCGTTGGAGGCGAGGACATCGGTGGCAATCACCTCGGCGTCGTTGATGAACACCTTCTCGTCCTCGACACGAATGGACACCGATCCGCCTTCCACAGTCTGCGCCGAATCGAGCCCGACCACCTGCTCGGCAGTCACCGCCCCGGGCACCACGTGGTAGAGCAGCACTTGGGTCAGTGCCTCGGTATCGGCTAGCAGAGCGTCGAGGGTGCCCTCGGGCAAGGCCGCGAAAGCCTCGTCCGTCGGGGCGAAGACGGTGAATGGTCCGTCACCCTTGAGGGTCTCGACCAGTCCGGCGGCCTCCACCGCGGTGAGCAGTGTGCTGAAGTCGCCCGCCGCCTCGGCGATCTCGACGATGTCACCCATCTCGGCCTCTTCCATGCTCATCGAGGGGGGCAGGATCACCTGGTCGATGACGTGGATCACGCCATTGGAGGCGGCCACGTCGGTCGCGATCACCTCGGCCTGGTTGACCTTGACCGAGTCGCCTTCGACGGAGATGGCGATGTCCTCGCCCTGCGCCGTGGTCGCACTGTCCAGCTCGATGACATCCGATGCCATCACCTCACCGGGCACCACGTGGTAGAGCAGTACCTGACTCAGGGCCTCGCTATCAGCGAGCAGCGAGTCGAGTGTGCCCTCGGGGAGGGCGGCAAAGGCTTCGTCGGTGGGAGCAAAGACCGTGAAGGGCCCTTCCCCTTGCAGTGTCTCGACCAACCCTGCCGCCTCGACCGCGGTGAGCAGCGTGGAGAAGCTCCCCGCCTCGGTGGCGACGCCGACGATGTCGGCCGGCTCCGGCTCTGGAGCCGAGGTAGTGGTGGTCGCCGGGGCGACCGAGGTCGATGTGGTCGAATCCGAGTCCGCGGCGGCCCCGCCGCAAGCGGCGATCAGACTGGCCATCAAGGCCCAGAGGAGTATCAGCCTTCGTTTCATGTGCTTCGTTCCTTTCGTAGTTGGGAAGCAGGTCGTAGTTTTAGTACTAAATAACTAGGATGTCAAGGAGGCGAATCAGAAAAGTCGGAAAAAGGTGAGCTCATGGGGTCAACGACCGTGATTTGGGCGACACCCGGCGGGGGTGTCGGCACGTCCTGCAGGTGCCCTCGCCGGGCTCAGATCACGAGTTGTCGAAGTCCCCGGCCACGGGGAGCCAGTTCGCTTCGCCCCAGATGTAACGGGCGTCGGCGACCCCGTCATCGTTGGTGAAGCGGAAGTACAAGGTGCTGTTGACGGGGCGGAAAACTGCGGGAGAGTCCATGCCGTCCCCGTTCCAATCGTGGGCGATGAGCCGGTCGCCCGGATCGCCGTAGACGAAGGTGTTGTCTGCGATGCCCTCGGTGTTGCTGTCCCGGTAGTACACCTTGCCCGTCGACTCGCGGTGCAGTCCGACAGTATCGATCCCGTCCCCGTCGAAATCGCCGACGAACGGCTTGTCCCCGGGATTCCCGAACAGGTACGAGTATGCGGCTTGGCCGAGACCTCCGTCGTTGCTTCCCAGCTCGTTGATCACATAGACCCTGGTCTCGGAGGGTCGGTAGATGGAGATGGTGTCCACTCCGTCCCCGTCGAAGTCACCGGCGAGGGGAATGTCGCCGGGGTTGCCGAAGAAGAAGCGGATGTCGGCGATCCCCTGGGTGTTGGAGTTGCGGAGATAGACGTACCCGTCCGACTGTCGGTAGAGACCTGGGGTTTCGACTCCGTCGCCGTCCCAGTCGCCGAGGAACGGGTAGTCACCAGGTGACCCGTAGTAGAAACTGGTCACCGCAGCCTCCCGATCCCGCAGGTACCAGATTCCCGTAGCGGGGTCGACCAAACTCACCGGATAGGGGTTCAACGGCTGCCAGGCCGGGTCGTAGCCGAAGGCAGAGTCGTCGGTCAGGTTCACCAGGTCCGAGCCATCCGGGGCCACCGTATAGAACTCGAGCGGAACTGTGTTGAGGCGCCCCATCACCGAGATGATCCTGCGGCCGTCCGGAGACCATGCCGGGAAGGCGGATCGGTCGAATCCACTCGGGATCGGCAGCCTCACGACCTCCGAACCGTCTGCAGCCACCAGCACTGTTTGCACCTCGAGGCCGTGAGTGCTGACCTCACCGATCACGATGCGCCTGCCGTCCGGCGACCAGTCGGGAGGGTTCAAGGTCCAACTCGAGCTGGGCATCATCTGCGGGAGTTGCAGGGTGGTCGCGTCCGTGACGAAGAGCTGGGCGAATGCCGCGCTTGGAGAACCGCCCTGATAGTGGCGGACAAAGGCCAAAAGGGTCCCGTCGGGTGACCATGCCGGCGACCGATCATCGATGAACACGGTTGTCGGTGGGGTGACGATCGGAACGCGTGGATGACTATCCGTAGCCGGGTCGGTGATTCTGATCTCGCCCCCGGTCAACCGCAGCACGTAGACGCTGCCGTTCCGGGTGAAAGCAATCGCGTATCCATCGGGAGACCAGGCAGGGCCCTCGCCCGCGGTGAGGAACCTGACGTCCGAGCCGTCAGCCTCCATGACGTAGATGGCTGACTCCCCTGATCGGTCGGAGACAAAGGCTATCTGGCGGCCATCAGGGGACCAGGCAGGGGAGGAGTCCCTCGCCGAGTGGTTGGTCAGATTGACCCTGTTGGACCCGTCTGAGTCCATCAGGTAGATCTCGGCGTTGCCGTCTCGATCGGTGACGAATGCGATCTTGCCGTTTTGGCCCGAGACAGTGGCCGGAGCGGGAAGGGAGATCGAGACGATCGTGAGTGTGAGCAGCGCAATCATGAGCCGTCTCCACGACCGAGCAGCAGCCAATTCATTTCCTCCTGGGCCAAGGCCGACCGATGGGGACGACCGGCCCTGACCTTCAACCTAATGTGCCCTGATCTCGGTCACATAGGGCCGAATGTCACGACCAGAACGGTCGGACGAGCACGGGATGAGGGACGAGGAAGAAACCGGCCTCGGGCGTCGAGGAGCGCAAGTGCGGGTCCCGACCGAGCCAGTCGCGAATACCACTCTTTGACCTCCATCCGAGGTGGGGGGATTCCCCATCCGCTCCCGTTGACTGAGCAGAGGTGTTCTGCTCTACTTCGGTGCGCAT
>DATHUP010000015.1:0-27585 GCA_035462175.1 Acidimicrobiia bacterium | reverse complement strand
CCCGCCGCGATCCAATCGTCCAGCGCCTCCTGATTGGGGATGTCCTGTCCCCGATGCTGCGCGAGGAGGAACCGGTGGTGGAGAAAATCGCAGTAGGCCTGGACCGGGTCACCGCCCCTGACCTCCATGATCTGGGCTACGACCGGCTCGAATGAGGTCGTGAGCCACTTGAAGGTGCCCACGCTCTTCCCTGATGCCGTAGTGCTGCCGTGCTTGGCCAGGAAGTAGTTGAGGTCGCTGAGGATCACTCGCGCCTGGTTGTCCGAAGCATCGATCCCGGTCTGCTGACGGAGACGCTCGGAGTGAAAAGTCCTTCCCCCCACCTGGATGTTCATCCGAACCAGGTTCCTCCCGCCGGCGGGGTCGAGATACACGTCGTCCACCGAAAACCCCAGATCGTTGAGCCTGGCGATCCTCTCCCGAATCCGGTAGCTCTCGTCCCGGGTGATCACCAGCTCCTCGGTCACCTCCCGCCAGAGTGACAGATATCTCTCCTCGACATCCTGGCCGAGGTTGAGATCAGCGTGATCGATCTCGACACCGGTCATGGCGGCGATGTCGGCCATCTCCCCGGCCAGGTTCAGCTTCATGATCTCGAGGTCCTCGGCTCGCTGGCCGTCTGACAGCTTGTCGCGGAGACGGCTGGTCTCACCGTCGATCATGATCGCCTCGATCGCTTCGGCGTCGTAGCGGTAGAGAAGATTGGACAGTGAGCAATCCCCCCAGAAGCAGCCGGCGAGGTGGAGCTCGACCAACAGCCCGGCCACGGCGTCGAGGAGCTGGTTCCTTCTCGGACCGAAGCCGGGGCCGGAGACGAGATGCCGGTAGGGAAAGGAATGATCGACATACCGGGTGATGACCGCACCCGACTGCTCACTGTGGGGATCGAGCCAGACCCGGTCCACCAGCCCCACCGGCTCTGCGGCCCGGCTGGTCCGTTCCTCGAGGGCACGGAACAGGTGGTACTCGCCGTAGGCGATGCGCCGGGGCAGCTCCTTGATGACGAAGACCCCCTCCTCGTAAGCGACGAAGACCACCGGATGCCTGTGTATCCCGGTGGGCATCTCCACCAATCGCTGATGGGCCCACTGCAAGACCGGCACGTCCCAGGGCAGATCTAGGAAGTCGGGATTTCCTGGTCGGACCTGCAGATGTGGTGTGCCCATCCCGACCATTCTCGCGGTGGGCCGGTCGCCGGGAAACACAAGGTTGACTCTCTGTGTCACACTTAGTATGTTTATTAAACAATCAGAGTCGGGACGGGATGACGGACACAAAGCCAACGACGGTATCCGGGCTCACCCCCCTCTCCACCCGGGCCAAGGCGACGAGGAGCCAAACCCGTCTCAACAACCTTCGGCTCGCCATGCAGCTCATCTACTCCGACTGGCCCACGTCCCGGGCCTCGGTTGCCCGTGCCTCGCATCTCACCCCGGCCACAGCCTCGGGTCTGGTCGACGAGCTTCTCGAGATGGATCTGATCAAAGAGGTGGGAACCGGACCCTCGGGCGGGGGGAAGCCGCCGACCCTCATCGCACCGAACCCGGCCGGGCGGTCGATCATCGCTCTCGACCTCTCCTCTGCCGACTTCCAGGGCGCCCTCGTCGATCTCTCCGGGGAGGTCGTCGCCACCGAGGCCGTTCCCGGCGCCGCCGGCGAGCCGGGGCTGGAGGCAGTTGCCGATTTGGTCGCCTCTCTCACCGCGCGCAGCACCGCCCCGTTGCTCGGTGTCGGGATCGGGACGCCAGGTGTCGTCGATCCTGCTCGAGGCGTGGTCACCTCGGCCAACCTGAGATGGTATGAGGCGCCCCTCGCCGCCGCCGTAGCCGGTGCGACACAAGTCCCGTCCCAGATAATCAACGACGCCCACGCCGCCGCCCTCCACGAGTACAGCGTCCACACCCCCCGGGTCCCGAGTCTGGCCCTGGTCAGGGTCGGGCGCGGCATCGGCTCGGGCTATGTTCTCGACGGTCATTTCTACCGGGGCGACAACGCCGTCACCGGCGAGATCGGTCACGTCCGTCTCGACGACACCGGCCAATTGTGCAGCTGCGGCAACACCGGGTGTCTCGAGACCGTGGCTTCGATGTCGGCCCTTCTCGCCGCCGTCGGCGGCGACCAGGAGGTCACTCACGAGAGGATTGCCGCCGTCGCCGCCGATCCCTCCACCTCGGGCCGAATAGAGGGCGCCGCCATCGCGTTGGGTCGGGGGCTCGCACCGATGGTCGCACTGCTCGCAGTGAGGGACATCGTGTTGTGGGGCGAGGTGACCTCTCTCGGCGACCCCTACCGGGAGACGGTGGAACGGGAGATCCGAAGCCGGGTACTCCCGGTCAACACCGACCTGATCCATGTCCACTACGCCTCCGCAGGGGAAGACGCCGTGATAAAGGGCGCGGCCGGCCTGGTCCTATCCAGCGAGCTGGGGGTGGCGTGGTGACCGGTTTGCTCGCCGGAGTCGACATAGGCGGCAGCGGGACCCAGGCCTGCCTGGTCGAGGAAGGACGCATCGTCGCCAGCTCAGCCCTGCCCGCCGACCTCTCCAGCTCCACGGCGGTGGGCGATCTCGCCGTCGCCGTGCTGAGCAAGGTCCTGGCCGAGAGCGGACACGACATCGATCAGCTCACTTCGATCGGCGTCGGAATCCCCGGCCAGGTGAGCGATGGGAAAGTCCGACACGCCGCCAATCTCGGCATCGGCAAGGCGGGATTCGACCTGGGTGGCTACGTCTCCTCCGCCACCCAGGTCCCCACCTTGGTCGAGAACGACATGACGGTTGCCGCATACGGGGCATATGCCCTCACCTCGGCCGATAGCTCCGTGCGCAGCCTGATCTTCATCGGCATCGGGACGGGGGTGGCCGCAGGCATCGTCCTCGAGGGTGAGGCGTACCGGGGCAGCCGAGGCCTCGCCGGCGAGTTTGGTCACGTGCCGATGGGCACCGGGATCGAATGCCCCTGTGGCTCGACCGGATGCCTGGAAACGGTGATCAGCGCTACCGCCATCGCCAAGGAATGGGATCTGGCGCCGGTCAGCTCCCTGTTCCAGTCCGCCGCTCAGGGCGAGCCACATGCAATGGAGCTCGCCGCCAGGGCGATCGATCATCTCGCACGGGCCATGTGGTGGCTAGCCGCCGCCTACGACCCCGACGTCTTCTACATCGGAGGCGGGGTGGGGGCGGGTGCGCCCTCCATCGGAAGCATGGTGGCCAACAGATGGACAGAGCTGGCGGGTAGCTCCGAGTTCGCCCGGAGGGTCCTCGATCCCGACCGGATCCGAATGTACGACCTCGAGGAGCCGGTGGGCGCGTACGGCGCCGCCCTCCTCGGCGCCCGACAGATCGGGAGCGTGAGATGACAGAGCAATTCTCCTCTAGCCGAGCGACACCGTCTCTTGGCATGCTGGAGAAAGACAAGAAGACCCCTGTTGTGCCGAGTCAAATCGGCGAAATGGGGGGTCGAAACCAGAGCAAGAGGAGGAATCCCAATGCGTAAACGATGGCTGATCGCAACGATCACGGCGCTGGCCCTGATCGTTGCAGCTTGCGGTGGTGATACCGCAGGAACGACCACCACCGAGGCGACCGGAACCACGGAAGCCCCCGTCACGACAGAGGCGGGCGACACCAGTACCACCCCCGGCGCTGCGGCAGAACCGACCGGCTACGACCATCTCGACCAGGCCTTGGCTGGAGAGTTCGAAGGAAGCACGGTCGAGGTCTGGGCACAGTGGCTCCCCGAGTCCTCTGAGGCGTCGAACTTCAGCTACACGTTGGAGCCGTTCCAGGAAGCGACCGGGATAACCGTCGACTTCCAAGCGACCCCGGACTACGAAACGGCGCTCCAGGTGGCGGTCGACGGCGGCAACGCCCCCGACCTGGCTCAGATCGCCCAGCCGGGCAAGATGCACCAGTACGCCGAGGCCGGCTCACTGGTCAGCCTCACCGACTGGTTCAACACCGAGAAGCTCGAGGCCGACATGGTCCCCGCCTTCTACGAGCTGGGCCTGTTCCAGGACGACCTGTACGGCGTTTACTACAAGACCGACGTCAAGTCGATCGTGTGGTACCCGGTTCAGGGATTCGCCGACAACGGGTACGAAGTGCCGACGACATGGGATGAGCTGATCGCGCTGAGCGACCAGATCATCGCCGACGGCAACGGCAACCCCTGGTGCATCTCGATCGAGAGCCAGGAGGCCGATGGTTGGGTGGCAACCGACTGGTTGGAGGACATCCTGCTGCGCACCGCGCCGCCGGAGACCTACAACCAGTGGATCTCCCATGAGATCCCGTTCAACGACCCGGAGGTGTTGGAGGCGGCCGAGTACATGTCGCAGATCTGGTTCACACCGGACTATGCATACGGCGGCAACACCTACATCAACGCCACCTGGATCGGTGAGACTCAGGATCCGATGTTCGCCGAAGGCGGGCCTCAGTGCTGGATGCAGAAGCAGGCAGCGTGGATCGGAGGCTTCTGGGGCGCCAATCGTGACGCCCTGGCCGACGATCCGGATCTGCCGGCGAGCGAGTGGCCGAACAAGCCCGAGACCGATGTCGACTTCTTCTACTTCCCTCCGATCGAGGAGGAGTTCGGCACCCCCGTGCTCGGCGCGGCCGACATGTTCGTCATGTTCAACGACCGGCCCGAGGTGCGGGCGCTGATGGAATGGCTGGCCACTCCTGACGCCGCCGCCGGGTGGATCGAGAGGGGTGGCTTCCTGTCGCCTCTCACCACCGTTCCCGCCGATTGGTACGTCTATCCCAACACGCAACTCTCGGAGATGGTTGCCGGAGCCACCACCGTCGGCTTCGACGCCTCCGACCTGATGCCGGCGGAGGTCGGCGCAGGTACCTTCTGGAGTGGAATGGTCGATTGGGTGGCCGCAAACGGTGAGAACACCGAGGAGGTCTTCCAAGGCATAGAAGACAGCTGGCCTGCCGGCTGACGATCATTGATTAGGGTCCCGGGACCACGTCCCGGGACCCTTTCACGTTGGAGGAGTTTCTTTGACCGAGGCCATCGAGCCTGCGAGGCCAGCCCCGTCGGGGCTCAGAATCATCCCGGCCCTGCTCCTTGCGGGGGCGGTGATAGCAGCCCTCTGGCTTGGTCTGGGAGTGTTGCGCGACCCCAATGTCTTCTCGGACCTCGGGCCCACCCTCTCCAAACTCGCACAGGCACTCGTAGCCCTGACCCTTGGTGTCGGCGGGATATGGGCCCTTTTCTATGCCGGCAATGTGATCATCGAGGCACTCCCGAGACGTGCCACCGACTTCCTGCGCCCCTATCTCTTCGTGCTTCCGGCGGTCGCCGTGGTGGGCCTTTACCTCGTATACCCCACAGCGGGCACAGTCGTCGAGAGCTTCACCGCGGTGCCCGAAGGGGCGGATCCCCTCACCAACTACCGCGCCGCCTTCACCAATGCAGCGGTGCTGCAGGCCATGCGTAACAACCTGGTCTGGTTGCTGATCGCGCCGGCCGTTTCCGTCGTGATCGGGCTGGCGTTTGCCGCCCTGGTCGATCGGGTCCGACGAGAGGCGGTGGCCAAGGCCTTTGTATTCCTGCCGCTGGCCGTCTCATTTGTGGGCGCTGCCGTCATCTGGAGGTTCATGTACGCCTGGAAGCCGCCTGGTCAGCCACAGATCGGAGTGCTCAACGCGATCTGGGTAGCGGCCGGGGGGGTCCTGGTCGACCTCGGGATCCTGGCGGGGGTGGAGCCGGTCGCCTGGTTACAAGTGATCCCGTGGAACACTCTGGCCCTGATCGCGATCATGGTCTGGCTTCAGGTGGGTCTTGCCATGGTGATTCTCTCCGCGGCGATAAAAGCGGTTCCCCCTGAGTTGATCGAGGCGGCGCGTATCGACGGGGCATCCGAGCTTCAATCCTTCTTCCGGGTAACGGTGCCGACGATCCGAGGCTCGATCCTGACCGTGTACACCACCATCGCCATCGCGGTGTTGAAGGTGTTCGACATCATCTTCGTTACCACCGGAGGGAACTTCGACACATCTGTGGTGGCGGTCCGGATGTACCAGGAGATGTTCCGGTTCCGCAACTTCGGACAGGCCACGACCATGGCCGTGATCCTCCTCCTCGCCGTGCTCCCGATCATGGTGATCAACATCCGCAATCTTCGCCGGCAGGGGGTGGGGGCGTGACCACTGCGCACAAGAGATCGAAGGTCGGAGGTCACGAACCCGCCGGATGGTTGGTCAGGCTCGCCGTCCTCCTCATAGTGGCGGTGTGGACCATTCCCTCACTCGGTCTGCTGACCAATTCCTTCCGCACCTCCGTTGACAGCAGCTCGACCGGCTGGTGGACATCGCTGTTCAACCCGGTGGCCACCGAGTGGACCCTTGCCAATTACGGGCGGGTCCTGACCTCCGGAGGGCTGTTCGATGCTCTGATCAACAGCCTGATCGTCACCATTCCGTCGACCATCATCCCAATCACCCTCGCCGCTTTCGCCGCCTTTGGATTCGCCTGGCTCAAATTTCGGGGTCGGAGCTTGTTGTTCGGTGTCATGGTCGGCCTGATCGTCGTCCCCTTGCAGCTGGCCCTGGTGCCGTTGCTCAAGATCTATCAGTCGACCGAGCTCACCGGCAGCTTCCTCGGAATCTGGCTGGCACACACCGGCTTCGGTCTTCCCCTGGCGGTGTTCCTTCTCTACAACTTCATATCGCAGTTGCCCAAGGACATCTTCGAGTCCGCCTACATCGACGGCGCCTCCCCGTTCACTGCTTTCACCCGACTCGTGCTGCCCCTCTCCGTCCCTGCCCTCGCCTCCCTTTCCATCCTTCAGTTCTTTTGGGTGTGGAACGACTTCCTGGTCGCTCTGGTGTTCCTGGGCACCTCGAGAAATGTGTCTGTGCTCACCATCGAGCTCGCCTCGATCGTGGGCTCACGCGGGGAGGCATTCCACCTGCTCACTGCCGCGGCATTCGTCTCGATGGTGATTCCCCTGATCGTGTTCCTGACCTTGCAGCGCTACTTCGTCCGAGGTCTGCTCGCCGGCTCGGTCAAGGGATGAACCCCGCCGACCCACATCTGATGCTGGCATTCGAGGGGACCGAGGTCCCCGGCTGGCTCAGCGAGCGACTCGTGGAGTCCCCTCCCGCCGGGATCACCCTGTTCCGAGAGTTGAACATGACCAGCCCCGATCAGGTCGCCGAGCTCACCGCAGACCTCCAAAAGCTCAACTCTTCTCCCCTGCCCCTGCTCATCGCCGTCGACCAGGAAGGCGGACAACTGCTCGGCCTCACCGGGTCCACGCCGTTCGCGGGGAACATGGCACTGGGTGCGAGTGGCGACACCGACCTCGCCCGCGATGTCGCCGCGGCCATGGGCGACGAGCTTGGGGCGGTTGGGGTCAACGTCAATTACGCGCCGGTGGCCGATGTAGCCACCCAGGCGGACAACCCGTCCCTGGGGATCAGGAGCTTTGGCGAGAGCCCCGCCGATGTGGCCCGGTTCACCGGTGCCATGGTCGAAGGTTTCCACCGGGCCGGGGTTATCGCCACCGCCAAGCATTTCCCGGGCAAGGGAGAAGCCCGGACCGACCCTCATTACGAGCTTCCCCGTCTCGACCTCGACCAGGTGCGTCTCGAGTCCGTGGAGCTGCCGCCGTTCCGCTCTGCGTTCGACGCCGGCGCCGAGTTGCTGATGATGGGTCATTACGTGGTGCCCGCCCTGACCGGGAGCGACGATCTGCCCGTCTCCGCCTCGGAGCGGGCCATCGACGGTTTCGTCCGGGCCGAGATGGGATTCCGGGGCCTGGTCATCACCGACGCCCTCGACATGGGCGCCCTCGACCAGGGGCCGGCCCAGGTGGTGGAGATCATCACCATGATGCGGGGCGGCACCGACCTCCTCTTGTGCATGCCCGATCCGGCTCTGCTGGAGAGGGTCCGGGTGGCCGTGGAGCGAGGTTTCTCACGCGGGCTGATCCCCCCGGAGACGCTGGCCCGCTCCCGCCAGAGGATCGACCGATTGCGCCGCGCCATCCGGCCGGTCGAGCTCGACCCCAGCCTCGTGGGAAGCCACGATGAGCTGGCCCGCCGACTGGCCCGGGACTCGCTGACCGTCGTTCGCAACGATCGAGGCCTGCTCCCACTCCGGCTCGATCCCGGGTCGAGGATCCTCGCCCTGGAACCGGAGCCGACCAACGTCACCCCGGCGGACACCAGCGCCCTCTACCCCCCATCTCTTGCCGAGGCCTTGCGTGCACACCATCCCGAGGTCACCGGGGCCGTTTACCCCCACCACCCCGGAGACGGCGATATATCGGGAGCGGTGGAGGCTGCGGCCGGGCACGACCTGGTGATAGTGGGAACGGTGACGGCGACACCGGGACAGGTCGAGATGGTGAAGGCGTTGCTCGCCGCATCGACGGCAGTCGTCACCGTGGCCCTGCGCACCCCCTACGACCTGAGCCTCTATCCGGACGCTGCGACGCATGTCTGCACCTACAGCGGACACGAGCCCTCGATGGCCGCGCTCGCCGAGACCCTGTTCCGGGGGAGCGACCGGGGCGGGTCGTTGCCGGCCTCTATCCCCGGCCTCTACCCAGTCGCCCACCGGTCGTCGACATGACCGGCTTCGGCGATAGTGCGGAGACAGTGGTAGTGGCCGGGCTCATCGATCTCCAGGTCAACGGAGGCTGGGGCCATGACTTCACCGGCGACCCGGCCTCTATTTGGGAGGTTGGACGTCATCTCCCTTCCACCGGGGTGACCACCTTCCTCCCCACCATCGTCACCGCTCCTTACGAAGTAGCCGACACCGCCATCGAAGTGATCCAGGCCGGGCCGCCCCCGGGCTACATAGGCGCGGACCCGATCGGGCTCCACATCGAGGGGCCCTGGCTCTCGGCGGAGTGGCGTGGCGCACACGGCCTCGAACTGCTCCGGGCACCCGACCTCGAGGTGGCGGCGCGGTGGGCGGACTCCGGCGTGGTTCGCATGGTCACAATCGCCCCCGAGCTCGAAGGCGCCTTCGCAGCCGCCGAGATCCTCGCCGCCGCCGGGGTAGTCGTCTCCGCCGGCCACACCGGCGCCGACTTCGAGACGGCCTCCAGGGCCCTGGACGGGCCGTGGACCGCGGTCACGCACCTGTTCAACCAGATGAAGCCGTTCCACCATCGCGCCCCGGGCGTGGTGGGCGCCGCACTCCTCTCCGGTCGCCCCTGTGGAGTCATCGTCGACGGTATCCACAGTCATCCGGCCACGGTCCGGTTGGCCTGGGGACAGCTCGGGCCTGAGCGATTAGTGCTCATCACCGACGGGATGCAGGCCACCGGTCTCGGCCCGGGGAGCTACCAGCTGGGAGGTCAAACGGTGGAAGTCACAGACCAGGGGCCCCGGCTCGGGAACGACGTACTGGCGGGAAGCACCCTCACTCTCGAACGCGCCGTTGCCAACCTGTGCGACTGGACCTCGGCCACCCTGGAGGAGGCCCTTGCCTCAGCCTCCCGCACGCCGGCGTCCCTCATCGGGGCGACCGACCGTGGGCGGCTGGATCCCGGGATGCGCGCCGACACAACAGCGTTGGACCAAAGTCTCCGGGTGCTGGCGACCGAGGTCGACGGTGTTCGGGCCTACCAGGCAGCTGAGAACTGATGGGGCTTCGCGACGAGATACGGGAACAACCGGGTGTGGTCGCCCGCACCATTGCCCGCAACGCCGAGCCGGCGCGGCGGGTCGCCGAGCTCTCCGCGGGATCCACCCATGCCGTGATAGCGGGACGGGGCACCTCGGACAATGCCGGCCGCTACGCGCAGTACGTCTGGGGCTCGCGCAACGGCCTCTCGGTCGGTCTCACCACCCCGTCACTGTTCTCGGTATATGACCGCCCGCCGCGACTCGAAGGCGCTCTGGTGGTGGGCATCTCCCAGAGCGGGGAGTCGCCCGACATCGTCTCGGTGCTGGAGGAGGGGCGATCCCAGGGTCGCCCGACAGTTGCCATAACCAACGAGCCGGACTCACCCCTCGCCGATTTCGCAGACGTGGTCATCGACATCGCCGCCGGCGAGGAACGCGCCGTGGCGGCGACCAAGACATACACCGCCCAGCTGACCGTGATCGCGATGATCTCCGAGGCGATGGCCCGCGGGAATGACGGACTGTCCAAACTGCCGGGATGGCTGGCCGCCGCCCTCGAACAGGAGACCGAGGCCGAGGAGATGTCCCAGACCCTCTCGGAGATCGAGTACTGTGCCGTCCTCGGCCGTGGTTTCAACCAATCCACCGCCTTCGAGTGGGCTTTGAAGCTCCAGGAATTGACCCACATCGTCGCCCAGCCCTTTTCCACCGCCGACTTCCTCCACGGCCCGGTGGCAGTCATCGAGCCGGGATACCCGGTCCTGGCAGTGACGGCCCTGGGACCTGCGGCGGACGACGTCTTCGACGTGCTCCGTCGCTGTGCCGACGCGGGGGCGTCACTCAGCGTCATCGGCAACGACTCACGGCTGGAGGACGTGGCCGTGAGTCACCTGAGCTTCGGTCCGGATGTCGACGAGTGGCTCTCCCCCATCCCATCCATCGTCATCGCCCAACTCTTCTCCTACCACCTCACCCTGGCCAAGGGCCTCGACCCCGACGCCCCGCGCGGGCTGCGAAAGGTCACCCGGACGACTTGAACGCCACGTCGGCCAGGATGAGACCGCCGGCCAGGCCGGACAGGTGCCCCAACCCGGGCGGGACCACGAAGCCCTGCTCGTGCTCGGCCAGACCGGGATAGCCGGCCAGCTCGGCCGTCAGGCGCGCTCCGACCCTCTCCACCAGCCCCGGCATGAGAGAGACTCCGCCTCCCAGGATGATCCTCTCCGGGGCCAGTGTGTAGACCAGGTTCCTCGCCAGCTGGGCGAGGTAGAACGCTTCGATCTCCACCGCCATCCCCTGCTCGTCACCGGTCAGCTCCTCTCCTCTGGTGCCATGACGCCTCTCGACGGCAGGCCCGTTGGCCAGTCCTTCCAGACAGTCACCGTGGGCAGGGCACGCACCGCGAAACTCGTCGTCGGGATGGCGTCGCACCGTGATGTGGCCCATCTCGGGATGACCGAGGCCATGGATCGGCCGCCCTTCGACGATGGCGCCACCACCGATCCCGGTTCCAACGGTGACGTACACGAACGACCCGAGACCACGACCCGCCCCCCATTCCCCCTCCCCCAGTGCCGCCCCGTTGACGTCGGTGTCGAGACCGATGGGCACGCCCAGCGCCGCCTGGAACGGTCCGACCACGTCGATCCCGGTCCAGCCTTTCTTGGGTGTGGACCTGATGTGCCCGTATTCGGGGTGACCCGGTCGCAGCTCGAGCGGCCCGAACGATGCGATGCCGACAGCCTCCGCCGACCGGGAGGAGAGATGCTCGATGACGCGACCCAGTGTCTCGCTCGGATCGGTGGTAGGGACGGTCACCTCCTGTGACAGGTCGTCGGGGGAGGAGCCGACAGCACAGGAGGTTTTCGTCCCGCCCATCTCGACAGTGCCGTAGATCGCCACCATCGCAATCTATTGTGATCCCGAATGGTTCGGTGACTCGAAGGAGAGGTTCAGCCTCCCGCCCTGCCGGCCGATGATCTTGACATTGGATTCGCCGAGTTGTTTACTGGGAAACCGCACATGAAGCACCTGACCATCGCCGCCGACGTACTCCTGCTTATCGAGTAGCGCGCGCATACAAACCTTGCGTGCGCTCAACCCTCCCGCCCGGAGGGTTTTTTGTTACCCGACACCATGAACCAGCCCGCCAAATTCACCGGAGCACATTCGCTCTTTCGCAGCCTCGAGCACGAAGGAGTCGAGATCATGTTCGGCGTGCCCGGAGGTGCCATCCTCCCCGCCTACGACCCCCTCCTCGACAGTCGGATAAGACATGTCCTGGCCCGGCATGAGCAGGGCGCCGGGCACATGGCCGAGGGCTATGCCCAGGCCACGGGACGAGTAGGCGTGGTGATGGCCACCTCCGGGCCCGGTGCGACCAACCTGATCACTCCGCTCCAGAACGCGCTGATGGACTCAACCCCGATCGTCGCCATCACCGGGCAGGTCCCCACGTCGGCAATCGGCAGCGACGCTTTCCAGGAGGCCTACACCACCGGTCTGGCCATGCATTGCACCAAGCACTCCTACATGGCCACCAATGCCGACGACATCCCCAACCTGATCCACGAGGCCTTCCACCTCGCCTCTACCGGCCGGCCCGGCCCGGTCCTGGTCGACATCCCCAAGGACGTGCTCAACCAGGTCACCACCTGGCGCGAGCCGCATCTGCACAACCTGCCCGGCTACAAACCGACCGTCTCCGGGCATCCCATGCAGATCCGTGCCGCCGTCGATCTGATCGAACGGGCGGAGCGGCCGGTCCTCTACGTCGGTGGCGGAGTGATCAAGGCCGGTGCCTCCGCCGAGCTGCTCGCCTTCGCCGAGGCGGTCAACGCTCCGGTGGTGACCACCCTGATGGCCCGGGGCGCCTTCCCCGACGGTCATCGCCTCGCCCTGGGCATGCCCGGGATGCACGGTGTCTACACGGCCACGACCGCCATCCAGAAGTCCGATGTGCTGGTGAGTCTCGGCGCTCGCTTCGATGATCGGGTCACCGGCGACCCCAACGCTTTCGCCCCCGACGCCAAGGTCATCCATGTCGACGTGGACCCCGCCGAGATCGGAAAGGTCCGGGCCGCCGACGTTCCCATCGTCGGTGACGCACGCTCTGTCCTCCAGGACCTGTTGACCTTCCTTGGGACCAGACGCGACCTGTCGGCGGCGCCGCCCCGGGACACCTGGTTCGAACAACTGGGCAGCTGGACACAGACCCACCCCCTGTCATACGAGCAGGAGCCGGCAGGGCCGATCAAGGTCCAGCACTTCATCGAGCGTCTGTACGAGCTGACCGCCGGAGAGGCCGTGATCGCGGCCGGAGTGGGTCAGCACCAGATGTGGGCTTCGCAGTTCTGGGGCTTCTCCGACCCGAGGACCTGGGTCAACTCGGGCGGTTTGGGGACGATGGGTTTCGCCGTCCCCGCCGCGGTCGGGGCCAAGACCGCACGCCCCGACGACCTGGTCATCGCCCTCGACGGCGACGGCTGCTTCCAGATGACCTGCCAGGAGCTGATCACGGCGTCGACCGAGAACATCCCGGTCAAGGTGGTCGTGTTCAACAACGGCGGTTACGGAATGGTCAAGCAGTGGCAGAACCTGTTCTACGGCGGGCGGCTCTCCGCCGTCGATCTGGGCGGCCGCTACCCCGACTACCCGAGACTGGCCGAGTCGATGGGGTGTGTCGGGCTCAGGGTCGACCACCCTTCGGAGATCGACCCCGCCATCGAGAAGATGCTGGCGGTCACCGACCGGCCCGTGGTCCTCGAGGTGGTGGTCGACGCCGAGGAGATGTGTTTCCCCATGGTCCCCGCCGGCGGCTCCAACGACCGGATCGTGATGCGCCGCGAGGATCTCTGATGCAGCACACCCTCAGCGTCGTCGTGGAGGACAAGCCTGGAGTTCTGGCCCGTATCTCGGCGATGTTCTCCAACCGCGGCTTCAACATCCATTCCCTGGCCGTTGGCCCGACCCATCAGGAAGGCCGCTCCCGCATCACCCTCGTGGTGGACGCACCTGCGCTCGAGCAGCTGAAGAAGCAGCTCAACAAGCTGGTCAACGTGATCAAGGTGCAAGAGATGGTGTCTTCCGACGCCCTGGAGCGCGAGGTGATGATCGTGCGCATCAGCGCCCCACCCGCCAGCCGCGGCGAGGTCAGGGACACGGCGTCACTGTTCGACGCCCGGGTCATCGACATCAGCGCCACGGCCATGACCTTCGAGGTCTCCGGCACCCCCCAGCAGCTGAGCACCTTCCTCGACCACCTCGGGCCCTACGGGGTGATCGATCTGGTCAAGTCCGGCCGAATCGCCATGAAGCGCGAGTCGGAGCTGACTCCTTCGCCGGTGGCGGCCGGAGTGGGCAAATGACCCTCTCACCCCGCCGTCATGCACATCTCCTGAATCTCCTCGGCCACGCCCTTATCTAGCCGGAAAGCCAGCAAGGCAGACCGGCGCCCCGATAGGACCACCGAGATTCAGGAGACATCATGCAAGACCGAGTACGGATTTTCGACAGCACCCTCAGAGACGGAGAACAAGCGCCCGGTATCGCTCTCGACCCGGGCCAGAAGGTGATGATCGCCCACCAACTTGCCCGGCTCGGGGTGGACATAATCGAAGCGGGCTTTCCCATCTCCTCCCCAGGTGACTTCCGGGCTGTGACCCGCATCGCCCAGGAGGTGGAGGGAGCGACCATCGCCGCCCTGGCCCGCGCCCAACCCGGGGACGTGAACCGCGCCTGGGATGCGCTGCGCCATGCCGTCGATCCCCGCATCCACGTCTTCCTCGCCACGTCGCCAATCCACATGCGGCACAAGCTGCGCATGAACGAGGACGAGGTGATCGCTGCCGTCGAGGAGAACGTCGAGCGGGCACGGGATCACACCGAGGATGTGGAGTACTCCCCAGAGGACGCCACCAGGTCGGACCCGGATTTCGTGGTGGCCGTGTGTCAGGCGGCGGTTGCGTCGGGAGCGACGACGGTGAACATCCCCGACACGGTCGGTTATGCGACTCCGGCCGATTATGGAGCCTTGATCGAGCTCGTGATGCAAGAAGTGAAGGGCGACCGTGACGACGTCGTCGTCTCCACCCACTGCCACAACGACCTCGGGCTGGCCGTCGCCAACTCCCTGGCCGCAGTGACAGCCGGCGCCCGCCAGGTGGAGGGTGCCATCAACGGCATCGGCGAGCGGGCCGGGAACACATCGATCGAGGAAGTGGTCATGGCCCTGCGGGTACGAGCCGACGCGTTCGGCGTCGACGTCGGCGTCACCACCGAGGAGATCTTCGAGACCTCCCGCATCGTGGCGGAGGAGACCGGCTACCCGGTGCAGTACAACAAGGCGGTGGTAGGCCGCAACGCATTCGCCCACGAGTCCGGAATCCACCAGCATGGCGTGCTCAGGGACCGGGCGACATACGAGATAATGAGCCCGAGAGACGTCGGAATGGGAGACTCGATGATCGTGATCGGAAAACACTCCGGGCGAGCCGCCTTCAGGCACTCGCTGGGCCAGATCGGCGTCGAGTTGAGCGGCATTGCATTCGAGGAGGCCTTTTCCCGGATGAAGGACGTCGCCGATCACTCCGGCGAGGTCTCGAATGACCAGATCCGGGACATCGTCGAGGAGGTCATGTCGGGGATCGAGGCTCTCGACCGAGTGACGGCGTCTTTCGAATGAGCAGCTATTCGGTGGCAAAGGTCCCCGGCGACGGCACGGGCCCGGAGGTGGTGGAAGAGGCGGTCAAGGTGCTCGGCGCCGCGGCGGCGGTGCACGGATTCGAGATCGAGTATCACGAGCTGGACTTGGGCGGCGAGCGTTACCTGCGCACCGAGGAGACGCTGACCGGGGCCGACCTCCAGACCCTGAGCACCGCCGACGCCATCCTCTTCGGCGCCGTGGGCCATCCCGAAGTCCCACCGGGGATCCTCGAGCAACAGATACTCCTCCGGATGCGACGGGAGCTCGACCAGTTCATCAATCTGCGACCGGTCAAGCTGCATCCGGGGGTGAAAGGGCCCCTGCGTGACGTCGACCCTTCCGACGTCGACATGGTGGTGGTCAGGGAGAACAGCGAAGGTCTCTATGTGAACCAGGGAGAGTTCATCGCCAAGGGCGGCCCGTTCGAGGTCGCCGTCCAGCAGTCGGTGAACAGCCGGTTTGCCGTCGAGCGGTGCATTCGGTATGCCTTCGACCTGGCCGCCTCCCGACCACGTCGCCATCTGACCATGTGCGGAAAGACAAACGTGCTCACCTTCGCCTCGGACCTGTGGTCCCGGGTGTTCGAGGAAGTCGGCAGCGAGTACCCCCAGGTGGAGAGGGCCTATGCCCACATCGACGCCGCCTGCTACTGGATGGTGGAGGACCCGGGTCGTTTCGACGTCGTCGTCACCGACAACATGTTCGGCGACATCATCACCGACCTCGGCGCAGCAATCCAGGGTGGGCTCGGCATCGCCGCCGGGGCCAACATCAACCCCAACGGGGTCTCGATGTTCGAGCCCATCGGCGGGACCGCCCCCGGATTCGAAGGGACCGATCTGATCAACCCTCTCGCCGCTATCGGCGCCGCTGCGATGATGCTCGACGTGCTCGGCGAGTCGAGTGTCGCCGCCGCCGTGGAGAGGGCGGTGGGTGAGGTGGCCGGCTCGCTTCCCTCGCTGCGAGCCGGGGAGATGGGGATCAGCACCACCGAGGTGGGCGACCGGGTGGTCTCCCTCGTCGCCGAGTCGAAGACTGCCGGAGCGACCCGATGAGCGGGCCGAGAACCCTGTTCGAGAAGGTCTGGGACAGCCATGTGGTGATCGACTCGGATCCCACCTTGCTCTACGTCGACCTCCATCTCGTGCACGAGGTCACGTCGCCGCAGGCGTTCGCCGGGCTCAACGCATCCGGACGAAGGGTGCGTCGTCCCGACCTCACCGTGGCCACCGTCGACCATGGCATCCCCACCACCGGGCGCTCGCTGGGCATTCGGGACCCACTCTCCAAGAAACAGATCGATGCCCTTCTCGAGAACTGCCGCGAGCACGGGATCACCATGTTCGGGCTCGACGACCCCCGCCAGGGCATAGTGCACGTGGTCGGTCCCGAGCAGGGCCTCACCCAGCCGGGCCTCCTCGTCGTCTGCGGGGACAGTCACACCTCGACCCACGGCGCATTCGGCGCCCTCGCCTTCGGCATCGGCACCACCGAGGTCGAGCACGTGTTGGCGACCCAGACCATCTGGCAGGCGAGACCCCAGACCATGGCGGTCGAGGTGGAGGGAGCGCTCCCCTGGGGGGTGGCGGCCAAGGATCTGATCCTGGGGATCATCGCCCAGATCGGTGTGGCCGGCGGCACCCGCCATGTCATCGAGTATCGGGGCCAGGCCATACACGACCTGTCCATGGAGCAGAGGATGACCATCTGCAACATGTCGATCGAAGGTGGGGCCCGAGCCGGGATGATCGCACCAGACGAGACGACGATCAGGTACATCGAGGGCCGCCCCTTCGCCCCGAAGGGCCCCCGATGGGACGAGGCAGTCGCCGTCTGGGAGGGGTTCGTCACCGACCCCGGGGCCTCCTTCGACAAGGTGGCGGTGATCGACGCCGCCCGGTTGGAGCCGCATGTGAGTTGGGGGGTGAACCCGGCCCAAACCGTGCCCGTCACCGGGCGGGTGCCATCCCCCGACGCCTACGACGACCCCCGGCAACGCGACGCCGCGGTGCGCGCCCTCGAGTACATGGCGCTCCGACCGGGAACCCCGATCCTCGACATCGCGGTCGACCACGTCTTCCTGGGCTCCTGCACCAACGGGCGTCTCGAGGACCTGAGGGCGGCGGCCAAGGTCGTAGAGGGGCGCAAGGTGGATTCGAGGGTCAGTGCCGTGGTCGTCCCGGGATCGATGCAGGTCAAGGCGCAAGCCGAGGCCGAAGGTCTCCACGACGTCTTCCAGAGCGCCGGGTTCTCCTGGCGCGACGCCGGATGCTCCAGCTGCCTCGCCATGAACCCCGATGTCATCCCGTCCGGGGAGCGGTGCGCATCGACCTCGAACCGCAACTACGAGGGGCGTCAGGGTCGTGGCGCGAGGACCCACCTGGTCAGCCCGGCCATGGCGGCCGCCGCCGCCGTGGCCGGCCACTTCGTCGACGTCAGGGAATGGGAGGCCGGATGAAGCCGGTGACAACGATCAGTGGCACCATGGTCCCCCTCGACCGAGCCGACGTCGACACCGACCAGATCATCCCCCAGCAGTTCCTGAAGCGGATCGAGCGGGATGGGTATGGCGAGTTCCTCTTCTACAACTGGGCCCACACCGACGACGGCATCCCTAGCTCGGACTTCATCATCAACGACCCAGCGCGGCGCGGGGCAAAGGTTCTGGTGGCCGGGCCCAACTTCGGGTGCGGCTCCTCCCGGGAGCACGCCCCGTGGGCGCTGCAGCAGTGGGGGTTCGACGCGGTGATCACCCCGTCGGCCGCCGACATCTTCAGGAACAATTCCAGTTTCAGCGGTCTGCTCATCGTCGAACTGCCCCACGCCGCCGTCTCCCGCTTGATGGAGCTGGCCTCGGACCCGAAGGCCGAGGTCACCATCGACCTCGAGAGCCAGACGGTCACCGCCAATGGCTTGGAGGAGCACTTCGAGTTCGACTCCACGGCGAAACAGCGCCTCCTCCAGGGCCTCGACGGTGTGGGCGTCACCCTCACCCACGCCGACGCAATCGCGGCCCACGAAACCGGCCGGTCCTCCTGGCTCCCGACCACCGTCGAGGCGCCGACCGGCTGAACCGAGGCGCAGTCCTAGCCGCCGAACCCGAGGGCCAGCATCAGCTCCTGGAATTGGTCGAGGCGCAGCGACTGGGGGCCATCGCTCAGGGCCGTCTCGGGGTCGGGGTGTATCTCGACCATGATCCCGTGGGCCCCGATGGCTTGGGCTGCCAGCGCCAGTGGAGCCACCAGGTCCCTATCACCGGCCGCATGCGACGGGTCGACGATTACCGGGAGATGGGTCCGCTGGCGCAGCACGGGGACCGCGCTCAGGTCCAGTGTGTTGCGAGTCGAGGTCTCGAAGGTCCTTATCCCCCTCTCGCACAGGAAGACCTGCTGGTTTCCTTCCGACAGGATGTACTCGGCAGCCTGGAGCAACTCGTCGAGCGAAGAGCTCATCCCCCGCTTCAGCATCACCGGTCGGTGGGCCCGTCCCACCGCGGAGAGCAGGGAGAAGTTCTGCATGTTCCTCGTTCCGATCTGGAGGATGTCCGCCTTGGCGGCCACCCCCTTCACGTCCTGGGGGGACACAACCTCGGTGACCACCGGAAGCCCGTACGCCTTCCCCGCCTCGACCAGCATCTCCAACGCCTCGTAGCCGAGCCCCTGGAACGAGTAGGGCGAGGTCCGCGGCTTGAAGCAGCCGCCGCGGAGGATCGAGCCTCCCGCCTCCTTGACTGCCTTGGCCGCCGCCATCACCTGGTCCCATGTTTCGACTGCGCAGGGGCCGGCGATCATTACCAGGTCGTCGTCGCCGATCTTCACCCCGGCCACCTCGACGATGGTGTTCTGCTCCTTGTGCCCGCGGCTCCCCAGCTTGTAGCCCTTGGCGCTGACTCCGTTCGGCGCCGGCTGAGTCAACGCGGTGCGTCCTTGCGGCGCCACTTTGTTGACCTTTCGCTCGATCGGCTTGGGACGAAGATCGCGTGAGGGGTAGCTCCCCAGCACCTTGAGGAATCTCACCTGACGGGTCAACGTCTCCAGTACCGCCTGGACGTCGGGATTGGAGATGTTGCCGTCGAAGTCGAGGTAGAACAGCTCCTCTCGGGGATTGTCGGGAATCGGCCTCGACTCCAGCATGACCAGGTTGATGTCTGCATCGTGGAAGACGGCAAGCGCCTCCATGAGCGCCCCGGGATGGTTGCCCACCGCCATGACGATCGACGTCTTGGCCGGAACGCCGTCGGGCACCTCGGCAGGAGCCGGTGCGACCACCACGAAGCGGGTGAAGTTCTCGTCACGGTTGGCAATGCCGGTCTTCAGCACGTCGAGACCGAAGAGTCGGGCCGCCTCCTCGCTGGCAATGGCGGCGACGCTGGGGTCGCCCAACTCCCTGATCTTCTGACCGGAGAGCGCCGTGTCTGAGAAGTAGACGACCTCACAATGCTCCAGTTGGGCCAGGAACTCGGAGCATTGGGCCACGGCCTGGGGATGGCAGTAGATGCGACGCAGGTCGGTCACCGACGCCCCTTCGATGCCGAGGAGACAATGCCTGATGCGGAAGCGCACATCGCCGACGAACTGGAGGCCGCTGTCGAGGAGGAGGTCGTATACCTCTGAGATCGCCCCCGACGTCGTGTTCTCGATGGGAAGCACCGCCACCTCGGCATCACCCTTCTGCACCGCGGCGACAGCGTCGGCGAAGGTCTGGGCTCGGACGTAGCTGACCGAGACGCCCTTGTGGCCGAAATATTGCTGGGAGGCGAGCTGGCTGTAGGAGCCTTCGATCCCCTGGATGGCGACGGTCATGGCGCCACGGGGCCGCTCGATTCGCCCCAGAAACTCCTGTTGGATCCGCACCGAGTCGTTCACGATCTCTCGCCATACCCGGTTGACCAGACCAGAGTCGAGATCATGGTCCATCCCGGTTGCGATGCGATCGGAGATCAGGTCCTCTTCCCGGAGCTGGTCCCGGGAGGGTCGGTCGTGGAGGCCTTTCTCCTTGGCGATGCGGAGACTGTGCGCCTTCCGCTCGGCGAGAAGCTTGAGTATGTCGGCGTCGATCCGGTCGATGTCGTCCCGGATCTGGGCTATGTCACCTTGGTTCGGGTCTTGATTGTCGTTCATGGGTTTGCCTCGGCGCGTGGAAGAGGTGTGAGGGTACGGAGTAACGCGGGAGTGGGGTGAATCGGCGCTAGGCGCCGAAATAGACGAACCCGAAGAAGCGCCGCGAGATGGCGCCGGAGATCGAGGATGGGCTCGTCGTCATGTGGAGCAGGATTATCCGCTCACAACGGAGTCATGTCAAGACCGGGCGCTAGGTTCGAGGCATGCGTGAGGTGGGCCGGACGCTGGGTGTTGTCCTCGGGATCGTCGGGGTGGTCTGGATCCTGCAGGGATTCGACTTCTATTTCGCGCCGCAGAGCTTCATGACCGGAGACCGGGTCTGGGTGATCTGGGGCGTGCTCGCAATGCTGATCGGCGGAAGCCTGATGTGGAAGGGCCGCTCCCGGGAATAGGTGCCACAACCACTGCCAGATGCTGGATAGGATGGCGACCACGCACAGTGGCCATGAGCGAAGTCATCCACACCACGGCTGCAACAGTCTTCGTGGACGACCACGGATTGCTCAACATCGTCACCAACGGGACCCAGAGCACCGAGGACACGGTGAGAGAGTCCTTTGCCGCGGCACAATCACTGCTCGACCGGCCCGCTCCCACCCTCTTCGATGCCAGGAATTGGCCGAGGGCGGGTGCCGGGTTCTGGGCCACCTTCATCGATCTCCTCCCGGCCACTGTCAGTGCCGGCGCCTTCTTGATCGGCCCCGAAGGTAGGACCGATCTGGGTGGCTTCCCCGATGCGGTCAACCGGCTGATGGTTCCCTTCTACGTGTTCAGTGACGAGGAAGAGGCAAAGGCTTTCCTCATGCGTTTCCTTCCGCCGAGCGAGGCGATGATTGACCGAGCGACGTAGTACGGGTTGGGGCTCGACCCGCCCGAGGGGAAGACGCCCCTAACATTCACACCGGGATGTCGACTCGCGAAACACCTCCCCCGCCTCGGGAGGCTTTGTCGCCCGAGGACCTGCAGCGGTTCATGTACGCCTGCTCACACGAGCGCCGCTCCCCCACCACGCATCGACTGACCGACGCTTCGACGTACGGCTGGATCCATCTTTTCATCCGCGATAGCGGGGAGGAAGGCGGGGCTATGGACAAGGGAGAGGATTGGCTCGACCCTCTCGATGCCGATCCGGCCAAACTCGCCGCCTACTTCGGGCGGGTTGCCATCCGCGTCCGCAACACCGGGGCGCTCGACTATGCCACGTCCTTGCAGGCTCACTTCGACGAGATCGCCGAGGAGCGGCAACTGCCCTGGCCCAGCCCCTGATCAATGCGGTTAGGTTGAAATCGGCAAGCGGCCGACGGGGCGACGGATGAACTCCATGAAAACGGGTTGGAGGATCTGGTTTGGGTTCCTCATCATTGCCGCGCTCTACGGGTTCGTCATGATCGGAGATGCACAGCAGGCCGCCGAGCTCAATGAGGCTGGAGCTTTGGGTGCGGCTCAACAGACCGTGGCCGGTGTTTGGAAGGTGGCAGACGTGGCCGCGATCATCGTCTACGAGCTGATTGTCTCGGTGGTGGCGATTGCCTCGCTCGGACTGTTCCTCATCAGTCGGGACGACCCGCCCGACGAGGCCGAGCAACCACCCCGACGCGGTGCCCACGTGGAGCCGGTCCCCTCCGAACAAAGCGACCGAGGCTGATCGGCCCTCTAGAGGAATAGCCGAGCAACCCCCCGAGGTCCTCACGGGGGGCTGCTCCTATCGAGCGGAATCTCTCGCCCGGAGAGGGGACCCGGACTCCACCGCCGGACAATGGCCGTGGGCCCCTGGTGCTCACTCGAATGTCGCGCGATCCAGAAAGCAGAATTTCCAGGTTTCTCCAGGCTCGAGGGATTGAATTAGAGGGTGGTCGTGCTCTTCCCAATGTTTGCGGGCGTGACGGTTCTTCGAGTTGTCGCAACAACCGACTACACCGCAGACAAGGCAGGATCTGAGATGAACCCAAGTGTCGCCCTGTGCGACGCACCTTTCACACGCGTCTGACAAGGGATCGGCCACTGTCTCGAGGCGCCTGAAGTGGTAACAGGGTCTTGTCCACATGAGAGTTGGCCTCAGCAGTGCTCGACGGTGGGCCACGAAGGGGCGCGGCCCCTGACCAGCCGGGGCCTCACTCGGACGGCTCCGGTCAGATCAACCCGCCCGTGATGCGGCGGCGGTCAGGGCACGGGCCACGAACACGGGCAGCATCTGGCGTCGGTAGTCGACACCGGCGTACAAATCACCCATGATGTCGTCTCCCACTTCGTCAGTCGCGCTTTGGGCCGCGCTCTCCGCAGTGACTTCCGTGACTGGATTGCCCCTCATGGCGCTGGCGACCGATTCGAGCACCGTGGCCTTGGGAGTGAGGCCCCCGACGGCAACGGTACAAGATTCACAGCTTCCATCGTCGCCGAGCTCGACCACCGCGCAAGCTCCCACCACCGCATAACGGGAGGCCGGATTGAACAGCTTGGCGTAAGCCGAGCCACGACCGACGCCCTCCGCGTCGACCTTGATCGTCGTCAGCAGCTCGTCTTCGTTCAACGCCGATTCGAACAAGCCGGTGAAGAACGCGGTCGCACCGATATCGCGGGTCGAGCCGCCCTTCGACGCCGCGGTCATAGTGGCTCCGAGAGCGGAGAACACGGTGGGGAGGTCTGACGCCGGATCGGCATGGGCCACGTTGCCACCGACAGTCCCACGGTTCCGAACCTGTGGGTCGCCGATCATCGAGGCGGCCTCGCTCAGCGCCGCCGGGAATCCCTCGCCGCTCTCGGATGCAACCATGAAATGAGTCGTCAACGCACCGATGGTGAATCCGCCATCGGCGGAGATTCCCCTGAGGCCGTCGATACGACCGATGTCGACCAACACCTCCGGAGCGGTCATCCGAATCTTCATCATCGGAAGCAGGCTGTGCCCGCCGGCGATGAACCGGCCACTCGTCTCGGACTTGAGGTCCAGCGCCTGCTCAACCGAGTCGGCGCGTACGTAGTCGAATGGGCGTGGATACATCATTCACCTCCGCGGTAGCCAGCGGCGACTATGGCATTGTGGATCTTCTCGGCGGTCAGGGGCATGTTCAGGTGCGTTATGCCCAACGGAGCCAGGGCATCCAACACAGCGCTCGAGATAGTCGCCGTTGCTGCGATGGTCCCCATCTCACCAGCACCCTTCACCCCGAGCGGGTTGTGCGGGGATGGGGTCTCGATGCGATCCATCGCGATCGACGGGAAGCCGTCCGCTCGTGGCACGGCGTACGAGAGCATGGATCCCGACAGGAGTTGGCCGTCCTCTCCATAGATCCCGTGCTCCCAGAGCGCCTGCCCGACTCCCTGGACGATGCCGCCGAGGATCTGACCGTCAACGATCATCGGGTTGATGACATTGCCCACATCGTCCACGGCCGCGTAGCTCTGGATCTCGACCTCCCCGGTCTTGGGGTCGATCTCGACCATCGCCGTGTGTGCGCTGGCCGGGAACGTGAAGTTGGCCGGGTCATAGAACGAGGTCTCTTCGAGACCCGGTTCCATACCCTCGGGGAGGTTGTCCGCCGTCGTGACCGCAAAGGCCAGTTCGGTAAAAGTCTTCACGCTTTCCGGCGAGCCCGCCACCGAGATCGTCCCCTCATCTTGGTCGTAGACCATGTCGTCGACTGACGCCTCTAGCATGTGGGCTGCAATCTTCTTCAGCTTGTCCCGGATCTTCTCGGCGCTCTTGACCAGGGCACTGCCGCCAATCGCCGCACTTCTGCTGCCATATGTACCCACGCCGTAAGGGATGCGGTCAGTGTCGCCGTGGACGATCTCCACGTCTTCCATGGCGACCCCGAGCTGATCGGCCACGATCTGCGCGAATGTGGTTTCATGGCCTTGACCATGAGAATGGGACCCGGTGAAGACCGAGATCTTGCCAGTTGGATGGACCCGGATCGAGCCGCTCTCGAATAAGCCAATGGCTGCACCCAGGCCCACGGCGACAGCCGAAGGCGCCGGCCCACTGGCTTCGATGCAGCTAGAAAACCCAATTCCAACGAGCAGTCCTTCAGCGCGGGCCTTTTCCCGCTCCTGACGCAGCGACTGGTACCCCGACAGCTCTTCGCTCTTGTCGAACAGCTTCTCGTAGTCGCCACTGTCGTACTCCAATGCCACCGGGGTTTGATAGGGGAACTCATCGCTGGGGATCAGGTTCTTGCGACGAAACTCGACAGGGTCCATGTCCAGCTCGCGTGCCGCGAGGTCGACCATGGTCTCCACTAGGTAGCTGGCCTCGGGCCGACCCGCACCCCTGTAGGCATCTACCGGCACTGTGTTCGTCAGAGCGCCGTAAGACTCACCGAAGATCACCGGGATTTTGTAAACCCCGGACAAGAGAGTGATGTACAGCGCAGTCGGGATGAGCGGTGCAAATGTGGACAGGTATGCGCCCAGGTTGGCCCATGTGGTGACATGCAGTCCTGTGATCGTGCCGTCGTTGTTGACGCCGAGTTTGGCGAGGGTGATGTGGTCGCGACCCTGTGCGTCGGTGATGTACGACTCGCTGCGACTCGCCACCCATTTGGCGGGGCGACCGATGGCCCTGGCTACCCAAGGGACGATCACCTCTTCGGGATAGTGGAAGATTTTGCTTCCGAAACCGCCACCCACATCGGGCGAGATGACCCGGAGCTTGTGCTCGGGAATCCCGAGTGTGAAGGCCCCGAGCAGCAATCTGATGGTATGTGGGTTCTGACTCGTGGTCCATACCGTCATCGACTCGGTCGACGGGTCCCACTCGGCCGCGCACGCCCTCGGCTCCATGGCGTTGGCGATCAGACGCTGATTGACGAACTCCAACTCCACCACGTGGTCGGAGCCGGATAGCGCCTGATTGACGGCCTCTTCATCTCCGAGCGGCCAGTGAAAGCTCAAGTTCGTCCCGACGTCATCGTGGACGAGTGGGGCGTCGTCGTCGAGAGCGGCTCGTGCATCGATGACCACGGGGAGCGGATCGAGGTCGACGTCGATGAGATCGAGGGCGTCCTCGGCGATGTATGGGCTCTCTGCAACAACGACCGCTATCGCGTCTCCGACATGTCGCACCTTGTCGACTGCTACCGGATTGTGTGCCGGTGTGACGATGTCGGGGGGTGTGAAACCACAGGGGAGGGACCCACAGGCAAACGAGGCTCCGCCGTCGAGCAGCTCCTGGCCGGTGTACACACCGATGACGCCGTCGAGCGCCTCCGCCCTGGACGAATCGATCGAGTTGATCTTCGCGTGCGCAAGCGGGCTCCGTTTCACCGCGACATAGGCCATGCCGGGCAGACTCAGATTGGCCACGTATTTGCCCTGGCCTTGGAGGAACCGAGGATCCTCGACCCGCTTGACCGCTGTGCCCATGTACCTACTCATGCTTCACCTCCGGCCATTGCGCTGGCGCCCGCCTTGACTGCCCTGACTATGTTCTCGTAGCCGGTGCATCTGCAGAAGTTGCCTTCCAATCCGTGGCGCACGTCGTTGTCACTGATCTCGGGATTCCCCTCAGCCAGCTTCACCGATGCCATGATCATGCCCGGGGTGCAGAATCCACATTGCAGGCCATGCTCATCCCAGAAAGCCTGTTGCATGGGGTGGAGTTGACCGTTGCTGGCCAGGCCCTCGATGGTCAGTACGCTGGAACCGTCCGCCTGGACGGCGAGAACGGTGCACGATTTCACTGCGACTCCATCCATGTGCACGGTGCAGGCTCCACACTGGCTGGTATCACAGCCCACATTCGTGCCCGTGAGGCCAAGGTCCCCACGCAGGAAATCGACCAGTAAGACCCGTGGTTCCACCTCTCGCTCGTACGTTCGCCCATTGACTTCGATGCTTACTCTCAAGACTCCTCCTCACATTTCAAGATCGAGCCGTTCTCGGCTGTGACGAAGTCCGCGTCTCCACTACGGAACAGAACGCGCGATCGCGCCGTTCACCCTCAGGACGCTCCGGGCCCTCGCCCTGCATCTCCTCGCCGAGCCTACACATGGGACTCGAGGGGGTGCCGGGACTAGTTGACAGCAAGCTGTCAGCACCTGGGACGTGGTTAGCGCGGGAGTGTCGCCCGGTTTGGGATCATCTGGTTCAGCCCGACCTGTTTGAGGCGTCTTCTACCACCAATGGGCATCGAGGGCCGTCGTCGAGACGTTTGGATTCCCGGCGGCACCCAACTGGGTCTAGGCGAAGGCGCGAGGTGAGGGTCCGGTTGGACCGTCGATTGGCATATCGCGTCGAGACCTCACTCGTGGGCGTCCACCCGCGACTGGGACAACCCGGCTGTCACCCGAAACGACCACTCCTTCGTCTGTGTGTTAATAGCAAGGTTCGAGGAGGACCAAATGAACTCTCTGGTCAAAAAGACAGGGACCCAGGCGGCGGCCGCGATGCTGGTGGTGTTGATGGCAGCGCCGCTCTCGGCGCTAGGAGCGGAGGTGCCAAAGGGCTCGCTCGAGTTGTTGCAGCCGGCGCCGGTCACGCCGACACGGCGACGTCGAGGGGAAGGCGACGATGATCCGCACCGCGTCGGGTGAGACGATCGTCGTGGTCACGGCCAGTGGTCATACACCGGGCGAGACATACGGGTCGCATGTCCACAAGCAGGCTTACCTTGCGAGGAGAGACATATGGCAAGACAGCGTCAGACGGAGAAAGACCGGGAAAAGAGGGGGGACGTTTCTCCCAGGTCAGAGCTTGCTCCGCGGGTAGGACTCGAACCTACAACCAATGGATTAACAGTTCCGCCCACACCGTCCGTTCAGTCCGAGTGGGTGTTGTGTGGTGGAGTCCTGTCTACGAATTCTGATCGGTCGTGTTGTCTGGTGTCGTCCTGTCCGGGTACGTACGGCTACACATATGGCTACACACGAAGTGCGGTGCGCTCGCCCTGAGCCGAGCGAAATTGCCGGATGGCGCGAGGGTGATCTGGGTGATTTGGGGCGGAGAAGACACGCATTATGCGCTGTCTGGCCGGGAGGCTGACCTGGGTTCGGTGTCGCTTCTCAGAGGAATTGCCTCTGGTTCCGAAGACTTCGCTCTGGCACATTCTCTGACCTGGATGAGGTGGTCAGTTACTCGGTGAGCTTCTTGTCGGTGGGTTCATGACAGCCTCGCATGCCCAGAGGGGGAAGTCGTCTGATTACGGTCCGGTGAACGAGCGG
>DATHUP010000014.1:0-6672 GCA_035462175.1 Acidimicrobiia bacterium | reverse complement strand
CACAGGAGAGTTAGACGGAAGCTTTGGCTGTTCAAAGGGGCGGTCGAGGGCGAGGCGCAAAACGCCGCGACAAATGGGTAGAGAGGCCGAGCCCAGACCGGGATGGTATTGACGGCTAACAGACAGGCACTAGACGAGGACGGTCGCGGAGTGGGAGCACGCAATGCGGGAGTCAGGTATCCGAGCCGAAATCATCGGTTCAATCTTCGATGTGGTGAGCGTTGAGCTGCTGACACCCATCACTGATCCACGGCTCGACGAGCTGAAACGGCAAGCCGTTGAACTCCGATTGTTGCTCATCTGATCAACATAGGGATGTGCTGCCGTGCTTCCAGCTCGAGTGCTGTCCTACTACAACCTCAACCCTTGGTCCACTGTCAGCTCCGGTGGTTGTAATCAATGGTGCTACGAGGCTGGGGCTACTAGGTCAACGCGGGCAGCGAAGGCGGCGACTGCTGTGACGTGCGCCTCGCGGTCTTCGAGGATGCTCATGTGTGAGCAACCAGGTAGCACGAATGTCTCGGAGCCGAGGGTCAGCGATTGGAAGAAGCGTGTGATGTCGGGCGTGCATGAGTCGTGCTCGCCGCAGAAAAGCAGGACGGGAAGTGCGAGTTCACCCAGTCGTTCCGTGAGGTCGACGCTGGCAAGCATAGGACTGGTGGATACGAACTCGTTCGAGCCCCACATTGCTTCATACGCGGGGCCTGGTGGTCCGCTTTCGAACAGGGCTGCAAGCAACGCCTCGTCTCGACAGAAGTGCTCGCGATAGAGGCGGAGACGGCAGAATCGACCGACTCAGGTGATACTTCTTCTCCGTTCGTCAACGCCTCATCGTGGCAGGCGCATCACCCGGAAGCTGCGCAGCCAGCGCCTGAACATCGCCGAGGTATCGAGGCGTTGAAAGCCACGGGGAGGCGAGCGTGAGGCTCATCACCCCGACGGCGCCGCCGAGCAGGTATTCGACGGCGAGCATCGAACCCCACGAGTAGCCGTAAAGATGTACCCGGTCTAGATTGAGAGCGTCCCGCACCGCGTCCAACTCGTCCACAAAACGCGCGATCCGCTGAAGGTCGCTGGAGATAACGTACTCCGACTTGCTACCGCCTACCTGGTCGTAGCGGACCACGCCGCGGTCGGCGGCGAGCGACTCAAAACCGCTCAGGCAGCCACTCGATGCGCCTGGGCCCGCCATGGAGACAAAGCAATGGCACGTCTGGGCCTTCCCGTATCTCGCGGTACCAAACTCGGCCACTAGGGACGTCGATCAAACCTTCGCGTTCCATATCCATGCAGTCCATGCCGGTCACGCGTTTCTCGCGCTTTGTCGTGGCAGGCTCAATGGACTGACTCTAGAGCCCGTCGTCAACGGCGCCTTGGGTGAACACCCCATTTGCCGGAGAAAGGGCGCTAAACATTCGGCTTGCGGTGCGCGACTTGGAAGACGTTTCGCCGGCGCTTCGTGACCCGCCAAACAGGTCGCGCCTCTGGGCATCTTGCAGGTGCCATCGGCTGATCATTCTCCTCGAGATGGGTGCCCCAGCGCCAAGGGTTTCCGGGATGGGGGTTTAGGGCGTAGCCCTAGCGAGAACGCGGGGGGCGCCCACCGCAAACAGGACTCGCCAGCGCCTTCCTCGCGCGAGGCCTCCGAGGCGCGAGAGCACATATCCCCTCACTCCGACACCTTCGATGTGCCCGTGCGCCGGGAGGACTGGGCCGCGATGGCCGCTGCGCGCGTCCCACCACATGCGGAGCTGTTCAGGGTTGCGCTCGTCGATCGGGAGTTCAGGCGCCCCGGCGGTCCGACCACGGCGAGCGAAGGGGTGTCGGCCCCGAACCGGAGCGATTGCGTTGGATCAAATCGCACATCGTGTGTTCCTCGAGCGGAGCGACCCTCTGGCGTCGCTTCGACCATGCCGCATGCGTGGTGGTCACCGTCTTCTCGTTGTTGGTCAGCCAATAGGTCGGAGCCCCACCAAATATTCGCATCGCCCGATCCAGACAGCCGATCACCCTGCAGTCTCCTGGTCATGTTCTCTCACTCGTAACGAAAGCCTGATCGGAGGGCCCGCGACTCAGATACCCGCCAGCGACGCGGTCTATTGATCGATACACTCGGCGCTCATGGCCACCGAGCGGGCTTGTCTGGTCATCGCCGACATCTCGGGTTATACCCGTTACCTGGCGGGAGTCGAGCTCGACCACGCCCAGGACGTGCTCGCCGACCTGATCACGACGGTGGTCAAGTCCTTGCGCCCCCGCTTCAGGCTGGCGAAGCTGGAAGGGGATGGTGCCTTCGTCTACGCACCGGTAGGGTCGATCGACGGCTCGATCCTGATGGACAAGATCGAGGGTTGCTACTTCGACTTCCGTCAACGGTTGCTGTCGATTCGACAGGCGTCGGTGTGCGAATGCCAGGCCTGCTTGCTGATCCCCACCCTCAACTTGAAGATGGTGGCTCACCACGGGGCCGTCGCGATCCAAAGCATGGCCGGGAGTACAGAGCTGGTGGGAGCCGATGTGGTGGTGGCCCACCGTCTGCTCAAGAACTCGATCGAGGACTCGGCATACGCTTTGCTCACCGATACCTGCATCGAGGCAACCGGACTCGATCCCGAAGCCCTGGGCATGGCCCGCCACCGCGAGGAATACGACCACCTGGGTGAGGTCGGTGGCTGGATCCACGACCTGGAACGGGCGTGGCGGGCGATGCGAGAGCGGAGACGGGTGTATGTGTCCGACAGTGAGGCGACTCTGACCTATTCGGAGTTCTACGCCGCCCCGCCCGAGCTGGTTTGGGAACACGTCTCGGTGCCGACCCTCCGAGCGAAATGGGGAGCCGGGCTGGACCGGGTCGAGCAACTGGATCCAGGTGGCCGCCGTCGAGCGGGAACGGTGAATCACTGCATGCACGGCGAGGACGTGCTGATCCAGGAGTACGTCGACTGGCGACCGCCGAAGTACCACACCTCGCGGGTGACCTCCCCGGACGATAAGACGGTCACGGTCACGACGGAGGTGGAGCCGGTGGAAGGCGGTTCCACCCTGCATGAGCGGTTTCAGGTTGCCGCTGGCGAGAGGTCAGCCTTTGTGGAGCAGATGCGCCCGATGCTCGACCAGGCCCACGAATACGAGCGCGTGCGACTGGCCGAGATGTTGGAAGAGACGCTACGGAGCCAGGAGGTCCCGCCCGAGCCTGAGCTCCCGACCTCAGATGAGGGCCAACGCCTCGAAACCTCCGTCGGATAAGAGCACGTAACGGATTTGGAAGGGTCCGAGAGAGCGGTTCGCCAATTGCCCTCCTCCGACGGTGCCGCCGCATTGGCCTGGAGTTGTTTGCCCTGTGGGCATCGGCGAAGGTCTCAGAGATTCGCCCCGGATGGCGAAAACCATTGGTGCAAGGGTGAACCTCCCCGAGTAGCGCGCAGGCTCCAGACCTTGAAAGGATGGAGTTATGACAGAGCAACGGAGGCCGGGGAAGTATCCGGCGGAGCTGCGGGATCGGGCGGTGCGGATGGTCTTCGAGGCCGAGCAGCACTGTGACTCTCAGTGGGAGGCGATCTGTTCGGTGGCGGAGAAGTTGGGTCCGACCGCTGAGACGGTGCGGAAGTGGGTGCGTCGGGTTGAGGTGGATGAGGGTCGAAAACCGGGGTTGACGTCTGATGAGCGTGAGCGGCTCAAGCAGCTGGAGTGTGAGGTGCGGGAGCTGCGTCGGGCTAATGAGATCCTGAAGGCGGCTTTGGCTTTCTTCGCGGCCGAGCTCGACGGCCCGAGGAGAACGGATCTGGCGCTCAACGCGTTGGAGCAGGCGATCTGGGAACGGAACCGTGCCGGTGTTCCCCTCGACGGCCTGATTCATCATTCCGACCGTGGCGTGCAATATCTTGCTATTCGCTACACCGAACGGCTCGCCGAAAACGGTGTCGTCGCCTCGGTCGGATCGAGAGGCGACTCGAATGACAATGCGATGGCCGAGGCGATCATCGGTCTCTCTACAAGACCGAACTCGTCCGCAACCGGGGCCCATGACGAGGCCTCGACGACCTCGAACTGGCCACCCTGGAATGGGTCGACTGGTTCAACCACCGGCGGACCTTCCACGAACTCGGCAGGATCCCACCCGCCGAATACGAGAAGAACTACTACGTTCAACTCGAGTCAGGCCAACCGGCCCCGACTCAGACGATCGAGCCTGCGTGAAACCCGGGGAGGTTCACACAGCACAATTCTTTGAGGCGGTGTAGTTTCAAGGACTGGGTATCTGGAAGGTCACTTGTTGATTGGCTCGGGCTGTCACCCTGTGGGGCTCTACGGGGGTGGGCACTTCGGCGCGCTCCTGTCGCAACACTCCGCGCCCCACCAAGGACGCGGCCCTTCCTCCATAAATCCTGGGAGGGTCGTCACATGGTGAATTACGCCGGCGGATCTTCACCGGCCAAAGGGAAAGCTACTCAACCTTCATTCTCTCTACAGCTATTGGGAGGGTTCGCCCTTATCACGGGGGACGATCAAGCATTTCTCCCCCTCCCCACGCAGCGCCTTCTGGTACTGCTTTGCCTCACCCGTCGACCTCTAACCCGCCCTTTCGTCGCCGGGACTCTCTGGCCCGAGTCGAGCGAGGCGGCAGCCCGCTCCAATCTGCGGTCGGCCATCTGCCACATGGACGGGCTCCGTGATGACCTATTGGAAGTCAGGCGGGAGGCGCTCATGGTCTCGCCCTATGTGCCGGTCGACATCGAGGGGAGGAGAACATTGGCTCACCGCTTTATTGACGAGTGGCCCGAGGCTGAGCTGAGTCCCACACCCAGACACTTCGAGGATGACCTCCTCCCCGACTGGAGTGACGACTGGTTAATCCCGGAGCAGGAGATGTATCGGCAACTACGTCTTCAAGTCTTGGAGACGCTTTGTCTACGCCTGACTCGAGAACAGCGCTTTGCCGAGGCCATGGAGGCAGGACTTCTTGCCGTTTCCGCCGACCCCCTAAGAGAAAGTGCACATCAGGCGGTGATCAACGCACTTCTCGCCCAAGGGAACCGGGGCAAGGCCCTCCTCCACTACCAGCAGCTCAGCCAGCTCCTTAATGAAGAACTGGGCATCTGGCCATCATTCCGGTTGGAGGAAGAGTGGTGACCCAGACATCTTCGCCGTAAGCGCATTCCGCACGTCGACTCCTCTCCTTCACGCTGATCCTGTTACGGCTAACGGCGGTGACGTCGACGCTCCGACAACACCCCAACGACGATCTTGCGCCCCTTCGACCACGCCTGACCAGGTAGGTATCAACTTATGGTCCCGGTAAGGAGGTGAAATCGATACGAAGAGGGAACACTAGCAGCGCAAAGGGGTAGAGGGCGCGCCAAATCCGACGCTCCCCGCCGTCCTCGTTTCAATCAAGGATGGTCCCTATGGCAGACGAGAGTGGGCGCCCTGCCGGCTGTGGCAACTGCGCTTCCCAAGAGGAGAAACGATGACGCATTCAAGACGCTTATTAATCGCCCTATTGGCAGTAGCTGTACTGATGGTTACTGCTGGCCCCGCCCTCGCACAGAGCGGGCACTTCCTGACCGGCGGCGGAAACGCCCCTACATGTACCGACATCGGAACCCAGGTAAGTTGCTCGGGGAAGGTCGCCGGGCTTGGCGGCACGACATTTGAGATCACCATCGAGGCAGATGGCATTGCCGAAGTCGTGTGTATCAACCCTGGCGGAAATCGTGCCCCTGGCCAGGACACGAGTGTGACAGTGGCTGGCTCGACAGATCCGCTACCCACCCCACGAAACGGCCAATATCGGTTCACGGTGACAACAGACTCTCCAGATCCCCTGCCGTCGACACCCACCTGCCCTAACCCGCAATGGACAGCGCAGATTGTCGACATTCGCTTCACCACTGCCACCCTCAGCCTGTTTGAGGACGGAGTCCTCTCGGACCAGGTGGTGGTGCCCGTCAGTTAGTTCAAAGTAGGCACAATCCCCAGGGATTCACATCTCGAAGCGAGGAACGGCAGCAAGCACCCTCCTGGAAACTGCCCGGAGGGTGCTTGCTGTGTGCACAACAAGGCTGCCGGAAATCGATCGCTCGGTCATCAGCCCTCGGCCGCCAATCAAACAACAATGGCGGTCACAACCGCGATCGCCGCAATTTCTCTCGCCCTGGCCGCTGAGGTTGCCTGAAACGGAGTCGAAAGGAATTCCAAGCACCGCAGCCAAAGCCGTGCGGATTCGGTGCCATCCGATCCGGGTCGCCGTCGATGAGCGCTTCTCCGTGCGATCACTTTGTCGGTAACGGCGTGCCGGTCGCATCCTAGCTCCTGAGACTTTGACATCACAGGGTGACGGCAGCCTCTTCCACCCCTGTAGCGGAGGTGTTGACGCCTGATAGAAGCACGCGGTGGCGTTGTTCTCAGATAGCGCATATCCCAGTTCTCGGATGAGTTACGGCCGTTCGGGGTCGGCTGTCGCGCGTTATGCGCTGTCTGGTTGGGAGGCTGACCTGGGTTCGGTGTCGCTTCTCAGAGGAATTGCCTCTAGTTCCGAAGACTTCGCTCTGGCACATTCTCTGACCTGGATGAGGTGGTCAGTTACTCGGTGAGCTTCTTGTCGGTGGGTTCATGACAGCCTCGCATGCCCAGAGGGGGAAGTCGTCTGATTACGGTCCGGTGAACGAGCGG
>DATHUP010000013.1:0-3220 GCA_035462175.1 Acidimicrobiia bacterium | reverse complement strand
CGCCCCGGGTCCGAACATGAGGGTTCCCCCGGCGGCGATCACACGCTCCCGCATGCCCTGAAGCCCCGAGCCGTTCCCTCTGGTCGGTCCAACCCCGTCGTCGGACACCGTCAGCGAAACGCCCCCGTCCTGGCATTCGATGCGGGCCACCACCTTGTCCGCGTGGGCATGACGGAGGACATTCGTGACTGCCTCGCGTAGTCCCAGGGCCAGGACGTTCTCCACCGAAGGTGCCAGATCCACGTCGAGGTCTCCAAGCGTCTCCAATCCGATGCCGCCGGCAGCGAGGGCGTCGCGGGCGACCACGAGCTCGTCCCGCAGCGAAGCCTGATGCCAGCCGGCGACGCTCCCCCTGATCGAGGACAGTGCGTCGCGGGCTATGCGTTCCACCTGGTCGGCTTCCTCGATGGTCCGAGGCTGATCCGACGAAGCCAGTCTCTGCACCAGCTGGCTGCGCACGATGATGGCGGTGAGGGCCTGGCCGGCGATGTCGTGGACATCGCGAGCGATCCGTTCCCGCTCGGCGATGGTGGCGAGATGAGCGACTCGGCGGTTCTCAGCCCGGAGCGCGACCGCGCGATGGTCCCGTGACACATCATGGAAGACGGCGGATCCAATGACCCAGGTCATGATCACCGGGATGAATATGAAGACCCGAAACGGCCAAGGGATCGAACTCAAGAAGAAGCCGGTCAGAGTGAGGGCAGTGATCACCGACAGTCTGAGTCGGAGCGTCTCCTGACTGGCTGACCTGGCTACGAGAGCGGCGGCGTAGATGGGCAGCGCCATGATTGCTGTCGAGTCGAAGGGTGCTGTCGCGAGTGCCAGCAGCATCAGGACAGTTGCTCCCCCGATATCCCAACCTCGTATTTCCGAGACGACAAAGATGGGGAGAGCGACGGCAACCACTCCGACAGCGAGAACCCAATCCTCGGGATCGGCGTCGGGGGAGAAGATCGGTCCGATGAGGATGAATGCGAAGAAGACCAGGGGTGCCCAGCGCGAGAAACCGGAACGCCTCGTGTCGAGGCGTTCCGAGTTCGCGAGTCTGACTGTCGTGTCGTTCACACTTCCGCGGAACGGTACGCCAACGCTGCTGCGATCGCTCCAACGATCGTTGTTCCCACGAGATAGGCGACGTGACCCCACACTGCTCCGCCTTCGACCTGCGCCAGCGCCAATTGTGCCAGGTGATAGGGCGGGAGGTACACCGCGATTTCTCCGAGCCACGTCGGGAGCATCTCGAGCGGAAACCAGAGGCCTGAGAGAATCACCGAAGGAATGAGCACCGCGTTGAGCACCGATATGGCGGCGTTGGTACTGAACCTCGCCCCAACAGCCAGGGAGAACAGGCTGAATGGCAAGGCTCCGAGTAGCAGCACACCGATGACACGCAGGACCTGAATTACGTCCAGGGGTCCATCGGTGAAACGGGCGACCAGGGTTATCCCTGCCAGGGTGACGATCGCATACGGCAGTGCTGCCGTGACTTTGGCGGACAGCGTCACGCCAAGGGGCGTACCGTCCGCTCTCTTGACGCGGAGCCAGCCTCGCTCTCTGGCGTCGGCGAGGCCGATACCCGGGTTCGTCAGGACCACGGACAGCACACCAAATGCCCCGTACGTGGCCAACGACTCAACGCCGAAGCCTCCGTCGCCGCCGAACATCGTTGCGAACAGTGCAAAGAATGCCACTGGCATCAGCACCGAGAAGAAGAGAGCGGTCGGCTCCCTGACGATTCCCAAAAGCTCGTCTCGCACCTCTATGCGAAAGATTCTTGTGTTCATATCAGTACCTCCTCATGGTGGGTCATGGCGACGAGGACCTCTTCGAGGCTCGCCGTCGCCACGGTCAAATCGTTGGCCTCGGGGTCGAGGTCGAGCAGCGTCCTGACGACCTGTTCACTGTCGGTTGTTGCGATCACGGTGCGGCCGTCACGAAGCTCGACCGTCTCCACCGAGTCGAGCGCTCTGATCACACTCACCGGTACCTTCGTCTGGATTGAGATCCGACGGTCGGGGAGCGTCCGACGCAGCTCGTCTGGCGTCCCTTCCGTGACTACTCGTCCGCGATCAACCACGACGACCCGATCGGCGACTGCGGCCGCCTCGTCCACGAGATGCGTCGTGATGAGCACACCGGCTCCGTTGTCGAGACGCCGCCGAATCGTGTTCCAGAACCGGCGCCGTGCCTCCACATCGAGTCCTTCGGTGGGCTCGTCCAGTACCAGCAGAACCGGATCGGCAACAAGCCCCATCGCGAGCTGCAGCCGCTGCTGCTGACCGCCGGAGAGCTTGGCCGCCCGACGTTTCTCCAGGCCGGCCAGGCCCATCTCGGCGATGGCTTGGCTGGCTGCTTCCGGGGGATAACCCCGGCGGGCGGCCGCACCGCCCACGATCTCGCCGACGGTGAGTGACCGCGGAAAGCCGACCGCCTGTTGGACAACACCGAGCTTGCGGCGGGTTTCGCCGCTACGAGGGTTGCCACCTGCCACCTCGATGAGGTCGGCGTTGCCTTCGATCAACCCGACCACATTGCGGACGAGGGTCGTCTTACCGGCCCCATTTGGGCCGAGAAGGGCGACACACTCCCCCGACTTGACAGTCAGATCGACTCCGGCGAGAGCCGTGTGGTCACCGTATCGGTGAACTAGCCCTCGCACTTCGAGCACATGTTCCATCTACTACCTCCTTTGCACTGATCATGCGGAACGACCGGTGCGACGAGTAGTGAGATCGATCACGAACTCGACGTGACAGATGTCATCCTGATCAAGCCAGGCCTTCCAACCTCGGCCCTGGCGCCAATCACGTGGGCCGTTTCAGATCCAGACGCGAGACTGATGAGAAGACGTTCGGATCTCTCGGAGCACTTCGTCTCCTGAGAGGTGCTTCACGGCGGGAATCCTGTGGGCCGCTCGGTGGAGCCACCGATGAAGAGACCGTACTAGCGGCGAAGTTCGAGGGTCGTCGAAATCGCTCTGACCAGGGCAAATGGTGGAGCTGACGGGATTTGAACCCGTGACCCCCTCGTTGCGAAAGATGCGGTCAAAACCCTCTGACCAGGGGAAACGGCCTCTCGTTCTACAAATGGCTGCGCCGCTATGAGGAACAGGGTCTTGAGGGCCTCCGTGGTCGTTCCTCGAGACCGCACTACAGCCCCAACGCAACCTCAGCTGAGGTGGTGGGGAAGATCATGTATCTGCGTCAGCACTACCACT
>DATHUP010000012.1:0-23983 GCA_035462175.1 Acidimicrobiia bacterium | reverse complement strand
CAAGTACGCCCCTAGTCGGCCAAGCCGTGGCGGAGCCCGCCACGGCTTGGTCTCCAATGGACATCCCTACTGGTCTTTCGGAACCAGACGGTCGATGATGCCCTTTAGGACGAAGGTGTCCTTGTCGAGGGTCTGACGGGGGACCATCCCGCTGTTGACCGCGTCAATGATGGCTCTTTCCCCATGGGTGTAGATGTCTCCGGTCTCCAGGGCCTGATCGGGGAGATATCCCAGGTCGACCAGCTCCTCGAGAACATCGCCCCGAGCAGGCCCCGCTGTCTCCGTCTCGCCACTGCCGGTGCGCATGATGGCGGTGACCATCAGTACGACGATGGCAATGCCTGCCACGGTCCAGGCCAGCCTTGGCCGGCCAGTGCCGGTCAATTGCCCCATCTCCTGCCCAGTCTCCGCCTGGGTTCGCGTATCTAGCACAGTCACGATCCACCTCCTTGTTCGTATACGGTCGTGACGGTGCCGACTCTCGGGAATGCCGCCTGCAGGGCGACAGCGGGCCGGCTGCAAGTCGGTAGCAGGCGTGTGGAGACGCACAGACCCTGCTTGGCAGACGGGTGGTGGCTCCACCCGACGCCGGTCCCACGACGCACCCGGAGGTTCAGTCCGGGCTCGCCTGGCTCCTCGGCGCAGCGGAGCACCTCGTCAGGTGGAGCCCCTCTTAGCGAACGATTCTCTTCGCTGTCCGATGACCAGGGGTCATGCAACGTTGCGTTGGGACAAAGGCCGACCGAACGACTTGGCTTGCCTCTTCTAGATGATCTGGTGGACGCGATCCTTCCGACTGGCCCGCTCCTTTTCTGAAGGAACCCCCTGGTGGAGAAGTCCGCCACCCAGAGAGCTCCGCCAATCGAGTTCCCGGTGTATTGCTCACGTATTGTGCGACGGTGCCATCGCCCCGAGGCTCTAGATTCGAGCCGATCGACGAGCCCATCCGGGCGGAGCTGTTCAGCGTCGAACGGCTGGAAGAGCATGCCCATAGCCTCGCCGATGCTCATGAACTGACCAGACGCCGAGGACGACTGCGGCTCATATCCCGGCGCCTTTCGGACAACGGTGAGGTCCTGCTCTCCGCATATCGGGAACTGTCCAAAGCAATTCGGGAGGAAGCGCTCCTCACCCCGGCGGCGGAATGGCTGGTGGACAATTTTCATCTCGTTGAGAGCCAGCTCCGCGAGATACGAGAGAATCTCCCTCCCACCTACTACCGCGAACTACCCAAGCTCGAGGGTGGTCACTTGACAGGCTACCCGCGGGTGTACGGGATCGTCTGGGCCTACGTGGCGCACCTCGACAGTCGCTTCGACCCCGAAGCTCTGCGCAGGTTCGTGACTTCGTATCAGGAGGTCCAGCCTCTCACGATCGGTGAGCTCTGGGCCATCCCTATCACCCTTCGTTTGATCCTGATCGAGAACCTACGCCGGATGACCGAGTCGATCGTCTGGGCCAGAAGGCTTCGTCGGGAAGCGGAAGAGATCGCCGACAGGCTGCTCGGGATCGGCAACGGCCGGTCCCGCGACGCCCACGCTGCCCTCGATCGCTACGACTCGGAGGACCTGCCCCAGCCTTTTGCCGTCCATCTGCTTCAGCGTCTCCGCGACCAGGACCCGGAGACGACACCGGGTCTCAGCTGGCTGTTCGATCGTCTCGCTGCGCAGGGGATCGCACCCGACGAGATGGTCAATGAGACCCATCGCCGCCAGGCGGCCACCAACGTCACGGTCCGCAACATCGTGACCAGCCTGCGTCAGATCAACTACTTCGACTGGGCCGACTTCGTCGAAGGGGTCAGCCTCGTTGATCACGCCCTGGCCGCGGGGAGCTCGTACAGCGAGATGAGCTTTGCCACCCGGGACCGCTACCGGCACGCCATCGAGGAGTTGTCGAAGCGATCGGGCACCTCCGAGCTCGACGTCGCCAGGGCCACGCTCCGGCTCGCCTCCTCCCAGCTCGCCGATCGCCGTCAGCGTGACCCCGGCTTCTACCTCCTTGGAGAGGGCAGGACCCTGCTCGAAGAGCAGATCGGATTCCGCCCCGGAGCCGGGCTCATCACCTCTCGTTTTCTCAGAAGGCATGCGGCGGGGGTGTACCTGGGCTCGGTTGCCCTGGTGTCCGGCCTGGCCCTGGCCTGGCCCCTGCTCACCATCGAGGACTGGTGGCCCTGGCGATGGCTCCTGGCCGGCCTGGCCCTGATCCCGGCTTCGGACATCGGTGTGGTCCTGGTCAACCGGGCGATCGCGGCCCTGACCCGGCCCGAGGAGCTGCCCTCCCTGGCGTTGCGTCACGGTCCGACCCCAGAGCTGCGCACCCTGGTGGCGGTCCCCGTGATCTTGTCGCGACCTGCCCAGGTCGAAGAGCTGGTGGAGAGGCTCGAAGTCCACTATCTGGCGAACCCGGACGGCGACTTGCACTTCGCCCTGGTCAGCGACTGGCGCGACGCAGAAGGTCTCGAGGCAGCCGACGACGACGAGCTGTTCGCTCTGGCAGCTCATGGAGTGGCCCGGCTCAACGAGAGACATGGGCCGGGACCGGGAGGAACGGATCGGTTCCTACTCCTCCATCGCCGGCGGGTGTTCAATCCCGGGGAGGGCCAGCACATGGGCTGGGAGCGGAAGCGGGGAAAGCTGCACGAGCTCAACCGTCTTCTCCGTGGAGCGACCAACACCACCTTCATTCGAGCCGACGGTGCGCCGGAAGGTGTCCGCTACGTGATAGCTCTCGACGCCGACTCGCGGCTGCCTCCGGGGGCCGCCACCCGGCTCGTAGCGACGATGGCACATCCCCTCAACCGGGCCCGCGTCGACGATCCATTGGGGCGCGTCGTGGAGGGCTATGGAGTGCTCCAACCTCGAGTCACCGCCTTTCTGAGGGCGGGCGGGATGAGCTTCTTCCAGCGTGTCTTCTTCCCGCCCACCGGGATCGACCCCTATGCGTCGGTGGTCAGCGACCTGTACCAGGACTTGTTCGGCGAGGGGTCGTACGCCGGCAAGGGTATCTACGAGATCGACGCTTTCGAGGCATCGCTCGAGGGTCGGATCCCGGAGAACGCGCTGCTCAGCCATGATCTGTTCGAAGGCAGCTTCGCCCGGGCGGGCATGGTGAGCAACGTCGAGGTGTTCGAGGAGTTCCCCAGCCACTACGAGGTGGCACTCACCCGTCAGCACCGCTGGGTCCGCGGTGACTGGCAACTCCTCCCCTGGATCCTGGGCAGGCACGGACCGCTGCCACCGGCCGCTCGTCTCAAGATGCTGGACAACATCCGCCGCAGTCTCAGCGCACCTGCCGCCCTCTTCACATTGCTCGCTTCGTTCCTCGTGCCCGGGGTGCCGGTATGGCCTTGGACCGGGTTCGTCCTCCTGGCGTTGGCCATACCCGGGATGCTCCCCTTGCTGGAGCGGATGATCCCCCGCCGCACCAGCACTCCGGGGGCGGTGCGGCTGAGGCGGTGGGGGACGGACGCGTGGCGGGCCATCGGGCGAACCGTTCTCCAGGCAGCATTCCTCGCCCACCAGGCGCTGAGGATTACCGAAGCCATAGTCGTGACCCTGTGGCGTTTGTTCTCCCGCCGCGGCTTGCTCACCTGGCTGACGGCCGAAGAAGCGGAACGGCAATTCGGCCTGGGGCGAGCGGGCTTCATCCAGCGGATGTCCCCGTCGATGGTGGTCGGCCTGGCAGGGGCGGCGGGCGCCGCCTTCGTCAAGCCGGAGGCATTGGTGCCGGCATTGGCGTGGTCAGGGCTGTGGGTGCTCGCCCCCATCGTCGCCCATGAGGTCAGTATCCCCCGGCCGATCAAGGTGGCCGACCCGCCCACACTCCAGGACCAGGAGGCTCTGCGGCTGACAGCCCGGCGCACCTGGCGGTACTTCGAGACATTCGTGACCGGCGAGGAGAACTGGTTGCCGCCGGACAACTTCCAGCAGGATCTGGAGCAGGTGGCGCACCGCACGTCTCCCACCAACGTCGGGCTCTACCTGCTGGCGGTGCTGTCGGCCCGGGAGTTCGGCTGGATCGGCGTCGAAGAGACAGCGACCAAGCTCGAAGCGACGGTCTCCACCCTGAATCGGATGGAACGGTTCCAGGGTCACTTCTTCAATTGGTACGACACCACCTCATGTGAGCCACTCGAACCGCGATACGTGTCGACCGTGGACAGCGGCAACCTCGCCGGCCATCTTCTCGCGGTGTCCCAGGGCTGTGAGCGTCTTCGCCGACTGGCACCAGGCTCGGAGGTGGCGGCAGGGATCAGGGACGGAGCATTGCTGGTGCGGGAGGCGGCCAGCCTTCTGGCAGCCGACACCGACATCGAGGTGGTATCCCCCCGTGAGCTGGATCGAGCCCTCGACGAGTTCCTCGCCTCGCTCCGCAGCCGGGGAGCCGCCGGGTCACAGCGTCTGTCCGAGTTACTCGACGAAGCGGAGACTGTGGCCGACATCGCCCGCACCCTGGCCACCAGGGAGGGCGCCGGGGAATTGGCGGTTTCGGCCGAGGCGATGTTGGCGACAGTGCGGGGCCATCTACACGACCAGCGAGCATTGGAGGAGGCGGCCAGCCGGGAGGATCTCTCGATCCGCCTCGCCGTCCTTGCGGAGCAGACCGCCACCCTGGCTGAGGAGATGGACTTCTCGTTTCTCATGAACCCGGACAACAAGCTCCTGTCGGTCGGCTATCGGGTGGGCGAGAACGTCCTCGATCAAAGTCATTACGACCTGCTCGCCTCCGAGGCCCGGCTGGCCAGCTTCGTGGGCATCGCCAAAGGCGACCTTCCTCCAAGTCACTGGTTCCGTCTCGGCCGGTCGATGACTCCAATGGGCGTCGACGCCGCCCTGATCTCATGGTCGGGCTCGATGTTCGAGTACCTGATGCCGCTGCTGGTGATGCGCTCTCCACCCGAGAGCATCCTCGACACCACCTACCGGGCGGTGGTGCGACGGCAGATCGAGTACGGGAGCGAACGTCATATCCCCTGGGGGATCTCCGAGGCAGCATACGCCGCCCGCGACATCCACCTCGTCTATCAGTACCGGGCCTTTGGCGTCCCGGGACTCGGCTTCGAACGGGGTCTCAGTGAGGACCTCGTGGTTGCGCCGTATGCCACCTTGCTGGCAACGATGGTGGAGCCGCGGGCTGCGGTGGCCAACCTGACCCGGCTCAACGGTCTGGGAGCCCTGGGCAGCTATGGCTATTACGAGGCGCTCGATTTCACTCCAAGCCGCCTGCCCGATGACGGAGACACCGTCCTGGTGAAGGCCTATATGGCTCACCACCAGGCGATGTCGCTGGTGTCCCTGGCCAACGTCATCTTCGGAGGGCTGTGCCGGGACCTCTTCCACGCCGACCCGTCGGTGCGCGCCGCCGAACTGTTGTTGCACGAGAGGGTTCCCCGAGATGTGGAGGTGGCGCGTCCCCGAGCTGAGGAAGTCGCCGAATCGGCCCATCCCGTCGAGGAGCCCAAGGGCGTTGTCCGGCGGGTCTCATCGCCGCACGGGCCGGTCCCGGTCACGCATGCCCTCTCCAACGGCCGCCTTAGCACCGTCCTCACCGCGGCTGGCTCCGGCTACAGCAAGTGGCGGGGGTTGGCGGTCAACCGCTGGCGTGAGGACACCACTCGCGACAACTACGGCAGCTTCTTCTTCGTCAGGGACGGGTCGGGGCGCACCTGGTCGGCGGGCTACCAGCCGACTCTCGCCGAGCCCGACTCCTACCAGGTTGCATTCAGCGAGGACAAGGCAGAGATCTCGCGTCGTGACGGCAGCCTCGCCACGAGACTGACCGTGGTGGTGTCGGAGGAGGACGACGCAGAGGTGCGCCGGGTCACCGTCACCAACCTGGGCTCGACGGTGAGGGAAGTCGAGGTCACCTCCTACTCGGAGCTCGTCCTGACCTCGCCACCGGCCGATTCCGCGCACCCTGCCTTCTCCAACCTCTTCGTGCAGACCGAGGCGGTGCCCGGGCGCGACGCTCTGCTCGCCAGCCGCCGGCCCCGTTCGGCCGAAGAGGAGACGGTGTGGGCCGGTCATGTCCTCGCCGTCACCGGTGAAGTCATGGGTGGGGTCCAATACGAGACGGATCGGGCTCGGTTCCTGGGCCGGGGGAACCAGGTCCACCGCGCCGCCGCGGTAGATCGGCCCCTTTCGAACTCGGTGGGCCGCGTGCTCGACCCTGTGTTCAGTATGCGGAGGAAGGTGCGGATCCAGCCCGGCGCCAGCGCCCATCTCGACTTCACAACCGTGATCGCCCGCAGCCGTTCCGAGGCCCTCGACCTGGTTGACAAGTTCTCCGACCCGGCTGCCTTCGAGCGAAGCTCGACCCTGGCTTGGACTCAGGCCCAGGTCCGTCTCAATCACCTCCGGATCGATCCCGAGCAGGCCCACCTGTTTCAACAGCTCGCGGGGACGCTGATCTACTCCGACCCGGTGCTGAGAGCCGCGCCATCCCAGCAGACCGTGCCCTCGGTTGGTCAGGATGGCTTGTGGCGACACGGCATCTCGGGTGACATCCCAATCGTCCTCGTCCGGATCGACCAGCCCGAGGAACGGGGACTCGTCCGGGATCTGCTCCGGGCCCAGGAGTACTGGCGGATCAAAGGGCTGGTCTCCGACCTGGTGATCATCAACGAGCGACCGGGCTCCTATGCCCAAGACCTGCAGACGGCGATCGAAGAGCTGATCAGAGAAAGCGGACATATGGTGGGTCAGGAGCCGGACGGGGGGGTATTCGTCCTCAACGGCCCGCTGCTCACCGCCGAGGATCGGGCGACCCTCCGATCGGCGGCACGCGCAGTGCTGCTCAGTCATCACGGGTCCCTCGCCGACCAGCTGGGCCGCCGGCCCACGGAGGAGGCGGCTCCAACCGCCCGGCCCAAGAGGATCGCCCCCGAAGAGACCGGGGGATCGCAACCGAGACCGGAGCGCGAGTTCCACAACGGTCTCGGCGGCTTCGCCGCCGACGGCCGTGAATACGTGGTGGTCCTGGGAGAAGACCAATGGACTCCAGCTCCATGGATCAACGTGGTCGCCAACTCCCGCTTCGGGTTCTGTGTCTCTGAATCGGGCTCCGGGTACACCTGGTCGGAGAACAGCCGGGAGAACCAGTTGACTCCCTGGTCCAACGACCCTGTCGCCGACCGCCCGGGCGAGGTGCTCTATGTTCGCGACGAGGAGAGCGGGGAGGTTTGGGGACCCACCGCCCTGCCGACCAGGGATGCCGTCTATGCCTACCTGGCCCGGCACGGCCCGGGGTATTCCGAGTTCGAGCACAGGTCCCGGGGGATCGCTCTCCACCTCCATCAGACCGTGCCTCCCGAGGATCCGGTCAAGATCTCCCGACTGCGAATTCGCAACCTGACCGACCGGCGACGTCGTCTCTCAGTCACCGCCTACGTGGAATGGGTGCTTGGAACCACCAGATCCGTCTCCCCCATGCAGATCCAGACCCAACGCGACGAAGAGACCGGGGCGATGCTGGCCCGCAACCCTTGGAACATCGACTTCGGGTCTCGGGTGGCCTTCGCCGACCTCGGAGCGGAAGAGGTGACGGTCACCGGCAGCCGGGCCGAGTTCCTGGGGAGGCACGGCAGCGTCGACGACCCGGCCGCTCTGAGACACACTCGGGGACTCTCGGGCACGGTCGGAGTGGGGCTCGACCCCTGCGCAGCCATCCAGCGTGCCGTGAGCCTGGCACCGAGTGAAGAGGTCGAGGTGGTTTTCCTGCTCGGCCAGGGCAAGGATGACGGCGAGGCCCGGTCGCTGGTCGAGCGCTATCGCAGAGCCGACCTGGATGTGGTGAAGGCCGAGGTGGCGACCCGGTGGAATGACATTCTTGGCACCATCCGGGTCAAGACCCCCGACCGTTCCTTCGACTTGATGATCAACCAGTGGCTGCTATACCAGACGCTCGCCTGCCGGGTGCTGGCCCGCACCGCGTTCTATCAATCCGGGGGAGCCTTCGGTTTCCGCGATCAGTTGCAGGACGTCATGGCGCTGGTGACACCGATGAGGGACATTGCCAGAGAGCACCTGCTGCGGGCCGCCGGTCATCAATTCGAAGAAGGCGACGTGCTCCATTGGTGGCACTCCCCCTCGGGCAAGGGGGTGCGAACCCGTATCTCCGATGACTACCTGTGGCTCCCCTATGCCGTGGCCCATTATTTGGAGGTGACCGGGGACGAAGAACTGCTCGAACAGGTGGTGCCGTACCTGCATGGGATGGAGCTGGCACCAGACCAGGACGAGATATTCTTCACCCCCGGGCAATCCTCCACCTCGGGCACGATCTTCGACCACTGCCGGCGGGCCCTCGACCGGGCGCTATCCAAGCTGGGGAGTCGTGGCCTTCCCTTGATCGGGACCGGTGACTGGAACGATGGCTTCAACCGGGTGGGTCGGGAGGGGCGAGGCGAGAGCGTGTGGCTCGGATGGTTTCTGGAAGCGAACCTGAGGCGGTTCGCCGACATCGCCGACGGACTTGGGGAAGCGGAGCTCGCCGAGGTCTGGCGGCGAGGGGCGATTCGTCTCCAGGCGAGCCTCGAAGCCGAGGCCTGGGACGGAGACTGGTACCGGCGCGCCTTCTTCGACGACGGGACCCCACTCGGCTCATCGGTCAGCCCTGAGTGTCGAATCGACTCCATTGCACAATCCTGGTCGGTGATCCATGGCGGTGCCCAGAGCCGGCGGGCCCAGCGGGCAATGGACTCGGTGGAGGAATACCTGGTCCATCGCGGTGACGGTCTGGTGCTCCTCTTCACCCCACCGTTCGACAATTGGGACGTCGACCCCGGCTATATCAAGGGGTACCTGCCCGGCGTCCGAGAGAACGGTGGCCAGTACACCCACGCCGCCATCTGGTGCGTGATTGCCTTTGCCACCCTGGGCGACGGTGATCGGGCGGGCGAGCTGTTCGGTCTGCTCAACCCGATCAACCACGCCAGCACCAGGGCGGGGATCCACAGGTACCGGGTGGAGCCCTATGTTGCTGCAGCGGATGTGTACTCCGAGGCGCCCCACGTTGGCCGGGGAGGTTGGACCTGGTATACCGGCTCGGCGGGGTGGATGTACCGGGCAGGCGTAGAGTGGATCCTCGGCTTCCGCCTGCGGGGAACCCACCTTCATCTGGACCCATGCATTCCACGCGCCTGGAGGGAATTCGAGATTGCCTTTCGCTATCACTCCTCCCGCTATGAGATTCAGGTCAGCAATCCCAATGGGGTGGCCAGGGGAGTGGTGGGCTTGACCATGGACGGCGCGACCCTGACCCCTGGCTCAGAGGTGAAATTGGTCGATGACGGACTTACCCACCGGATCCGGCTCGCCCTGGGCTGAGGGCTACACCCAGAGCCGGGGGCGGTCCCAGTCGACCGGAGTTGATCAGGTGCCCTATGGGACGGCGGGTTGGATGTGGTTAGGCGTGGCCTCTCCTCCGGTAGCGGAGGTTGGTAGCGATAGTTTTGGCCAGGTCCACGCGTAGTAGCCGATCGCCGCCAGCAGGACCACCTCGATGGCGCTGCCGAGGATGTAGTAGTTCCACTCACCGATCGCCCCAGCGATGATCGTCAGCGCATACACGCTGCTCAGCGCGATGTTGACGATACGGTTGTCTCTCGGTCGCAGGACCAGCGTGGCGAACACCATCAGGCAGGGGATCACGACGTAGATGGTGGTTCCCAGGAGGAACGATTGGTTGACAGTGAACCCGCCGATCGCCCCGGCCTCGATGTCAGCTCGGAAGTCGGCTCGGTAGAGGCTGAAGATGTCGACGTAGGCGAAGACGAAGAGCATTGCCGTCCAGAGCGCCGAGATCTTCATCCTCACGTTCACCTTGGCGGGCTCGAACTCTTGGTCAGTGGTCATGTGTGCCTTCTCGGCGTGGGGGGACATATTGTCTCCTATGGTTGGTGAATTGGCCTATCTCGGACCAGCTGCGGTGAGCTTCTCGCGCCGAACGCACCGCTTTGGTTAGTTCCGATTCAACTTCGTCACGCCACGCCACCAACTCAGCGATCGTCCGGAGGACCTCGGTGTCAGCCTCCTTTAGATCCGAGGATTCGACAAACGCCTGACCCCTTCGACAGGCCCGGCAAAGGCGTCGATCACCGCAAGCGGGCGCTGGCGCGGGTCGGCTAGCCAGCAAGACCGTTTGCCGGTGCTCGGCTGGCTATGTGCCTCCGACAGAGGGGCCACGACGAGTCGTCCGCGAGGAAGATCAGGGTACGGCTCAGGGTGCTGCCCCGATGTGCGCGACGCCGTTCCACTTTAGGCTCGACCCGGTCGGGAAGGATGACCTACCTGCGTGGAGGATGAGAGGAGGAAACTGGAATGCCGGTTCGTAAAGTGTCGTGGGCGATCCTCGTATGGACCGTCCTGATGGCCGTCGGGATCTTGGCTGCCGCCCTGGGCATCGGGGACGAATGTGTTGGTTTGTCGGGCAGCGATCTCAGTGCTTGCCGGACCGACGCATGGACCCGCGGCGGCATTGGCCTCGCGCTGCTCTTGTTCCTCTGGTTCGTCGGTTTCGTTCCCTTGGCGATCTTCTGGTTTGTTAGCCGGCCGAAGGAGAACGTCACCGTCTTCGGGCCGGCCGGGCAGCAGATCATGGTCTCGGAGGCTGAAGCCAGGAAGCGGGTCGAGCAGCAGGGCTGGACGTATCAGCGGTCCAGTCCGGGCCAGGACGGCGCGGGGTAGGTCGTTGTCGATGCGTGGTCGCGGGAGCCGCCCACCGGCGAGGGCCGTCGAGCCGATCCGCCCTAGCCGGCCGCCGCTCGGTCTCCAAGGCCCGGGGGGGTGCTACGGGCTGCAGCTGCAATCGCCGTTGCTCTCGCGCTGGTCGCCTGCGGCCCAGCGGCTGCGCCGTCGGCGACCCCGAGCGGCACCCATGGCCCCGGCCTGGGCGCATTGGAGTTGGGCGGCGGCTACCTGCCCGGCCGGTGCCTAGCGTCCTCGGCGGGTCCGGCCGGAGGCATGGCCTTCTGTGGTGTTGCCCATCTCGAGGTGACCCTCGAACCGGGCTCCACCGCTACTTACGTGAGCCACGATGAGCTTGCCGCGGGACGGCCGTTCGGACATCGGGGCGGCACCCTGACCCGCACCCTGATTTCGGAGATGAGCTCCCTTCATCGAGGCCGGCCCCCCCCCCAAGTTATCCAGGCGCAGGCGTCCGGCAAGGGCGGCGCAGATCGTCGGCGGCTCGCCGCGAGAGCATCAGCATGGGGATGGATTATCTCAAAGGACCAGTGTCAGGACGATCACCGCCAAGAAGACGCTCTGCGTCGAATGGACCGCGATCCCGATCCAGGCGCTCTGATACCGCTTCTCGGGTGGAGAGCACAAACGCATCGGCCAGGATCGCCGTTATGGCCCACGGCATCACGGGATCCCCACCTCGCTTACCTTGGTTCCTGTAGTGCGTGCGGCGACATAGGAGGGCAGGAGACCCAATGCGTCCTCTTCGGTTGCCGCTTCGACCGTCCACCAGATCGCGTGTCCCCCGGAGCGGCAAGAGGCGAGTGTCGACTGGTGTCGCAGCGGGCTGTCGTGGCCTTTGAAGGAGGCGAACACGACCCCGCACTCCTGGGGCTCGTGCCGGTGGTAAAGCAAATATTGGGCCATACACTCAGCTTGCCGCAGCGGGACCGTCCTGACATCGGGGGGGCACCCTGACCCTCACCCTGAATCTCGGATCAGACTCTCCTGGCTAGAAGTCTGCCCCCGGCTGATGGCGTGTCAGCGGGGATCACTCGGCCGGTACGCTCGACGGCTCGAGCCAACTCCACCCGTGTCGAGACGTTCATCTTGTTGAAGATGTTTCGCAGGTGAGTTTCGACCGTCTTCGGACTGATGAATAGCTCGGCTCCGATCTCGCGGTTGGTCTTGCGGTCAGTGACCAGGCGCACCACCTGAAGTTCCCGCTCAGTCAGAGTCTCCATGCCGAACCCGCCGGTCTCACCCGAGCGCGAGCGACGGTGGATGTGATATCCGAGTTTCCGAAGTTCCCGCTCGGCTTGGTCGCGGTATCGAAACGCACCGAAAGACTCGAATGCCGCAGCGGCGAGCTCGAGCTCAACGCCTGCACGGTCATGAACCCCTGCCAAGCCGAGTGCTCGTCCCGCTAGCTCCCGCGCCTGAGCCGCGTCAAACAATGCACTGACCGATTCGAACGAGGCCGCCGCCGCCGACGCCCGGTCGGCGGCAGTGGTGGGATCACCTGCATCGAGGGCGAGAGCGGCCGTGGCGAGACTCGCCATGGCGACTGCGCTCGGCAGCGCTACCGCGTCGGCGCAAGCCTGCGCCGCCTCCGCGGCACGTTCGGCTTCGGCTCGTCTCCCGGTTGCCAGCAGAGCGCGAGTCAGCAGCTCGAGGAATCGCGCCCGCCAGGCTCCGCCGATCTGCCGGAGCTCCTCGCCTCCACCACGCGTGAGCAGGAGGTCCACGCTCCTGTCGGCTTGCCCCGTCTCGAGCAGTACGGCCGCAAGCACGCAGGCCGCGATGGCAGACAGCGCTCCCGGCTCCATGCTCTCTTCGAGCTCGAAGCTCTCCTCGGCGGTCGCGAACGCCAGGTCAACATCCCCGGCGACGAGGGCGGCCAAGCTCCGATTGAAGAGGTGCAACGCCAGGCCCTGGACGTTGCCGGCAAGACGCGCCGCTTCCACTGCGCCATCGAAGACCTCCCCGGCTTGCAGCGGTCTTCCCTGGACCCAGAGCGACCCTCCGAGCATCGCCACGATGAGCGGGAACGACTCGCCCTGGCCGGTTGCACGGCCGATGCCGAGCGCGCGCTGTGCGTGGTTGGTGGCAGCGGGGAAACGGTCGAGGAACAGGTCGGCGCTCGCGAGATGCGCCAGCGCATTCAGCCGCTCTGCCAGCTCCTCGTCTGAGAGCTCGTCGATGAGTTCCGTTGCCTCGTCACAGTGGGTCTGCGCCTGTTGGCCGTCGCCGGCGACCGCACCGGCCCAGGCGCGAACGGCCAACGCCGCGGCGAGCAGCGGCCGTTCACCCAACGGCGTCGCTGCGGAGACGACGCGTCCTGCCCAGCCACGCATCGCGTCAAAATCACTGGCGTGGAAGGCAGCGACGGCGAGCTCGATCATCAGATCGACCGCCTCCGCCGACTCGGCGCCCCCGAGCTCAGCTAGCGCGGTATTGAGGTGGCGGTGCGCCTCCGTCTGGAGGCCGAGCAACTGCTCGACGGCGGCGCAGGCGGTCATGACGCGCACGCGCCCACTCTCGGCACCTCGCGGCACTATCTCGATGCATTCCAGCAAGTCGGTACGGCTCTCGGCGAAGTGACCCGTGGCGGCAAAGCAGCCGGCGCGCGCCAGCAGCAGCGCAACGAGCTCTTCGCTCGGCGCCGTCCCCGGGAGCAGGCGAAGCGCGGCACCGAACCACTGCACCGCGCTTGACGGAGCAAGCCGGACGGCTGCCTCGCCAGCCTCACGCAGGACTGCAACGGCGGCCAGGTCGCCCTCCCGGGCCGAGCGCTCGACGTGGTGGGCACGCGCCGCCGCGGCCGCGCCGCGTGCCGCCAGCGCTTTGGCGCACCGTTCATGGGCGCCCAGCCGCCAGCCGCCCCGGGTGGTCTCGTACACTGCACGCCGCATGAGCGGGTGCCGAAAACGAAACCTCCGCGGCACGTCCGTCTCGCGAATGAGATCGAGCTCCAAGAGCTCGTCGAGGGCGTCCATCGTCGAGTCGTCGGAGGATCCCGCCGCGGCCGCGGCCAGCTCGGGTTCGAATGGGTCACCCGCTACCGCCGCACCTTCCAACACCATACGCGCCGTGTCGGACAGCAACGCGAGCTCCTCGGTCAGAGCGGCGGCGACAGCAAACGGCACCTCGATGGCCAACCCCAGCTCAACAGCGACGGAAGCAACGCCAACCTTGCGCTCCCACACTCCGGCGAGTTGCTCGAGATAAAAGGGGTTGCCGCCGCTCTCCTGGTAGAGGGCGGTCGTCTGGGCCGGGTCAACAGCTTCGCCGAGGAAGGCACGCACCTCGGCGAGACTCAGCGCCCCGAGCTCGATGCGGGTCAGCGCCCCCTCGCGGTGCGCCCGCTCCAGCGCGGCCAATAGGGGCTCCGGCGTCTGGCGGGGCCGCACCGCCAGAGCGATCAGCACAGCTGCGGCCGGTGGACGGCGCAGCAGCGCCCCGAGCAGCTCGACCGACGCGGAGTCGGCCCAGTGGACGTCATCCAGGACGAGCACCAGAGGCATCGGTGCTGCCAGCCGCTCGAAGAGGGCGCGGACCGCGCGATGGCTGCGATAGCGCTCCTGCTGGAGGGCGACCTCCTGGCCACCAGCGAGCGCCCACAGCGACGGGAAGATATACGCCAGATCCCCTTGGACCTGCTCGTCGATTACGAGCCGTCCCAGCTCCTGGCTCCCAACGTACTCGTCCATCGCATCGACGAAGACGGAGAAAGGCAGGTCATGCTCGAGCTCCGACGCCCCTCCAGAGAGGACGAGGTGCCCACGCCCATCCGCGTGAGCGGCGAGCTCACGGAGCAGCCGCGTCTTGCCGATCCCCGGCTCGCCCACAAGCTCGATCACGCCCGGATGGCCCCCGTCGAGTTCGTCCAGGACAAGTTCCAACGACCGTAGCTCCTCGACGCGGCCGACAAGGCGGTCCGCAACCACGCTCTCTCTCCTCCCTGAACAACACGGTCAGGCTCTCGCCAGGAACTCCTTGGGGCGATTGACGCGACCTCTAGGGGAACAAGTCCCGAGGAACTAGGGTCTTTAGTCCCTTCAGGTCCGAGACCCTTATTCGTGGACTCGGAACCCGACCTTTCGATCCGCGGACCCCACCCTCGCCACCGCAACCGGTGCGCTCGTTCTGGCTCACCCCTCGGGCGGTAAGGAAGTAGCCAGCGGCATAGCCCTCGCCTGCCGTTCACCGGGGAACGGCAGCCTCGGCCTCCCGACCGGACCCGCGAGACCGAAACCAAGAACCAGGTGCTTCTTACTCCTCGCGGGGGCCGCGGTTGACGCCGTCCTCTTCCCCGGACTCCATCAGGTCATGGGAATCACAGCGGTCTACCCGGAAGCCTGGCTCCTCGCCGTTGGGAAGGCCGCGATCGCAACCCTGGTGACCGCTGGTATGAGGTGGTGTATGAGGGACTGGATCCGGTCACCGGGAAGGAGCGGCGCCGCTGGCATCCCGCCGGCACCACCCGGGAGGAGGCCGAACGGCTGGCTGCCCGGTTGGCCGGCGAGCTGAACGGCCGCAACGATGAGGTGAGGTCGCTCACCATCGGTGCTTATCTGACCGGCGCCTGGCTGCCGGGGAAGAGGGTCAACCTGGCTCAGTCGACCTGGGATGGATACGGGCGGAAGATCGACCGGCACATTCTCCCCACCATCGGCCATCTTTGCATCCGGCGGCTCCGAACCCGCCATCTTGAGAAGCTCTACGACCGGATGCTCCATTCCAACGACGACGGGCGACTGCTGGCACCAAAGACCGTCCAGGAGGTGCATCTCATCATCAGAGGTGCCCTCAAGGACGCGGTGATCAGAGGGCCGGTCAACAGGACGTGGCCCTTGTGGCCCATGCACCAAAGCTGAAGGCGATACCGAAGGTGAAACCGCAAGCGTGGATAGCCCAACAGCTACAGGCGTTTCTCCAGGCTGCGGCAGGTCATCGACTTCGGCGCTGTCCAGAGCCGTCGTCTACCCGCCGTGGACCGTCCGACCGGAGAGCAAGCCATCGGTGGAGCTGAAGGGATTTGAACCCGTGATCCCCCCTTTGCGAAAGATGCGGTCAAAGGCCCCTGACCAGTGGAAATAGGTTCCGATTGCGGGTCTGTGGAGCGTCTGTGGGGGCGAGCGACGTGAGACGTCGTGAGATCTTGTGAGCTGAGAAACCGTGAGACACTCCGGAGGCGCGCGACCTGCCTTCACATGCGACTGGCAACGCCGACAGTGTTCTCGGACAGTCGTTCGGGTCCGAGCGACCTCACGTACACGACGATGGCCGCGAGCAATGCCACATCAACGATTGGTGTTCCCACCCTATGAGGGAACTCGAGTGGCCAACGCTCGAAGATCCTGTCGAGACGAGGGCTTCCCTGCGAGGGCCGACAGGCTAGCGTCCGGGACCTAACTGGAAAGGTGGCTCATGGACGAGACGCTGCTTGAGCTGTTGTGACATGTAGATCAACGTGCTCAACCCCGTAAGGGACAGCGCTCAAGCCTGATCGAGGCTCACGATCGCACTGTTCCCAGTAGCACAGAAGGGCTCCTCTCTGTCAACCCCGATGGCCTGGGGTGGGCTGGGCCGTCCGCCTGATCAGCTTTCGCCTCGGATTCGCTGAAGCTGGGCGTCTTCGCGGTTTGAACTTCTGTGGAACGGGACGATCGTCAGTGCCACTCGAGCACGGCCAGCCACGCAGTCACGCAGCCCGACATCCACCGGGAGCTAAAGGCTGTCGGCGTCTTGCTGAGGCTGAGCCTCGAACGAGGGTGCCAACCTGCGGTCAGCGCCAACCGAGGCCGGGTGCGACGTACTTCACGATGCTCTCCAGGGCGTGAGCGTTGTACTCGACCCCTAGCTGATTGGGCACGGTGAGCAGGAGCGTGTCGGCGGCTGCGATGGCCTCGTCTTGAGCTAGTTGCTCTATGAGGACGTCCGGCTCGGCTGCATAGGAACGGCCGAATATCGCCCGGGTGTTCTCGTCGATGTACCCGATCTGATCGCTCTCCGGTCTGCCGACTCCGAAATAGGCGCGGTCACGATCGTCAACGAGGGCGAAGATGCTCCTGCTGACAGATACCCGGGGCTCATGGGTGTGGCCGGCTTCCTTCCAGGCTTCCCGATAGACCTCTATCTGCTTGCGCTGTTGAATGTGGAGTGGCTCGCCACTCTCGTCGAATTTCAGGGTTGAGGTCTGCATGTTCATGCCCTTTTGAGCGGCCCAGACCGAGGTATCGTTCGAACCTGACCCCCACCAGATTCGATCGCGCAGGCCTTCTGAGTGCGGTTCGAGCCGAAGTAGGCCGGGAGGGTTGGGGAACATCGGTCGCGGGTTGGGCTCGGCAAATCCCTTGCCCTCGAGCAACTCCAGGAACACGTCGGTGTGTCTCCGTGCCATGTCGGCGTCGGTCTCGCCCTCAGCCGGCGCGTATCCGAAGTGGCGAAAACCGTCGATCACCTGCTCTGGTGATCCCCGGCTGATCCCCAACTGGAGTCGTCCACCGGCGATCAGGTCGGCCGCCCCGGCATCCTCGACCATGTGTTGAGCGTTCTCGTATCGCATGTCGATGACTGCGGTGCCGATCTCGATCCGGTTCGTTCGTGCGCCGACGGCTGATAGGAGAGGGAAAGGTGAGCCGAGCTGCTGGGCGAAATGGTGAACGCGGTAGTAGGCGCCGTCGACACCGAGCTCCTCAGCGGCGACGGCGAGTTCGATCGACTGGAGGAGGGCGTCGGAGGCGGTTCGAACCTGAGAGTGGGGTGAGTCCGACCAGTGGCCGAACGAGAGAAAGCCGATCTTCTTCACGATGCGATCAGTTTGGCGCGTTCGGATGGAGTATCGGTCAGGTCCGGCGCCGACCCATCGACCTCCGGCTTGTTGGACCAGCGCTCAATTTCAGTCCGATGGCTGTGAACAAGATCTAGGTGCGACCCAAAGTCGCCTCGAGCAAGATTGTCCAGACAGTGGAGCCAGGGAAAGGTGCGTGCGCATGAGGATGGCTTCTCGCTCCTCGTTTGAGACTACATGTCGCAGTCGACGGCCACCGCCAAAGCTGCGCAGATCTCTTGCATGCGCCCGTCGCCCAACCTGCCGAGACGCATTGTCAGCGTTCCAACCGAAACACTCTCCACCGAGTCGAGATTGACAGCAGACTGAAGGGGGATCGGATCCTCACCGGGCTCCAGGAGCACCTCGCTCGCCAGCCCTCGAATCGTCGTCGTGCATGGAGCAATCAGGGCCCGTCGAAGTCTGGGAATAACCGCGTCCCGAGACAGAACCACGACAGGGCGGCGACTGATCTCCGGCAGCTCGCACCACCACACCTCCCCCCTGGCTGGCAAATCGTTCACGAGGAGGCTGCCGCCTCACGAAAGGACGCTAGGTCGCCCCATTCGTCCGCTTCATCGAGGGGACGTTCGTCGTACGCGGCGTATGCGGCGTCGATCTCGGCTTCGCGATGTTTCGCCACCAACGCACTTAGAGCTTCGTCGAGCAGGGCGGCATCGTTGAGTTCCGACCTCAGATTCCGAGCGTTCTCCAGGAGCGACTCGTCAACCGTGGTGCTAACTCGTATGCGTGACATGCCATAACTATGCCACACCAATAGGCGCCTAGACAAGGCTCCTCGAGCTCACGCTAGATGGAAGCACCGGATCCTGTCGGCCCTACATGATGGGCTAGGGCAGGACGCATCGAGCCAAACAGACCCTTAGCCTACGCTCGCCACCCCAGCTCGGTTTCTATCCGAGACGCTCGCGCGCGCTCAAACCACCCCTTGACAAACAAACAGGCATCGTTCTGCGCTGGCTCGCTGTATTGGATCGACGGGCTTACGTGTGGGCGACGATCCATACGGCGATGTAATGAGATGCGAAGGCCGCAACTGTGAACGCGTGAAACACTTCATGGAAGCCAAACAACGTGGGGGAAGGATTCGGTCGTCTGGTGGCATATACAACAGCGCCACTTGTGTAGAGGACGCCACCGATGATGATCAAGATGACTGCAGGAGCGCCGGCACCTTCGATTAGACCCGGCAGAAAGAAGACTGCAATCCAGCCGACGAGCACGTAGAGACTGGTCGTCAACCACCGAGGAGCTGCGGTCCAGAACACTCGGACCATGACCCCGGCAATGGCTCCGGACCACACGATCAACAGCAGTGTCCGGCCTTGGTCTGGCGGAAGTGCCAGCACCGCGAACGGTGTGTAGGTGCCCGCAATGATCAGATAGATGTTGGCGTGGTCGATGCGCCGCAATACATCCTCGACTGGAGGAGACCAAGAACCACGATGTAAAAGGGCGCTCACTCCGAACAGGAGAATCGCGGTCGTGGCGAACACGGCGGAAGCGATCCGGGCATCCTGGGTGGAAGAAGTGGCAACCAGGAGTCCTCCTGAGAAGAATGCCAGAGGAAGCATTAGTGCATGGAGCCACCCGCGCAATTTCGGTTTCTCACGTGCGCCGACCGCGCGTTCCTCTGTCACCAGGCCGACGAGGCTAGAGGTGTCTCCCACAGCCCACGAAACAGAAATCGGATAACAACACTCCACCCGACTAGAGCCAACACAGTCCGGCGTTCATACGTGCCGATCTCGGACGGCTCAAGATATGGGCGGAACCGCAACATTACGGTTGATCTGCGTGATTCTCAGTGTTCAGCTGTGAGGACAGCACCGTCGATCGGGTACAGGGCCCATGGTGGTGGCGATCGGTCGGGTTAGACCAGCTGCGGTGGTGGCGAGAGGAACTCGGTGAGCGCTTCAGCGAGAACTTCAGGATGGGTCAGCGGGGCAGCGTGCCCGGCGGCGGGGATCTCTTGTATCCGTGCGTTGGAGACGTGGTCGGCCACGTGACGCGCGCTGCGGATCCAGAAAGGCTTGGTGTCCGCCCCGTGCAGCGCCAGCACCGGAATCGAAATCGCGCCGAGCACAGCCGGATCATCAGCGGTGGCGCCTTCGTATTCCATCAATTGCTGGAAGACTTTGAGCAGGTTCGGGACGTAGCGTCCCGCAGCCTCGAAGTAACCGGCATCTTCGGCGACGGCGATCTCTTCGTCGTTGAAGGGGAAACCAGCGGCCGCCCGCACCGCATCCGTCAACCTACCCTCGGCGGCCAGCTCGCCCATGCGGGCGACGGCGCCGCCGAAAGCCACTCGCTCCTGTTCGTCCATCACGCTCCCCATCGTGGGCTCAATGAGAGCCACCCCGTTCAACGAGTCGGACTGCGCAGCGGCGACGACTGCCGGGCTGGCGCCCCCGGACCAACCCACAAGTCCGGTCGGTTCCTCGAGGCTGTCGACATAGTCAACGACGTCGTCGACCCGCCGACCATAACTGAGGTCGGGGTGCTCGTCGCTGAGGCCACGCCCCCGCCAGCTCGGCAGATAGCAGGTGAAACGGCCGGTCAGATGCGGCAGAAGCTCCTGCCAGTCGAGTTCGCCATCTCCATACGCTCCGTGCCACAACACGAGTGGCGGCCCCTGACCGTGCACGGTCCCACCAATGGTGACACCGTCGGTGGTGGTCCCGTAGTGGGTACGTTCGTTGCTCACGTGCTCTCCCCTCCGTCTCGTGTGGTCTGCAAGCAACGATACGCAGTAGGCGTCGGAGAATGGCACCCGACCGATAACTCTCCGATCGTATCGGAACCGTGCTGCCCAATATCTGAACGCACACCTAAGTGCCGTTCTCGCGCGCCTCACGAAGTGAGCGTTATCCACCCAGCACCGGTGATATCGGATGGTTGAGCGGACCATCTCTGGCGTGCTCGGAGCCGGGTGTGGCCTTTACGGTTGCTAGCACTGTGAAGCCGGTGACCGTGACCAGAGGTCAGATCCTTGCCCGCAGACTGCGGACGAGCCATCTAGGTCGGCGACTCGCCCGGGAAGACATCGACAAGGCTGCGTATGTGGGTCTTCAGGACAGTGTTCCTCGGTCTGCTCTGCTCTCGCTTCACGCTCGGGTGGAAGACGTTGACTTTGACGCTTGGGATGACCCGAGGTTGGTCCAGGTGTGGGGCCCGCGAGGATCTGTCTATGTCATCCCCTAGGACGACTTCGCCGTATTCACTCTGGGTCGGCTGCCGCGTGATGCCGACCAGCGTCGACTGGTTGAAGAGGACGGCCAACGTATAAGAGAGCTCTTGGAGGTTTCTGACCGTCCCGGCCTGAAGACCGCCACTGGAGGGTCTGTCCGTCGGGTTAGGGAGGCGGGCGCAACCGGGACCATTCGAATTCGTTGGGATGGAAGCAACATCGAGGTCTGGGCAGCCGAGCCGCCTGATGCCGATGTCGAGACGTGTCGGCTGGAGCTGGCTCGCCGATACCTCCACGCATTTGCACCTTCGACCTCTTCGCATTTCGCAACGTGGGCCGGGATCAATCGTCAAGATGCAGCCGACACGTGGGTAGCACTCCAAGATGAACTCGTAGACGTCCAAGTCAACAAATCCGTCCGCCAGGTGCCAGCTGAGACCCGCGGTGTCAGTACTGAAGAGGAGGAGATCCCCAAGACGACGCGGCTGCTGCCGCCGGGCGACCCTTATCTGCTTGCCCGCGACCGTGAGATCGTTATGCCTGACAAACAGAACAGGTCTCAACTTTGGCCGCAAGGCAATGTCCCGCCAGGAGGTCTCCTCGTCGACGGGGAGCTAGCGGGAACATGGCGGCGCCAGCTTCATGCATTCACGATTTCGACGTGGAGGTCGGTCGCCACTGGAGTCAAAGACGTCATACAGGCCGAAATCCACGAAATGCCACCCCTGGGCACAGGCGAGCCCACGGTGAGGTGGACATCAACCTGATTCCGGGGATCGGCTGACTTCGGCTCTACCCCAGACCGACCAAGATAAAGCCCGAGCGAGAGGTGCCGTTCCGCTCGGTTTCCGGATGCGGACGTTATCGCCCGGGATCAGTCGATATGCGTGGATGTGCGAAGACGAGCGGGTCACCCGATTCGGTTGTCTGTCCGGCTCAGGGCTACCGATAAGGAATCGCGATAGTCGATTCGCACAAGATGAAGTGGCTAGCTGCCCAACAAGCCTCCGGTTCTCGTACGGAACTGCCTCGCTCCCAATCTTCCGAAGAATCGCAGAAGCCCTCGCTGCCCAACGCAGCGAACAACCCGACACTCTCGACGGTGTGAGCCACGGACTATTCCTGCCTCCTGACGAAGCAACCCAATAAGTTACCAACTGGACCTGACTGCCAGACCCCGCCCACAACCGGCGATCCCGACTGATGTGTGCCGATATGCGTGGGTACTTTTGTTGGTGCCATACGCGTAGGGTCGCGACGGGAGGAAAGGACGAATATGCGTGTCGACGCTTCTATCACTGTTGACCGGCCGGTAGCTGATGTTTGGGAGTTCTACGCGGTTAATCACGTCGCAAACCATCCGAGGTGGGACGAAACCATCGAGTTGGAAGCGACATCAGATGAGCCGATAGGAGTGGGGACAGTCATAAAGCGACGGGTAACTCGATTCGGGAATGTGACCGAGGGGACGATGGAAGTGACCGAGTTCGAACCCGAATCTACGATGCGGGTCAGAACCCAGGATGGGCCGATGACCATCGACGGCTTCGCCACGTTCCAAGCAGTAGGAGATGAACAGACAGAATTCACCATCGGTGGGGATATTCCCGGCATTGACGAGACCATGGCTGACCAGATCCGATCCATGATGGGGACCAGCGTTGCCAACATCAAGGCCCTGATCGAATCCGAAACCTGAGGCCTCGGAATTTGTCATCGGTCCGCTATTTGAGGATTCACACCGGCGCTGATGGCCAGTCGCATTTCTCAGACGACGTCTTCTAACTCGAAGCGATCGGAGCTGATCTTGCCGAACCGGTTCTCGGAAGCCAGCTGAGGTCAGCCTCGCAGTACGGCGTGAGAGTCGTTCCGCCAGGCTGGGAACGCGATTGGGGTCCAGCCGACCATCCGATTCTCGCCTTATACCTAACCGGCGAAGCAGAAATCGAGACAAGCGACGGCGAGTCGAGACGAATCAGCCCCGGACTAGTGCTCCTCGTCGAAGACACCACGGGCCCAGGTCACCGCGTACGGGTCACCAGCGAAGAACCCGTAACCGTTATCCAGATCCACCTCCCCAGCAATTAACACCGCCATAACAGGCATCCAACCAGCCCACCCACAGCCCGCACGCATAGGTGCCGTTCTCGTGCGCCTTACGAAATGAGCGTTATTCGCCCAGAATTGTTGCTCTGCGCTGGCCTCCCCTAACAGAACCGGTTACGAGGATTGCCGAACAAACTCGAAGAAGGAGACCAGGCCCTTGGCGATGGGCTCGGGGGCGAGCAATGGGCCTAGGTGGCCTAAGCCCGGCAGCGGCAAGCCGAGGCGAGGGTCGAAGACGTGCTCGACGACGTAGCGCTCCGTGTCGGTGTAGAAGGAGTCCAGCTCGGTCTCCTGGCCCCGCAGCAGCAGGAACGGCGCAGTGATCTCCTCTAACACCTCGGGGTCAGTCGACAGGGGCCCTTCATAGGACGCGCCTTGCTGGCCAGCCTGGAGCAGTGCGGGGACGGAGGCCGCGCACCGCTCGAAGTAGTCCCCATCGAGGGCGGCGATCTCGTTCTCGTTGCAGACGAGAGCGTGGAAGGCGCGGGCCGCATCGGCGAGCCGGCCGTCGGCAGCCGCCTCACCGAACTGCCGATACATGGCATCCCTGCGGGCGGCGTCTTCCCCTCGCATCATCGGAATTATGGTGGGTTCGTAAGCGGCCACGGCGGTGACGGCGTCACTACGGGCTGCCGCAGCGAGCGCCCACGGAACCCCAGCCGACCAGCCAACCAGGAGCACCGGTCCGCCGATGCTGTCGACGAACGCCCTGACATCCTCCTCCAGACGCGGGGGCGAGTGGTCCTGGCTGGCTTCGGAACGCCCTCGACCGCGAAGACTTGGCAGGTAGCAGGTGAAGCGATCGCTCAGGTGAGGGACCATGGCTTCCCAGGCGATGTCGCCGTCATGAGGTGCCCCATGAACCAGGACCATGGATGGCCCCTGTCCGTGCACTCGCCCGGCGATCTCGGTGCCGTCAGCAGAGTCCGCTCGGTGGATTCGCTCATCAGTCACGATGGTCCATCCTGATGGATTCCTCCGCTGGAAGAAGGTAGTAGATCGGGTGGGTCCCTGCTGATGCGGGTAACCGGTCGCATAGCCGGGTCAGCGACAGGATCGACATCGTCAACCACCGCAGGAAGAGATGGCGCGTAACAGGTGCCGCCAACCGCCAAACAAAGTCACCCGCGCTAAGCGGCATATCCA
>DATHUP010000011.1:0-10357 GCA_035462175.1 Acidimicrobiia bacterium | reverse complement strand
ACGTCCAGCCATGCTCTGCTCTCGCTTACCGCTGAAAAGGCGAGCCGAGAGTAGCCGTCGGCCATCAGGGCCGGCGCCAGCATCGTGACCCGACCGCCTTCGGCTCGAGTCGAAACGGCGCCGTGCCGGTCACCTGCCCATCCAGGCGATACCTTGTTCCCCCTTATCCGGTCATGTTGGCGATCTGCCCCCCGGTAACGGTCGACGGTGTCCGACAGCCTCCGATCATTGTCGGCGAGCAGGCTCGGCCCATTTGCCCATCATCAATTCCTCGATCGGTGCCGGTCGAGGCGACGATGTCCTGGTTGTTGTCTGATCCCGGATCGTGATCTGGGGCCATCGGACACGTCCCGTTTCCCTAGGGCTCGGTCGGGACGGGCGTCGCTACACATCCCGCATCGTCGGGAAGTATGGGCTAGCTCATTCCTCTTCGAGACCGCCGGATGGTTCCAGGCGCGTCTGCGCGCGTCAGAGCGACGGCCGCCTGTTCGTTCTTTGACGGACCTATCGACCTACCCCTCGTCAAGTCACGTAGATCAGGTCGGTCACCGGCTCGACGATGTAGTCACTTGAGGACGAGGACACTACGACCCATTGGTGAACACCTGGTTCTAGGTCTCCGGCTAGCTCGCCACGGTAGAGCCCGGTGTCGAGGTCAAACTCCATCGCTTTGGGCTCGCTGTCGTCGATCGAGGCCGTGAGTTTTATCTCTTCGTAGCCCTCATATGACTCGGCAAAAATCGGAATCTGCCGGCCCGCCTCGATGAGCTCCGGCGCCTCCACTGAGATCTGGTCGTCCGCGCCGCTGGGCGCGCGGAGCATGGGAGGCTCGCCAACGCGTTCTGTCAAGATGCCACGGATTTGCCGATACACACCCTTCGTCTGTTGCAGCCCCGCGTGTTTGCCAGTCATGTAGGTCACGGTTGCGTTGGCGTCCGGCGGTTTCTGCTCTGGAAGGTTGTGACCAGGGTGTAGCCGTCGGATTGGTGGTTCGAGTGCCAAGTGCGCGTCGCGTTCTGGAGGATCGTCCAGAGGTGAGCCAGGGAGACCTCACCAGTCTCTATGACCATGCCGTCGGAGTTGTCCGTCTGGCGCGTGCAAGATGCGATCTGGCTGTTAGGACTGTCCGCTCGCGGCCCCGGTTGATAAGCCGAAGCGAGGTCGGCCGGTTGCTATAAGGATGCGAGTCCCAGAATGCGCAGTCAGGCCGCGATGCAGGTGGTGGAAGGAGCGTGGGATCGAGGCCTCTAGAAGGTTCCCGACCATCATCACCCGCGATTACCAAGCCGACCACGGCGATGGCTAGTGTGCCGCAGCTCCGGTCGCCGGCCAGCCTCCCCGGAAGGTTGATCCCCGGGGTAGCTTATCCCTCACGGCGAGGTCGGATTCGTGCATGCAGGAGTCCGCAAACAGGTCGGAGCCGAGCGACCCTGTGAGAAACCGTGACGTCGGTCGAATGGCCAAGGCATGCCTTCTGCGCGGTTTGGCTCCCGTTTGCACTCCCAATCCGATCGCGAAAAATCCCCAAACAACACGGATTCCGCCTCCCCGCCATCACCGCACCCGGTTCGTTCACGCCCGTTTCCCTATGCCCAGGGATCATCCGTTTGACACGTCCCCTTGCCTCGAGGGATCCGACGAGTGGATGTCGAGCCGGAGCCCACCAGAGATCGTCGTCAGCTCGCCAGGGCGGAGGAGACATCCGGCGCCGACCGGCCGACCGCTCGCCCACCGATGGCGGCCTCGAGGTTTGCAGGACTGTGACCCATGGAGATGACCCAGGCCGACCTTGTGGACGTCATCCGTATCGCCGGCATCGAGGACCCACGTCTCATCGCAGCCTTCGAGACCATTCCCCGGGCCGGTTTCGTTCCCAGGCATCTCGTCGGCTTGGCCTATGAAGACGAACCTCTCCCTATCCCGCATGATCAGGTGACCACCCAGCCCTCACTTTCGGCGGTGATGATCGAGGCCCTCGAGTTGAAGCCATCAGAGAGGGTTCTCGAAGTCGGGTCGGGCTATGGGTTCCAGACGGCTCTCCTCGCTCAACTCTGTGCTCATGTCACCAGCATCGAGATCTGGGCTGACCTCGCCGAGGTGGCTCGGAGCAATCTCGGGGCTCACTCCATCGAGAACGTCGAGGTGGTGGCCGGTGACGGGTCGTTGGGTGTTCCCGACCGGGCGCCATTCGACGCTGTCCTGGTCTCGGCGGCGTTCACCCGAGTCCCGAAGCCGCTGGTCGACCAACTCGTCGATGGGGGTCGCCTGGTCCAGCCGATCGGTCGAGGAGGAGATGAGATAGTGACTCTCTTCCGGAAGACAGAGGGCCGGCTGGTCGAAGTGCGGGATGTGATACCGGCACGATTCGTCCGCCTCGTGGGTGAGGAGGCCTTCCCGGGAGGGCTGTGATCTCCCTGTGCGTCAGGCCCGAGACGGCCTCGTCCTCGACCTCGCCTGTGGCATTCTCGGTGAGGTTCTTCTGATGACGCGCCAAGCCAGTCTCAGGTTCTATGCAGAGTTGAGGGACTTCCTCCCCGAAGACCTGCGCTCGGGGGAGGTCACCCGCAGCCTCGATGTCCCCGGGAGTGTCAAGGACCTGATCGAGGCATGCGGCGTCCCCCACACCGAGGTCGATCTCATCCTGGCCAACAGCCGCTCGGTGGACTTCTCCTATCGGGTCGAAGACGGGGACCGGGTCAGTGTCTACCCCCGTTTCGAGTCCTTCGATATCTCCCCGATCGTTCAGGTGCGTCCCGAACCCCTCCGGGAAGTGCGGTTCGTCGCCGACAACCATCTGGGTCGCTTGGCCCGTTTCCTTCGGCTCCTCGGTGTGGACACCCGGTATGAGCCGGATTGGAGCGATGCTGTACTGGTCAAGATCTCGACCTCGGAGCGTCGGGTCCTGCTCACCCGGGATGTCCAGCTCCTCAAGATTCGCTCCCTCACCCACGGCTACTACGTCCGAGCAACCGACCCCCGGGAACAGCTCACCGAAGTCGTGCGTCGCTTGCACCTCTCCGGAGGGCTCACACCATTCAGCAGGTGCATGGCGTGCAACGGTGTCCTGGCGCCCGTGGCCAAAGAGGACATCGCCCACCGCCTGCCGCCCGAGACAAGGGCACATGTCGATGACTTCGTCGTGTGCACCACTTGTGACAAGGTCTACTGGGAAGGGGCGCATCATCCCGAGCTGCTCCGGATCGTGGCGTCGGCCCGCCAAGCCGACTCCTCGGGGGAAGAGCACTCAACGGTCGATTCGAGCTGAGGTGGGCGGCCGATCGGAGCCGTGTCGAGTTGGAGCCTTGTCATACATCTCCGGTACGACCATCGAATCACCAAGCCCAAGGCTCCGGTCTCAAGCAGAAGGGCAACTCCCCCACACGTCCCGTTTCCCTATGTCCGGGGGATCATCCGCCCGCCCACATGTCGCGTTTCCGGATTTCAGACCAGCCGAGGAGACGCGGAGTCAGTCGTCCGTGAGGGTCGCTAGTGCTTTCAGGGCGTAGCCGACAGGCCGCGAACCATGTGAGGTGAACTCTTTGGAATCCTTTTCTCGCAAGGTGCGATAATCAGACTGTGAGAAGGCGAAGGCGCGCTGTTGGCGGCCTGATCGCCGGAACAGCCCTTGTTGCGGCGTTCATCGCCCCGGTCTTGGCCCAAGGCACCTCGGGCGTCCTGGTCACCGAGGTCGACGGGCCGATCACACCGGTGATCGCTGACCACCTGGCCGCGGCGGTGGAACAGGCATTGGGTGAGGGCGCTCTCTTGGTGGTCACCTTGGACACTCCGGGGGGTCTGGACACTTCGATGCGTGACATCGTGCAGACCTTCCTCAACGCCCCGGTCCCGATCTTGGTCTACGTCGAGCCGGAAGGGGCACGAGCCGCCTCGGCGGGCACCTTCATCACCATGGCCGCCCATGTGGCTGCGATGGCGCCGGCCACTTCCATCGGCGCCGCCACACCGGTGGACCTTCAGGACGGGGAGATCAGCGACAAGATCATCAACGACGCGGTTGCCTTCGCCATCTCGCTCGCCGAACGCCGGGGCCGTAACGTCGAGTTCGCCGAGTCGGCGGTCCGTGACGGCACATCGATCACCGCCAGCCAGGCCGTGGAGGATGGAGTGGTCGACATGGTGGCGGACGACCTCGACGGCCTCCTCTCCGCCATCGACGGGATGACGGTGGAGGTGCTCGGCGAGGAGGTCACCCTGGTCACGGCCGGCGCCGTCCCCGACCGCTACGAGATGTCGACCTTGCGACGGATTCTGGCGCAGATCGCCGATCCGAACCTGGCCGTCTTGTTCCTGTCCATAGGAACCCTGGCAGTGGTCTATGAAGCGGCGAACCCGGGCTTGGGGTTCGCCGGCGTCATCGGTGTGATCCTCCTGCTGCTTGGCTTTTTCGCCCTGAGCGTGCTGCCGGTGGCAACGGCCGGTCTGGCGCTCCTCATCCTGGCAATCGCCCTGTTCATCGGGGAGATCTTTGTCCCAGGGGTAGGCGTACTGGCCGCCGGAGGAACCATTGCCTTGCTCTTGGCCGGGGTGTTCTTGTTCGAAGGCGAACTCCAGGTCAGCCCACCGGTGCTGTGGCCCACCGCCCTGGTCTTGGGGGCCGCCACCACCATCGCCGGGCGAGCCGCTCTGAAGGCCCGTCTCCGGCCTTCGACCACGGGCACGGCCACCCTCATCGGCAAGGCCGGTACGGTAGTGAACGTGGAAGGCGCGAACGGATCCGTCTTCTTGGACGGAGCCTGGTGGTCCGTCCGGTCCTCGGTCGGCGAGCTCGAGCCCGGGGAGCAAGCTCGGGTAGTCGGCATCGAGGGCCTCGAACTTATCGTCGAGCCGATTGGAGCAGACCATGAGCACTGAGACTGCGATCGGCCTGGCCGTCGCGGCCGTTCTTCTCATCACCATCCTCCGGGCAGCGGTCAAGATCCTTCCCGAATACCAGCGGGGAGTCCTTTTCCGCCTCGGCCGGGTTACCGGCGAGCCAAGAGGCCCCGGTCTGATCCTCATCATTCCCATCGTCGACCGACTGCTCCGGGTGAGCCTGCGCACCGTGACCCAAGACATCCCACCCCAGGACATCATCACCAGGGACAACGTGACGGTCAGGGTGAACGCCGTCACCTATTTCCGGGTGGTCGACCCCAACCGGGCCATTCTGGAGATCGAGGACTACAAGTTCGGGACCAACCAGGTGGCACAGACCACCTTGCGCTCCATCATCGGTCAGGCCGACCTCGATCAGCTGCTGATCAACCGCGACGAGATCAACCGCCAGTTGCAGCAGATCATCGACAGCCTCACCGACGCTTGGGGGGTGAAGGTGAGTCTGGTCGAGGTCAAGGACGTCGAACTGCCCGATGCGATGAGACGGGCCATGGCCCGTCAAGCCGAGGCGGAGCGGGAACGGCGGGCCAAAGTGATCCACGCCCTCGGCGAGAAGGAAGCGGCCGAGACCCTGGCCGACGCGGCCCGACTGTTGGAAGACCACCCGGCGGCGATGCAGCTTCGTCTCCTGCAGACCATGACCGAGGTTGCGGCGGAACAGAACTCGACGCTGATCTTCCCCCTTCCCATGGAGATCCTGCGGGTGCTGGATCCGCTGCGAACCTCGGGCGAAAGCTGAGATGCGACCGAGGGTCGGTCATGCCTGACCGGCATGACGGTGCCGTCCTGCGAAAGTGCCAGACAGGCTCCACCACGCACATGAGTTGCCGTTTCTCGCCTCGCATCTCCCCAGCATGAGACGTTCTCTTGCCGGCGTTTCGCCGAGCACTAGCTAGCTCTCCGATGTTCCGATGGTGATACCGGCTGTAGGCTCAGCCTTCCCTCGGAAAGAGGCAAGGAAAGGTTGGAGCCGATGCCCAACGAAGTGGAAGTGGGGCCGGCGACTGAGCTGACTCCCGGAACCGTGACAGGAGCCGGCCGGTATGCCGTAGGCAACGCCGCCGGGGATTTGTTTGCGGTGACCCGGCGCTGTCGTCACCTCTACGCCGATCTGGCCAATGGCAGCATTGACGAGGACGGGTGTCTCGTATGTCCATGGCACGGCTCGAAGTACGACGTAGAGACCGGGAGGATGGTGCGGGGACCCCAGGGTGTCTTTGCCAAGATCCCTGGCCTCGGCACCGCCTACAAAGCCCTGACCCTGGTGCTGCCGCTCGGACGGGGCCGGGTAGTCGAACGCGACGACGTTCTTTTCGTCGAGTAGACCGTTAGCGAACCTGGCCGGTCGAGTTCACGGTTTCAACGCTCAGGTGCCAGCCACTCGAGACAACGAGGAGGTCCTGTCTCCTCATACCGGGAGCTCCTCCGAGTGCAGTCAACGACCCCGCGGACGCCTTCGACAGAGACACCCGTCGGGACAACTGCTTCCAGATGGCTATGGCCGTTCGATCGGCACCTTGACCGCGTTGCCGTACTCGGTCCATGAACCGTCGTAGTTACGAACCTGTTCGAATCCCAGCAGGTGGGTGAGCACGAACCAGGTATGAGAGGACCGTTCGCCGATCCGGCAGTAAGCAATGACGTCGTCCGATGGCGAGAGCCCGACCTCTCCCTGATACAGGGCGTTGAGTTCATCGGCCGTCTTGAAGGTGTTGTCTTCGTTGGCCGCTTGCTTCCACGGGACGTTCTTCGCACCGGGGATATGGCCACCCCGTAGCGCACCTTCATTGGGGTAGTCGGGCATGTGCAGTCTCTCTCCCCGGAACTCCTCGGGTGAGCGAACATCGATGAGAGGCTTGTTGGACTGGCTGTGGGGGAGAACGTCTGCCATGAAGGCCCGGATCTTGCTGTCATCACGTGGCGGTACCGGATACTCGGCCGGCTCCGGCTCCGGCACATCGGTGTCGAGCGGCCTTGCCTCGGCCACCCACTTTGCCCGTCCCCCATCGAGAAGCCGGAGGTCTTCGTGGCCGAACAACGAGAAGACCCACAGGGCGTAGGCCGCCCACCAGTTGAAGTTGTCCCCGTAAAAGACCACAGTCTTTTCCGGCGTGATGCCCTTCTGGCCGGCGAAGGTGGCAAAAGCCTTTGCTGTTAGATAGTCGCGGACCAAAGGGTCGTTGAGGTCGGCAACCCAGTCGACTTTGATGGCGCCCGGTATGTGACCGGTGTTGTACAACAGGACATCCTCATCTGATTCGACGATCACCACATCCGGATCGTCGAGATGGTCGGCTACCCACTCGGTGGAAACGAGACGCTCCGGGTGGGCATAACCCTGAAACTTCGATGAGGGGTCGTTCTTGGCCGTCATGGACGCTCTGCCTTCGCTTTCTTCTAAACACTATCACTGTAGTGCTATTTCGGCTCTGGCCTAAACTGGCCTCCATGGCGTTACCGTCTCGCCTCGCCCAGATCGTCGAGGTGTTCTCCTCCGCTCCCAAGGAATTCAGAGTCGAAGCATTGCTCGACTTCGCCAAACGCCTTCCTCCGCTCCCTGAGGAGCTTGCCTCCCATCACGACCAACTCGAGCAGGTGCATGAATGTCAGACGCCGTTCTTCCTGGCGAGCAAGATCGAGGACGGGAAGGTCAGGCTCTTCTTCGACGCACCGCCCGAGTCGCCGACGGTGCGAGGCTACGCCGGCATCCTTGCCGCCGGGCTCGACGGTGAGACGCCCGAGGCAATCCTCGAAGTCGACAACGACTTCTATCTCAATATGGGTCTGGAGGAGGTTGTGACTCCACTCCGCCTGCGAGGCATGGGGGCGATCATGTTTCGGCTCAAGCAGCAAGTGGCGTCGCTAGCCGCGTAGAGGCACCGGCTAACCAAGTGCGGGCCAATGCGACCGCACCCAGCTGCAAGAGATGGAACACCAGCTTGGAGAGGGCCCCCACCCCTCCGTGGCTTTCCAAGAGGGTGAAAACTCAGTGGGCAGGTCTTGGGGAGAACTACGTGAGCGTGGTCACAAGGCCCATTTCCTACGTCCAGGGATATCCGCGTTGCCACTCGTCCCGTTTCTAACCCGGTCAGCCCGTCAGCCAAACCGGGGTAGGGGACGGGACGAGGTTCTCGACACGAGTAGCCAGGCAATCCCGGCGAACCAGACGACGAGCAGCACATAGCCGAAGTCGACAAGGCTGGCGACGAGAACCGAGCGCGTTCCGGAGGTAGCAAAGTCGTCGACGAGGAGGAGCAGGTTGGCGACACCGCCGAGATACCCCAAAGGCCTGAGCTTTCGGCCTCCGGTCGCTCGATGTTCCCAAGCCCAGGTCCGGTCATCCAACCGTCACTCGCTACCAATCGTCCCCACCCCGTTATTGGTCATCGCTGAGGGGACCCATGGACTGCGATTGATGAATCCATTCTGCAGCCTGCCGACCCAGGTCGGTTACTCATCTCATTGCGTCGGAGCGATCGTAGGCCCTGACAACCCGAGGACGGGCCGAGTGTTCGGTGGGGCGAGCTGAGAAACGGGGGTGGGGACTCCGTTCGCGGCCGCAAAAGGAAGTGAGAGCAGCCCCATGAAAGCGGCCCAAGGGTCATCCGGCTCCGAAATATTACCTAATGCCTCTACCTGACCGCGGCACGGCTGAGTATCTGGGAGGGGGAAAGGTCTACTTATGCAAGTTGAAACCAAGCAGCGGCCATCTCTACCTCCTCGCTGGTTCGTCCGCTCCTTCTGGCGCGGTCATCGGGCCCTGCTCCGATTGAGCGGTGGCCGGGTCGGACTGTGGCGACCGAAGCCGAACAAGTGGGGGGCGCTGCGTCTCACAACCATCGGACGTCGCACCGGCCGAGAGCGCAGCGTGGTTGTCGGTTACTTCGAGGAAGGCCCCAATCTCGTCACGATGGCGATGAACGGTTGGGGCGAGGGCGAGCCGGCGTGGTGGCTCAACCTGCAAGCTCACCCCGACGTCGAGGCCGAACTGGTCGACGGGCCCCGTCTCGTCACGGGGCGGGCGGCTGAAGGCGAGGAGCGGGCACGTTTCTGGGCCCGCTGGGAAGAGATCGACAAGAACCTGGACGCGTATGCAGCCCTTCGACCCACGGAGACCGCCATCGTGGTCTTGGAACCACGATCTGAGACCGATGACTCACCGGTCGCACCCTGAGAAGACGAAATCCGTCCCAGCACCCGGAGGCTTCGACGAGAAACGCCGCAGCCAAAGGCTGGTTGGTGGCGTGCGAGAGAGGATAAGACAATGGGTTCGAATAGAAGAACTGGAATAGTCGTAGGAGCACTGTTCATAGTTGCGACGGTTGGTTCGATACTCGGTTCGGTCGCTCTCGGCTCGGTACTGGACGGACCGGACTATCTAATCAACGTTGCTGCTCATGAGAGTCGACTCATATTGGCAGTGTTGCTTTTTCTGATTGCCGCCTCATCTGCGTTTGCAACAGCGTTCTTGCTGTTTCCGATACTCAGGAGACATTCCGAAGGTCTGGCCGCCGGGTACGTCGGAATCAGAGGTTTCGAGAACGTGTTCTACGTCGCGGGCGTAGTCGGTCTTCTGATCATGTTGACCGTGAGCCAGACCGATGCAGTCGGCACAGCCGGTGCTTTGGACCTTCCCATCCTGGGTGCCGCTCTGCTGGCATTGCATGACTGGTCGATTTTGATCGGGACGCTGATCTTCTTTGCTCTGGGGAGCTTGACCCTCAACTACGTGCTGTATCAGTCGCGCCTCGTTCCTCGATGGTTGTCACTCTGGGGTCTTGTCGGAGCGGTGTTGGTGTTCTCCTATGGATTGCTCGGCATCTTCGGGGTGGACACCGGTCTGGGCTCCCCCTTCATGCTCCTAGCCATGCCGATTGCGCTGCAAGAGATGGTGTTCGCGGTCTGGCTTATTGCGAAAGGATTCAACCGGCCTGCAGTTCAAATGGACCAATCACGTGCACATCGTGTGGAAGTGATGAGTTAACTGCGCAGCAGGCATCAAGTCGGCCGGCTCGTTCACCAGGTTTGGCGAGACTCGAGGCGGTTCCGGTAGTAGCCGGCGTCTTACCCCCACGACCAAAAGGAGACATCTACATGGTTACGCAATCCCAGTCCTAGCCAGCCCGCTTGAGCATCGACTATCCCGAGAAACTGGACCGGAACTCCTGGCCTGAACCAAGCCACCACCGATGTACCATCCACTCGGTGCCACCCACTGCGGTTTGACACGGTGGAGGGGGAGATGGCGAACATGCGCCTCCGACTCCATGGCCCAACCCGTCCCGTTCTCTATGGCGAGTTCAGCGTGGTCGGTAGACGCGTGAGCGGTGGTCGATCCGCACTACCTCAACGGTCTCGGTCTCCTCGTTGATTCGGTAGATGATCCGATAGACGCCGCGTCTGGCAGCGAGGTATCCGCTCAGCTCGCGGAGCAACGGCTTGCCGACTCGATGTGGGTCAT
>DATHUP010000010.1:0-2941 GCA_035462175.1 Acidimicrobiia bacterium | reverse complement strand
CTCACAGAACGATTGCCTCAGTCGACCCCGGCGGCCCAGTCGCCGCGAAACCACTCCACCTGGGCGGCGAGTCCGTCACGGAGGGACCAGATCGCGTGCCAGTTCAGTTCCTTCTCGATGCGGGTGGTGTCGCCACCAGTCCGCCTGGGATCGCCGAGGGCACGTGACTCGTGACGGATGTCGAGCTCACGGCCGGTCAGCTCGGTGAGGAGCGCGAAGACCTCATCGAGGGTGACGGGGCTCCCTCCGGCCACGTTGTAGATGCGGTGCCCGGGCGGAGCCTCGCCGGCGGCGAGGACGGTGGCCGAGACCACGTCGGCCACGTAGGTGAAGTCACGGATCGCCGTCCCGTCGCCGTAGACCCGGATCGGCTCCCCGAGGATGGCGCTCCGGATCCAGCGGGTGAAGGCCATATCGGTGCGTTGCCGGGGGCCGTAGACGGTGAAGTAGCGGAGACTGGTGACGCTGAGGTCGAATTGACTCGTGTAGGCGGTGACCAGCGCCTCACAGGATGCCTTGGTCACGCCATAGGGCGAGATCGGGGCGAGAGGCCGGTCCTCCTCCACCGGGAAGGTCTCCACCTGGCCGTAGACCGACGATGACGAGGCGAACACCATCCTGGTCTCCGGGTGCTCGGCCAAGGAGTCGAGGACTCGTTGTGTGGCCAGGATGTTGGCGTCCGATGCCTGGGCGAAGTCACGCCAGGAGGCACGGACGCCGGGACGGGCAGCGAGATGAAACACCACCTCGGCCTCGGCGACCAGGTGGGAGAGGTCGACCTTGTTCAGGTCGCCTTCGACGAACTCGAATCCGTGATGGGCGGCCAGCCCGGCGACACGGGCGCGTCGCCCTGTGGTGTCATAGGTCGGGGCCAGGGCATCGATTCCCGAAATGGACCAGCCGTCCTCGAGCAGGCGCTCCGAGAGATGTGAGCCGATGAACCCGGCACAACCTGTGATTACGGCTCGCAAAGACACCCTCCGATGGTGGACCGACCCCGGGCACAATAGACTGGCCTGATTCGCTGTCCATTGGCCAGTTGCCCCCTCGCGAGATCACCATGTCCGAACCTCTGATCGAGTCCGTCGAGACGCCCGCGCCCCGGGCCCAGCCGCCGCGGGTGGCTCATCTGATCGACTCCCTCGACGTCTCCGGAGGTGCCGAACGCCAGCTCGTGGCCAACCTCCGCGCCTTCGACCACGATCTCATCCGCCACGACATCGTGCTCCTGAAGAGCGCCGCCGTCTCCCGGGCCGCCGAGATCCCCGATGAGGTGAACATCTGGCTGCTCGGTGACGACAAGCAGCCGATGTCGCGCTTTCAGGCGACTCTCGCCTTGTACCGGTTGGTGCGTCGGGAGCGATTCGACCTTCTCCACGCCAGCCTCCCCGACTCGGCGTTGGCTGCCCGCCTCGTCGGTCTGGCCACCGGGACCCCGGTGGTGGAGAGTCTGGTCAACATCAGTCACGAGGAGGTGCGGACCGTGGACAACCCGGGAGTCACCATGGCCAAGCTCCGCCTCCATCGCTGGCTCGACCGGCTGACCACGTTCCGGGTGCGGAGGTTCCATGCGGTGAGCAACGCCGTCGCCGACTCCTGGGCCGACACCGTCAAGATCAACCGCCGCCGCATCGACGTGATCCCCCGGGGAATCGACCGTGGCCAGTTCGGCGTCGGCGACGAGGAGCGGACGACCCACCGGGCCTCGGTGCTCGAAGAGTTCCGGCTGCCCGATGACACCTTCCTGGTCATCGCCGTCGGGCGACAGGAGCCACAGAAGGGCCACCGCTACCTGCTCGAGGCGGCCCATCGTTTGCGGGAAGAAGTGCCCAACCTCCGCATCCTGATCGTGGGCCGAACCGGTCTCGCCTCGGGCCGGCTCAACAAGCTGATCGAGGACCTCGGAATCGGCGACATCGTGACCCTGGCCGGGTCGCGAACCGACCTCCCCCGGCTCCTCGCCGCATCGGACGTCTTCGCCTTCCCGTCGTTGTTCGAAGGCAACGGGGGCAACGCCATGATCGAGGCGATGGCGATCGGTCTCCCCATCGTCACCACCGGCGTCCCGCCGATGACCGACCTGGTCCCCAGCGACGAGTTCGGGCTCCTGGTGCCCCGGACCGACAGCGAAGCCCTGACCGCCGCCCTGGCCCGGCTCGCGGCCGACCCCGGCTTGCGGCAGAGGCTCGGTGCCGCCGCCAGCGAGCGGGCCGCGGGGTTCGCCACCCCGGAGGAGTCGGCCCGGCGCTACGAGACGTGGTACCGCGAGATCCTGGACGTCGGCTGATGCCCGAGCGTGAGCAATCTTCCGAAGCTGGGCTGTCATTGGTGCACTGGGGCCTGTTCTCGGGAACGGTGCCCATGATTCGAGAGCCGCTAGAGCGACAGGTACACACCGTCTACCACGACTTCGGAGCCTTGACCAGGGTGCCCTCCCTACTCCCGTCCCGGGCGATGGCACAGCTCGCCTGCATCGGCCGCTCGGGCCCCTGGTTCAAGACCGGGATCTGGTCGAAGGCGATCCAACGCCATGCCATCGAAGCCGGTTGGATCCGCAGGGACAGGCCCACTCTCTTCTTCCAGACACTGGGGGCGCCGGTCCTCGGCCCCGACTATCGCTACTCCATATACACCGACCGTCTCGCCCGCGAGGGGGCAGCCGAGGCCGAGCCTTTTCGCTCGACGTGGGGCCCGGGCTGGATCGAGCGCGAGGAGGAGTTCCTGGCCAGGGCCGAGTCCATCTTCGTGATGGGCCCATCGTCGAAGACGGCGCTGGAAACCCTGTACGGGATGGATTCGGGCAAGGTGCGCGTCGTCGGCGCAGGGCCTGGGAGCGGCATCGGCCCGATCAATCGCAAGCGCCGCCCCGCCCAACGTCTTCTCTTCGTCGGCACCAACTGGGGTCTGAAGGGAGGCCCGGAGGTGGTGGCCGCCTTCTCCC
>DATHUP010000009.1:0-30963 GCA_035462175.1 Acidimicrobiia bacterium | reverse complement strand
CGTGGTTGCCGATCCGGCGAAGTCGATGGCAAAGGTGGAGGCGATGTTCCCCGACGCCGCGGTCGACCATGTCGACGGCTTGTCAGTGGACCTCGGGGACGTCTGGTTCAAGCTGCGCCCGTCCAACACCGAGCCGTTGTTGCGTCTCAACGTTGAGGCCGGTGACGAAGAGACAGTGGAGAAGACGGTGGCACGGTTGACGGCGACACTCGAGGAGGGCCGATGAGTCTCATAGACCCGCAGCTGGCGGCGATCCTGGTGTGCCCGGTGGACAAGTCCGACCTGAGCGAGGACGAGGCCACCTCACATCTGGTCTGCACCAAGTGTGGCCGCCGATACCCGGTGCAGGACGGAATCCCCGTCATGCTGGTCGAAGAGGCAGAAGGTGGACCTGATGAGTGACATGTTGGAGATGATCCGGACCCTGGGCGACCAGCTGCGATGGGCTCGGGATCTGGATGTGCCGGATCTCGGTCCAAGCGCCGAGGTCCTGGTCGGCGGGATGGGGGGCTCCGGGATCTCAGGCGATTTCGGCGCAGCGTTGGCGGCGGGCACCCAAGGAAGGGTGGCCGTGCACAAGGGCTACGCGCCTCTCCCCGGTTGGGCGGCCCGGGTGAAGCCGGCCGTGATCGCGGCGTCGTACTCGGGCAACACCGAGGAGACCCTTGACCTGGTGGCGGCCGCTTCCGAGGCGGACCTGCCGATCGTGACCATCACCACCGGGGGCCGGCTCGCCGAATTGACCGTCGAGAAGGGCTGGCCCACCCTCCCGGTTCCCGGCGGGCTGCAGCCTCGGGCCGCCATCGGCTATCTCGCCGGTGCGGTGGCCCGGGCGCTCCATTCCGTCGGAGTGCTCTCCGACCAGCGACCTGCCTTGGACGAGGCTGCCGACCTGGTCGACGGGGCGGCCAGCGAGGAGTCGGTTACATGGGGCATGGCTTCAGATCTGGCCAAGGGCCTGGTCGGTCGTCTCACCATCGTCTACGGAGGCGGGCCGATCAGCGGCACGGCCGCCCAGCGATGGAAGACCCAGATCAACGAGAATGCGAAGATGCCGGCCTGGTGGTCGCTGCTCCCTGAGCTCGACCACAACGAGATAGTGGGTTGGGAGACATTGCCCGAGATCACGAAGGACCTCATCGGCATCGTCGCGCTCACCGATCCGGCCGATCACCCGCGGGTTCGATCGCGTCTCGACCACACTTCGGCATTGACCCAATTCGCCGTGCCCTGGTTGGCCCAGGTGCCGGCGCATGGCGAGACCGAACTCGCCCGGTTGATGTCGCTCACGATCTGCGGCGATCTGGTGTCCTGGATGCTCGCCGTCGAGGCGGGTGTCGACCCGGTGCCGGTCGAAACGATTGAAAAACTGAAGAAACTCCTAGTGAAGGACTGAGATGAACTACGACATCGCCAATCCCGCCCTCGCCGAAGACGGGGCTCGCAGAGTCGACTGGGCCGGACGTCGAATGCAAGTCCTGGCCACTGTGCGGGAGCGTTTCGCCAAAGAGAAGCCGCTGGACGGATTGGTGGTCGCCGCCTGTCTCCACGTCACCGCGGAGACGGCGAACTTGATGTTGGCGCTCCGGGACGGCGGGGCCGACCCGCTTCTCTGCGCCTCCAACCCGCTCTCGACCCAGGACGATGTGGCGGCCGCCCTCGTCGCAGAGGGCATCCCCGTCTTCGCCATCAGGGGCGAGGACGCCGACTCCTATTACAAGCACATCAATGCGGTGCTCGACCACGCGCCGGCCATCACCATGGACGACGGCGCCGATCTGGCCACCCTGCTCCACACCGATCGTCGTGACATCGAAGTCATCGGCTCCACCGAGGAGACCACCACCGGTGTGATCCGTCTCAAGGCGATGGCGGCCGACGGCACGCTCCGGGTGCCGGTGGTCGCGGTGAACGACTCGGCGACCAAACACCTCTTCGACAACCACTACGGGACGGGGCAATCGGCGATCGACGGGATAATCCGGGCCACCAACGTCCTCCTCGCCGGACAGAACATCGTGGTGATCGGTTACGGGGACTGCGGCCGCGGGGTGGCGAACAGGGCCGACGGCCTCGGAGCCAGCGTGATCGTGGTGGAAGTCGACCCGGTTCGCGCCCTGACCGCGGTCATGGACGGATATCGGGTGATGACAGCCGCCGAGGCGGCTCGGGTCGGCGACATCTTCGTCACGGTGACCGGCAACAAGCACGTGTTGCGGATGGAGCACTTCGATGTCATGAAGGACGGGGTGATCCTGGCCAATGCCGGCCACTTCGACATCGAGCTGGACCTCGCCGCGCTGCGTGCTGCATCCGTGGCCCGACGGGGGATCCGCAACAACCTGGACGAATTCGAGCTCTCCGACGGGCGGCGCATTCTGGTAGCGGCCGAAGGACGGCTGGTAAACCTGGGCGCAGCCGAAGGTCATCCTGCCGACGTGATGGACATGTCGTTCTCCAACCAGGCGCTGGCGGCCGAGTACCTGGCGATGAACGTCGACGACCTCGAGCCGAAGATCTACACGCTCCCGGCCGAGATCGACAACGAGGTGGCCCGGATCAAGCTGGAGCAGATGGGGGCCGGTCTCGACGTCCTCACCGAGGAGCAGGTCGCCTATCTCTCCGGCTGGCAGGAGGGAACCTGAGAGTACGTTTCACGTTCTACGTTCTACGTATTACGTAGGACGTAAAACGTCAGTCTCGACCCATAGAGTCGAGACTGATGCTCTGTCAGACCTGTCATTCGTTCTCAGGCGACTTCCTCTGCGATCGGTGTCGGGCGGATCTGCGACCGGCTGCCGAGCGGATCCTCGAGGGAGGGATCAGGCTCGTAGCCGCCTTCGAGCACACAGGTGTCGCCCGGGGTTTGGTCCACGACTTCAAGTATCGCGGCCTCACCCGCTTCGCGGACCTGGTGGTGGAGATAGTTGCACCCCGGGTGCCCCGTCTGCCCATCGTTCCGGTGCCCCGAGCCTGGTCCCGTCAGATCAAGTACGGGATCGATCCTGCCCGCGAGATCGGTTTCAGGCTGGCCGCCGCCCTCGGGGTGCCGCTCCTGGACTCACTCACCGCCCCGGTTCACGCCCTACGTCGGGCAGGGGGTGACCACTCCCGGCCGCCGCCCGGGTTCCGTGTGAGGGGAAGCTCCGAGGACCTTGTCCTGCTGGTCGACGACGTGGTAACCACCGGAGCGACGGTGCGCTCGGCAGCGAAAACCCTGGGAATGAGCCGATTGGCCCTTGTGATATCGGCCACTGTGGCCGATATGGTGTCTAGTCCGCCAACTCGCTCGGGAGAACAAATGAATGACCGGCCATCCACGGAGACCTGACATGGCCTCCGTTGTGATAGTCGACGACGCCGAGCTTTTCCGTGAGGCCCTCCGCGCTGCATTCTCGCAGGAGGGATTCGAGGTGAAGGCCGTCGCCGCCGACGCAATGAAAGCGATCGACATGGCCAGGGAGCATCGACCGGACCTGGTGATGCTCGACCTGCTCATGCCCGGCATGTCCGGGACCGAAGTCGTCGGCGCCATCCTCAAGGCGTCCCAACAAACGAAGGTGGTCTTGCTCACCTCGAGCGAGTCGGCCAAGGACATGCTGGCCGCGGTCAAAGCCGGGGCGTCGGGGTATTTGACCAAGGACACCCCTCTACCTCGCCTCGTCGCCGCCATGCACGACGTGCTGGACGGTGGGGCAGCCCTCTCCCCGGCGATGGGGGGCAAGTTGTTCGCCGCGTTGCGGGACCTGCTTCGTCATCACGGCGAGGCCGTGGCGCGCAGCCCCGAGCTCACCGGACGCGAGTTGGAGATCCTCGGTCACGTGGGGGCGGGCAAGACCTCCAAGGAGATCGCGGCCGAGCTCTTCATTTCGGAGAACACGGTGCGCAACCACGTCCGCAACGTGCTCGACAAGCTCGGGTTGAAGTCGAGGTTCGAAGCGGTGACCTGGGCGCAACGAGAAGGCCTGATCGACATCCGCTGAGCCGTGGAGAGCTCTCAGCCCGGGCTCGCGAGGCGGATTTGCGCTAAACACGGACTGCGGTAAACACGGACAGAGCGACGGGGTCAGCCGGTACGGGTCAAATCGGGGCTACCGGTAGCATGGAGGCTCAATGCCAATCCTCTCCAAGGTCCTGCGTGCCGGGGAAGGCAAGACCCTTCGACAGTTCCAGGGCATCGTCGCCGCGGTCAACGAGGCGGAGCCCGAGTTCGAAGGTCTCGCCGACCAGGACCTGAAAGCCAAGACAACCGAGCTCCGGAATCGCGTCTCTGCCGGTGAATCGCTCGACGACATTCAGGTCGAGGCCTTCGCCGTCGTGCGGGAGGCCGCAAAACGGGTTCTCGGCCAACGTCACTTCGACGTTCAGGTCATAGGTGCCGCCGCCCTGCATCGTGGGATGGTGGCCGAGATGAAGACCGGTGAGGGCAAGACCTTGGTCTCGACCATGCCCGCCTATCTCAACGCACTCGGCGGTGGCGGGGTTCATCTGGTCACGGTGAACGACTACCTGGCTTCACGTGATGCCGACTGGATGGGCGCCATCCACCGCTTCCTCGGACTGGAGGTGGGTCTGATCCAAAACGGCATGCCCCCCGCCGACCGGCACCCGGCCTACGCCGCAGACATCACATACGGGACGAACAACGAGTTCGGCTTCGACTATCTGCGGGACAACATGGCGATGCGCGCGGCCGATCGGGTGCAACGTGGCCATACCTACGGCATCGTCGACGAGGTCGACTCGATCCTCATCGACGAGGCGAGAACCCCGTTGATCATCTCGGGGCGCCTGGCGGACAGTGCCAAGTGGTACCGCGACTTCGCCAAGATCGCCAACCGTCTCCAAAGGGACATCCACTACGAGGTCGACGAGCGCAAGCGCCAGGTCCTGACCACCGAAGAAGGTGTCTCCCGGGTCGAGCAGGTGCTCGGCGTGGAGAACCTGTTCGATCACGCCGCGGTCGACTTCGTCCATCATCTCGAAGCCGCCCTCAAGGCCAAGGAGCTCTACCTCCGTGACGTCGACTACTTGATCGATCACGGCGAGGTGAAGATCGTCGACGAGTTCACCGGTCGTGTCCTCGAAGGGCGTCGCTACTCCGAGGGTCTCCACCAGGCCATCGAGGCCAAGGAGGGCGTGGCGATCAAAGAGGAGAACCAGACGCTGGCCACGATCACCTTGCAGAACTACTTCCGGCTCTACGACAAGTTGGCGGGTATGACCGGCACCGCCGAGACCGAGGCGCCCGAGCTTGCTCAGATCTACTCGCTGGAGGTGATCTCGGTCCCGACCAATCGGCCCCTTGCCCGGGCCGACGAAGGCGATCTCGTCTACAAGACCGAGAACGGCAAGTACGGCGCAGTGGTGGCCGATGTCGTCGCCCGCACCGTGAAGGGCCAGCCGGTCCTGCTCGGGACGGTCTCCATCGAGAAGTCGGAGAGACTTTCCAAAGAGCTCGACCGGCAGGGGATCAAGCACGAGGTGCTCAACGCCAAGCATCACGCCCGAGAGGCCGACATAATCGCCCAGGCGGGTCGCCCCGCTGCGGTGACGGTGGCAACCAACATGGCCGGGCGCGGTGTGGACATCATGCTCGGCGGCAATCCGGACGGCATGGCTCGCACCGAGCTGAAGCGAAGGGGGATCACCCCCGACGATCCGTCTTACGCAGATCTCGAGTCGAAGCTCACCGAGGAGTTCGAGAGCCAGATCGCCCCGGACAAGCAGCTGGTCATCGACGCGGGCGGTCTCTATGTGGTTGGCACCGAACGTCACGAGTCGCGTCGCATCGACAACCAGCTTCGCGGCCGGTCCGGACGCCAGGGCGATCCAGGCGAGTCGCGTTTCTACCTATCGCTCGAAGACGACCTGATGCGCCGGTTCCAGGGGGAGTGGGTCACCGGGATCATGGACCGGCTCCGACTTCCCGAGGACCAGCCGATCGAGGCAAACATGGTCTCCAAGGCGATCGAGCGTGCCCAGCGCCAGGTGGAGTCGCAGAACTTCGAGATACGCAAGAACGTCCTCAAGTACGACGAGGTGATGAATCGCCAGCGCGAGGTCATCTATACCTGGCGTCGCTCGATCCTGGAGGGAACCGCCGGCGACGACCTCGTCGGGGAGTGGATCGAGACGGTGGTGACCGACGTTGTCGAGGGCGAGATCTCTTCGGATGTCCCGCGTTCGGACTGGGATTGGGAGGCCCTGCAGCGGGAGCTCAGCCAGGTATACCCGACCGAGATCGACCCTTCGAAACAGACCGGCGGTGTCGACGACGTCGTGGACCACGTTGTCGAAGAGGCGCTCGACGCCTACGCCAAGCGCGAGACCGAGCTCGGGTCCGAAGTGCTCCGCCAGGTGGAGCGATCGGTCATGCTCTCGGTGATCGACAACAAGTGGCGCGAGCATCTCTCCGAGATGGACTATCTGCGCGCCGGGATCGGGCTGCGGGCGATGGGACAGAGAGACCCTCTCACGGAGTACCAGCGCGAGGCCTACGACATGTTCGCCGAACTGGTCGAGTCGGTGAAACGGGACGCGGTCCGCTATCTGTTCCGGGTCGAGCTGGCCCAACCCAAGACCGAGCCGCAGCGGGTGGAGGCCAACCCCACCGGGGGCAAACCCGCCAAGCAGGCCGTATCGGACAAGATCGGCCGCAACGACCCCTGCCCGTGCGGAAGCGGTAAGAAGTACAAGAGGTGCCATGGCGCTGCCTGAGGGCAGCTCCATGCCACCGTTTTACGTTCTACGTTTTACGTCCTACGTATGAGCCTCGAAATCACGGATCCCAAATTGACCCTGGCCGAGTTGCGGCAGCGACTGGTCGATGCGCGCGGCTTTCTCGACATGGAGGCCAAGGAGAGAGAGTTGGACGCGCTCAGAGAGCGAGCGTCCGCCCCCGATCTGTGGGACGACCAGGACGAGGCGCGCAACGTGAGTCAGCGTCTCGCCCGGTACGAGGGACTCTTCGAGATGGTGCGCAGCCTCACCTCGAAGATCGACGATGCGGAGGTCCTCCTCGAGATGGCGGACGAAGCCGGTGATCCCGAGTCACGGCGAGAGGCTATCGCCGAGCTCAGCGACGTCTCCGGCCAGCTCGACGCCCTCGAGCTCGAGTCGTTGTTCTTCGACGAGTACGACGAGTCCGATGCCATCCTCAGCGTCCATGCCGGGGCCGGGGGGGTGGACGCACAGGACTGGGCCGAGATGATGGCCCGGATGTATCAGCGGTTCCTCAGCGATGCGGGCTTCAGCTACACGGTCGAGGAGGTGACCGAAGGCGAGGAGGCGGGCATCAAATCGGCCACGTTCACCGTCAAAGGCGACCGTGCTTATGGAACCCTCGAGTCGGAGCGGGGAGTCCACCGTCTGGTTCGGATCAGCCCGTTCGACTCGAACGCACGCCGCCAAACCTCCTTCGCCGGCGTCGATGTCGTGCCCTACCTGGGCGAGCAGGCCAAGGTGGAGATCGACGAGGACGATCTTCGCATCGACACCTATCGCTCCCAGGGCGCGGGGGGCCAGCACGTCAACACCACCGACTCGGCGGTGCGGATAACTCATCTTCCCACCGGGATCGTGGTTCAGTGCCAGAACGAGCGATCGCAGTTGCAGAACAAGGCCAAGGCGATGGCGATCCTCCAGTCCCGTCTCGCCGACCGGGCCCGCCAGGAGAGACTCGCCCATCTCGACGAGATTCGCGGCGAGCAGGGGGAGGCGGCCTGGGGCCGTCAGATCCGATCCTACGTGCTCCAGCCGTATCAGATGGTCAAGGATCTCCGCACCGACCACGAAGTGGGGAACGTCCAGGGGGTGCTCGACGGCGATCTCATGGGTTTCGTCGAGGCCTATCTCAGGTGGAGACGGGCCAGCCACGAGGCTGGATCAGATTCCGCGTAACCGGCTCGAGGCCGTTACCGTCCTCGAGGTCCGCAGATGAGCCAGTGAAGCCTGCGACACTCGTTTTACCCCCATGATTCGTCTCGAGCATGTAACCAAGGTCTACGAGGGCGGGACTGTTGCCGCCCACGACGTGTCCCTCGACATCCAAAAAGGCGAGTTTGTCTTCCTCGTCGGTCCCTCCGGGTCGGGTAAATCCACGTTGATCCGCCTCATGCTCAGAGACGAGGGTGTGACCCGGGGAAAGATCTGGGTGGCGGGCAAGGACATCACAACGTTGCCCAAGTGGAAGATCCCATATCTCAGACGGTCGGTGGGAACGGTGTTCCAGGACTACAAGCTGCTCCCGAACAAGACCGTCGGTGAGAACGTCTCTTTCGCCCTCGAGGTCCTGGGGCGCCCCCGCTCGGTGATCGGGCCTCAAGTGGACCAAGTCCTCGATCTGGTCGGATTGGCCGACAAGGGCGGCCGTTACCCCCGTCAATTGTCGGGTGGTGAGCAGCAGAGGGTGTCGGTGGCCCGAGCCTTCGTGAACAGGCCCCCGATCATGCTCTGCGACGAGCCCACCGGGAACCTCGACCCCAAGACCTCGGTAGGGATCATGAAACTCCTCGACCGGATCAACCGGACCGGGACCACCATCGTGATGGCGACCCACGACTTCGCCATCGTCGACGCCATGCAGCGACGTGTCGTCGCCCTGGAGAAGGGTCTCGTGATGCGGGACCAGCACTCCGGTCGCTACGAGCAAGGCGAGGAATGAGCCGGTTCTTCTTCCTTCTGCGCGAGGCGCTGGTCAACCTCAAGCGGAACTTCCTGGTGGTGGCCGGGGCGATCCTGGCCGTGTTCATCTCCCTCAGCCTCGCATTTGGGGCCCTGGTCGTGAACGAAGTCCTCCGTCTCAACACACTCGCCTGGCAGGAGGGTGTGCACGTGATCGCCTTCCTCAAGGACGAGGGCGCGAGCGGAGTTCCTGCCGGGGCGCATCAGGCATTGCTCCAGGAGGTTCTCAGCTGGGAGGAGGTCAAGCAGCCGGACGGTGCCTTCTACGTGGACAAGACCCAGGCCTGGGTCGAGTACCAGGAGATCTTCGCCGGCCAGGACGAGCTGCTCGCCATCGACCCCACCATCCTCCCCGCTTCCATCCGGATCGAGCTGGTCGCAATCGAGCTGCATCAGTCGGCCAAGTTCAAGCTGGAGCAGCAACAGCAGGTTGTGCGTCGTGTCGACACGGCAGCGGAGCAGATCGAGCAGTTGCAGAATCTCTCCAGCGTCCTCAACGTCCTCGGCATCGGGATGGCCGTCATCCTGGGCCTGTCCGCCGTGGTGTTGATCGCCAACACGATCCGGCTCGCCATCTACGCCAGACGCGACGAGGTGGAGATCATGAAGCTGGTCGGCGCCTCCAACTGGTACATCAGGATCCCCTTCCTCCTCGAGGGACTGATCGAAGGCATGGTCGGCGCTGCCCTGGCCGTGTTCACGGTGTGGCTGGGGTCAACGCGCCTTGCCAGGGCGAGCGAAGGGTTTGCCCTGTTCCGTCTCGACGTGGGAACCGACTTCTTCTTCCGCTGGGGTTTGCTGTTCATCCTGTTTGGGGCGGCGGCGGGTGTCATCGGGTCTCTCCTCGGCCTGAGCCGATATCTGCGCGAGGCCGACGGCACCGGCGAGGACATCCCGACCGGAGCGGCCTGATGGCCCGCGCCGGGCAAGCCGAGCGGGTAAAGGTCGTCGCCAGCAACCGCCGGGCCCGGCGCAACTACACGGTCGTCGAGACGGTGGAAGCGGGACTCGCACTGGTCGGGTCGGAGGTCAAATCCCTACGCGAGGGGCGTATCGATCTGAAGGACTCGTATGCCTTGGTGAGGGACGGCGAGGCATATCTGGTCGGCGCCTACATCGCGCCCTACGAGTTCGCCCGAGAGGGTGGTCACGAACCGGAGCGGGAGAGGAAGCTGCTTCTCCATCGTCGCGAGATCGACCGTATCGGGGGCCACATCGCCGAGAAGGGTCTCACCCTCATTCCCCTCCAGGTCTACTTCAAGGAGGGCAAGGCAAAGGTGGAACTTGGTCTGGCCAAGGGCAAGACCACCTACGACAAGCGCCAATCCATCAAAGAGCGCGACCACGAGCGGGAGATGGAGAGAGCCGCCGCCAGGGCGCGAAAACCGCGTTCCTAATGCAGGGCGTCACATATACGTGACGCGTTGCATGAAGAATGCCGGATGAGACACGACGCCAAGACCGTTAACCTGTTGACTAACCCCTCGGGGGTGAAACGGTTTCGACGTTGAGTGTTGAGGCGTAGGAAGCGAGCCGGGGTCTCCGGGGCCCCGTCAACAAACCGGAAAAACCAATAAGTGCCGAAGATAACTTCGCACTGGCTGCCTAAATAAGCAGCCCGTCCGCCCGACCGACTCCCGCACGGTAGGGATCGGGCGCCGCAAAGCGGGATGCTCCGCACGGGGTTTCGGGACCGTGGGGTCAAGCCAATCCCGGATAGGCGCAGGGAAACTCGTCGTCAGAGTCCCTACGACCGAAGCTCGCTGACGACTGCGCTCGGAGATGCCTTCGCTGAGGGCTCAACGGACCGGGGTTCGACTCCCCGCACCTCCACAACATATACACGCCGGCTGGCTCGAGAAAGTCCAGGTCAGAGGGTTGTCATCGGGCGAACAGGTGTGCGGTCAGTTACCGACTTCTACCATTCTTCTACCCAGAGCCCTTGATCATCCTCGCCACGATCTCGGCCGCCTCCCGGTCCATTCCCTCGACGACGTGGGAGAAGCGATCGAGGGTGATTGAGATCGAGGAGTGACCAAGCCGCTCCTGGACGACCTTGGGATGGATCTCCCCCGACGAGAGGGCCAGTGTCGCCCAGGTGTGCCGTCCGGCTGGGTGTGGTGTCAGCGGCCGTACCTCTGCCTCCACAGCGAGCTTCTTCATCCACCTGGTGAACATGTTGGGCGAGACGACCCCGCCAAGCGCCGTACTGAAGACAAGGTCGAGATCCTCCCACGCCTCGCCAGCGCGGAGGCGCTCGCCGCTCTGACGGGCCTTGTGTTCGCGCAGGACAGTGACCGTGGCCGCATCGAAGGCGATCACCCGTCTGGACCGCCGAGACTTGGTCGTGCCCAGCCTCAACTTGGGACGGTTTGCCTCCATCACCACAGTGTCCACGATCGCCGCAGTCCCGGCATCGAGGTCGATGTTGCGCCACCTGAGCTCCAGTAGTTCGCTGCGACGCATCCCAGTGGAGCAGAGGACCACAAAGGCGGCGTACAGGCGATGTGATTCGACGTGGGAGAGGAAGCGTGCCAGCTCGTCGGCGCTCCATGTCTGGGTCTCGGGCCTCTCTGATTGTGGAAGCTCGAGGCGGTCGGCAGGATTGTTGGCCTCTTTCGGCGCGCCTGCGTTCTCAATGTGTCCGGATGGCGCCCTCTGTCGATCAGGCAGTCCAGCCGATGCTTTGACGAGTCTGCGTCTAGCCCGATAATGAAGCGAGCGGACCAGAGCTGCCCTTATTCCGAGGACAACACCGATCGTCTGATGGTCCAACCTTTCATAGGCGCTCAAGGGGAGAAGCTCCTGGTCCGTGCGGATAGCTGTGCCATGGCCATCATCACGCGTTCCAACTCGTTCCGCCCTTCCACGGCCGAGGCTGGATCCAGGTCGGCTCCGCCGACAGTCGGTGAGGGTCGCGCTCTGGGCACGGTGGTCGTCGAGGTCGCCTGAAATGGCGTCACTTCGGTGTGTGGCAGTGATGCAGGGCGGGCGCCGGCCTTCCCCGACAAGTGCCCTCGTTTCGTAGCTTCCTCCAACAAAGGGGACTAATGGCCCTAGAGGGGAGGGGCCAAGTCCGCTTGCTTTCATTGCAGGACGCTGATCATCGGGATCGGCACCCCTCCGGAGGCGATGGTCATGGGTCCCATCACACGACGCAAGTTCTTGGAAGGATCGGCGGTCGTTGGAGGTGCGGCTCTCCTTGGTCGACAATTCCTTTTCGGCGCCCCCGAGACGCTGATCCCGATGGCGTCCGGGGCCGAGGCCTCATTCGTCGAGGACTCCGTCAACACGACCTGCTGGATCGGTAAGCAGGAATGCGGGATCATCGCTCGTCGCATCGACGGCCGCGTGGTCAAGCTCGAGGGCAATCCCGACAACCCGAGGAATCTCGGTCGCCTATGTCCAAAGGGCCAAGCACAGATCTCAGCGCTCTACGACCCAAACCGGATCACGACGCCTCTGATACGCACCAATGAGAAGGGCGTCGCGGGGGAATGGCGGCGGGCGACCTGGGACGAGGTCATCGGCCTCACAGCTGAGCGGATCACGAACGCCCAGGCCAAAGACCCGTTGTTGGCGGCCTGGGTCATCGGACGGTCGAAGGTCGCGCCGATCTACGAAATGGCGTTTCCCCAGGCGACCGGCCTGACCTCTTACGGGCGCAGAGGCCACGATTGCTCAGGGCCATGCCAGGACGCGGTCCGCACGACGTGGGGGGTCCGGACGGTCATCACCCCCGACTTGAGACGGTGCAATTACCTCATCTGCTATTGGAACCTGACCCAAGCCGGCGGCCCCGAGCTGTGCCAGATCACCATGCCGCGAGAGGTCCTGAACGCCCAGGCCCGCGGCATGAAGGTGGTGGCCATCAACCCCCACGCCCGGTCGGTTGCGCATCTCGCCGACGAGTGGGTACCCATAAAGCCCGGCACCGACATGGCCTTCTGGCTCGCCGTGATCAGGGTCCTCCTCTCGGAGGGATACGTCGACGAGGCATTCCTGAGTTCCCACACCAACGCGGCAGCCCTTGTCGCCGACGACGGATCCATCCTGAAGGCCGACGGGGCCGATCTCGTATGGGACGAATCAACAGGGGCGGCTCTTCCCGCATCCGGTGACGTCGATCCGGCCCTCTTCGGTGTCTTCGAGGTCGACGGACAGGATGTGAAGCCGGCCCTCCAGGTGCTCAAGGACCATGTCGAGCAGTACACGCCGGAGTGGGCATCGGAGGTGTGCGGAGTCCCCGCCGAGCAGATTCAGAGGATCGCGCTCGATCTCGGGGAGAACGCTGCAATCGGCAGCACGACGTTGGTCGATGGAGTAGAGGTGCCGCTTCGCCCGGTGGCGTTTGGCCTCCACGGGACGTCGGTGAAGTTCCATAGCGGTTTGCAGACCAGCCGGGCGATCCTTCTCGCTTTCATGATCCTCGGCGCCATCGATGCCGCGGGAAGCGCCCATCTCGCCAATAAGAAAGTGCAGGATCCCACAGACGCCCACGCATCGTGGCTGGAGGCCGCGGCAAACGCGCAGCCGACGCGGCTTGACCTCGGTGCCTCCGCCTGGTTCCCGTTGGGTTCATCCGGCTACCTCATGTTCCCGGTGACGGTGAACGACCCGGAGCGATACGGGCTGACCTACAAGCCCGACGACATGGCGGTGGTGGCGTCATACGTCAACGGCGTGCTGAGTAACCGTCCCGTCGACAGGGCCCTCGACGCGTGGGCCCGATTCGGGTTCGTGGCCATGATCACGCCCTACCTGAGCGCTACTGCCGACCACGCCGCCGACGTGATTCTGCCCTGCGGCACGCTCGACAAGTGGGAGGGCCCGCTGGGAGCTAGCACGCTGTACTCGAAGGGAAACAGCGTGCGGGCGCCGGTCATGAAACCACTCGGCGAGTCCCGCAGCGAGATCGAGATTCTGACCGACCTCTGCGAGCGGATGGGGAAGCTCGGGGGAGAGGGCGGTTTCGTCGCCAAGCTCAACGAGCACCTGGAGATCGTGGAGCCCTACCTCCTTCCGCTCGACAAGAAGCCCACGCCGGAGACGATTCTCGATGCGTGGGCGCATTCGAAGTTCGAGATGGGCCTGGATGAGCTCCAGCGGGTCGGCGTCGCCTCAAAGGAGGTGCCGGCGGAGGAGCTCTTCCTCAACTCCGGGGAGCAGCCCTTCGGCGGTGTCAGGGCTCACTTCTACTTGGACATCTTCCCGGGGATCGGAGCCTTGATGCGAGAGGCGAACGTGCCGGAGGATCTCTCGGAGCGCTACACCGCCTACCCCACCTGGACGACGCCGCCCATCGAGGCGTCGCCACAGGAATACGACCTGTACATGATGGACCACAAGCGGATGGAGCTCAAGCAGACACGCTCTCTCGAGCTGCCGCTACTGGCTGAGCTAGCGCCGGAGAACCCGCTCGTGATGAACGCCGCTGAGGCGAGGCGGCGGGGTCTCGAGGACGGCGACGAGGTCTTGGTGGAGTCACACCACCCGGTTACGGGCGACACACGCCAGGTCCGCACCGTGTTGAGGACGAGCAACGGGATCCGTCCCGACACGGTCTCGCTGACGCACCACGCAGCCCGAGTCGACCAGCCGACTGTGAATGCCCTGTACTTCTACGGGGACGGGATGTGGGACATCAGTTCGGGTTGGTTCTCGCATGTGAAGGTGAAGGTCTCCCGGACAGGGGGTGGGAGCTGATGGCCCATTTCGGGATGGTGATCGACCTCGACCGGTGTATCGGGTGCCGGGCGTGCATGGAGGCGTGCAAGATTGAGAACAACACGCCGCAGGCTTCGTTCTGGATGTACGTATTCCGCTTCGAGGAGGGGGAGTACCCCGACACGAAGATCACATTCCTCCCCAGACCATGCCAGCACTGCGAGAACCCTCCGTGCGTCAAGGTTTGCCCGGTGGGAGCGCGATTCAGGCGCGACGACGGGATCGTCCTCACCGACTTCGAGCGCTGTATCGGCTGCAGGTATTGCGTCGTGGCCTGTCCATACGGGGTGAACTCCTTCAACTGGAAGGACCCGAAGGAGAATTACTACCTCGACTGGACCGACTCCGACGAGGGGCCGGCGACCGACGGCGCGGTGCCGCCGTGGAGGAACCCTGACCTCCAGATCGTCCACGGTGAGGAGGAGCGGCTCACCGCCGGCGGAGGTCACTTCAAAGGGGTGGTCGAGAAGTGCACATTCTGCGTTCAGAGGGTGGAGAAGGGTCTCGACCCGGCCTGCGTCACCACCTGCCCGGTCCGGGCGCTGGTCTTCGGTGACCTCGACGACTCACACTCAGAGGTGAGCCAATACCACCAGAACCGAGAGCACTTCCGCCTCCTCGAGGAGACCGGCGCCGAGCCATCGGTCATCTACGTGGGTGGGAACCCGCCCACCACCGAGTCTCGGGAGATCGAGCGGGTCGACACGGAGGTAAAGGCATGAGCACTTCGGAGAAGGTCTCGAGGTTCCCGCTCGGCGTCGGACGCGTTACCCGGCCGTGGCTGATCTTCATCGCGGCTACCGGCCTCGTAGTGGCGTTTGGCGTCTGGCAATACGCTCGCCAGGCGTCTGAGGGCTTGGTGGTCACCGGGATGCGTGACCCGGGGGCCATGGGCGGGGCGCCGTGGGCGCTCTATATCTCCTTCGACGTCTATTTCGTCGGAGTCAGCTTCGCTGGCATCACAGTGGCCGCCCTCATCCGACTTCTCAACCTCGAGCGGCTCAAGCCGGTAGCTCGGATGGCCGAGGTCCTCACCGTCGTATCGCTGGTGCTGGCGGCGCTGTCGACCATGGCCGACCTCGGCCAGCCGTTGCGCGGAATCGTGAACCTCTTCCGCTACGCCCGGCCCCAGTCGCCTTTCTTCGGCACGTTCACCCTCGTCATCTCCGGTTACCTCTTTGCCAGCCTGGTCTACCTGTACCTGGACGGTCGCCGCGATGCCGCCCGCCTGGCCCGGGTGCCGAGCCGACTCCAATGGCTGCACCGGGGGTGGGCCGCCGGGTACCAGGACACCAGGGCAGAGCAGGAGCGACACCGTCGGTCGAGTTTCTGGTTGGCCATTGCCATCATCCCGCTGCTGATAACTGCCCACTCCACGCTGGGGTTCGTGTTCGGGCTCCAGGTGGGGCGACCTGGCTGGTACAGCGCCCTCCAGGCCCCGGCGTTCGTTGTGCTGGCAGGTGCCTCCGGCATCGGGCTTCTCGTGGTGCTGGCGGCGGTCGTGCGTCGGACGCTGGGCCAGGAGTCCCGTCTGAATGGCGAGGTGTTCGCAACTCTGGGGCGATTCATCATGGTGCTGCTCCTCGTCTACCTGTATTTCATGGTGGTGGAGCTGCTCACCGCCACCTACACGGGCGGCGAGCACGAGCGTCGCGTGTCCGACGCCATCCTCAGCGGCGACTACGCCTGGGTCTACTGGTCCTCGGTGATCCTGCTCGTCCTCCCAGTTGTCGCCCTGGTGTGGCAGGCGATCAGCAGGAAGTGGAGCGTCGGGCTGCTGGTGGCGTGTGGGGTGGCGGTCAACCTGGCGGCCATCGGCAAGCGGTTCCTCATAGTTGTGCCCTCGCTCACCAAGGGCTCGCTGCTCCCATACGAGCCCGGCATCTACTCGCCCACTTTGGTGGAGATCGGCGTCGTGCTCGGACTGTTCGCGTTGGGGGCGCTGCTGATGGGTTTGTTCGCCAAGGCGTTTCCGATCATGGAACTCCGTGACGACGACCGACTGGAGGTGGAGACCGGTGCGTAGGACGATCACTGTGGTGATGATCCTGGTTGGGATGGCCCTGATGGTGGTGAGCTTCTTCTTCCTCGCCGCCCCATGGGGAGCGACGGCTGTGGAGAACAGCAACCCGCGGATGCAGTTCGCCCCCGCATTGTTCGTGCTCGGCGTGTTGGTTGTGTTCCTCTCTGCGGTGGTCTACGAGCTCCTCCCCGATCGACGGAAACGATGACTACCGAAGATCGGGCCTGTGGAGAGATGGCTCGTCTCCGCCAGGGCCTCTACCGATTCTTCGGTGGGGCAATGCTGCCTCCTGACGCCGATCGGGTCGAAGCTGTCCTGGCGGCGGCGGACATGCTTGATGGATTGGGGGTCGATGATTTCGCCTTCGCCGTCTCGTGGAGGGCGTTCACTGCAACGCTCGAGGATCTCCCGCCGCTGGAAGAGCTGGAGGCCGACTACATCCGGCTGTTCATCCCGGGCGCGGGTGGTCTCTGTCCGGCCCTGGAGTCCGAGTACTCGGCGCCGCCGGGGCCGAGAGCGGCGCTGGTCGTCGTGGAGCTCGAGCGGCATTATCGCCAGCTGGGCCTGGCGCCCGCACCCCATGTGACGCACACCTCCGATCACGCGGCCACTGAGCTCGAGGCCATGGCGGTCCTCTGTCACCGGGAAGCACACGCTTGGGAAGAGGGTGCCCTCGGGGACGTGGTTGAGGTGATCAGGGCCGAGTGGTCGTTTCTCGACCGCCACCTCGCCCGCTGGTTTCCGCTGTTCGCACACCGGCTCCGCGATGCCTCGTCGTCGGCCTTCTTCCTGGCGCTCGTTGACGCCACCGACGCCTTCGTGCGCCATGATCACGAAATCATCACCATCCTCGCCGGCACACGATTCCAGGCAGCCCGGCGATGACGACCGTCGTCCTTGTGTGCGCGGATGGCTCTCCCTGCGGCGAGGAATCGAGCCCTCCGCGCGCCGTGTCAGGCTTGTGCGCGCGCCCCGAGCCTATCCGGGAGCTGGCGGCCGGAGCGGATCGGCTCGTCCTCGGGCTGTGCCGTGGCCGGTATTCGGTCGGCGATGTCCAGCGGGAGGTCCGGCGGGCTGGTCTCGACCCCCTGGGCATCGAGATCGTCGACCTCGACGATGCAGGCGGAGAGAGCGAGCGGCTCGAGCTGATCCTGGCCGCGGCGACGGCGCGCGCCGAGGCGTTCACCGGTAGTCGACCGGAGCAGACGAAGCTTTCTTTCCCTGGTCACGCCAGCCGCCGGGCGCTTCTCACCTTCTCGATCCCCGAGTACCAGGCCGCTCCGGCGATCGATGAGTCCCGGTGCGCAGCTGCTCGTGGCTGCCACGCCTGCGTGGAGGTATGTCCCCGTGGTGCCATCACATTGGTCGGAGGTCGGGTGCGACACGACCGTTCCAACTGCGAGCCGTGCGGACGCTGTGTAACCGCCTGCCCCACCGGTGCCGTCGAGAACCCCGCTGCCACCCCCGCCCAGGTCGAGGCCCAGGTGCCGGCCCTCCTCGATCCCTCGATCGGGCCGACCGGACCGCGGGGGATCGTGTATCGGTGTCGGCGATCCGACCGAGCGGAGATTGCGCCCGGGTGGTATCCGGTGACGGTGCCGTGCACCGGCATGCTCGCTCCGGCGTGGCTGCTGGCCCCGTTGTTGTTGGGGGCGGGCTCGGTCGCCGCGCGTCCCTGCGCAGCGGGCGGATGCCCGCTGGCCCATGACGATCTGGTCTTGGAGCGGGTGCAGTGGTGCCGCGAGTTCCTTGCCGCCGCCGGCCAGTCGCCCTTCCGAATCGTCACGAATCCTGAGACCGGCGCGCCGCTCGACCCCGTGGCGGCAGCGGCTCCGCTCGATCCATTCGGCCCGCTGGGGGCCGCCGGCGTCCTTGCAGCCGTCGCCGAGACCACCGGGACCGACGATCTGCTATTCACCCATCCCGACAGTCCGCTCGGCCTGGTCGAGATCGACCCCACTGCCTGCACGGGTTGCGCCACCTGCGCCGCCGCCTGTCCCACCGGCGCCTTGGTCGGGGGGGATCAGGCTGGACGGCGCTCGATCACCTTTGATGCCTCCCGCTGTGTCGCCTGTGGGCTTTGTATGCGCCGGTGCCCGGAGGTGGGGCAGGGAGCCATCCAGATCCGTCCGGTCGTCGATGTCAGGCGTCTCCGTGAGGGGCGGATGCGCCTGTTCGGAAGCGATCTTGTGACCTGCCGGTCGTGCGGGGGGCCGCTGGCGCCGGCCGCCATGCTCAGTCGCATCGGTGGCCTGATCGACGACGCGCGGATCATGGCCGTGGTCGGCGGCTCGTGCTCGAGTTGCCGGGGCGTCCCCGTGGGAGTCTGAACGGGAAAAGCGGCGGGGACTACGTTTCCAGGCCCGAGACTATTTCCCAAGAGGAGCGGCGGATGGAAGAGCCCCTCGAGTACCTGCCAGAAGTGTACTTGCGATTCCGCCAACGCTATCCGCAAGTGGCCGCGGCACTCGACGGGCTTGGCGCCGCCACCGAGGCCGCGGGTCCACTCGACGAAACGCACCCAGCGTCTTGTGAAGCTCGGTATCGCGGTGGGAGCAATGGCTGAGGGTGCGGTCCGCTCCAATGCCCGAAAGGCACTAGACGCCGATGCCACACCCGACCAGGTTCGCCATGTTGCCCTCATCGCCGTGACGACCTCCGGGTTTCCAACGACGATCGCCGGCATGGGCTGGATCGAGGAGGTCTTGGGCTCGAACTGAGCCCGGTGCCATCCTCCGCGGCTCATCCGTCGGTCAGTGCGGCCGAGGCGATGGAGACTGTCAGACGGCTCTTGGCTTGACTGAGAGCAATGGAGGCCAGAAGCAGCGTCTCTCAAGATCTACGACACCTGTGCCGATGGCCGCGCGGAGCCGACCCGGCGTTACCAACCGGGTGGACAACCTCCACCATCCACTAGATCGTCATCGAGCTCGCCTACTTGCATAGCGGGTTGACACAGGGGAGCTTCTGGCCGCGCACACGCGTGTCGTGGTCACGCCGTGATCACAAACACCGCATAACAGTCGGGTACGGTTCGTTACCGTCCGATCAAGCAGGGTGGCGTTTGCCCTGGTCGGGGCGCATGTGCGACACCCAGCGACACCCGGGATCCTTGAGTTCGAATCACACGACCTCAGGGCGTAGCCAGCCGTAAGGGTGTGGGCCCGTCGGAACGCTGGGGTCCCGGTCATTTGCAGCCGCCGTCATCCCGGGTGGGCGTGTCATCCCGGGTGGGCGTGACGGCTAAGGACACACTCAGGACACGAGAGCCGTGTCAGCGCCCGGATCGAGAGGGAATCAGACGGGATGCGGCGCCGGCGATTCCCCAGGTAGAGCTACCTGGATGGCATCAGCAGACATCCGAGAGCATCAGCCAGGACGTAAGAAGTCAGTCTTCAGAAGACCCGCCACCCCAATCCGATGAGCACCCAATCTTCTTCTACCCAGACTTCTACCCCACGTCGCATAATTGCCCAGAATCGGCTGATGCTAGACGGACGAAGGGAGGACCGGGGAGGGTAGAAAAGCCCATAATACCGGACAGTTTGAGACGCCCCGGGACTGACTAATAGGATCGGGGCAAGGTTCGACTCCCCGCACCTCCACGCACGCCAGCTGACAAAACAGAGTTGGTGGAGCAGACGAAACCCGGCTCTTCCTGACCGAGATCGTCTACGACGGCCGGCAAGCCACATCGCCAAGACCACGGCGCCGCATATCGAGAAGAGGGGGATTCAGTGGGGGCGAACCACGTAGCGAAGATGGGTGACCAGCGGCGAGTGGATGGCTTCTGCGATCTCGATGGCGACCCGGCTCCGGTCGACCCCATCGAACAGGTGGGTCCCGGCTCCGAGGAGGACCGGCGCCAGAGCGATGGAGAACTCGTCGACCAGACCGGCGTTGAGGTATTGGACGATGGCGTCGGCGCCGCCGGCAATCCGGATGTCCCTGTCGTCGGCTGACTGGTGGGCTCGTGCCAAGGCGCTTTCGATGCCGTCGTTGACGAAGTAGAAGGTGGTGCCGCCCGGGCGTTCCCATGGCTCACGCTCGTGTTGGGTGAGCACGAACACGGGAGTATGAAACGGGGCTTCTTCGGGCCAGTACCGCTCACCTCCGTCAAACATCCGCTTCCCCATGATGCTGACCCCGGTGCGGTTGAACGTCTCCTCGACGATCTCGTTGTCCCGGCCCCTCTCGCCGTCGTCTCCGAGCCCGAGGCTCTGACGGAAGAACTCCTGCTTGTGCACCCATTGCTGCAGCTGCATCCAGAGGCTCATCCAGTTCTTATACCCAGGGTCGTCGGCGTGGTCCAGGTCCATGCCCTCAGGGGCGATGAAACCGTCGAGAGACATCGTCACGCTGAAAAACACCTTGGCCATGTTCAACTCTCGGTCGTCGGTTCGAGAAGAGCCGACACGTGGTTGGCCAGCCGACCCAGGGTCTGCTCGGCGCCTTCGATGGCGTGGTACTTCTCCACCACCTCGTCCCGCTGTGACCTGGTGTTGAACACCGAGCGGAGGGTGACCTCGCTCACCCTGCCCCGTTCCGTGATGGTCACCGTCGAGGTGAAGGCTTCGGGGTCGTCGGAGTGCGAGCCATGCAGGAGCACGATCCGTTCCGGTGGGGAGATCTCCAGCCACTCGATCCAATTCGGATAGTCGGTCCCGTCCGGCCCGTGCATGGTGAAGTCCCATACTCCCCCGGGGCGGAACTCGAAGGAGTGGGTTGTGGTGGTGAACCCCTCCGGTCCCCACCAATTGGATAGGTGACGTATGTCGGTGTAGGCCGCAAAGACCAGGCGCTGCGGTCCCTCGATAGACCGTGTGACCACGATCTCACGCTCGGAGATCGATTCGCTGTTCATGTCAGCTTCCATTGGATTGCTCCTCTCGTCGCAGTTCCTGGACGTACTCGTTGAGACGGTCGAGAGACTCGGACCAGAACCGCTCGAAGCCGCCGGTCCACTCGTGGATCGGCCGCAGCCCACGGGCATCGAGGCCGTACAAACGCTGCTTGCCCGCCCGGCGGACGTACACCAGCCCGACCTCACGGAGGACACGGAGATGTTTGGAAGTTGCCGGCTGTGGCAGCCCTAACGACGCGGCCAGCTCGCCAACCGGAAGCTCACTCTCCTTGAGCAACATGAGCAGGTGACGCCGGCGGGGCTCGGCGATCGCATTGAAGGCATCGGCTGTGGTCGGGGCACGCGCCATGGGAGGTGCGATCATATGCCCATATGGGAATATGTCAAATCTCGAAGCGGCCAAGTGTCTGGTCGATCCACTCGAGGTAGGGCTGACTCGCCGCGGCCATCTCGATCATCACCACCGGAGGCACCTGATATGAATGCATCTCGATCACCTCCGTCTCTATCGCCGCGAACCGATCGGTCCTGGTCTTGACGATGAGGAGCCATTCGCTGTCCTCGACGACATCGCCCTGCCAGATGTAGATGCTTTCGATAGGCAGGATCTGGACCCCGGCGGCGAGACGCGCTTCGACCAGACGTCGTGCGATCCGGCGAGCCTCACTCACCTCGCCACACGTGACCAGGACCAACCCGTGCTCACTCATCGCCACCCGGCGATGCTAGGAAGCCCCTATTCGATCCGGTAGGGCTGGACTATGTCGGTACGCCAGGTGCTCGGGTCGGGTTCCACGTCGGCATCGGAGAAGTAGACCTCCCAAGCAGGGCCTTCCGCCTCACCGCCGTGCCCCCTGATCCACGCCGCGATTGCGTCATAGGCCGGCTTCATCTCGGCATAGGGACCGATGTATGTCACGACCGCCACGTCCCCTTCGGGGAGGGCGGAGGCAACGACATCGCCGACTCCGTCGACGGGCCGGTCGACGGGGAACCCTGCCTCGATCTCGAATTCACTGGAGTCCCCGTCGAGGGGCCGATAGCGGGCAAAAGGTGGCCCGGCGAAGTCGAGGCCGGACCAGCCGATGTGCTCGGCGACCTCCGTGTAGGCCTTGCCAAGGAAGAGGGGGATCTCGGCGGCGGCGACCTTGCCGCGCAGGACGAGGGTGGGCTGCTCCGTCCGATGCTCAGAAACGACCTGGTACATGCGTACCTCCTTCATGCTCAATCGTCCGCGTCTCGCCTCGGGTCGGGTAGGGCACAACGTCACCTCTTCGATGCGCCGGCGTACCGTCTCACCCGTGGGACTCGCCTCCGACCTCGGCTACACGCATCGGAAGCCGACAGCGGTGCAGCGCCGGATCATCGGCTTGGCTTCCACCCGAGTCGTATCTGCCCTCAACCGAAAGTTGCTGCCGCCAGCCGACCGTCTCGTGGTTCGTCTCACCACCGGAAGGGCGACGGCAACGTCGCTGATCAGCGGTCTCCCCACTCTCTGGCTGACGACGACTGGAGCCCGGTCAGGCAGGGAGCGAACTGTCCCTCTCCTCGGATTTCCTCGGGGCGAAGACCTCGCCGTGATCGGGACCAGCTTCGGTCAGCGTGCCACGCCGGGGTGGGTACACAATCTCGAAACCAGGGCGGAGGCGCTGGTGGCACACGGTGGGGTCGAAGTCGAGGTCTGCGCCCGGCCTGCGCTCCCGGCCGAAGCGGAGCTGATCTGGGAGCAAGCGAAGCGGGTCTACCCCGGCTACGCCAGATACGCCGCATGGGCGCGCCACCGGACCATCCGGGTGTTCGTTCTCGAATCCGTGTGAGCGGTGGCCGCTATTGATTCGGAGCAGGCGCGGGTAGGGTCATAATGACGGCTGTACCTGAGATGAGGTGAATCCAAGTGGCCGACAAGACCAAGCTGATGGTTTGGATCGATCAAGACTTGTGCACCGGTGACGGCATCTGTGAGGAGATCACCCCGGATGTCTTCGTCGGGCGGGACGATGGCCTCTGGGTGGTGAAAGAGGAGTCGAAGCACTTCGGGCGGACGGTCGTGTTCGACGGCGAAGACGCCCCCGATGGGGCTCGCGGTGTCGCTCGTGTCCCCGACGCCCTCATCGAAGACACCATCGAGTCAGCCGAGGAGTGCCCTGGGGAGTGCATCATGATCGAGCCCTACAACGAGGACGCGGTTCATGCCTGAGCCTGCAGGCGATCTGACCTTGCGCCCCATCGAGCGGGTTGTGGTCAGGCTGCACGGTGAGGGATTGAATCCGGCCGACATCGGAAAGAAGATTCGCAAGAAGCCGGGCACGGTCAACCGGATCTTGGAGATGGTGGAGCTGAAGCAGGGCGTGCCGGGAAACCCAAGCGCAAACGATCAACCGCTGCGCCCGGTGGAGCGCGTCGTCCTCAGGCTGCGCGGTGAAGGGGAGACCTACGGTCAGATCGGCAATCGTCTGGCACGAAGCGGACGTCGGGTCCAGATGATCGAGCAGTTGGCCGAGTTCAAGCTGGGCGGTTAGAAGACCCGACACCGTTACGGTCACGATGTGAGCGATCTTCCGTCGCGGGTGACCATCACCGAGTCGAGCTCGCGCGACGGGCTGCAGAGCCTCGGTGCCTTCCTGCCCACGCCGGCCAAGTCCGGGTTGATCAACGATCTGAGCAAGGCAGGTGTTCGCACGTTCGACGCGGTGTCCTTTGTCAGCCCGAAGGCCGTCCCGCAGATGGCCGACGGGGCCGAGGTCGTTTCCGCCGTCGAGCGAGTGGAGGGGATGACCTTGTTCGGCCTCGTTCCCAACCTCCGAGGCCTGGAGGCAGCCGTGGCCGCCGGTGTCGACGGCATTGGAGTGCTCACAGCCGCCTCGGATACGTTCAACGAGCGGAACATCAATGCCACCGTTGACGAGTCGATGCACCGTATTCGCAGCATCTTGCTCGAGGTTCCCGAACACCTGGTGATTCGCGGCTACGTGTCCACCGCCACTCATTGCCCTTTCGAAGGCGAGCAGGATCCCGACTGGGTTGCTCACCTGGCCGAGACTTTGGTGGAGTGGGGTGTTCACTCCGTGTTCCTCGGGGAGACCATCGGCAAGGCAACTCCGGCCCACGTCGATCGTCTGCTCGACGACATCCTCGATCGCGTCCCGCTCGAGATGGTCGGCGTCCACTTCCACGACACCTACGGGCAAGGAGTTGCCAACACAATGGCCGCCCTACGCCGCGGGATCGCCATGATGGACGCCTCGGCCGGGGGGCTCGGGGGTTGCCCCTACGCACCCGGGGCCACTGGCAACGTCGCCACCGAAGACGTTCTATATCTCCTGGACGGTCTCGGGATCGAACACGGGATCGACATCGCCGCCCTTGCCGGGGTAGCCCAACGATTCTGCGCCGACCACAATCTGACTTACAACAGTGCCGCCGGCAGGGCACTGCTGGCGTCCAGGGACAGGGAATGACGAGCACGAAGTCGATCTACCTCAACGACGACCTGATGGCGATCCGGGCCCAGGTCCGAGAGTACGTGGAACGGGAGATCGTGCCCAGGGCCGAGGCATGGGAGAGAGAAGGGGTGCCCCGGGAGGTGCTCGACGACATGGGGCGGCTCGGGTTCTTCGGGCTGCGAGTCCCCGAGGAGCACGGGGGGCTTGGTCTCGGTGCGCTGGCCTCGGTTGCCTTCGCCGAGGAGTTGGGCAGGTCAACCTACGGAGGGTTCACCATCACCGTGCTGGTGCACACCGACCTGGCGATGCCTTATCTCACCCACTTCGGCAGCGAGGAGCAAAAGGCGCGGTGGTTGCCGGCGATGGCGAGTGGCGAGATACTCACCGCCATCGGGGTCACCGAGCCCGACGCCGGTTCCGATGTGGCTGCGATGAGGACCACGGCTCGGAAAGACGCTGGTGGCTACATCCTCAACGGCACCAAGATGTTCATCACCAACGGAGGCATCGCCGACCTGGTTTTCATCGCGGCCAGGACCGACGCCACCGCCAAGGGGTCGCGCGGGATTTCCATCTTCGCAGTCGAAAGGGACACCCCCGGGTTCAAGGCAAGCCGGGCGCTGGAGAAGATGGGCTGGCACTCATCGGACACCGCCGAACTCGTCCTCGAGGACCTCTGGCTACCGGAGGGAAACCTGATCGGCGAGGAGAACCGCGGCTTCTACTACATCATGTCCAATTTCCAGAACGAGCGTCTGGCCATCATGGGGCAGGCCCTGGGGGAGGCGCAGCGAGCACTCGAGCTCACCATCGAACATGTGAAGCACCGCGTCGCGTTCGGCGGCCCCCTGTGGCAGAAGCAGGCGATCAGGCAACGTCTCGCCTCCCGTCAGGCCGAGATCGATGCGGGAAGGGAGCTGACCTATCACGCCGCCTGGCTCAGTGACCAGGGAGAGGACGCGGTGCGCCAGGTGTCCGAGGTGAAGGCCTACGTTGGGGAGATGGTGAATCGCGTGCTTTACGACTGTGTCCAGTTCCACGGTGGCATGGGCTTCATAGCGGAGACTGCGGTGGAGAGGATGTACCGGGACGTGAGGATCGCCTCGATCGGAGGCGGCGCCACCGAGGTCATGCTCGACGAGATAGCGAAGAGGCTGTAGGCCCTGGGCCCCTGCCTATTGCCTGTTGCCGATGACCGCTTCCGCCTCGGCGATCTCGTGGTCCTCGAGGGGATGCCAGGACAGCTCAAGGGCCATCCACAGGGTCCTGGAGATCGGGTAGAAGACGACGGGCAAGATCGCCATGGTGGCAATGGTCAGGGCACCGAGGTTGACCCACGGCACGTCGGGCCAGGTCAGGGCCATCCCGCCGATGAACACGAGCAGAAACGCGCCGAACACCACGGTGGTGTTGATGATCAGCGCACCGACCCAGTACCCGGGCTCGCGCTCGAAGCGGAGCCCGCATCGATCACAGTGCTCGAGAAGTTGGAAGTAGGAGTCGAACGCCTTCGCCCCGCACCGGGGGCAGCGCCGTCTCGACGCCCGACCGACCATGGTCACGGTGGACGCGCTCGGGTCCCGCCTCATCCGTTCGAGGCTATCGTCCGCCGCGTGATCGAAGACCAGGTGGCGCATCTCCGCCGTGAGTATGAGGCGATTGGGTTGTTGGAACGGGATATGGCAGACGATCCCATCACTCAGTTCCGGCTCTGGTTCGACGGCGTGCTCGATGCGGGCCTCGATGAGCCGAATGCCTTCGTAATCGCCACCGCCGACGCCGAGGCGAGGCCCTCGGCCCGGGCGGTCCTGATGAAAGGGATCGACCACGACGGCATCGTGTTCTTCACCAACCTCGCCAGCAGCAAGAGCTGGGATCTGAGGGTGAATCCCGTGGCCGCGGCCACATTCGTCTGGGTGCCCCTCCATCGTCAGGTCCGGTTCGAAGGATCGGTCGCCCTCATTTCCGACCACGACGCCGATCGCTACTTCGAAACCAGGCCGCGAGGGGCTCAAGTCGCTGCTCATGCTTCGATGCAGAGCCAGGTCGTGGCTTCGCGGGAGGAGGTCCACGAGGCATACAGGGAGCTGGAGGCGAAGTTCAACGGGGTGAAGGTGCCGAGACCCCGGGCATGGGGCGGCTGGCGACTCACCCCGGACAGCGTCGAATTCTGGCAAGGGCAGCCAAACCGGTTGCATGACCGGGTGCGTTATGTGCGGGAAGGTGAGGGCTGGCGGACGGAGAGACTGGCTCCGTGAAGCTCCAGGTCGTCGGGTCCTCGGGGACTTTCCCGGTGCCGGGACGCCCCGCCTCCGGCTACGTGATCGAACAATCCGGGACCAGGGTCTGGTGCGATGCCGGGCCGGGGACCTTCGTCAGCCTGCCGGTCGACTCCTACCTGATCGACGCCGTCGTGATCTCACATCAGCATCCGGATCACTGCTCGGATGTCTTCACGGCTTTTCACGCCTGGACCTACTGCCGGGAACCGAGGACGGCGGTTCCGCTATACGCACCGCAAGCGGTCTGGGACCAGGTCTCGGGTTTCCTCGACGGCGGTCAAGGATCCCGTCTCAGGGAGACCTTCGACTTCAGACCGGTGTGGACAGGCGACGAGGTCGAGATCGGCGACCTCGCGGTGTCCTTCACCGAGATGGACCACTCGGTCCCCACTGTAGGATCGAGATGGGAGGCGGAGAACCGCTCTCTCTTCTTCACCGCGGACACCGGCCCGAAGGGCAACTGGCGGGAGATGGCTCGAGGAGTCGACCTGATGCTGAGCGAGTCCGCCTATCAGGAGCGGGGCGAAGACGACTACCCCCACCATCTCACTTCCGCCGAGGCGGGCCGGATCGCCCGTGAGGTCCAAGCCCGAAGGCTGGTGCTGACCCACATCCCTCCATATCTCGACGTGAGCAGATCGGTCAGCGAGGCGGAGACGGCTTTCGACAAGCCAGTGTCGGTGGCAGTGCCCGGGGCGAGCTTCGATGTCTGATCGCCCCTACGACCAGCTCCGTGACGTCAAGTTGGAGATTCCGTACACGACTTCGACGCCGGGGTCTGTGCTGATCTCCATGGGCAGGACCAGGGTCTTGTGCACCGCGTCGGTTCAGAGCGAGGTGCCACGGTGGATGCGGGACACGGGGAGAGGATGGATCACAGCCGAGTATGCGATGCTGCCCGGCTCGTCAGGGGAGAGGGTCCGCCGAGACCACGTGTCTGGGGGCCGGGCCAAGGAGATCTCCCGGCTGATCGGGCGCTCACTTCGGGCCGTCGTAGATTTCAAGGCGATGGGGGAGGCGATGGCCGTCGTCGACTGCGATGTGATCGAAGCCGACGGGGGGACGAGGACGGCAGCGATAACCGGTGGATGGATCGCGCTCCACTATGCGTTCGAGGACGCGGTGGCGAGGGGGCAGCTGGCTTCGTCGCCGATCATCGACGAGGTCGCGGCCGTGTCGGTGGGGATCGTCGACGGGAGAGCGATGCTCGACCTCGACTATGCCAAGGACGTCGAGGCCGAAGTCGACATGAACGTGGTCATGAGCGGACGTGGTCTCCTGATCGAAGTGCAGGGGACGGCAGAGCGGGCTCCCTTCACCCGAGCCGAGCTCGATCAGCTCCTCGATCTCGCCGCGTCCGGCATCGCCGAACTGCATGATCTCCAACGCCGAGCAGTAGCCGAGTGATCCCGCGTCTCGTCGTCGCCTCCAAGAACCAGGACAAGATCGGGGAGATCGAAGCGGTGTTGGGAGATGTGGGTCTGGTCGGGGAGATCGTCCAGGGCCTCGACTGGCCCGATGTCGACGAGACCGGATCCACTTTGGAGGAGAATGCGCTGCTCAAGGCGAGGGCTGTGATGGAGGCGGCGGGCCTGCCTGCCGTCGCCGACGACACCGGTCTGGAGGTGGCCGCTTTGGAGGGGCGGCCCGGAGTGGAGACAGGGCGCTATGCCGGGCCGGATGCGAGTTACAGCGACAATGTGCGGCGTCTCCTCGGGGAGATGGAGGGGGTGGCGGACAGAACGGCCAGGTTTCGGACCGTCGTCGCCCTGGTCATGCCCGACGGAGCCTCACTGGTGGCAGAGGGAGCGCTAGACGGCCTCATCACCACAAAGCCGAGGGGGAGTGGCGGCTTCGGCTACGACCCGGTCTTCGAGGTGGAGGGCAGGACTCTCTCCGAGATGGGTGTCGAGACGAAGAACATGTTGTCTCATCGCGCCAAGGCGCTTCAGACCCTGGCAGGGATGCTCGGAATGGGTGAGGAATGACCTCGCTGCCCCGCGTCGTCGTCATCGGGGCGGGCTTCGCCGGGCTCAATGCAGCCAAAGCGTTGCGGCGCGCACCGGTTGAGATCACCATCATCGACCGACGCAACTTCCATCTCTTCCAGCCACTGCTCTACCAGGTCGCCGCGGCCGCATTGAATCCCAGCGACATCGCCTATCCGATTCGGTCGGTGTTCCGACGGCAAGTGAATGTCACCGCTGTGTTGCTAGCCGAGGTGACCGGGGTCGATGTCGACGAGAAGGTGGTGACGCTCGACGACGGGTCGGAGATCCGGTACGACTACTTGGTCGTGGCCACCGGGGCCACCCACTCATACTTCGGTCACGATGAGTGGGCGGAACGGGCGCCGGGTCTGAAGACGCTCGAAGACGCCTTGACGATGCGACAGCGGGTGCTGGCAGCCTTCGAGAGGGCGGAGAGGGACCCGGATAGTGCGGAGAGGTTGCTCACCTTCGTCGTGATCGGCGGCGGGCCAACCGGTGTGGAGCTGGCCGGTGCCCTGGTCGAGATCGCGGTCCACTCCTTGGGGGACGAATTCGATGCCATCGACCCGGCCCGAGCCAGGGTGATCCTCGTCGAAGGCGCCTCTCACGTCCTTCCCGTCTATCCCGAGGATTTGTCTGAGAGTGCGCGCCGCCAGTTGGAGACACTCGGCGTGGAGGTGGTGACCGGCACCATGGTGAGCGAGATCGACGACGACGGGGTCACCCTGAGCAACGGTCGCCGCATCGCCGCCGGGACTGTGCTCTGGGCAGCCGGCGTGCAGGCATCGCTGCTCGGGGCCCAACTAGGGGTCGAGATCGATCGGAGTGGGCGCGTGCTCGTCGAGCCCGACCTCTCTGTGCCCGGGCATCCCGAGGTGTTCGTCACAGGGGACCTGGCATTGTTTCCCGATGTTCCAGGTGTCGCTCCGGCTGCGATGCAGATGGGTCGACACGCCGGGCGGATGGTCGCAGCCGACCTGACCGGGGGCGAGCGAACTGCCTTCCGTTACCGGAACAAAGGCTCCTTGGCCACGATTGGGAGGGCAAGGGCCGTGGCCGATTTCGGTCGGCTGCGATTTGGCGGGTTTCTCGCCTGGGTGTCGTGGCTTGGTGTCCATATCTTCTATTTGATCGGGTTCCGCAATCGCTTCTTCGTCCTGGTTTCGTGGGCTTGGAGCTACGTCACCTTCAGACGGGGGGCGAGGATCATCACAGGGGTTCCCAGGCTGCCCGGGCCGACGGAGAACTGAGAGCGCGAATCGGCCGACCTGACCCGTGGTGTGCCGACTAGGTTCTCGCATGGTGGGGGGCCGGGGAGCAGGACGCACAAGGGAGGTCACTGTGACGGCAGTCGACTACGTAACCCGGATTCTCGTGATCGTCGGGGCCCTCAATTGGGGCCTCGTGGCGGTCGCCGAGTTCGATCTCGTCGCCGAGCTGTTCGGGCTCGGGTTCGGGGAGACCAACACCGCGACACGGGTGATCTACGGTCTGGTCGGCTTGGCCGGTCTGTGGGAGCTCGTTCGTCTGTTCACGGTTCGAACGACCACAACCAGCTGAACGTATCGAAATAGGCGGAGCGTCAGGGGCTGCTTCCTAGCCCCTGTTTCAGGGCGCGCCGCGGCGGGGGGACCCCGCTTCGGATGGTGTTGTGGTCAGCCTGGGTGGGGGCGGCGGTGACGGAGTGGTTGGTGGCCCTGGTGACCGCGCGGTGAATCCGGTTCAGATGGTGGTGTGGTCGGCCTGGGTGGGCGGGGGGTGAAGGTGAGGATCCCGCTTGGGTGGGGCCCCTGGTGGCCGCTCGGCTACTCCGGTTCAGATGGTGGTGTGGTCGGCCTGGGTGGGAAGGGGGGTGAAGGTGAGGATCCCGCCTGGGTGGGGCCCCTGGTGGCCGCTCGGCTACTCCGGTTCAGATGGTGGTGTGGTCGGCCTGGGTGGGAAGGGGGGT
>DATHUP010000008.1:0-50544 GCA_035462175.1 Acidimicrobiia bacterium | reverse complement strand
GCAGTACCTGACTCAGGGCCTCGCTATCAGCGAGCAGCGAGTCGAGTGTGCCCTCGGGGAGGGCGGCAAAGGCTTCGTCGGTGGGAGCAAAGACCGTGAAGGGCCCTTCCCCTTGCAGTGTCTCGACCAACCCTGCCTCCTCGACCGCGGTGAGCAGCGTGGAGAAGCTCCCCGCCTCGGTGGCGACGCCGACGATGTCGGCCGGCTCCGGCTCTGGAGCCGGAGTAGTGGTGGTCGCCGGGGCGACCGAGGTCGATGTGGTCGAATCCGAGTCCGCGGCGGCCCCGCCGCAAGCGGCGATCAGACCGGCCATCAAGGCCCAGAGGAGTATCAGCTTTCGTTTCATGTGCTTCGTTCCTTTCGTAGTTGGGAAGCAGATGCAGTTTTAGTACTAAATAACTGGAATGTCAAGGGGACCGATCAGAAAGTCGGAGGAAGGCAGCTCAGAGGGTAAGCGACCGTGATTTGGTCAACGCCCGATTCGGCATGTCGGCACGTCCTGCAGGTGCCCTCGCCGGGCTCAGATCACGAGTTGTCGAAGTCTCCGGCCACGGGGAGCGCCTGACTTGGGCATGAGGGTCCAAACGGCAACTCTCCCCAGATGAATTGGGCATCGGCTATGCCCTGGGTATTGGTGAACTTGAAGTAGAAGGTGCTGGTACGAGAACGGAACACGGCGGGGGATTCGATGCCGTCGCCGTTCCAATCCCCAGCGAACATCAAGTCGCCGGGATCGCCGAATACGAAGGTGTTGTCGGCCACACCCTGGCTGTGGTTGTTCCGGTAGTAGACCATCCCGGTCGATTCTCGGTGCAATCCAACGGTGTCGATCCCGTCGCCGTTGAAGTCGCCTACGAAGGGCTTGTCTCCGGGGTTGCCGAACACGTAGCTGTAGTCGGCCTCGCCCAAGCCTCGGTCGTCGCTCCCGAGATGGTTACTCACGTAGACCCGGGTTTCCGCACCTCGATAGACGGACACGGTGTCACATCCATCCCCGTCGAAGTCCCCGGGAAGCGGCTCATCGCCAGGATTCCCCAGGAAGAAGCGAACATCTCCGATTCCATCGGTGTTCGAGTTGCGGAGGTAGACGTATCCGTCCGACGGCCGGTAGACGCCGACAGTGTCCTCACCGTCGCAATCCCAGTCACCCATAAACGGGATATCGCTGGATATCCCATTCCCGTACCAGAGTGTCGAGATCGCGCCGTCGGTCGCCCGGAAATGCCACAGTCCGGTCCTGTCGACCAATCCGACCGGATACGGATTGAGAGGTTGCCATGCCGGCTGGTAGTCGGGGCCAGGGCTATTCGTGAGGTTGATCGGGTTTGAGCCATCTGCGTTCATCACGTAGATATCTTGTGAGATGGCAGGCCCGTGCATCGTGACCGCCATCTGCCGCCCGTCTGGAGACCATTCCGGAGTGGAGGCGTGGTCGATTCCTGACGGCATAGGCAGTGTCGCCCCAGATGAGCCGTCTGCATTGACGACCACGATGCTCGAGTTCGCATTGTCGGCCGCGATCGCCTCGACTGCGATCCTGGTGCCGTCGGGCGACCAGTCGGGACCATCCAAACCCCAAGCCGTCACTGGGAGTCGAACGGGCGACCTGATAGCACACTGGGAGACCGGAAAGTCCGTTGCCAACGTATCGAATAAGGCCCATTCGCCGCAACTGGCCGAGGCGGTGAACAATTCGGTGAACTTCGCAGTTGGGCCCTCGTAGGACCGCACGAAGGCAACTTGTGACCCGTCCGGGGACCAGGCGGGAGACGAGTCGGTCACGCTGGTGATACCGATTGGCAGAGGCATGGCCGCCGGTTCCGTGATGCGAATCATCGGCGTGCCGAAGTGTCCGGCTACGTAAATGGCTCCGGCACGGTTGAAGGCGAATCGTCCCCCGTCGGGAGACCACGCTGGATGCTCACCATGGAACAGAGACCACCAAGCGGCCACGTCGACCTCTATCGTTGTGATTTCGGAGGCAGTGACCAGGACCAGCAGTCGGCCGTCCGGGGACCAGTCGGGGTCGTAGTTGCCAAGCGTGTTCTGGGTCAGATTGACGAGGTTGGACCCGTCTGAGTCCATCAGATATATCTCGGCGTTGCCGTCTCGTTCCGTGACGAATACGATCTTCCCGTTCTGGCCCGAGACGGTGGCCGGAGCGGGGAGGGCGATCGAGACGATCGTGAGTGCGAGCAGCGCAATCGTGAGCCGACTCCACGACGACCGAGCAGTAGCCATTTCATTCCCTCCTGGGGCCCGACGCCGACCCGCCGGGACGACCGGCCCTGACCTCAACCTATGTGCCCTGATCTCGGACACATAGGGCCGAATGTCACGACCAGAACGGTCGGACGAGCACGGGATGAGGGACGAGGAAGAAGCGGCCTGGGCGTCGGCGAAGGCAAGTGCCGATCCCGACCGAACCGGTCGCCGAGATGACCACTCATGGTCTCCATCCGAGGTGGGGGGATTCCCCATCCGCTCCCGTTGACTGAGCAGAGGTGTTCTGCTCTACTTCGGTGCGCATCCAGCCACGACCACCAAGGCGCCCCGGTGAGCCGCAACCACACTCACATCCTGATATCGCAGGCCCGAATGACGGTCTGTCCCGGGATGATGCGCTGTCCACGCTCTCGGGCGGTCGTGACGAGCGAAATACTCGCCTCGTAGAAGCGCCAGCCGCCCGGGAGTTTCACCTCTCTCGGACCTTCGGCGCTCCGTCCCGTGTCTTTCACAGGCACTCTCAACCAACGATCAGGGGAAAGAAATGACCACAACCGACACACCAGTCAACAACGGAGTCAACGTCCAGGCGTTGCTCGATGCCCGGACCGCCCTCGTCGACACCCCGGATGCGGCCCAGTTCACGTGGCGCGCCTCCACCGAGTGGGTGGGTGGCACTCACAGCACATCAGAGGTAAAGGGCTTCTTCGGCCTCGGTGGGGAGCAGACCCATCGCACCAGCTTCAGCTTCGATGCCGACCACCCCGAGGTGTTCGCTTCCGAGGACAACGGTGCAACTCCGGTCGAGTTCGTCCTCGTCGGCCTGGCTAGTTGTCTGACAGCCGGCGTCGCCGCGGTGGCTCAGAACCGGAGCATCCAGCTTCGCTCGGTCAAGGCGACCATCGAGGGTGACATGGATATTCTCGGCATCCTCGGTGGCGATCCCGAGGTCAGGAACGGCTTCAACGGCATCAAGGTCCACTACGAGATCGACGCCGATGGAACCCCCGAAGAGATCGAGGCGTTGGTGGCCCAATCGCAGAAGCGCTCCGCCGTGTTCGACATCGTCACCAACCCGACCAACGTGACTGTCGAGGTCAACTGACCTCGCCCGGGATGCAAACGACCACCGTCGTGATCGGCGCCGGTCACGCCGGTCTGGCCGTAAGCCACTTCCTCACCCAGCGCTCGATCGACCACGTCGTGCTCGAGCGCGAGGAGGTGGCCAACACCTGGCGCACCGAGCGTTGGGACTCGTTGCGGCTGCTCACCCCCAACTGGCAGAGCCGGCTTCCGGGTCTCGCTTACGATGGGCCCGACCCCGACGGCTACATGACGATGCCCGAAGTCATCGGGTTCATCGACGGTTATGCCCGTCATGTCGGGGCGCCGGTCCAGACCAACACCACAGTCACCTCGGTGCGACCCGGGCCTGAGGGCTACCAGGTGGTCACCAACCAGGGAGTGTGGTTGAGCCCGACGGTGGTTCTGGCCACGGGAGGGTTCAACCTCGCCAATCTCCCTCCGGTGGCGAAAGCGGTGCCGGGCTCCATCGACATGGTGGACCCGATCCGATACCGGAATCCCGACGGTCTGGCCGACGGCGGGGTTCTGGTGGTGGGAGCGTCGGCCACGGGCATTCAGATCGCCGAGGAGATCCATCTTTCGGGACGGCCGGTCACGCTTGCTGTTGGTGAGCATGTGCGGATGCCACGGGTCTATCGGGGCAGGGACATCATGTGGTGGCTGGAACGGACCGGCGTCCTCGACGAGCGATACGACGAGGTCGACGACCTGACCCGGGCCCGCAACATCCCGTCGCCTCAGCTGGTGGGCACCCCGGAGCGAAAGACCCTCGATCTCAACTCTCTCACCGATCTGGGGGTTCGTCTGGTCGGGCGTCTGGCCGGGATCTCGGAGGGCCGGGCACAGCTGTCGGGATCGCTGCGAAACCTGTGCAACCTGGCTGATCTCAAGATGGCCCGACTGCTCGACACCATCGACCAATGGGTGACCGACCATGGCCTCGACGCCGAATTCGAACCGGTTCACCGATTCGCCCCGACCCGGGTGGAAGAGTCACCGCCACTCAGCCTCGATTTCATGAAGGAAGGGATCCGGACCATCGTCTGGGCTACCGGGTATCGGCCCGATTACTCGTGGCTGCACGCCCGCGTGCTCGATAGGAAGGGGAGACTCCTCCACGATGCAGGAGTGGTTGTCGGCGCCCAGGGGATGTACCGCATCGGTCTCCACATGCTGCGTCGTCGCAAGTCGAGCTTCATCCACGGCGCCGAGGACGACGCCCGTGACCTGACCGACCATCTCAGCGCCTACCTCGGAGTCGGTGCCCCGGCCTGAGACTCAGCCGAAAGAGCCGGCAACGGGGATCATGCCCGCGTCGCCGAACAGGAATGTGTTGTCGGCTACGCCCTGGGTGTTGGTGTGGCGGAAGTAGAAGCGAGCCTCATCGCCCCGATATAGGGCCGGTGTCGAGAACCCGACCCCGGTCCAATCACCGGCCACCAGCTGGTCGGCAGGGTCGCCGAAGATATATTCGTTGTCGGCGACTCCCTGGGTGTGACTGTCGCGGAAGTAGACCAGGCCCGTGCTCTCACGGTGCAGCCCGACCGTGTCGATGCCGTCACCGTCGAAGTCGCCTGCGAACGGCTTGTCTCCTGGATTGCCGAAGAAGTACGTGGTTTCGGCTGCGCCGACCCCGGTGTCGCCCGACCCGAGCTGGTTGATGACGAACACCCGCCCCTCGGAGGGCCGGTAGATGGAGACGGTGTCACAGCCATCTCCGTCGAAGTCGCCGGCGATCGGCAGGTCACCAGGGTTGCCGAAGAAGTAGCGGACGTCGGCGACGCCCTGGGTGTTCGAGTTACGGAGATAGACGAAGCCGTCGGAGCGGCGGTACAGCCCGGGAGTGTCGATCCCGTCACAGTCCCAGTCGCCCATGAACGGGGTGTCACCCGGATTCCCGTAGAAGAACGATGTGATCCCGGCACCTCGCCGGATATGCCAGATTCCGGACGCCGGGTCGACCAGCCCAACGTCCTCACGAGCGGGGCCGAACACGAAATCGCGACCGGTGTCGAACTTGAGCATGATCGCGTCGCCCGCCTCGAGGACGATGTCCGCCCGACGCAATGTGCCGCCGAGGTCGGTCAGGGGAAGGTTGTCGCGGACCCCGTCGATCGAGCGCAGCACCCGTACGTGGTCGGTGGGCAGCTCGGCAGGGGCGCCGGCGAAGTCGAAGTAGAGATGGATCGTCCCCACGGCGTCCGAACCGGGCAGTGGCGGAGTGCCCAGACGAGTGGAGTGGGTGTGACGGGCGTTCTGGACCACGGCGTAGCGCTCTCCCCATTGATCGACGAAGAAGCCGGTCAGGATCTCGAGAGGGGGTTGGCCAGGGGCGGGTCCCACAACCGACAAATAGGGGAACCCTCCGGCCCCCGGCGACCACTGCGTGGTGTCGATGGGTTGTTGGCTGTTGGGGTGGTTGGCCACATTGAACCTCACGTCGGTCGACGTGAGCCGGGTTATCGCCTTGCCCAGATTGGCCAGCCGCTCGTTCACGTCACTCACAATCGCGTGATGTGCGGTGGGGGAGGCCTCCCACGAACCGGTCGGTTGGTTGAGCATCGACCCGCCCCACTGGGTCGCGGTCTCGTGACCTTCCGCCGCCGCCTGATATAGGAACCAGTGATGGCCCGTGTAGCCGAAGGTGAGGCCGGCCATCGCCTGCCAGAGCAGGTCGGAGCGGGTGTGGGTCGGCAGGCATGCCGTCTCCTGACCGACGTAGGCGTTGAGGTACTGCCAGTAGGGCACACCCTTGGCCAGCCCTGCCTTGCGGAAAGTCTGCAACACCGTGTAGTGGGCGATGTCGAAGTTGTAATCGGAGGTCACCACCAGATCGCCTTCGCTCGCTGCGACATAGGCCTGGATGATCTGGTCCCGGGTGACCGGATCGTCCGGGCTGGGGGCCCAGTAGCTGAGGTTGGTGAAAAGGAGCGCCTCGGGATCCCGCGCCCTAGTCTGGTTTATCCCGCCCATGATCTGATTCACGGCATCCACCGAGGTCGGCTCGTCGCCTATCTGGTATCCAATCCGCCCCGGGTTCGAGCCGGGGAGCCCTCCCAGCGGCTGACCGGTGTCGACGAAGACCGATCCATTCCAGGCGACGGAGTTTCCGTTCTCGTGGAGCCAGGTGATGTATCCGGTGCCGCGGCGATGCTGCAGCCAAGGCTCGACTTGGGGTGGTCCGTCCTTCCACAGATGCACGGCATTGGCTCCGAATTGCTCCAGGTACCGATCGACCACCGACCTGGGCGGATTGGGAACGGTGGCCACGAGGGATGTGATCGGCATCGGGTGCTTCCGCAGCCATTCTCTGCCCCGAGTGCTGCCCACCGCGGCGGGGACGAACTCTGGTGCAGCCTGGATCGAGGCGGTCTGCATGTCGGTGGGGCATTCCGGGGTCTGCGCAGTGGCTGGTTCTCCCGGGACGATCACGGTCGCTGTGACGATGGTGAGGATCAGGCCCGCTGTTCGAAGTCGGATGCCTCGGGACATCGGGGCAGATTAGGTGTGCACCCGATATTAGAAGGACCCTCTAAATTTCCAACGATCAGGGGCCGAGCAACTCCTGATACAACCTCAGGTTCTCTGGGCCGAAGCAGATGAACAACACGGTGTCGAGGGCTCCGGGGCAGGCTTCGAGCCATACTCTCACCGCGTTCACCGCGGTCTGCGCGGCCAACGGTTTGGGGAAGCGATAGACGCCGGTCGAGATGTTGGGGAAGGCCACTGAGCGGCATGACGACTGTCGAGCCTGACTCAGACTGTTCTGATAACACGAGGCGAGGAGGTCGACCGCTTCGTCGTCGGGCACTGTTCCCCAGATCGGCCCAACCGTGTGCACCACGAAGCGGGAGGGAAGGTCTCCGGCAGTGGTGATCACCGCTTGCCCCGGAGGCAACGGGCCCTGCCGGGCAACGATCTCTGTGCACTCGGCGAGGATGGCGGGGCCACCGGCTGCGTGGATCGCACCGTCGACTCCGCCACCACCCAGCAACGACGAGTTGGCCGCGTTGACGATCGCGTCGACCTCGACGGTGGTGATGTCGCCCTGGATGGCCTCGAGCCGGGTCACGGACCGACTGTAGGTCAGGCGATGGCGGCTGAGCTCCGTCGGGCCCGTTCGACGGAGCCGAGCAGGGCAGCCTCCTCGGTGCGGGCCAGCACCCGGCGGCGGACGGCCTCGGCGACCGCGTCACGGCGGGGATTTGGCCCGCGACCGAATGTGTGCAGCGAAGCTTCGGTGCTCATCACGGCCGCTCGAAACGGATCGGGGAGGACCGCGTTCAACGCGACCAGCCAGACGCAGCGCGTCACTCGCGAGGCCGCTCCCAGCCCGGTCATGAGCGCCCGTTCGATCGAGGCGAGCTCATTCTCCCGGCCTGCCGTCACCAGCTGGAGAGCTTCGTGAAGGAGACGCTGGATCAGGTCTCGAGCATGGTCGGTGAGATCGGGGAGGTGATATCTGAAGACGATGGAGGCGCAGTCGATGGCGAAGAGACGGGCGTAGGGCTCGTCCCATTCGCCGAGTCGGTAGCGCTCGACCTCGAGAAGCGCGGCGATGGTGTCGAGACCGTCATACCTGTTCGACAGCATGTCGTTGGCTTCAACGTGGTTTGGTGCCACCATCACCTACTCCCTAGCCCTCGGTAAATCGTCGGAATGCCTGCCCTGTGGATAATTCCCAAAATTCGCGGTTTTGGGCATGGGCCAGATGGCCCATTTTTTCCACACCCCCCTGAACTAGTCCTACCGACCTAGTGACAGGCCGGGCCTTTTCCCGGCAGGCGGCTAAATTGCCGCGTTCACTGCCGAACCATCGAGGCGAACCAGGGCGAACAGGGAGTGCCCGGCCCTAGCCCTACACCCAACATCAAAGGCGACAGGGGAAGAGGCTCCGATATTGGAGACATTCAGCGCCGCCTCTCATGGCGAGGTGCTCCAACTCGTGATACAGGTCGCGGTCTTGTTGGCCTCGGCCCGAGTCCTGGGTGGGCTGGCCTTGCGGCTGGGTCAACCGCAGGTAGTCGGCGAGATCCTGGCCGGTGTGGTGCTGGGCCCATCGCTTCTCTCTGGGCTTCTGCCATGGGTCGGTGACTACGTTCTGCCTCAGACCGAGGCGCAGGGCTTCATGCTCGAAGTGGTTGCCCTCATCGGGGCGATGCTGCTGCTGGTCATCACCGGGCTGGAGACCGACCTGGCGTTGATCAGACGACGGATCGGGCTTGCTTTCGGGGTCGGCATCGGGGGCTTGGTGGTTCCCTTCCTCACCGGGCTCATCCTCGGCTTTGCCCTTCCCGATCGTCTTGTCGGCAATCCGTCTCAGCGTGGCGTGTTCGCCCTCTTCGTCGCCACCGCGCTGGCCATCTCGGCGATCCCGGTGCTGGCCAAGATCCTGATCGATCTCGACCTGATGCGGCGAGAATTCGGGCAGACCGTCCTCGCGGCAGGCATGATCAACGATCTCAGCGGATGGACATTGCTCGGCGTGGTCACTGCCCTGGCCAGTGCCGAGGCGATGAGCGCCGGGATCGTCTTCCAGACGGTGGCGACGGTGGCTGTGTTCATGCTCGTCACCATGACCGCAGGCAGGTTCGTGGTGCGGCGAGGGCTCGACTTGATCCAGGATCGTTTCCGGGGGCGTGACTTCCTCCTCACCCTGGTGATCGTGCTCACCTTCGGATGGGGGGCCTTCAGCCAGGCTCTCCATCTCGAGCCGGTGATAGGGGCATTCGCCATCGGGATCCTGTTCGGGGGGCTTCCCCGGCTCCCCACCGACGTGGTGCACAAGCTGGAAGCGATGGCCCTGGCCGTTTTCGCTCCCATATTCTTCGCCGTGGCGGGGTTGAAGGTGAACCTGGGCGCCATATTCGAACCGGGGCTCCTGCTCATCGCCCTCTTGGTCATAGTCGTCGCCACCGTCGGCAAGGTGGCCGGCGCCTACGCCGGTGCCCGCTGGCTCTCCGGTCAGGACCACTGGTCCGCCCTCGCCTACGGAGCCGGGCTCAATGCACGGGGAGCCATCGAGATCATCATCGCCACCATCGGTCTCTCACTCGGCATCCTCACCACGGAGATGTTCTCGATCATCGTGCTTCTGGCGGTGGTGACCTCACTCACCGCTCCGGCCGCGCTCCGCTACTGCCTGGCGAGGGTCGCGCCCGGCGTCGAGGAGGAGGCGCGCCTGGCCCGTGAGGACCAGTTGAAGGGGAGTTTCCTCGCCGGCGTGAGGAGAGTCCTGGTGCCGGTCCGCCCCCGCATCGGGCAGGTGGGGACTCAGACCATCCAGGCTGTCCTGGTGGCCCGGTTGGGCGAGTCGAGGGACATTTCGACCACCCTCCTCGCCGTGGCCGGTGAGAAAGACCGGGTGATGGCCGGCGCATATGTCAGTTCGCTCCGCTCGGTGTTCAGGGATCAAGGGACGAGGACGAGGATCTTGTCCAGCCAGGACCCGGTGCAGACGATCCTGGCCGAGGCCGAGGCCGACTATGACCTCCTCGTCATCGGCACCCCCACCATGAGCCCGTCCCAAGACTCGGTGTTCGGGCCGGTGATCGACGATCTGATCAAGCTGTCCAAGACTCCGACGTTGGTGGTGAGGGGGGAGAACGTCCCCGACGACTGGTCGCCGACCCGGATCCTGGTCCCGGCCAACGCCAGCGCCAGCGCACGCAACGCCGCCGACCTCGCCTTTGCCATCGCCGGGTCGGACGCGCTGGTGACCGGAGTGCACGTGGTGACTCCGACCCGACTTGCGGGGATGAGACCCGGTATAGCCCTCGATGTCACCGCGGACTTCGAGATCCTCGCCACCCGGATGGGTCGGCTCGTCCAGACCGATGTGCGCGAGGCCGAGGACGTGGAGACGGGGATCCTCGACGCCATCGAGGAGCTCGAAGCCGATCTGCTCGTTCTGGGAACCAGTGTCCGGGCCGGTACCACCCGCCTCCATCTCGGCCCCCGCGTCGAATACCTGACCCGTCTCGCCCCCTGCCCGGTGGTGATCCTGAACAGCTGATCGCGCCGGTGCCTCCCCCCCGAACCTGAGGTTCCCCGCTGCAAATACGTGACGAACTCTCTCGAGTTCGCCGGGGCTGGGTTCGGGGATCTGAACTCGAGAGAGTTCGTAGCAGATGCGTTACCCAGAACCTCAGGTTCGCGGGGCGTCAGTCGTAGTCGTAGAAGCCTTGGCCCGTCTTCCGGCCGAACAGGCCGGCTTCGACCATCCGGGTGAGGAGGGGAGGGGAGGCGTAGAAAGGCTCCTTGAACTCCTCGAAGAGGACGTCGGCGATGTGTTTCATGGTGTCGAGGCCGACGAAGTCGGCCAGCTCGAGAGGTCCCATCGGGTGGTTGGCCCCAAGACGCATCCCGGCGTCGATGTCCTCCCGGCTGGCGACACCGGCCTCGAGCATCCGGATCGCTCCCAGCATGTAGGGCACCAGGAGCATGTTGACGATGAAACCGGCCCGGTCCTGGGCCCTGATCACGGTCTTGCCCAAAGACTCGACGTATTCCTCGGCCTGGTCCGCCACCTCGGGCGAGGACATGACGGTGGTGACCATCTCGACCAGGCCCATCACCGGGACCGGGTTGAAGAAGTGGAGGCCGATCACCCGATCGGGTCGGGTGGTGGCGGCGGCGATGCGAGTGATCGGGATCGACGACGTGTTCGAGGCGAGAATCGAGTCAGACGGGGCCACCGTGTCGAGGTCGGCGAAGATCTGCTTCTTGACCTCCTCATCTTCGGTGGCGGCTTCGATCACCAGTTGACGGTCCGCCTGATCGGAGAGATCGGTGGACACGGTGATTCGCCCCAAGACCGAGACGCGTTCGGCGTCGTCCAGCTTGCCTCGCTCCAGGGCGCGGTCGAGAGAGCCCTCCAGCCTGGCCCGGGCCGCCGCGGCCGCCTCGGTATGGATCTCGTGGACGATGACCTCGCTTCCCGCCCTTGCGCAAACCTCGGCGATCCCAGAGCCCATCAGCCCGCCACCGACGACGCCGACCCGTTCGATCGTCACGAAGACAGCTCCCGGGTCACTGCCCGGTCGCCGGCCCGTAGCCAACAGGCCGCCTGGTGGTGGGGCCCCTGGGGGGAGTCCATCAGCGGCGGCTCTTCGACGTCGCACAGCCCCTCGCGGGCGATTGGGCAGCGGGGGTGGAAGTTGCAGCCCCTGGGTGGGTTGAGGGGGGAGGGGATCTCGCCTTGCAGGATCCGCCGGTTGCGGGGACGATCGGGATCGGCGATGGGGACCGCGGAGAGGAGAGCCTCGGTGTAGGGATGGAGCGGATTTCGGTAGAGGGTGTCCCGATCGGTGAGCTCTACGATCCGACCCAGGTACATGACGGCGACCCGGTCCGAGATGTGCTCGACCACGGCGAGATTGTGGGCAACGAAGAGGAGGGTGAGGTCGAGCTCCTCCTGCAGGTCGGTGAGGAGGTTGAGCACCTGAGCCTGGACGGAGACATCGAGCGCCGAGACCGGCTCGTCGGCCACCACCAGGTCGGGCTTCAGGATCAACGCCCGGGCGATACCGATCCTCTGACGTTGGCCCCCGGAGAACTCGTGTGGGTAGCGATTGGCGTGCGAGCCGCGCAGCCCGACCAGCTCGAGCATCTCCTTGACCCTCTCCTGACGCTCGTCACGGTCGCCGATACCGTGCAGTCGGAGCCCCTCCGAGATCGCGGGGCCGACCTGAGACCTCGGGTCGAGCGATCCGTAGGGATCTTGGAAGATGATCTGAACTCTCCGTCGGAACGGCTTGAGATCGGACCCGGAGACATGGGTGATGTCTTCTCCGTCGAAGTGGATCGTCCCACTGGTCGGCTCCAATAGGCGGGTGAGAAGACGTCCCAGCGTGGTCTTGCCGCACCCCGACTCACCGACCAGGCCCAGGGTCTCGCCCTTGACGATGTCCAGGTCCACCCCGGCAACAGCGCGGACCGTGGCCACCTGCCGTTGCAGGAGCCCACCCCGAACCGGGAACTCCTTCACCAGGTCCCGGATCTCGACCAGAGACTCAGCCATCGACGTCCATCACCTTCTCCGGCCCGTAGTAGAGCCAGCATCGGACCTTGTGCCCCTCCTCCACCTCGCGCAGATCGGGCTTGACCTCGGTGCAGATCTGCAGGTCGTTCTCCACCCTGGGAACACAGCGGGAGGCGAACCGGCAACCCTCGGGCAGGTCGATCATCGACGGCACCACCCCCGGAATGACGTCGAGACGCTCGCGTAGCGAACCGAGAACCGGGATCGAGCCGATCAATCCCGTCGTGTACGGATGGAGCGGGTTTCTGAAGATGCTCCGAACGTCGGTCTCCTCGACGACCTCGCCGGCGTACATGACCGCCACCCTGTCGGCCATCTCGGCGACGATCCCCAGATCATGCGTGATCAGGATCACCGCCGTTCTCGAGGTCTCCTGAAGGTCCCTCATGAGGTCCAGGATCTGTGCCTGAATGGTGACATCAAGGGCGGTGGTCGGCTCGTCGGCGATGAGCAACTCCGGCGCACAGGCCAGGGCCATGGCGATCATGATCCTTTGCGCCATGCCCCCGGACAGCTCGTGCGGATAGGCATCGGCCCTTCGCTTGGGGTCGGGGATCCCCACCTTGGCCAGCATCTCGATGACCTTTTCCTCTTCGACCTCCGTGGTCCATTCCCGGTGCAGCTCGAAGACCTCCTGAATCTGGGCCCCGGCCCGATACACAGGATTGAGCGCCGAGCTCGGCTGCTGGAAGATCATGGAGATGTGCTCCCCACGCAGTTGCCTCACCTCGCTCGGCTTCATCTTGGCGATGTCCCGGCCGTCGAAGAGGATCTCCCCTGAGACCACCTCGCCGGGAATGGGGAGCAGGCCCATGATCGACAGGGCGGTCACCGACTTGCCGCACCCCGACTCTCCGACCAGACCGAGAACCTCGCCGCGGTTCACGTGGAAGTCCGTCCCGTCGACTGCCTTGACCACTCCCTGCCGGGTGTCGAAGTGGGTCTTCAGGTCGTTGACCTCGAGGAGCCGCTCCCTCGCCGCCACCGGCACCGGCACGTCGGTGTCGATCAGATCCTCGGGGAGGGGTCGGGCCGCACTCATCGGTTCAAGGTCGGGTCCAGGGCGTCACGAAGACCATCGCCCATGAGGTTGAAGCCGAGCACGGTGATCATGATGGCAAGACCGGGGAAGACCATGAGATGGGGTGCGGTGAAGATGCGGGCCCGCTCGGCGGCGAGCATGGCGCCCCACTCAGGTGTCGGTGGCTGGGCACCGAGACCGAGGAACCCGAGGGCGGCGGCCTCGAGGATCACCGTGGCGATGCCAAGCGTGCCCAAGACGACCAGGGGAGTGAGTGCGTTGGGGACGACCCGGGTGACGAGGACGCGGAAAGAGGAGGCGCCGAGGGCACGCGAGGCCGACACGTAGTCGACCTCCTTGATCGACAGCACCGAGGCGCGCATCACCCGTGCGTACTGAGGGATGGTCACGATGGCGATGGCGAGCAGGGTGTTCCTGATGCCCGGGCCGAGGACGAAGACGATGGCGATGGCCAGGATCAGGGAGGGGAAGCCGAGCACGACGTCCATGATCCGCATCAAGATGTTGTCGGTCCAGCCCCCGACGTAGCCGGCGACCGCCCCGATCACGGTGCCGATCGCGATGGCGATGACCACAGTCGTGAACCCGAGGGGAAGACTGACTCTGGCTGCAAAGACGACCCGGCTGAAGAAGTCTCGAACATTGCCGTCGAGGCCCATGAGATGCTGCGTCCCCTCGCATCCGAAGGCGTTGACACAGGGGGGCGCCCACCTCTCCGCACCCTCGACGCCGATGAAGTTCTGCTGATAGTCGTATGGGGCGATGAGTGGGGCGAAGACGGCGACGAAGACCATGAACGTCACCAGGATCAACCCGGCGATGCCCACCTTGCGTTGCAGGAACCGCTGCAGGGCGATCCGCCACATCGAGCCCGGCTGCACGAGCAATGCATCGGGATCGGGCACGCTGACGTCGGGTGGGAGTGTCATTCCAGCCTCACTCTCGGGTCCAGATAGCCGTAAGAGATGTCGACGAGGAGATTGACGATGACGTAGGTGGCGGCGATGACGAAGGTGAATCCCTGGATGATGGGGAAGTCCCGGGCAGTGATCGCCTCGAAGAGGGCGGTGCCCACCCCCGCCAGCCCGAACACGGTCTCGGTGAGGACGGCGCCGCCGAGAAGCCCTCCTAGCTGCAGCCCGATGATGGTCACCACGGGGAGCATGGCATTGCGCAGGGCATGACGTCTGATCACCCTCCGCTCGCCGGCGCCCTTGGCCCGGGCGGTCCTGATGTACTCGCGTCCCAGCACATCGAGGAGCGATGACCGCGTCATCCGGGCAATGATCGCGATCGGGATGGTGGCCAGGGTGACAGCAGGGAGGATCATGTGCCGCATCCCATCCCAGAAGATCGACCACTGCGCGCTGATGAGGGTATTGGTGATCGTCATGTTGGAGACGAACTCGGCGACATTGGCCAGGAAGCCGTCGGACAACTCGATGCCCCACACTTCGAAGAAGGGCAGGGGGCGACTCCCCGGGCTCAGCGTGCCGCTGGGGGGAAGGGCGAGAGGTGTCCCCAGCAGCACCACGGCGAACAGATAGGCGAGGAGGAGCCCGAGCCAGAAAATCGGCATCGAGACCCCGACATTGGCAAAGGTCATGGCGGCCACGTCGACACCGGTGTTGTGTCGTCGGGCCGCAGCTATACCGAGAGGAATGCCCACCAGGACGGCCGCGGCCAGGGCGGCGCCGGCGAGCTCGAGCGTGACCGGCAGACGCTCGAGGATGATCTGGCTCACCGGGCGGGAAAAGCGGATCGACTCCCCGAAGTCGCCAGTGATGGCACTGCCGGCATAGATGGCGAGTTGCACGTAGACCGGCTCGTTGAGGCCATTGGCCTCGTTGAATCGCTCGCATGCCTCGGGCGACGCTCTCTCTCCCAGAATGGCGGTGCACGGCTCTCCGGGGACCAGCCTGAGCAGGAGGAACACAACCACCAGCACCCCCATCAGGACCGGGATGGCGATGAGCAGCCGACGGAGGATATATCCGATCATGTTCGAATCGTGAGCGTAGAACAGGGGGAGGCGCCGAAGCGCCTCCCCCTGGTTCGTCTCTGACTGCTCAGAGGATCATTCGGCGTTGATCAGGGCGCCCCACAGGTACGAGAAGTACTCGAATGCTCCCGTGTTGCCCACATGGAGTGGGTGGGAAGCGTCGAGTCCGACCGACCATGAGGTCACCACGTCGTTGGCGTCGAAGGTCGAGCCGTCGTGGAAGGTGACACCCTCACGCAGGGCACAGGTCCAAACCAGGCCCGTATCGTCCGGCGCACACTCTGTGGCCAGCTTGGGGATGACTTCGCCGTTGGGCCCATAACCGTAGAGCCCTTCCAGCGCCTGCTCACACGCCGAGAGCGACTCGCCGTCGGTCTCATCTGCGCAGAACAGCGAGATGGGCTCCGCGTTCTGGACGAACACGAAGTCGGCGTCACCGGGGTTCATGGTGGCGAACTGCGGCGCACCTACGGGTGCCACCGCGGCGTTCTCGACCGTGGCGAGAGCAGCGTCCGCCGCCGCACCCCACGCAACCGGGAACATCGGCACGAACTCACGAATCAGGTTGTTCGCCTGCTCGTAAATGGGCTGCGCCGCAGCGGGGTCAACCGTGCGCGCTCCCTCGGCCAGAGTGTCGACGATGTCGGCGCTCATCTCTCCGAACTGGGGATTGCCCCCTCCGAAGTGGAAGTCGAGGAAGTTGGTCACGTGCGGATAGTCCGCACCCCAACCCAGAAGGTGGATGCCTTCTTGCTGACCCGAGGCGTTCTCCTCGATGAAAGCACCCGACTCCATCACGATGACCTCAGCCTCGATGCCCAGGTTCTCGGCCAGCTGTGCCCGAATGTCTTCGGCAACAGCAACCGGCTCGGGCAGGTAGACACGGAACACGTCACGCAGCTTGATCGTGGTCTCGAACCCGTCGGGGAATCCGGCCTCCGCCAGGAGCGCACGGGCTCCCTCGGGGTCGAAGTCGTGGAAGGGCTCGCCTTCGCAGGCGTTCTCGATGATGCACGGCGTGAAGTAATCCGCAACCGCCGACCCCTCCGGATAGAAGGTGTCGATGATCCGCTGCCGGTCGACTCCCATCGCAACCGCCTGTCTCACCCGAACGTCGTCGAAGGGTGGGAACAGGTTGTTGAACCCGACATAGAAGATGTTCGGATTCTCATCGACTAGCAGCTGCAGGTTGGCGTCGCCTTCGATGGCGGCGTAGTCGCTCGCCGCCAGGTTGGTTATGAAGTCGGCGTTGCCCGAGGTGAGCTCGGTGATCCGTGCCGTGCTGGAGTCCCTCCAGCGGAACACGAGTGTGTCGAATGTCGGTACCTCACCCCAGTAATCCTGGTTGGTGGTGTACACGATCTCGGAGCCGCGGCTCCACTCCTCGAGCACGAACGGGCCGGTGCCGACCGGGTTCTCCAATGGCGATCCTCCCATTGCTTCGAGATGCTCGGCGGGCTGGACGGCGAACGGGATGAACGCCAGTTTCGCCAGGAATGCCGGATCCTCGGAGCAGAGGGTGAACACGACCTCGGTCTCGGCGGTTGCTTCTATCGAGGCGATCTTGCCTCCGTAGTCACATCCACCCGAGTCGAGGGCGAGACCTTCGAACGGCGTCTCGGCGTCGACGGACGTAGTCGTCCCGTCGGTTGCCGCCGTCGTCGTCGGCCCACCATCGGCGGTGGTTGTCGTATCGTCGCCGCCCTCGGTGTCACCGCAGGCAGCGGCGACGAGAGCCAGTACGGCGACGAGCGCCAACCAGCGCATTCTCTTCATATTTTCTTCCTCCCTGTTGGGTTTGGTCGCAAGTGGGCAGCGGAGCCGCCACCGCGACGGGCGCAACGCTACCGGTTTGGAATAGACAATGCCTTGCCCCGGCCAGACGTGTCGGCTGCAAGACATTCGGGCGATGAGCTACGAGCTATGAGCTTTGAGCCAGAAAGCGCTCTGGCTCGTTGCTCGTTGCTCGTCGCTCGTTGCCTTCGCGAAGAGATCAGCGATTTCCTGGATCTACCCTTGATTCCCACATGACGTACGACCACAAGGCGATCGAAGCCAAATGGCAGGGGCGATGGGAGTCGGAAGGTGTGTTCCACGCCACCGAGGACGTGACCCGGCCCAAGTTCTACAACGTGGCGATGTACCCCTATCCGTCGGGCGAGCTCCACATCGGGCACATCCGCAACTACACCTATATCGATCTGATCACCCGATACAAGATGATGCAGGGTTTCAACGTCCTCAGCCCGATGGGTTGGGACAGCTTCGGCCTCCCGGCCGAGAACCTGGCGATCGAGACCGGGGTTCATCCCCGGATCAGCGTCGAGAACCAGATCGCCAGGATGAAAGAGCACTTCCGGAAGCTGGGCGCGGCATTCGACTGGAGCCGGGAGTTGGCCAGCCACGACCCCGCCTTCTACCGCTGGGACCAGTGGCTCTTCCTCGAGTTGTTCGACCGGGGCCTGGCTTACAAGGCGACGGCGCCGGTCAACTGGTGCCCCAAGGATCAGACCGTGCTGGCCAACGAGCAGGTGGTGGACGGGGCATGTGAGCGTTGCGGGACGTTGGTGGAGAAGCGGAGCCTGGCCCAATGGTTCTTCAAGATCACCGAATACGCCGACCGGCTCCTCGACGACCTGGTCTCACTCGACGATTGGCCTGACCGCGTCCGCACCATGCAGCGCAACTGGATCGGCCGCTCCGAAGGAGCCCGGTTCGGTATCGAGGTCGAGGGGATGGATGAGTCCTTCGAGGTGTTCACGACCCGACCCGACACGATCTTCGGCATGACCTTCTGCGTCCTCGCCCCCGAGCACCCTTTGGTCGAAAAGCTGATCGCCGGCGGGGAGAACGAGGGGGAAGCGCGGGATTACGTCACCCGGGCGGCGCGAGAGTCGGAGATCGAGCGGATGGCCGAAGGTGACAAGACCGGGGTCTTCACCGGCAGGTTCGCAGTCAACCCCGTCAACGGGAAACCCGTCCCGATCTACATCGCCGATTACGTGCTGATGGGTTACGGGACAGGCGCAATCATGGCTGTTCCTGGTCAGGATCAGCGGGACTGGGCTTTTGCCACCAAATACGGGCTCGACATCGTCCGCACCGTCCAGCCGCCTGCAGACTGGGATGGGGAGGCATACCTGGGAGAGGGGCCGACGATCAACTCCGAGTTCCTCGACGGTCTCGAACGGGACGAGGCCAAGAGTCGGATCATCGGCTGGCTCGAGGAGCGAGGGATCGGGCAGCGGGCCATCCAATACCGGCTTCGCGACTGGCTCATCTCGCGTCAGCGCTACTGGGGGTGTCCCATCCCGATGATCGATTGTCCCCAGTGTGGCTTGGTCCCGGTTCCTCGCGACCATCTACCGGTGGAGTTGCCCGACGTCGAGGACTTCGCCCCGCAAGGACGGTCCCCGCTGGCCGCAGTCGAGGAATGGGTGGTCACCACATGTCCCGAGTGCGGTGGCGGGGCGCGTCGGGAGACCGACACCATGGACACCTTCGTCGACTCCTCCTGGTACTTCTTCAGGTACACCGACCCCGACAACAGCGAGGCGATCTTCGACCCCGACAAGGCGGAATACTGGATGCCGGTCGACCAGTACATCGGGGGAGTCGAGCACGCCATTCTCCATCTGCTCTACGCCCGCTTCGTCACCAAGTTCCTCCACGACATCGGGTTGAGCAAGGTCGATGAGCCCTTCATGCGGATGTTCACCCAGGGGATGCTGGTCAAAGACGGGGCCAAGATGTCAAAGTCGAAGGGGAACGTTGTCGCGCCCGATCGCTACTACGCGCAGTTCGGCGCAGATGCTCTCCGACTCTTCGAGCTGTTCGTCGGCCCGCCCACCGACGACGCGGTGTGGAACGATGCAGGTGTCCCCGGAACCAAGCGGTTCCTGGACAGGATCTGGGCCATGGGCACCACCGACCAGGGCTTCGTCGATCGGGAGCACAACGACGACGACGCCCGGTTGCTGGCCGAGACCCATCGCACGCTGAAGCGTGTGACCGAGGACATCGATCGGTTCCACTTCAACACCACGGTGTCATCGCTCATGTCCCTGGCCAACCTGTTCCAGGGGTACCTTGCCGGCTCACCGCGGGGTAAGACGTTCGAGGATGCGTACCGGATCATGATCCTGATGCTGGCCCCGTCGGCTCCCCATGTCGCTCATGAGCTCTGGGAGCGGCGCGGGATGGGCACGATGCTGGCCAACGAGCCCTGGCCGGAGTGCGACGAGAGCCTGGTCGCCGAGTCGACCGTCACCATGGTGGTGCAGATCAACGGGAAGGTCCGGGACCGGGTCGACGTCCCGGCCGACATCTCGGCGGAGGAGGCGGAACAGGTGGCGTTGGGCCTGGAGAAGGTCCAGGGGTGGATCGACGGTGCCTCCGTTCGCAAGATTGTCGCCCGCCCGCCGAACGTGATCAACTTCGTCGTGGGATGAACGCGGGTCAACTCCTGCAAGCCGGCGGTATCGACTCGGTCCGGGTGCGTCTGCTCATCCAACCCATCGAACCTGATTCGGTGCGGATCCGGGCCGCTCCCGGCCTCCTCCGGCGGGCATGGGGCCGTGAGAACAGGGCGATGACCCTGCGCAACACCATCCTGCTCGATCCGACTTTGCTCTCCGCGGCCCAGGGCCGGGCCGGGATCCTCCTCGTTCACGAACTCGTCCACGTGCGACAGTGGCACGACCTCGGGGTACCCCGGTTCCTCTGGCGCTACCTCACTGCCTATCTACGCGGCCGTTTCGACGGTCTCGGTCATAGGGGCGCTTACCTGGGCATACCGCTCGAGGTGGAGGCGCGGGAGTCGGCCGCATTGTTCGGCTGATCCACACACGGTGCGTCATCACTCCACCACGACACCGTCGAGGTCGGGCTCGGGGGGATAACGAGGATCCATCTCCTCCAGGGTCTGGATGAGGATGGACGAGACCACCAGGTTGCGATACCACTTCCGGTCGGCGGGGACCACGTGCCAGGGGGCGTGCTCGGTCGAGGTCAGGGTCAGCGCCTCCTCGTAGGCGGCGATGTAGTCGTCCCAGAGCTTGCGGTCGTCGAGATCGGCGACGTTGAACTTCCAGCGCTTGTCCGACTCGGCGAGACGTGCCCGGAGACGGTCCCTTTGTTCCTCCTTCGAGATGTGGAGAAAGAGCTTGACCACGGTCGTGCCCTCATCGACGAGAAGACGTTCGAACTCGGCGATGTGCCCAAAACGCTTGCGCCATCTCTCCTCCGAAGCCAGGCCTTGCACCCGGACCACCAGCACGTCCTCGTAATGGGAGCGGTTGAAGATCGTGATCTCGCCGTTCTCCGGTGTTCGCCGATGCACGCGCCAGAGATAGTCGTGGCCGAGCTCTCTCTCGCTCGGCGCGCCGAATCCCCAGACGCGCACCCCCTGGGGGTTGACTCCCCTCAACACGTGCCGGATGGTCCCATCCTTGCCGCCCGTGTCCATCGCCTGGAGGACGACGAGCAGTTTTCGCTCCGACTCGGCCCACAGCCGGGTCTGCAGCTCGGCCAGCCTCGCATTGAGCGGGCGGAGCGCCGCCTTGCCCTCGGTCTTGTCGCCCTCGAAGCCTCGTCTCGACCTCGGGTCACGAGAGCCGAGGTCTGCGGCAGTGCCGGGAATCACCAGATACGGCTTGGTGTCGAGCACCGCCGGACCCTACCCGACGAAGGTCTTCACTCGGCTTCGAACACTCGGTAGGTATCGGAGGAACGGGAGTGGGAGAGTGCGGTCATGGGTCGAACACAGGCGGTTGCAGTGGGTCTGACCCTTGCCGCTCTTCTCGTCGGCGCCGGTCTCGGCGCCAACCGAGGCGGCGATCCTCTCGCCCCGGCCGACGAGACCACCCCTCCGATCGGGTCGGTTGTCGCAGAGCCGGTGTTCCCTGTCTACGTGTCGGGCTGGGTGGCAACTCCGGGGGTGGTGGAGGTCGAGGAGGGCGCAATCGTCGCCGACGCGGTCCAGGCCGCGGGCGGTGCCCTGGACGGAGCGATGCTCGAGACGATCAACCTGGCACGGCCCTTGGCCGCGGGTGACCATGTCCAGATCCCTGGTCCCGGCGATCCCGTCTTGCCGGCTCCCGGCGACCAGGCCGACGGTGGGCTCATCTCGCCCAATCGCGCCGAAGCGGCGCAACTAGAGCGGTTGCCCGGAGTCGGCCCGGTCCTGGCGGAGCGGATCGTGGCGCATCGAGAGGCCCACGGCCCCTTCGAGACGGTGGAAGACCTCCTCGACGTGCCCGGGATCGGCGAGGCGAAGCTGTCCGCGATCCGTGACCTGATCGCGGTCCCTTGAACCTCGATCATCAGGCCTTTCCACCTGCTGTCTCCCGTCCCTGGCTCGCATCCGCTGCGGCGACGGTCGTGGCGAGCTGGGTCGGGGCCTGGCCCGGCGTGGGCCTCTACCTGGTGGCTCTGCTCGTCGTTGGCCTCGCCATGGCTCGCATGCCAGTCGTTGCCGGGTTCGTGGCTGTGGCCGCATTTGCGTCGTCCCTCTCCTCCACGCCTCTGGAGCCCCTTCCCGCCCGCAGCGTCGCGGCCCGGGGAGTGATGGCAACCGACGTGATCGCGGGCAGGCACGGCCCCTATGCCCTGGTCGAGCTACCTGAAGGGCCGATCCTGGTCGATCTACCCGAAGGTGTCTCGGCTTCCCAGGGAGAGGTGATCGAGATCGAGGGGCTCGTAGCGGGCGAGCCGGGCACCATCCGAGGCAAGCGCCATCGCGGGGTGGTCGATGTCGGTTCCTTCACTGTCGTGTCCGGTCCCGGATCGCCGATCATGATCCTGGGCAATGCAATGCGTGACCGGGTCACGGAGCGTCTCGCCCCCCTGGAAGGGGGTCGCGGCCTTCTCGCCGGGTTCCTCATAGGTGACACCAGCGGGGTCGACGAGGTCGACGAATCGGCGATGAGAAGGGCCGGGCTCTCACATTTCACTGCGGTGAGCGGATCCAATGTGGCTCTGTTCCTCGGTCTCCTCTTCGTGGCCGCAGGGCCGATCGGTGTCGGCCCCCGGAAGCGGGCGGTGCTGGGGCTGTTGGGGCTGCCCGTGTTCGCTGCCGCCACCCGGTTCGAGCCCTCTGTCCTGCGGGCGTCGGCGATGGCCGCCCTGGCCCTCGGCGGGCGACTGACCGGCATGTCCCTGGAGGCATGGCAGCTCTTCTCGACCGCCGTCATCGCGTTGGTCGTCGTGGATCCCGGGTTGACACGCAATGTCGGATTTCAGCTGTCGGTTGTGGCGACGGCCGGTGTCATCGTCGGGGCGAGGTGGCCGGTGCCGCCGGGCCGGGCACGGCGCGCCCTGGCCGTGACGGTCGGGGCGCAGGCCGCGGTGGCCCCTCTCCTCATCCTCCATTTCGGGTTGGTGCCGCTGCTCTCCCCGCTGGCCAACCTGGTAGCGGCGCCGCTGGTGGCCGTAGCGACGGTCCTGGGAGCCGTCGGTGTGGTCGGCCCGGGCCTGGTGGCCGACCTGGGCGCCTGGTTGGCCGGCGTCGTGCTGTGGCTGGCTCGAGTCGCCTCGGTGTGGCCCCAGATCGGATGGGCGGGCTTGGTCATCCTCGCGGTAGCGGGCTGGGTCTACCTGCTGATGCCTCGCTTTCGAGGCCCCATCGCCCTCGTCGCGGCTGCAGTGCTGGCTGTGTCGGTCCTCGCTCCGACTCGGGCCGCACCAGATGCAGGTGTGGTCGTGCTCGATGTCGGTCAGGGCGATTCGATCCTCCTGTCCGGCGGTGAGGGCAGGTTCGCCCTGGTCGACGGAGGGCCCGACCCGGTGAGTCTGATGGAGAGCCTCAACGAATACGGGGTGAAGGGTCTCGAACTGGTTGTGCTCACCCATGTGCACGCTGACCACGCCAGCGGCCTGAGCGGGCTGGTGGGGAGGATCCCGATCCGCCATGTGTGGGCGAGAACGCACCCGCACGAGACGGGGGCTTCGCTCGATCTGTTCCGACTTCTCGACGAGGCACGGATACCCGTGCTCGAGCCGACGGTCGGCGACCAGTACCGGCTCGGTGACCTCGACCTCACCGTCGAGGGGCCTTTTCGTCGGTACGCCTCGGCCAACGACCAGTCGATCGTCGTCACTGTGACCGGGCCGACGAGGTCGATGCTCCTCGCCGGCGACATCGAGACCGTTGCCCAAGCCGAGCTCGGCCATCTGCGCGCTGACGTGCTCAAGGTTCCCCATCAGGGGGCGGCGACCTCCGACCCGGAGTGGTTGCGAGGCGTCGGGGCCGATCTGGCCATCATCTCGGTCGGCCCCAACGACTTCGGGCATCCCTCCCAGTGGGTGATCACAGTTCTCGAGGAGAGCGGTGCGATCGTCGTCCGCACCGATGTTGCCGGCGACGTGCTGGTTCCTCTCGGGTGAAGCCATCCTGAGGAAGGCCCGAACGTGGGAGACTGTGAAGACATGCTCGATCTGGGCAAGACGCAGCTTCCGTTGGGGGAGGTCACCTATGTGATGGGGGTGATCAATGCCTCTCCCGACTCGAAGAACGTCCACACCATCGCCCGCTCGGTCGACGAGGCCCTGCTCATGGCCGATCGATACCGGGCCTGGGGGGCGACGCTGATCGATCTCGGTGGGCAATCGTCGCACTTCGACAATCCGACAATCGAGACGGCCGACGAGATCTCGAGGGTGGTCCCGATCATCGAGGCTCTGGCCACCGAGGAGCATCTGGTGGCCATCGACACTTGGAAGCCGGAGGTCGCCATGGCCGCGGTCGAGGCGGGGGCGGTGATCGTCAACGACACCGGGGGATTGGCCGACGTCGAGATGCGCCGGATGGTGGCCGCCTCCGGGGTAGCGGCCATCGCCGTGTACGTGGAGGGCGACAACCCCCACGATGTGGGCGAGATCGAGATCAGGGCAGACAAGGCGGAGCACACCGCGGCGAAGTTCCGCGACTTGCTCGCCGAGCTCGCCGACGATGGGATCGAGAACGTGATCCTCGACCCGGGGATCGCCCTCAATTACAGGGGCGATTACGAGGCGTACACCCGTATGCAGCTCGAGGTGATCGCCGACTCGGAACTGCTTCGCCAGCTGGGTCGGCCGGTGCTGATCCCGATCCCACGAAAGCGTGACTTCCATCGAGTGGTCGCCTACATCGCCCTCGCCCTCGAGCACGGCGCCGACATCATCCGGGTCCACGATGTGGCCGTGGCCTGCGACCTGGCCCGTCTCTTTGGCCGTGACGCGGCCAGAGCAGACCAGTGGTAGCGCTCACAGGTTTCCGGGTACCGTCTCGACCATGGCGCTGCTTCTGATCTCGGCTCCCTCCAACGCAGGTCCCGGCGAGAAGCAGCAGATGCTCGACGGAGCGGCGGAGCACTTCGCCCGAGCCGGGCTGGAACGGAGCCAGGTGCTCCGCATCGATGTGCCGGGGAGGGGAGCAGGGGAGGAGGGCGACGGCGCCCTGCGCACCGAGCTGGAGCCGGCGATCCCGCTCCTCCAATCGGGCTCCTTGTTCGGTGAGCCGCAAGGTCTCGAGTTGGTCGACGCCCAGAACCTCCAAGCCGCCGAAGGATCGGTGCTCGAAGAGCTGATCAAGTCGGCCGACCTCTCTTCGATCGAAATCGTCCTCCTCGCCGCCGGGGCGTTGCCGCGATCGCTGTCCGCCCTGGTCAAGAATCACGGCACCTCGCAGTCGGTGAAGAAGATGTGGGAGCGCCAGGCGCTGCAATGGCTCGATGCCGAGGTGCGGGACCGTGGCCTGGTGCTGGAAAAGGGGGCGGACAAGGCGATACTGCAGAAGTTCGGCTCGGACACCGCTTCGATGGGGCAAGCCCTCGATCAGCTGGAAGAGACATCTGGGAAGATCACGAAGGAGCTGATCCTCAATCGGTTCAAGAACCGGCCGGACGAGCCGACGTTCCTCATCACGGACGCGATATCAAAGGGTGACGTCGGCGACGCGTTGCGCAGGCTGTCGGACTTCCTGGTCCACGGTCACCCACTGGTGTTCCTCGCAGCTGTGGAGTCGGATCTGAAGAAGCGGGCGCTGGCGGCGGCCGCCCCCGATGAGCCGACTTTGAGGAGCTGGCTCGGCGCCACCGCCGGCGATCGGGGACCGGCCCGATTCTGGTCGCAGCGGGGCCGGGTCAGGGAGTCGTCGCTCCGTCGCGCCCAGGAGGCGCTGGTCCGTGCCGACCGGGTGATCAAGTCCCAGCCGGAAGAGGTGCATCGGGTCACCCTGGAACGTCTCACCGTCGCCCTGTGCCGATGGTACGGCTAGCGGGCCGCTGAGGCGGCCTAGCCGTGGTCGGTAATCGGTGATCAGTATCCGGATACCGACTACTGACTACTGACTACTGACTACTGACTACTCACTCGCCTTGCGAGTCTCGACTTCTTGCGTGCGGCGGTCTTCTTGTGGAGGACTCCCTTGGAGACCGCGGTGTCGATCGTGGCTTGTGCCTCGCGGAGCAGATCGTCGGTGGGCTCACCGGCCGTGGCCGCGGTTTCCACTTTCTTGACGCTGGTCTTGAGGCTGCTGTGGATCGCCTTGTTTCGTTGACGCCGGGTCTCGTTCTGGCGATTCCGCTTGATCTGTGACTTGATGTTGGCCATATCGGTTATCGGTATTCGGTAGTCGGGATCCGGACAGCCCGAAGCCATCCGTCGTAAGGGGTCGGCCCGAGAGCCGAGGCGCCAAGGCTAACAGGGGGGTTGCGGAAGGTACAATGACGGCCCTTCCCGGCTACCCGTGACCAATCAAGCGCGCATCCGCAACTTCTCGATCATCGCCCACATCGACCACGGCAAGTCGACCCTGGCCGATCGTTTCCTGGAGCTCACCGGCGCCGTCACCGGTCGCGACATGCGAGAGCAGGTCCTGGACACCATGGATTTGGAGCGGGAGCGGGGGATAACCATCAAGGCGCAGACGGTGAGGCTTCGCCACCTAGCCGACGACGGCGAGGAGTACATCCTGAACCTCATCGACACCCCGGGCCACGTCGACTTCTCCTACGAGGTGTCAAGATCCCTGGCCGCGTGCGAGGGGGCGCTCCTCCTCGTCGATGCCGCCCAGGGGGTGCAAGCCCAGACCCTGGCCAACGCCTATCTGGCAGTTGAGGCCGGTCTCGAGGTCGTCCCGGCGATCAACAAGATCGACCTGGTCGCCGCCGACCCCGACAGGGTCGCGGGGGAGATCACCAACGTGATCGGGGGGTCATCCCGAGAAATCGTGAGGATCTCGGCCAAGACGGGTGAAGGTGTCCGCGAGCTCCTGCAGAGGCTGGTCGACCAGGTTCCGCCCCCTACCGGTGAGACGGAGGCACCGCTCCGTGCCCTCGTGTTCGACTCCTACTACGACGCCTATCGGGGTGTTGTATGTTATCTACGCGTCGTCGACGGGCGACTCCGGTCCGGCTCCCGGCTCAGGTTCATGGCCACCGGGGAGTCCCACGATGCGACCGAGATCGGTTTCCTCACCCCGAGCGCCCAACCGGTCAACGTCCTCGAGCCCGGGGACGTCGGCTACCTGATCACCGGAGTCAAGGAGATCGACCGGATCAAGGTCGGGGACACCCTCACCGACGCCGCCGATCCGGCCCGGGACGCCCTGCCGGGGTATGCCGAGCCCAAGCCGATGGTCTTCTCCGGGCTGTTCCCCACCGATGGCGACGACTTCGAGCGACTCAGGGAGGCACTCGACAAGCTGCGTCTCAACGACGGCTCGTTGACCTGGGAGCCGGAAACCAGCCGTGCTCTCGGCTTCGGGTTCCGGGTCGGGTTCCTCGGGCTGCTCCACATGGAGATCGTCAGGGAGCGGCTGGAGCGGGAATACGACCTCGACCTCGTGGCCACAGCTCCCTCGGTGGCATATCGGGTCACCCTGCCCGACGGGACGGTCAGGGAGATCAAATCGCCCCAGGACCTCCCCGATCCGGGCAGCCGGACCGGGGTCTCCGAGCCCTATGTGAGGGCGATGATCCTGGCCCCGAGCGAGTACGTCGGCCCGATCATGGAGCTGGTCACCTCGAAGAGGGGAGAGATGGGCAACATGAGCTATCTCAGCCCGGAGCGGGTCGAGCTCGACTACCGCATCCCTCTTGCCGAGATCGTCTTCGACTTCTTCGACCTGCTCAAGTCGAGGACCAAGGGCTACGCCTCGCTCGACTACGAACCGGATGAGTATCGGGAAACAGACCTGGTCAAGGTGGACATCCTGCTCAACGGGCAGCCGGTCGATGCGTTCTCCGCCATCGTTCACCGGGACAAGGCTGCCGCCTATGGCAAGACGATGACGACCCGTCTTCGCGCCCTCATCCCGAGGCAGATGTTCGACGTGCCGATCCAGGCCGCGGTCGGGGGGCGCATCATCAGCCGGGAGACGGTCAAGGCTAAACGCAAGGACGTCACCGCCAAGTGCTACGGCGGCGACGTGACCCGCAAGAAGAAGCTGCTCTCCAAACAGAAAGAGGGCAAGAAGAGGATGAAGATGGTCGGTTCGGTCGAAGTCCCCCAGGAGGCGTTCGTGGCTGCCCTCCGCGTCGACGACGAGGTATGACTCGCGGCGGGAACGACATATGAGCGTCCTCGACGTCGACCGCCACGCCGACATGCCGGCGGCCTACGTCCACGTACCCTTCTGCTCCGCGGTTTGCCCCTACTGCGACTTCGCCGTGGTGGCCGGGGCCGACGACCTGGCCGGGCGTTACATCGATGCGGTCATCGCCGAGATCCAGGTTTCTGATCGGTGGTTACCGCTCGCTGCCGTGTATTGCGGGGGTGGGACGCCGAGCCATGTCGACCCTTCCCTCCTGGAGAGAGTCCTGGAGGCTTTGCGACGCCGTCACGAATTCACCGAGCGTGCAGAGATCTCCCTCGAAGCCAACCCCGAGGACTTCGGGCTGGACAGGGCCGAGAGACTGCTCTCGGCCGGCTTCAACCGCGTCTCGTTCGGGGCGCAGAGCTTCGACGACGTCGTTCTGGCCCACCTGGGCAGGCGACATCGCGCATCCGACATCGATGTCTCGATCGACAATGCGCGGCGGGCCGGATTCGAGAACATCTCGCTGGATCTCATATTCGGCGCCGCCGTCGAGTCGGATCGTTCGTGGGCGGAGACGCTGAACCGGGCGGTGGCGCTGGGCCCCGATCATGTCTCGTGTTACGCGCTGACCGTCGAGCCGGGCACACCGCTGCATAGGGAGGTGAAGGCGGGTGCCGATGCCCCCGACCCGGACACCCAGGCCGACCGGTACGAGCTCGCCGAGCAGCTTCTGGCCGAGGCCGGGCTGACCAGATACGAGGTGTCCAACTGGTCCCGCCCGGGCTACGAGTGCCGATACAACCTCACCGTCTGGGCCCAGGGCCAATACGAGGCCTACGGCAATGGGGCCCATCGCTTCCGGAGGGGGGTGCGCAGCCACAACGTGCGTCGGGTCGACGCCTACATCGATCGGATGGAGAACGGCTCGAGCCCTGTTTCCGGCCGGGAGAGGATCACCGGCTGGAATGAGGAGATCGACCGGCTCTTCGTCGGTTTGCGGCGGGCGGCAGGAGTCGGCCACGGCCCTGGGGTGGAAGCGCTCCTCGGGACGCCGGGAGGGAATCTCCTGCTCCGGGAGCGCATCATCGACGTCGACAACGGGAGACTCGTCGTTCGCCGGCCCCTGCTCAGCGACGAGGTTCACCGCCAGATCCTCGATCTCCAACCTCCTGATGGGTGGGTGGAGCCTGCGGACCCGGATAACCTCTAGGAGGCCGATGCTTGAAGATCGCCGGTCCGAGATACTCCGTGCCCTCGTCGAGGAGCACATCCGCTCAGGTGAGCCGGTCAGCTCCCGGGCGATAGTCGAGCGTGCCCACCTCTCGGTTTCGACGGCGACGGTGCGAAATGACCTGGCCACCCTCGAAGCCGAGGGCTATGTGATCCAGCCCCACACCTCGGCGGGGAGGATCCCCACCGCAGCCGCCTATCGCTACTACGTCGACCATCTCGGGCCGGGACGGCTCAGGTCGACCGCTCAGGCCAAGATCCACAACCTGTTCGGTGAGGTGCATCTCGAGCTCTCCAAGCTGTTGAAGGCGACGTCGGATCTGCTCGCCGAAGTGACGGATCTGCCTGCAGTGGTGGTGGCACCGGCCCTGAGAGGCGATCGGGTGCGCGCCCTGCACAGTGTCCAGATCACGGCGGATCAGCTCCTTCTCATCGTGGTCACCGACGGGGGGCGGTTGTTACAGCAGCGAGGCAGGGTCAGGGTCCCGATCACACCCGGAGACCTCGAAGATGCCCATCGCCTGGTGAGCAGTGCTGCGGTCGGGCTCGACCTGGGCTCGGAGCCGGTGATCAGCAGCGAAGAGCTCGACCGGCTCGACGAGCCGACTCGGGAAGCCGTGCTCACCATGAACGACAGCCTCCATCTCGCCGCCGCAACGGGAACCGAGATGTTCATCGGCGGCACGCAGCGTCTCGCCTCGGTCTGGGAGGACCTGAGTGCAGTGCAGCGGATCCTCGAGGTCCTGACCAGGGAGGCCGAGGTGATGAAGATCCTGGCCGCGGCCTCGGGCACCTCGATCCAAATCGGGGCAGAGCTCCCTCTCCACGACGTCGACCTCGCCGTGGTGTCGAAGAAATACGAGGTGGGCTCGAGCGGTGGCTCGGTCGGTGTCATCGGGCCGATGCGCATGGACTACAAGCGGGCGATCTCGGCGGTCGAGGAGGTCTCCCGCGAGTTGGAGGACCGGATCAGCTCCGAATCAGACTGAGTCATGGCCAAGGATTACTACGAGATCCTGGGTGTCGGTAGGGACGCCACCTCCGACGAGATAAAGAGAGCCTTCCGGCGCATCGCCCGGGCCACGCATCCCGACGCCAATCCCGGTGACCCTGCCTCCGAGGCGCGATTCAAGGACGCCGCCGAGGCATACGAGGTGCTCTCCGACCCCGACCGGCGTCGTCGATACGACCGAGGTGACACCATCGACCTGTCCGACCTCTTTGGTGGCTGGGGTGGATTCGACGATCTGCTCCGCTCCGTGTTCGGGGAGGGCCAGATGTTCGGAGGAGGGGCGCAGGGCCGACCTCCCCGTGGACGGGACGTCCTGATCCGGGTCGACGTGGATCTCGAGGGAGCTGCTTTTGGCACCGAGGCCCCGGTCAGCTTTCGCACCAAGTCGACGTGCCTGGCCTGTGCCGGGACTGGAGCCGAGGGCGATGACGGGCGGTCGACCTGTCCAGAGTGCGGCGGGAGTGGTTCGGTGCGCATGGCCAGGCGATCGTTGTTCGGCACGATGATGACCGTCGGCGCATGCCCTACCTGTCGCGGCGAGGGGGTACTGGTCACCAACCCGTGCCCCGTGTGCTCGGGGGTCGGCACCGTCGACGAGGAGACCACCGTCACGGTGGAGGTGCCGGCCGGCGTCTCGACGGGGACGAGGCTGCGACTCTCCGGGCGTGGTGAGTCAGGTGGCCGCAACGGGCCATCCGGTGACCTGTATGTCGAGGTCCATGTCACCCCCGACCCCAGGTTCGAGCGCCACGAAGCGGATCTGATCCACCGGTTGACGATCGGGATCGCCGAGGCGGCGCTCGGGGCGAGAGTCACGGTGCCTCTGGTGGAGGGCGGGACCACCGACGTCGACATCCCGGCCGGTACTCAGCCCGGTGCCGTGTTCCGGTTGGCCGGGCATGGTGTCACCCAACTGGGCCGTCGCTCACGAGGCGATCTCCACGTCGTGGTCTCGGTCGAGGTGCCGACGGACCTAACGACCGAAGAAGAGGAGATCCTGCGCCGCTGGGCAGATTTGCGCGGGGAGAGGACGGACCGTCCCGCCTCGGCAAGTTGATGCCCGCCCACATTCCCCATCTCCTCTTGCCCGGGCCATGGGAGGCTGATCGGCTCCGGGTCTCGGAGGGGCAACGAAGCCATCTGGAGAAGGTGCTTCGTCGCAGTGGATCAGAACCGATCACCTACACCGACGGTGAGGGCTCGTTCGGGACGGGCGACTACGACGCCGCCGAGGTGATCCGAGGGGAAGAGAGGCGGGTACCGAGACCGACCGACCTGGTCGTGGTCGTCGCGCCGCCGGATAGTCGCGATCGGGTCCGGTTCATGGTGGAGAAGCTCGCCGAGTTGGGGGTAGCCGAGCTGAACTTCCTCGCCACGAAACACGGGCGAGGGCGACCACCCAAGCCGGAGAGGCTGCGCTCCTGGGCGGTGTCGGGGCTGGAACAATCGGCGGGAGCCTGGTTGATGAGAACGCCTCGAGGACTCATCAGCCTCTCCGACCTGGAGCCTCCATATGCGGTTTGCGATATTGGGGGGAGTCGTGTGATTCCATCCGCGCGGACAGTGGTCATCGGCCCGGAGGGGGGATGGTCGGCGGGTGAGATCCCAGAAGAGGCAGTCCGCTACGACCTCGGGGAGACCGTGCTCAGGGTCGAGACCGCGGCGCTGGTGGCCGCAGCCAGGATGGTTTGAGGTGCTTGGTAAGTCCTGGGACGAGGAAGTAGCATCTTGGCACGGGCTTACGGGAGAAAATTTGGCCGACAAGTTCAGTTCGTCGCTTGGTGTGCGCCTACGGGCCGCGAGACGTCAACGCGGCTGGTCGCTTGGGGAGCTCGAGTCGTACACCGGTGGTGAGTTCAAGGCCTCCGTGGTCGGTGCCTACGAGCGCGGGGAGCGCGCGCTAAGTGTTCAACGTCTGGTCCGGCTCGCCGAGATCTACGCAGTTCCCGCCGCCGACCTGCTCCCCATAGGCAGTGGGGACCGTGGAGTGATGATCGATCTCGATCTCGCCGCCGAGTCGGAGGACGGCGACCTGATCGACCGCTATCTCGCCGCGATTCACTTCCTGCGGCGCCAGGGGCGGCCCGACGAGGTCCGGGATTCGGACAAAGCCGTTATCGCTTCTCTCCTCGAATCCGCCGTGAACGCAGTATCCGGCTCCGACTGATCTGCGGATCAGCGCAACACGCCCGATAGAATGTGCGCGACGCCACAAGAGGGGCGTCGCTTTCTGTGTCCACTGAGCAAATCGACTCGCGTTTACGCGTCCCCAGCCATCACTTGATGTTGGACCTTCTCGGGGAGGCCGACCGACATCTCCGTCAGGTGGAATCCCACTTCCCGGGGGTGCGCTTCGTCGCGCGGGGCGACGAAGTCGCTCTGAAAGGCCCCGAGACCGATGTCGAGAGGGCGAGGACCGTCTTCGAGGAGCTTCTCATCTTGGTGCAGGAGGGTCAGGCCCTCGACTCGGCCCGGGTCGACGAGGTCGTGAAGATGGTCATCGAGGACGTTCCCAGCCCGTCAGGCGTCCTCTCCGACGGCATCCCGGTGGGTCGGGGCAGGATGATCCGGCCCAAGACTCACGGACAGCAGAAGTACATGGAGGCGATAAGGGAGAACACCCTGACCTTCGGGATAGGGCCCGCCGGCACCGGCAAGACCTATCTGGCCATGGCCGCCGCGGTGGACAGCCTGGTGAGCGGCTCGGTGCGCCGCATCATTCTCACCCGCCCCGCCGTCGAGGCAGGGGAGAGGCTCGGCTTTCTCCCCGGTGACCTCGCCGCCAAAGTGGACCCCTATCTACGCCCTCTCTACGACGCATTGTGGGACATGCTGGGGCCCGAGGAGACGGCGTCCCTGGTGGACAAGGGAACCATTGAGATAGCCCCGCTCGCTTATATGCGTGGAAGGACTCTCAACGATGCCTGTGTCATCCTCGACGAAGCCCAGAACACGACGCCGGAGCAGATGAAGATGTTCCTCACCCGGCTCGGGTTCAACTCCAAGATGATCATCACCGGGGACATGACCCAGACCGACCTGCCCGATAATCGTCGCTCCGGCCTCAAGGTCGTGCGCGAGATCCTCAGCGACATCCCCGGGGTGTCCTTCGTAGAGCTCACCGCTCGAGACGTGGTCCGGCACCGCATCGTGGCCTCCATCGTCGAGGCCTATGCCCGATTCGAGAGCCGGCCCCGCTGATGCCGCGATCCACCATCGTGCGGGTCGCCACGTTCCTCGCCACTGTCGTGGCCGCCTGGGGTGTGCTCTCGCTGGGGACCGGATCCGCCGATCCCGAGCTCGTCCTGGGTGCACCGGCACCGAGGGAATATCGGGCGCAGCGTCCGGGCGAGGTCGTGGACGCGGTCGAATCGCAACGCCTCGAACAGGAGGCGCGGGATTCGGTCGAGCCCATCGAGCAGATCAACGAGCAGATCGAGAGCACGGTCAACCAACAAGTCACCGCTGTCTTCGACACCGTGCAGTCGTTGGTCATCGGCGACCCTGTGGAACCGCCGGCACCGGAGGTGACCGAGGCACCCACCACCACGCTGGCCGAGTCCGACACCGAGTCCACAACCGAGTCCACCGAGCCGATCCAACCCGCCGTCATCAGCGGAGTGGTGTTCATCGACGTCGAATCCGACGGGGTGCTGGATCTCGAGACCGACGGCCCCAGACCAGATGCCGGCGCGGCCCGTCTGGCGGTGACGATCGAAGCCGCCGGGGAGACCACCGAGGTGATGACCGACGGCAATGGAGCCTGGCGGGCGGAGGTCCCCGCCGGCCCGGCTCTGGTCAGCATCGACCCGGAAGACCCACAGATCCCGGAGGGATATGTCGTAGGCGCTGCCAACTACGTACAGGTGGTCGAGTGCGAGCCCGGTACGGAGTGCGCCGCCGAACCCATGCCGCTCCAGGCCAATCTGCGAGACATCGAGGAGGTGATCGGCCAGGTCTCGGCCGATCACCTCGTGGCCAGCAATGCGATCGCCACCCTCGCCACCACTGCCAGCGACGACGTGATCAGAGCGGCTCTGGGTGAGGATCCGCATCTCCCGGTGATTCGTCAGGCGGCGGTGAATCGTCTTTTCCAGGAATTCGGCCTGAGGATCACTCCCGACCAGCTGCCGACCGCCTTGCAGCGTCTCCGCTCGAACCCGCCCGCGGTCGTCTACCTGGACACCAACCCACCCGGACAGGACCAGGCCGCCAGCGAGGCGGCGGGTGAGGTGGTGGCGACCTTCCTCCAGGCCAACTATCTCATCGACGATGCGGCGACGGAGGAGGCCAGAAACGAGGCTGCCCAGGCCGCGGAGGCGGTGATTGTCGACTACTTCGCCGATCAGCTGATAGTGGCCGAGGGTGTCCCGCTGACACAGCTTCACATCGATGCGATCACGGCAACGACTTCTTCGGCGAGCGAGGCCGAGGCCGATGCCGGCCTGCTGGCTGTGCTCGCAGTCCTCGTCGGCCTGCTCGGCCTGTATCTGTCCAGGTTCCGGCCGGAGTTCTGGGCTCGGCCACGAATGGTCGCCTTGCTCGGGATCCTGCTGGTCCTCGCCGCCGGCGCTCTGCGTGCCACACTGACACTCCAGCCGACTACCGGCTGGTACGTGCTCCCCGTTGTCGCTTTCGGATTCATGACCGCGGTCTTGTTCGACTCGCGGATCGCTGTGTTGGTGGCGCTGTCCATTGGAGTCATCGCTGCCGCGGGAAGTCAGGACACCGGGGTGGCCGTGTACGCCGCGCTCGCCACTCTCGCCCCTATCCCGTTCGTCAGCTCGGTGAGCAGCCGGGGCGCCTACAGGACGGCTGTCGTCCTGTCGTCCTTCACCGCTGCGGTCACCGCAGCGGCCACCTCCTGGTACTTCCACGTCGGCCCCAACGATGTGATCTGGGAGGTGGTCGGGGATTCGATGATGTGGGCGTTCGGAGCATCGGCGGTTGCCTCCCTGGTCGGCCTTGCAGCACTCCAGTTCTTCGAGTCGGCTTTCGACATCACCACCAACCTCAGCCTTCTCGACCTCACCGATCGCAACCACGAGGCGCTCCAACTCCTCCAGGAGAAGGCGTTCGGTACCTTCAACCACTCGCTCATGGTGGGGACACTGGCCCATGCCGCAGCGCGTGCCATCAGGGCCAATGCCCTGCTCGCCCGGGCCATGGCCTACTACCACGACCTGGGCAAGACGGAGAACCCGACGATGTTCATCGAGAACCAGTTCGGCATCCACAACCCGCACGACTTCCTCACTCCCAAGGAGTCGGCCGAAATCATCAGGAAGCACGTGAGCGACGGGATCACACTGGCCCGTCAGTTCAGGATCCCTTCCGACGTGGCCACCGGCATCGTCAGCCACCACGGCGACGGGATCATGAGGTACTTCTACGAGAAGGCCAGAGCCCAGAGCGGCGAGGACGTCGATCCCGACGACTTCCGCCACATCGGGCACAAACCGCGGACCGCAGAGTCGGCGATCGTGATGCTCGCAGACGCCCTCGAGGCCGCATGCCGGGCACACTTCCAGACCGAGGAGCCGACGCCGGAGGCGATAGAGAAGGTGGTGGACCGGATCATCGACGAGAAGATGAACGACGACCAGCTGTCCGAGTCTCCGATCACACTGGCCGACCTCACCGCGATCCGGGCTGCCTTCCTCGACTCTTTGGTCGGCCACTACCATCAGCGCATTGCCTATCCCAACTTCCCCGGAACTTGATGGACGATCCTCCTAGTCGAAAGCCCGGCGCCGGCCAGTGAGTGTCTTCCTGGCCGACGAACAGGGCGAACCGGTCGATTTGGAGCAGTTGCGCCGCCTGGCCGAGCTGGTGCTGTCCGAGGAGGGGTACCCGGCGGAGACGGAGTTGACCGTCCTTCTGGTCAGCGAAGACGAGATGGCGGCCTACAACGAGCGTTTCTTGGAGCGCTCCGGTCCCACCGACGTCCTGGCGTTCCCGGTCGAAGAGCTGTTGCCGGGTGTCGTGCCCGACCAGGACTCGAATGGGCCTCCGCTCATCATCGGGGACGTGATCATTGCCCCCGGCTTCGTCGGCCGCCAGGCTGCGGAGAACGAGGTCGCATTCGACGACGAGATGGCGCTCATGGTGGCGCACGGCATCCTCCACCTCCTCGGCTACGACCATGTCGAGGATGACGACGCCGAGGCGATGGAGCGACGGGAAGCCGAGCTGCTGACTCTGCTGGGAGTGACACGACGGTGACGGCGGCCGTCCTCATCGTCGCGGTGGTGGCCATGGCCTTGGCCGCATGGTTGCGCGCCGCCGGGTCGGCCATCGCCAGGGTCCCCCGAGCCGACGCACTCCACGACGCTTCGGAGGACGTCCGCGGCGCCGCAATGGTGGCCGATCTGCTCGACGAGCGCGAGGTGATCACGCCGGCGGTGGCCCTGGTCGGTTCCGGGCTCCTCGTTGCCGCCGCAGTGTCGGGGACGGCGGTCTTCTCGGCTGGGGAGACTCTGGGGAGAGCCATCGCCAACGCGTTCATCGTGTTCCTGGTGGTGTTCCTGCTCGCCGACCTCGCTCCCCGCCAGCTGGGTCGGCGTCGACCGCGCGCCATCGCCTACTTCTCTGCCCGGTTGCTCTCGGTTGCCGTCGCCCTCGGCGGTTGGGCCACCGATCTGATCTATGACTCCGGTGAAGAGAGGGAGGACGGTGGTGAGGAGGCCGAGCCGGAGACCGCTACCGAACAGGAGCGGGAGTTGATCGACTCGGTGCTCGAATTCGGGGAGACAGTGGTGCGTGAGGTGATGACCCCTCGGCCCGACATGGTCACCGTCCCCATCGACGCCTCTCTCAACGATCTGGTCGCGATCACAAGCCAAGAGGGGTACTCCCGGATCCCGGTGACCAACAACGGCGACGTGGTGGGCCTGGTCATCGTCAAGGACCTCCTGCCCATGCTCAGCGAAGGCCGCCGCCCGGCTTCGATGGCCGAGGTGATGAGACCGGTCGAGTTCGTCCCGGAGACCAAGCTGGCCGCGGCCTTGCTGGGCGAGATGCAGGCGAATCATCGCCATCAGATGATCGTGGTCGACGAGTACGGGGAGGTGGCCGGCCTGGTCACCATCGAGGACCTGTTGGAGGAGTTGGTGGGCGAGATCGCCGACGAGACCGACGAGGAGGAGACTTTCGTTTCGCCCCGCGCCGACGGTGGCTGGGACGTCGATGCCAGGCTTCCGGTGGACGAACTGGCCGAGATCGTGGGGGTCGACCTACCCGACGAGGACTGGGACACCGTTGCCGGGCTGGTCATGGGTCTGGCAGAGCGCGTCCCCGACGAGGGAGAGCAGTTCTCCCAAGGGCCGTTGACCCTGACCGTCACCCGGATGCAGGGTCGTCGGGTGGCGGAGGTGTCGGTGTCGGTGTCGGAGGCCGCGGACGCCGAATGAGGTCGGGGTTCGTGCCCGTCGTGGGTCGCCCCAACGTCGGCAAGTCGACCCTGGTGAACCTCCTCGTCGGCTCGAAGGTGACCATCACCTCCTCCCGCCCGCAGACAACACGGAACGCCATCCGTGGTGTGGTGAGCGGGCCCGATCCCGAACAGCCGGAATACCAGATCGTCCTGATCGACACCCCCGGGCTGCACAAGCCGCGAAACGAGCTGGGGACACGGTTGAACTCGCTGGTTTACGGGACGTTGGGCGAAGCCGACGTCGTGTTGTTCATGATCGACGCCACCATGGATGTAGGGCCCGGTGACCGGCTGATCGCCGAGCGCCTCTCGGAGGCCAAGGCGGACACGATCGTGGTGGTGAACAAGCTCGATGCGGCCGGAAAAGGGCAGGTCGTCGAGCAGTTGGCCCGGGCGGGGGAGTGGGACTTCGCCTCCTATGTCCCCATATCCGCCGTCGACGGCACTGGCGTGGGCGACCTGATCGACGAGGTGGTGACCCGGCTCCCCGAAGGACCGGCCTACTACCCGCCGGGCATGACCACCGATCAGCCGGAGAGCCTGGTCGTGGCGGAGATCGTTCGGGAGAAGTTCCTCGACCGCCTCCGTGAGGAGCTGCCCCATTCCCTGGTGGTGGTCGTCGAAGACCTGGAGCAGAGAGAAGATGGCTTGATCGACATCGCCGCGGACGTCATCGTGGAGCGGAAGAGCCAGAAGGGGATCGTGATCGGCCAGGGCGGCTCCCTGCTCAAGGCGGCGGGCACCGAAGCGCGCCACGATCTGGAGGCGCTACTCGGCAACAGGGTCAATCTCAGGCTTCAGGTGACGGTCGAGCCCGACTGGCAGCGTCGCCCACAGCTCCTCGACCGGCTCGGATTCGAGCGGTCTTGAAGCGACCCGTCGCTCGACCTCAGAGAGAGTCGCAGAGGTCGGCCAGATCCAGGTCTTTGGTGGTGATCCCGCCTTCGGAATGGGTGGACAGGGTCAGTGTGACCTTGTTCCATCTGATGTCGATGTCGGGGTGGTGATCCGCTTTCTCCGCAGCGAGGGCGACCCGGGTGACGAATCCCATCGACCCGTTGAAGTCGGAATGCTCGTAGGTACGGGTAATCGATTCGCCGTCCCTCTCCCATCCGGGATGAGCCTCGACGAAAGCAGTTACCTCTTCATTCGATACGACGACCATTCCTTGAACCTACCGCGTCGAACGTACAACGTACAACGGCTGCCCAGCGCTTACGCTGGGCAGCGCCATGGCTCTTCGTCACGATCAGGGGATAGTCCTGCGCAGTTACCCCTTCGGGGATGCAGACCGGGTCGTGGTCCTGCTCAGTCCCAACAACGGCAAGATCCGCACGGTGGCAAAGGGGATCCGCAAGACGAAGAGTCGTTTCGGTGGGCGTCTCGAGCCTTTCACCCACGTCGACCTGGTCCTCTACGAGGGGCGCAATCTCGACACCATCACCCAGGTGGCGGTGATCGAACCGTTTCCCCGGCTCCGGGCCAGTCTCGATGCGGTGGTGGCGGCCGGGACCATGGTCGAAGCGGCCGACGCCGTGGCCCAGGAAGAGGAGTCCTCGATGAGGCTGTTCCTGCTGCTGCATCGAGGACTGCGAGCTCTGGAGGCAGGGCAGATCGGAGCGGACCTCATCACCAGCTATCTGCTCAAACTGGCCGACGTGGTCGGGGTTGCGCCCTCGCTTGTGGTTTGTGCGTCCTGTGGGCGCCTCGACGACCTGCATCGGTTCTCGTTCGGTGGCGGGGGAGTGATCTGTGACCTGTGCCGCACCGAGGGTGCGGTCCGGCTCAGGGAAGGCATCACCGGGTATCTGGCCGCCCTGGCCGAGGCCGAGTTCGGTCTGATGCCGGAGACGGACGTCGGTTTGGCCGGTGAGGCGATGGGCATCGCCCGCCGCTTCGTCGAGTACCACCTAGACCGCAAACTGACCTCGCTGGCGGTGATGGAGTGACCCTCGACCTCGGATCAGTCGATCCGGAGCGGATCCCCCGACATGTCGGGCTGATCCTCGACGGCAACGGGCGGTGGGCCAATGCCCGCGGACTGCCGCGGACCGCCGGCCACGCCGCCGGGGAGGCAGCCCTCTTCGACACCGTGGAAGGGGCCCTCGAGATCGGGATCGAGTGGCTCACCGCCTTCACCTTCTCCACCGAGAATTGGTCGCGCTCGGAGGAGGAGGTCGAGTTCCTCATGTGGTTCAACGAGGACCTTCTCACCCGGCGTCGCGACGACCTCCATGCCCAGGGGGTGCGGATGCTCTTCGCGGGTGACATGGACGATCCCCGGATCCCGGATCGGAATCGCAAGCACATGGCCGAGGCAGCCGAGATGACCGCAGCCAACACCCGTCTCAACCTGGTGTTCGCCTTCAACTACGGGAGCCGGAGGGAGATCGTCGACGCCACCAGGTCGATCGCGGCGCGGGTGGCGGCCGGGGATCTGGCCGTGGAGGAAATCGACGAAGCGGTGCTGGCCGGCTCGCTCTACATGCCGGAGATGCCCGACGTCGATCTGGTCATCCGCTCGTCTGGGGAGCATCGTCTCTCCAACTTCCTCCTGTGGCAGTCCGCCTACGCCGAGTTCTACTTTCCGGGGATACTCTGGCCCGACTTCGACCGTCACGGCCTCCTCGACGCCGTCATCGACTACCAACAGCGGGAGCGGCGCTTCGGTGGCGCCGCCGACGAACCCCGGATTGACTAAGCGGCCCGATCTGGCCACCGTTGCCCCCTTGCCATGACCGAGCCAACCCTGGAAACCATCTCCAATCTCGCCAAGAAGCGAGGCTTCGTCTTCCAAGCCTCCGAGATCTACGGCGGAATCCGCTCCGCCTACGACTATGGGCCGCTGGGTGTCGAGCTGCTGCGCAACGTCAAAGAGGAATGGTGGCGCGCCATGGTGCAGTCCCGGAGTGACGTGGTGGGGATCGACTCGGCCATCCTCCAAGCCCGGGAGGTCTGGCGTGCCTCCGGTCATGAGGAGGTCTTCACCGATCCGCTGGTGGAGTGCCGCAACTGCAACGCCCGCCACCGGGTCGACAAGCTGGAAGACCCCGACATCTGCCCCAACTGCGGGAAGAGCGGGACCTTCACCGAGCCCCGCAACTTCAACCTCATGTTCCGCACCCACATGGGCCCGGTCGACTCAGAGGACAACCTCATCTATCTCCGGCCTGAGACCGCCCAGGGGATATTCACCAACTTCGAGAACGTGAGACGCACCAACCGGCTCAAGCTCCCCTTCGGCATCGCCCAGGTGGGCAAATCGTTCCGCAATGAGATCACCCCGGGTCAGTTCGTGTTCAGGACCAGGGAGTTTGAACAGATGGAGATGGAGTTCTTCGTCAGGCCAGAGGAGGCCGGCGAGTGGTTCCAGTACTGGCAAGAGCAGCGGTTCGGTTGGTACGTCGGTCTGGGGATGACCGAGTCGAACCTGAGGATTCGGCCCCACGGGGAAGAAGAGTTGAGCCACTACTCGGCGGGGACGGTCGACATCGAGTACCGGTTCCCCTGGGATTGGGACGAGCTGGAGGGGATCGCCAACCGAACCGACTTCGACTTGAAGCAGCACACCGAGCACTCGGGCGAGGATCTGCGCTACTACGACCCGGACAGCAACGAGCGGTTCTTCCCCTATGTCATCGAGCCTGCGGCCGGGGCGACCAGGACCACCTTCGCCTTCCTGATCGATGCCTATCGGGAGGAGAGCATCAACGACGAGACGAGGACCGTCCTCCGGCTCCACCATCGACTGGCGCCCTACAAGGTGGCGGTGCTTCCCCTCTCCAAGAAGGAGGAGCTGATCGAGCCGGCAGAGCGGATCGCCGACGAGCTCCGGCGGAGCTGGATGGTGGAGCTCGACGTGACCCAGTCGATCGGCCGCCGCTACCGGCGCCAGGACGAGATAGGGACCCCCTATGCGGTCACCGTCGACTTCGACTCACTCGAGGACCATGCGGTGACAGTGCGTGACCGCGACACTATGAAACAGGACCGGGTGGGCATGGATCGGCTCACCGAGTACCTGGGCGGGCTGCTCGGTTGAGACTCGCCGCTGATCGGATCCGGTAGTCACCGCCCCGCCCGACCGCAGGGTGAATCCTGCCCGTCTCGAGCGGGATTGTCCCGGGGTTGGGCCACTAACGGGCGGTCGCCGTCTGCTGTAGGCTCGGCGAGAGAGCAGCCGGCCACGAGGAGTCCACGATGGAAGATCATCCGAACGCCGCCACATTCCGCCAGTACTTCGAGCAGGGCCCCCAGGAGGCTGCAGAGGCCATCGCCGATGACGTCGAGTGGTGGGAGATCGGGAGGGACGAGCCGATCATCGGCAAGCAAGCGCTGATGGAACGTATGGTCGAACAAGCGGGGCAATGGGAGATAGATGGCCAGTTGCACGACGTGGTGGCCAATGATGAGCACGTGATCGCTCTGATCGACGCCAGCGCGAAGAGGGGTGATCGAACCCTCGATTACCGCGTGGCCGAGATCTATCACATGCGCGATGGCAAAGTCACCCAACGTTGGGCCTTCTCGGACGACACGGCAGCGATAGCCGAGTTCTTCTCCTAGTGGGGATTCCCGACTCGTAGAGCGGCCCCATCAGCGGCTATGGCCTGATCCGTCTCGATTCGTGGCCGCCGCGTGACGATCTGGCGCCGGTCATACTTATGATCGGCTGGCATGACACAACGAGGCGACATCGACCGGGTCCGGGAGGCCACCGATCTCGTCGAGTTGATCTCGGAGGTCACGAAGGTGAAGCGCTCCGGGCGGAGTTTCATGGCGGTGTGCCCCTTCCACGAGGAGAAGACACCTTCGATGTCCGTCGACCAGGCCCGGGGGCTCTATCACTGCTTCGGGTGTGGCAAAGGCGGCGACGTCTTCAGCTTCGTCCAGGAGACCCAAGGCATCGATTTCGCCGACTCTCTCGAGATGCTCGCCCGGCGGGCGGGGATCACCCTGGTCCGCGACGCGGCCGGCGCCAAGAGACGGGGACGGCGAGGAGCGGCGGTGGATGCGCTCCTCAAGGCGATTGAGGTTTATCACGAACGGCTCAAGAAGGCTCCCGAGGCCGGGCCGGCCCGGGCCTATCTGCGCAACCGAGGCTACGACCTCGGAGTCATCGACGAGTGGAAGATCGGTTTCGCCGGGACCGACTGGGACACGCTGACCAAGGAGCTGAGAGCCGGCGGGGTGGAGGACCGTGTACTCATCGATGCCGGGCTTTCTCGTCGGGGTAGGCACGGCCTGTTCGATGTCTTCCGGGGCCGGCTCATGTTTCCCATCCACGATCTGCGCGGCGACGCGGTCGGGTTTGGGGGCCGCAAGATCGAGGAGGTCGATCGCAACTCGACCAACAACCCCGACGCCAAGTACGTCAACTCGGCCGACTCGATCGTCTATCACAAAGCCCAGATCCTGTTCGGGCTCGACCGGGCCCGTCGCGAGATCTCCGATGAGACGCCGGCCGTGATAGTCGAGGGGTACACCGACGTCATCGCCATGCATCTCGCAGGCATCAAGACCGCAGTGGCTACCTGTGGCACTGCCCTGGGTGACGGTCATTTCGATCTGTTGCGTCGATTCAGCGAGAAGGTGGTTCTCGCATTCGACTCCGACGAGGCCGGGTCGAGGGCTGCCCTGCGTGGTGATGAGCTGGAGTCGCCGTTCCGTCTCGACCTCGATCTGCGCGTTGCCATCATGCCCGATGGTCAAGACCCGGCCGACCTGGTCCAGCAGGAGCGCAGCGAGGAGCTGGTGGCGGCGGTGAGAGCGGCAAGACCGCTGCTGGAAACCCGGATCGAGCACGAGGTAGGTCGATACGACCTGGGCGGGCCGGAGGGCCGCGCCCGCGCCCTTCACGCCGGGGCGCAGCAGGTGCGCCGGGTGAACGATGAGATCGCCAGGAGGGAGTACACGCGATTCCTCGCCCGTCTGGTCGGGGTCGAGCTGGAGGCAGCAGAGGCTGCGGTGGAAGGTGAGCGATCCAGGCGCAGGGGAGTGGAGGCGGACACGACTCGCCCTCTCGACCGGATCGAATCCGAGCTGATGCGGGTGTTGTTGGCCGACCCCGCCCAGGTGGCGGGCTTGACTGCCGACGATTTCTCCGACGAACGTCTTCGTGCCGCCTTCGTCGCCATCGCCGACGACCTGGGCTCGACGCCGGCGGGACAGCCGGTCGACCTGTCCCGGGTGGCCGAGGACCGAGCCCGGTCTCTCCTCCGATCCCTTGCCATGGATGACCGGCCCCTCCCTTCGGGGTCGGAGATGCTGTCCCGGGTCAAGGAGCGCAGACTCGACGGCGAGATCGCGGCGCTGCGACGAGAGCTGGAATCGATGGACCAAGAGACCGCGGCCCGTTCCGACAAGTTGGCGCGCTTGATAGCTTTAGAGCAGGAGAAGCGATCCACCACCCGGATGTGAACGAAGAACTCAGCAAAGTGGTCGCCGCCCTGGTCAAACGGGGCAAACACCGTGGCTTTCTGACGATGGCCGAGGTCCAGCAGGAGTTGGAGGATGCCGAGGCGTCCGGGGAGGCATTCGAGAAGGTCGCCGACGGGCTCCGCTCCCAGGGGATACGCCTCACAGAAGAGGGCCCGGGGGTGACGGAGGAGTTCGTCGAGGTCGGTCAGATCTCCGTCTCCGACCCGGTCCGGCTCTATCTCAACGAAATCGGCCGCTACCCGCTGCTCACAAGCCAGCAGGAGGTGGAGCTGGCCATGCAGATGGAGGCAGGGAGAAGGGCGCATGCCCGGCTCCAGGACGAGGGCCTGGCGGTGGAGGACGTCTCCCTCCTACAGCACGAAGTCGAGATGGGCGAGGCCGCCCACAAGTCACTGGTCCAGTCCAACCTCCGACTGGTCGTCGCCCTGGCCCGGCGTTATGTGGGGCGGGGCATGGCGCTGCTCGATCTGATCCAAGAGGGGAATGTCGGTCTGATGCGGGCCGTGGAGCGATTCGACTATCGACGCGGCTTCAAGTTCTCGACCTACGCCACCTGGTGGATTCGACAGGCCATCTCACGGGCGATCGCCGACCAGGGCCGTACCATCCGGATGCCGATCCACGTCCTCGACTCGGTGAACAAATTGACCCGTGCCCAGCGGGAGATGACCCAGGCGATGGGCCGGGCCCCCAGCCTGGACGAGCTGGCCGCCGAGCTCGACCTCGACCCGGGCCGCGTAGCGGAGCTGCAGCGCATCGCCCAGGACACGGTGTCTCTGGAGACACCGGTCGGCGAGGACGAGGATGGGACCTTGGGCGATCTTGTCGAGGATCTCGAGTCGGACCGCCCCCCCGACGTCGCCACCTTCTCCTCGCTCCAGGATCAGCTGGCCATGGCCCTCGAAGGCCTCAACGAGCGGGAGCGAGAGGTCCTGATCATGCGCTTCGGTCTGGCCGACGGCCGGATGCGCACCCTGGAGGAGGTCGGCTCCCACTTCAAGGTGACCAGGGAAAGGATCCGCCAACTCGAGACCAAGGCACTGGCCAAGCTGCGCCACCCCGACAAGTCGCAGAAGCTGGAAGGGTTCCTGGAGAGCTCCTGACCATCCTGTGTGACCGGCTCCCCGTTGGCGGTGGTCGCATGCACACACCTCATCGGTCGTGGCACAATCGGCAGATGAGATTCAGGACCGGAATGCTGGTCGGCGCGGCCGTCGGTTATGTGCTGGGTGCCCGCGCCGGCCGGGAGAGATACGAGCAGATCAAGCACTGGGCGGTCGAGGCCGGGAAACACCCCGCCGTGGCCCAGCTTGCTGGCCACGGCCTCGGTCTGGTCGACGCCGGCCGCTATGTGGCGGCGACAGGACTGGCGGCCGGGTCGAGAGGACTGCGCTCACTCGATGCCCAAGGCGGGAGCCGCTTCCACGTCACGTCCGGTCGGTAACCCAGGGCTGGAGCCGCCCGTCCCCGGTGAACGCCTTCCCGGCGATGACCGTCACAATGGCCACAACCGCCAGCCCCACCGAGCCGAGGATCAGGTACATGATGACCAGCTGGACGAGTACTGCCTCGAAGGCGTCTACGCCAGCCAGCAGCATCCCGGTCATAGCCCCGGGCAAGGCGATCAACCCAACCACCTTCGTCCGCTCGATCTGAGGTATCAGGGCCTTTCGTGCCGACGAGGAAGTGACGTAGTCGGAGGCGCGGCTCTTCTCGAAGCCCAGGGCGAGCATCCCCTCCAGCCGCTCAGGATGGTCCACGAACTCCGATCGTGCCGTATCCGCAGCCAGGACCGCCGCCGGCATGGTGTTGCCCAGGGTGATACCGGCCAGAACGACAAACGTCACCGGCTCAAAGGGAAACACCGCCAACCCGAACAGGAGCCCCAGCGTGATCGCCAGGGTGCCGCCGAGACCGATCAGTGCGTATAGAAACACCCCAGGGATCCCCGCCACCCTGCGTCTCACCACCGCTGCAGACACCGCCGTCATCCCTGCCACCCAGAGCCACGCCCAGAGCATCGCGGTGCCGGACTCGAAGATGAGATCGAATGCCAGGCCCACCGCCAAGAGCTGAACCGCAGCCCGGAGCGCGGCCCAGGCAATGGAACCTTGCACGCCGAGCCGTTTCCACATCGAGATGGCTACCGCCAACCCGACCAGGGTCAGGGATGCAAGTGTCTCCGCCCACCCGATTGTCGTGGACATGAGCAAGTCTCCAAGCCGTATGGTCGGGGATGGTGGCACAAGCCACATTGCGGTCCCGGGAATCTGGCTAGAGGCAAGAGGCTTGGTACCCTGATGGCGCCAGTCGGCACCTTCCGCGGTAGCTCAATTGGTAGAGCAGTGGACTGTTAATCCATTGGTTGTAGGTTCGAGTCCTACCCGCGGAGCCTCGTTTCATCAACAGTGACTTGCTAGACCGCCCATCTGGCAGGCCGAACCTTTGTTCGTGTGCAACAAAGGTGTAGCCGATGTGTAGCCACAAGTGGTTGTGCGAAGAAGACAGAGGACGATGCCCCAGCATGTCCAACGGGCCTGAGTAGGGGGTCTCTGTCGCAGGGGCGCTGCAGGTCGTTTCTTCATCGCCTGGTAGCTCGCAAGATGTCGTCCAGCTCCCGCCCTGACAGGGTCATTGACCCTCAGGGTGGGGCCACTTGTCTATCTTCGATTGGAGCGTGAGCTCAGATGCGCTGTAGCGCAACGCTAAGTCCCGGATTCGGGGAGGGATCGCCTAGTTGCTCGCACGGTCGAAGCACTCACTGATGACTGGTTCCGACAAAGCCAGCACCTTGACCGCGATCAGGTCCTGCGCGCCATCGACAAGCGCGGACTCTCTGGCCCTGAGGTCGACCACGTTCTTGAGGAGTTAGCAAACGCCGGAATTCGGGTCCAAGGTGTGTCGAGACGGGGCAACCGTCCACCGCCTCCGTTAGAGCGATCGATCGAGGACAACACCTCTCGCACTCAGGTTTCCGACGAATCGATGGATATGTACATGTCCGAGGTGATGCGATTCCGGCTGCTCTATCCAGACTCACGAAGGCCAGCGAACACCGCGGTCGAGAACCCGGCGGACTCTGCGGACATAACTCCCGGATGTGGTCGGCGCCGGTGCAGTCGACTGCCGGTCGAAGGAGGCAAGGCCTGATCCGGTGCGCATGCGGCGAACACAAGCGCGATGGCCAGGCAGACGAGACGTCTCGATGCATCAAGGAGTAAGGGGGTCGCACGCTTCATCCCCTGTCCCCTTCCGAGACTGCGAGGAACTCGACTTGGCGACTGGTGTAGGGCCCCGTTGCCGCCCAAGCCTCCCCGTCGATCTCGGTCACCCCCGAGAGTCCCAGGCCGGAGGTGTCCCGCACCTCGATCACCATGGGATCGTTCGCCCTGAGAACATCGAAGCGTCCCGTGGTCTCCAGTGCACCAAAGACTCCCTCCACCCGCCCGAGGTATCGGATCCGTCCGGTGGAGACGGTGGCCCGCACTTCTCCATCGACGATGGAGGTCACCTGGTCGACGGACGATACGTAGACCACATCGCCGTCGACGGCCACACTCACCACCTCGTGGCCGATGACGTCGACAGGCATGACGGTGACCTGGTTGGTTTCGGGGTCGATAGCCGCCACCCCGCGATCCTTCAGAGGAACCCAAACGGCGTCAGGCCCCACCACGGGGCCGGTGGGACAGTCCCCGTCGCATGAGCGAGGGAACTGCGGAAGCCCGACGACAGCGGTCGTTAGATCTGGATAGACACGGACCAGGCTGACGGGGTCCCAGGTGTCCACCCACACTGACCCGAATGCGCCAACCATCGCGTAACCCAACGTCTCCCCGATCGTCGCTTTGCCGAGGACCCGCCCGTCGGAGGAGTCGATCCGTGACACAGTCCCGATTCGATGTCCCACCCATAAGTCCCCAACAGCGACCACCACCTCCACCGGAGTTCCATCCAGTTCGGTCCTCCACAGCTCACCACCGGCGTCGTCGAAGGCGGTCAGCACCCCATCCTCCGGATCGAAGAGGATGTCCCGCTCGCCCTGGACACGGCCAGTAAGGACATAGGTGAGGTTCTCTGAACGGGTAACGGATTGAGCGACCAGACCGCCACCAAGTTGGATGAGGTCGGGAGTGACGCTTATCTCCTCCCCCTGCAATGATGTCTGCTCCCAGTCCGGAGCCACCACGGTCGGCGTCGGCGAGGATCTTTGGCTCAGATACGTCTGGATCGACTCGCCGATCTCGTCGGCGAAGGTGGGGTCGTATCGAAGGAAGCTGGCGATGAGTCTCGAAGTCTCGATGTCAGGAATCAGCCGATCGGCGGTGGCCGGGTCAGACCTCTGGAGCCAGTCCTCCCAGGCGTCGAGCTCCCCCAGACCGAGTGGCAGGATCCGATCCCCCGGATCCAGATCGACCCGACGGATCATCAGGGTCTGGATCCGGTCACGGTCGAAGGCGAAGCTCCACTCCTCGACCGCCTCCGCAGACAGGGTATGCCAGCGTGCCCGCACCTCGCAGTCCACCCCCGCGCTTGCCAGCCGGCATTGCGTCACGTCGCCTTCGAACCCCCACGCCTCGAGATTCTCCAGCCATGCCCCGAGAAAGTCCGGCTCCGCCACAGCTATCGATCCCCACTGCTCGACTGGACTGAACAAGGCGTCCTCGGCGAAGAGGCGGCGCAGACCGTCCTCATCTCGAGAGTTGGCGGCAGCCACCGTCTGTCGCACCATCTCCATTTCGGCAGGGGAGACTTCGGCCGCATCAGGGGCATCGTTGCTCACAACGAGAAGGCCGACGAAAAGACCGAGAGCCGCCACCGGCACGGTCACCAGCGTGATCGCCCTGCGCCGCCGCCTTACGGTCGCCGCTGTCTGGATCCGATCCCAGGCCCCGTGCTCGTCCACATCGGAGAGATGGCGGCGGAGCTCAGAAGCGATGCGTTCGTCGATGGTCATGGTGTCGCCTCCAGATGAGAACGAAGCGCAGTGCGCGCCCTGTTCAGGTGTTGGCTGACCGAGCCCTGCGATATCCCCATCGCCTCGGCCACTTCAACAGTGCTGAGACCCTCCACGTAGAACAGCACCGCGGAGAGGCGCTGCTTGTTCGGCAGCCGTCGCAGCTCGGCGACCAGATCGGTTTCCGCCTCACTGGGCGGTGGAGCCGTCTCGATCTCGGATGCCATCCGCTCCATCGCCGCCGCTCCACGGACACGAGAACGGTGAGCATTCCGGAGCTTGTTGATCGCAACTCGCCGTACCCACGCTCCCGGGTTGTCATAGCGGGAGATGCGATTCCAGCGCAAACAAGCCTCCGCAAACGCCTCCTGAGTGGCATCCTCGGCAGCAGCCAAATCCCCGCCTGCCAGCGCCAGCGTCTGGACGATCGATCGATACGACTGCCGGAAGAGCGCCTCAGGGTTTGAAGGTCTGAGGAATGCGCCTTCCCCAGACCGGTCGTCGATTCGATCCTCGCCCCCATCGCCGTCTCCCACGGACAAGACAGGGCGACCGTTGCGTTTCCCCCAGACTGGAATTGGTGACTCCATCCAACCGATCCGATCCTATGTGATGAATACACCCCACAACCGCCCGATTCCATGACAGCCAATTTCGAGCTCATCCGGGTTGGAGAAGCATGGCCCAACCCGATGTGACGTCCTCAGCTCCAGCCCATTCCGTCTGCCAGGCTTCGCAGGCAGGCGCGACAAGTTCTCGCCCCACACGAAACCAGCGCAGAACGCGCGGTCTATCACCACGGAGCCAGCCGAGCCAGCCGATCCACCCACCCGATATCCGGCAATATCGCTCGGCTCAGGGCGAGCGCACCGCACTTCGTGTGTAGCCATATGTGTAGCCGTACGTACCCGGACAGGACGACACCAGACAACACGACCGATCAGAATTCGCAGACAGGACTCCACCACACAACACCCACTCGGACTGGACGGACGGTGTGGGCGGGACTGTTAATCCATTGGTTGTAGGTTCGAGTCCTACCCGCGGAGCAAGCTTCTGACCTCGGCGATTGCCGAGAAGCCGCTATATCTATATCAGGGTGGGGAATCGGGCGACTCGCAGCCTCTCGTCATTTCGCGAGACTTCGCGCCTTCTAGCGTCCCTGCTCAATTTCCCGTGGCCCAAACGTGGCCCAAGAGGTCTTCTCGGCGGTCAAAGCCACGGCCCCCAAGTCTCACTGGGAGTGGTGGACGACGATGTCCTGGCGCACAATATGTGCCGATCCCGGGCGGTGTCGAATATGTGCGTTCCCGCTCGGTATCAGTTGATCGGCGCTGGTTATCCGGTCCTGGCGTGGTTGTGCTCCGAGACTCATGGCCAGTCCAAAGCACGACCTGTTAACAAATCCACTGCCCGTCAGACACCGGCCTTCCGGGACGTGGCCCCGGCTTCAGCCCAAGTCTGATCTCCAAGCCTCTCGTGCAGGAAAACGATTGGTATGTTCCCTGGGAAACCAAACAGAGGCGGGAGGAGGGCCATCTCATGTC
>DATHUP010000007.1:0-192083 GCA_035462175.1 Acidimicrobiia bacterium | reverse complement strand
CTCGACCACCACCCGCCGGTCTGCCAGTTTCGCCTCGTAACGTTCCCGGGCCGAATCCGGGTCGACGGCGATCACCAGCCGCCGGATTCGGGCTCGTAGCTGACCGGTGGTCACCTTTCCGGCCTTCTCCAGAGCGGTGTCGGCGATCTGGCGGGCCGTTGTCTCATCGAGATGTGAGGTCTGGTCGACGATCACCCGGACTCTGGGCAGGTCGATCTCCCCCTGAGACAACGCCTCCCAGACTCGGGGATGACGTTCCAGCAGACTCCGGGCCAGATCCAGCTGAGCGTCGGCGGCACGACGAGTCAGACTCAGGGCAGCCCGGATCTCAGAAGCGGCCAGATCATCGGCCAACTCAACATCACCACCCGCCCTAGCCGCGGCAGCATCAGCCACACCGATCATCGAGGAGTACAACTCGGCCTGGACATGAGCCAGCTGACGGGCCCACGCCCGCATGACGATCACCTGATCCGGCTCCGTGAGCCGGGTCCGGTCCACCGAAGCAAGAGTCCCACCTAACTTGGCGCCGGGGTCCATCCCGGCCAAACCCGGTAGCAGCCAAACCGGACCATCGGATCTGCTGATGGTTGCCGTCCCCGCCGACGGCCCCTCCACTCGGTCTCCCCACGTATCGAACATCTGTTCGCTACGCTACAAGATGGCCCTGACAGGTTCCATACCCTTGTAGGGATTTTTGCGGGTCATTCCTTTCGAGTAGCTCAATGGAGGGGATCGGCCCCACCCTCACCCCACCGTTCCCTCGCTGATCTGCACCGTCTTCAGGTCGGAGTGGAAGTCGAGTGCGTAGTCGCCACCCTCCCGGCCGATCCCTGAGATGCCGCAGCCGCCGAAGGGGGCGGTGAGGTCGCGGACCAGATAAGTGTTGACCCAGATGGTCCCGGCCCGGGTCCCCCGTCCCACCCGATCCGCCCGCTCCTCGCTGCCGGTGTAGACGATGCCGGAGAGCCCGTACGAGGTCGAATTGGCCAACGCGACCGCCTCGTCCTCGTCGGCGAAGGTCTGATAGGTGAGGACCGGTCCGAACACCTCGCGTTGAACGATCTCCGAGTCGTTGCCCTTGGGCTCGATAAGCGTCGGCTCGTACCAGAGACCGTCCTGCTTCCAACGCTCGCCGCCGCGGAGCACCCGATCGCCGTGTCGCCGGGCCCGCTCGACGAATCCCTCGACCCGGACGAGATGATCGGGATGGATGAGGGGGCCGATCGTGGTGCGGGGATCCCGGCTGTCGCCGAGGACGTGGGCATCGGTGTGACGATTGAACAGCTCGAGGAACTCGGCGGATACGTCTTCCTCGACCAGAAGCCGGGTCCCGGCGAGACAGGTCTGGCCGGAGTCGTCGTACTGGCCGGCCGCTCTGCGCGCCGCGGCGTCCAGATCGGAGTCGGCGAAGACAACCAGCGGTCCCTTGCCACCGAGCTCGGCGGTGAAGGGGACGATGTTGCGGGCGGCGGCCACGCCGATGTGCCGGGCCGTTTCCGGGGACCCGGTGAAGGAGACCCGGCGGACCCGTCGATCAGAGACCAGAGCTGCGCCGACTTCCTCGCCGATCCCCTGCACCACGTTGAGCACTCCAGGGGGAAGCCCCGCCTCGTCGGCCAGGTCGGCGAGCAGGGATGCAGAAAGCGGCGCCCACTCGGCCGGTTTCAGGATCACGGTGTTGCCCGCGGCCAGGGCCGGGGCCAGTTTCCAGGTCGAGAGCAACCAGGGCGCATTCCATGGGGTGATGATCACCGCCGGACCAGCCGGCATCCGTTGCACCTGGTTGTCGGTCCCCTTCGAGGACCATCGCCTCTCCTGGTGCCCGGCGGCGAGGTCGGCGTAGTTGCGCAGGTTCTCCGCCCCGCGATGGATGACCCGGGCCTCGAGGCTCTCCAGCAACATGGCCATGTCGACACACTCGACCCGGGCCAGCATCTCGATGTTGTCGTCGATCAGGTCGGCGAGACGGTTCAGCGGCTCGGCCCGCTGCTTCGGGGGGAGGGCGGCCCAGGAGGAAAAGGCCTCGACCGCGGCGGTGACGGCCAGGTCGGCGGTGAGGGCGTCGCCACGGGACACCTCGGACAACAGCCAGTCCCAGTCGAGGGGGGATCGAACCTCGAAGGTCGCGTCGGAGGCGATGCGCTTGCCCCCGATGAAGTGGTCAGGCGAGACGGCGGTTTCGGAGACTTCGACTCTTGGTGAGGGCATGAGATGGTCGGTGAGCCAAGGATAAGCCGTATTGCCTCGCCTCAGTCATGGATGTCCGCGTTGTGGCTCATTGCGAATACGGCTCGAAGAGCTCTATCGGGTTCCCGGCCGGGTCCTCGATGAGTATCTGGCGGCCGCCCCTCCCTTCGACGGTGTCACCCCGGAATCGGGCGCCCAGCTTGCCGAGACGCTCGACTTCGGAGGGCAGGTCATCCACCTCGACCTGGATACGGTTCCAGCCACCGGGCCGTGGCTCCTCCCCACCAGCGGTGCCGGCTCCGCCCGTCCCGGGCTCGTTGAGCAGCAGGCGCAGCCCGTCCTTGGACAAGGCTGCGAAACCGGGCCCCGGGCGCATATCGACCGTGAAGCCCAGCACTTGCTCGTAGAACCCGACGGCGGCATCGACATCGTCGACTATGTACCTGAAAGCGAGGGATCCCACTTCTTCCTCCTTCTGAGACGTCGATCTTCGTACCCATCTGTTCGCCGTGGCAAAACCCGGCGATGGCTCTCGTCGGGCAAGACGGCGTCCTCGTCGATAGGCTGTCGCCCCGGCTGCGAGCGATTCCGGTGAGGAGGACTGCATGGGTGAGATCGTCGGCGCAGGGCTGATCAGCCATTCCCCCACGATCATGTTCGACGAGGCAACCCGGCGCGAGATCAACGAAGGCAAGGAGATCAGCCTGGTACCGGGACTGATTCGTCTCCGTGACGAGGTGTTCGACCGACTCGAGCCCGACACCATCGTCATCATCGACTCGCACTGGGTCTCAACCGTCGAGCATCTCCTCTCCGCCCACGCCCGGAGACGGGGCATCTTCACCTCCTCCGAGCTGCCCCGGGGCATGGCACAGATCCCCTACGACTTCTCCGGCGATCCCGAGTTAGCCCACCTCGCCGCCGCCCTGGGCGATGACCTGGGCACACCCACCCACGCCTCGGAGGACGACTATCTACCGGTCTATTACGCCACGGTCAACCTGCTCCACTATCTCCGAGACGACGAGAACGTCGTCTCGGTCTCGGTGGTGCAGAGCGGTGAGACCGACGACTTCATGACCATGGGCGAGGCGATCGGCGAGGCCATCGCCAGACTGGACCGACGGGCGGTGGTCCTCGCATCGGGCGGTATGAGCCACACCTTCTGGCCCTTGAAGCAGATCCCCAAGCACGAGGCCTCCGACCCGGTGCACATCTTCACCCCGGAGGCGAGGGCCGCAGACGAGGAGCGTCTGGAGTGGATGAGGGCAGGTGACCACGCCCGCATCGTGGACACGATGGACGACTACATGGAGCATGCCCCGGAAGGCTCCTTCGGCCACTACCTGATGATGCTCGGCTCGATCGGGGGCCGCCGGTGCACGGCTCGCGGAGAGTTGTTCTCGGACTACGAAAACGCCACCGGGACCGGTCAGGTCCACGTCTGGTTCGAGCGACCGGAGGGTGGTTGGACCGACTGACGCCGGATTCCGGCCGGTGCATGGCACAATCCGGAGCAATGTGAGCGAGCCGAGACGTGACGACCTCACCGGGGATCTGGCCTACCTCGCCTCGTCCCTGGAAGCCCTGTCGCTGGCCGACGTCCCGGCCAATGCCCGGCTCATCGCCAGACGCGATTGGATCGTGCGCACCATCGGCGACTACCTGATACCCCGACTGGGCGACCCGACCGCTCCCCTGATCGTGGTGTTCGCCGGGCCGACGGGGGCGGGGAAGTCGACCCTCGTCAATTCCGTCCTCGGCGTGGAGCGCAGTGAGACCGGCCCGATCCGGCCGACTACGAAGGACCCCCTCGTCCTCTCCTCCGAGGAGAGGGCCGACAGCTACCGGAACATCGGAGGAGTCCACTGCGAGGTGGCGACGGGTCGCGCACCCATCCTCGATGAGCTGATCCTGGTCGACACGCCCGACATCGACTCCACCTCGACCGAGCACAGGGCGATTGCCGAGACGATGATCGACAACGCCGACATCGTGGTCTACGTGAGCTCGGCGCTTCGCTATTCCGACCAGGTGCCCTGGGAGGTCTTGCGCCGGGCACACTCGAGGGGCGCCCCCGTGCTCCACGTGATGAACCGGATCAACAGTTCCAGCCGGGGAGCCCTCTCCGACTACTCGCTGCGGCTACAGGACGAGGGTCTCGCGCCCGAGGTGGTGGGAGTCCAGGAGCACCACATGGCCCGGGGTGCCCAATCGATCCCTTCGGCCGCGGTCCAAGAGCTGCGCGATCGTCTCGTGACGGTGGTCCAGTCCCGGCGCGCCGGGACGACCAATGTGGTCCGCACCGTCCTCGCCACCACCCTGGATCAGGCTCGCGAGGTGATCGACGAGGCGGCCGAGCGCCTCGAAGTGACCGGGGCGGCGACCGCGGACGTGCAACGGCTGCTCGAGATTGACCTCGACCGCATCGCCTCGCTTCGCCGGCCGAGCCAAGGGTCGGTGCTCGACCTGAGGCCGCTGGCCGAGATGGGATCGAGACGGATCCGGACCCGGGGCATGATCCTGCGCAGGCTGCCAACCCCCGATCAGGTATCCCGCGCTGCGGAGCTGTTCGACGAGTCGGTCATCGCTGCCGTCGACGCCGACATGCGCCGCCAGCTCCACGCAGGGAACCTGGTCCAGGGTCAGGAGCGGAAGGACCTGCTCGCCGATGTCCACCTGGCCGCCCGTTCGGCGGTGGCCGCCTGGCGGGGCGATCTGGACAGCTCGGCGGTTGCAGGATCGATCGACCCCCCGCTGGTCTCGTTCCTCCTCGGGCGGTTCTGCTTCGAGGAGCCGGACCAACGGCTGGGGGACATGATCGGGCTCCTCGCCCCCTCCCTCGAGTTGCGTCCCTCGATCGCAGAGGCGAAAGGGTCCCTCGTCGGCCATCTCGGACCTGTATACGCCGCGGCCGAATACCGGTTGGCGTCGCGGATCTCCGGTCTCACCGCTTCCCGTCGCTCGATCGACCGGGTGAAGGCGTCGCGGTGGGCCGTGATCGCGAGGTCTTCTTTCGCCAATGCATGACCAGCTAGTCGACCTCCTCGACAAGGTCGACATGGCCGTAGCGGAGTCAGAGGGAGTCTTGGAGCAGTCCACTGTCGACGCGGTGGCCAACACAGCCCGTGACATGCGGGTCAGATTGTCCTACCCGGAATCGGTTGTGGTGGCAGCCCTGGCCGGAGGGACGGGGTCGGGCAAGTCGAGCCTGCTCAACGCGGTGGCCGGAGAGGAGCTCGCCCTCACCGGCGGCATCCGGCCGATGACCTCGAAGCCGTTTGCCCTCGTCCCCAGCTCGTCGGCGGGGGCTCTCTCGGGATATCTCGACGCCCTGGGCATCACCCAGCGGGTCGAGCATCACGGCCCGTCGTGGCTGTGCCTGCTCGACCTGCCCGACAACGACAGCGTCGAGGTGGATCATCGTCACCAGGTCGATGCCCTCCTGCCCAGGGTCGACGTCGTGGTCTGGGTCACCGACCCCGAGAAATACAAGGACGCGTCCCTACACCATGGGTACATCGCCCCTCTGGCCGGGCACCAGGGCCAGTTCCTGTTCGTGCTCAACCAGGTCGATCGTCTCGACGAGGCCGATGCCAGGCCGGTCGAGGAGGACTTCGTCTCGGCTTTGGCCCTGGACGGCATCACCGAGCCGGTGGTGATCGTCACCGCGGCGCAGCCGGTTGCCGGGCCCCCCATGGGCATCGAGCGCCTGCTGGCCAGCCTTGAGGAAGTGAGGGAAGAGCGGGAGGCGGTCCACGCCAAGTCTCTGATGGATCTGGCCATGGCCGCCTCTCGTCTGGTCGAGTCCTCCTCAGGGGCGAGCGGAGTCGACTTCGAGACGAGATGGGCCGACGAGGTGGTCGCCGCCGTGGACCTGGCGATCGAGGGCAGGGCCGCCGGAGGCGCTCACGACCTGGCCGCCTTCATCACGGTGATGGCCGACGAAGTCGGGGGGGAGACCGGCGGGCGCCTCCAGGACCTGGCAGTGGAGGCTCATGTCTCATTCCTGGAGTGTGTGGCCGAATCTCGACGGCCGGGCGGGAGCTCAGAGTCGAGACCGCATCCCTGGTGGGCCCGGCTCCGTCGGGAGCCCCGCTCGCCCCACGTCCCGGGCGATGCCGATTCGCCGGAAAGGGAGCATCTGATCGACCGGGTCGACGAGGTGATCGGCAACCCGATCCGAGAGCTCCTGGTGCGGAGAGGGCGGGCGCACGCCGCCATCACCGAGTTGGCCCTGGCCCTTGGTGACCTCGAGCGAAGAGCCACCTAACCTCGACCGCCGATGCAGGACGCACTGATCACCAACCCTTGGGCTCGGATGGGGTTCGTGCTTGCGGTGTCACTCGTGCTCTATCTGCTCCTGACCCGGGTCGGAACCCGGTTTGTTCGACGGTTGGAGGGCCGGAGCCCGGAGGCGGGGCCGAGGGCGGCCACTCTGTGGCTGATGCTGCGAAGGGTCATCAGCCTCTTGCTGGTGGTCTTCGCCCTTCTCATGGTGTTCGACACCTGGGGATTCAGCCTCACTCCCTTTCTTGCCATCGGGACCGTCTTCGGGGCCGCCATTGGATTCGGCGCCCAGGATCTGGTCAAAGACGTCCTGGCCGGGTTCTTCATCCTCGCCGAGGACCAGTACCGGATCGGCGACACAGTGACCATCGCCGACACCACCGGGACAGTCGAGGACATTCAGTTCCGCATCACCGTCCTCCGTGACCTCGAGGGAAACGTCCACTTCGTCCCCAACGGCCAGATAACGGTCACCTCCAATTTCACCAATCTCTTCGCACAACCTGTGTTGGACGTCGGGATCGCCTACGAGGCCGACGTGGACGATGCGATGAGGGTCATGCTCGACGAGCTGCGAAATCTGGCCGCCGATCCCGACTGGACCGACCTGATCACCGACGAGCCCGAGATGCTGGGCGTCCAGGAGCTGGCCGAATCGGCTGTCATCGTCCGGGCCCGACTAACCACCAGGGCCGACGCGAGATGGTCGGTCCGCCGCGAGGCTCTGCTGAGGATCAAGAAGCGATTCGACGCGGAGGGCATCGAGATCCCCTTCCCGCATCTGACCATCTCTCAGGGCCCGACCTGAGGGGCGATCACCCGGAGCGACTCCGGGGCCCACTCGACGATTCCACCGTCGACCATTCCCAGCGACTCCCCGTCGGCCTGGGCCGCGGCCGGTGGGTGGGCCGTGACCTCGACCCGCTCCTGCCTGGGAACGACCGTGAGCCCGGGGATCGAGCCGAGGTCGCCGTTGCGGAGGAGGGTCGACACGATCCGGGGTATGTGCCGCCGTTTCAGACTGGCGACCGTCAGCAACGTCATCGGATCGGGCGCCTCCGGGGACACCCGCACCGGGAAGGGACCGAAGTAGGTGTAGACCTCCCGGAATTGGACCAGGGCCGTCGTGACGTGCTTGTTGCCGGCCCCGAGGTTCACCGTGACGTTCGGCTCGCGGCCGGCGAACTGGCCCAGGGCGACGCCCAGGGCGGTGCGGGCGTAGTGGACGGATCCGAATCGGTACTTGCGGTACGGGTCTTTGTCCGCTTCCAGGACAACGGCCGCGTCCAGGCCGAACCCACCGGCGAAAACGGCGTGGTGGGTCGTCTCCACCGAGCCGCGGGTCAGGGTCATCCGGGCCGTGCCAATGGCAACAGCCGGGACATCGGGCTCGATGAGGAGGCGGGCGGCCCTGGCCGGCTTGAGCGGGAGCCCGAGGAGGCGTGCGATCACATTGGTCGTCCCCGCGGGGATGACCCCGAGGGCGGCGTCGGTGCCCACCACTCCTTGAGCGACGTGATGGACGATTCCGTCGCCACCCATGGCCACCACTACCTGGGCCCCGTCCGCGGCTGCTTGTGCCGCCCTTTCCTCTGCCTCCGAGGTCGACTCCGGCCACACGGACTCGACTTGCCCGACCTTCCCGAGGATCGACATCACGGTCCGGTGTGCTCCCCCGGTGAACTGGGATGCCGAGGGGTTGGCTACCACCACGATGCGAACCATCTGGGGATGAGCCTACATACGGTGCGAAGACGGCCGGGAAAGGGGAGCCGGCGTTACCCTCCGCCATCGTGACCGACTCCGATTCGAGATTCTCCCTGGTCGTGGGCGAAGGAGACGGCGCAATGCTCGGCCTCGCCGCCGGCGACAGCGCCGGCGGGCTTTGGGAGCTGGGCTACAGCGCGATAACGGAACAGGCCACGGTCATCGCCTATCAACTCATCGAGCACGGTGGGCTCGATGCCGACTCGCTGGTGAGAGCCCTGCGCGAGATGGACGGCTCCGGGGAGGAGGAGCCGGTGTTTCGGATGGAGAGCCCGGAGCTGAGGGCCTGGCTCGACGGGGCGGCGGCAGGCCGGCCGGTCGGGGCAGAGGTAGCGTCCCTCGACGGGGCGCCGCGGGCGGTGCCTGTCGGAGCCGCCTTCCGTCGTGATCCGGGGCGTCTCCGCCACGAGGCCCTGGCGCTGGGCCGGCTGTTCCATGCCGAAACGTCGTCGATCCTGGCCGGCATGGTGGCGGCCGGGGGGGTGGCGGCCTCGTGCTTCGGCCAGTCGGGCCGCGACCTCGCAGTGGGTGTGGTGGAAGCCGCAGGGCCGGCCGCCGAGACGTTGGCGGGGGAGGGCCACCCCGGGCCCGACCCCTCCACCCTGGTGAAAGGACTGGCCGCCCTGCCCGACCGGGTCGGCGTGCTCGACGGGGAGCAGGCCCTCGCAGTCGTCTCGGAGGCGGGAGTGCCCGACTCCTGGAACCTGGTCAAAGCGGGGCTGCTCCTCGCCGCCCCGGTGGTGGAACGCTCCCATGTGCCGGTGGAGCAGGCGGCCAAGATCGGCGGGAGCCCGCTCGCCGCCATGGTCGGCGGGATCGTCGGGGCCAGGGTGGGGATCCGGGCCTGGCCATGGGCCTTCGCCAACGACACCTGGTTCGCCGAGATAGGGAGGAGACTGGTGCGCGGCCCGCGTGAGGTGCGGGATCTGCCCATCCCCTACGCGGTCGAGCAGCATCTGATCTCTGGGGAGCGTCAGGGGCGCTACTAGTCCGACCGGTCACCGGCCAGAGGCAGGTCGGCGACGGGCCAGGCCCGCTCCGAGTCGTCGACCCGGCGCAGCACCCACCAGCCCATGGCGACGAAGCCGATCAGGGCGCCCATGGCAAGGCGGCGCCCCAGCCCGAGGGCGTCGACGATCAGCGCCCAGGTCAGAGGGCCGAGGATGGTGGCGAATCGGCCGACGGTGGCGTACAGCCCGTAGAATTCGCCGAGATGCCGCGGCGGGGACACCCGGGTCATCACCACCCGGTCCGCAGTCCAGGTTGCGCCCAGGGCGACCCCACCCAAGGGCCCGATCGCCCAGGCCAGCCCGGGCCGGCCGGTGACGGCCGCGGCAACCCCGGCCCCGATGGCCACCATCCACAGGATCAGGACCATGCGCAGCACCCGCATCGGCCCCAGCCGCTCCACCAGCCGGCCCGCGGCGAAGGCCCCGAGCATGGCGGCGGCGATCGCCACGGCCAGAAGTGCGGTGACGAACTCCCGATCGAGCCCGAGCTCCTGGGTCACGAAGATGGTGAGAAAGCCGCCGATCAGGGTGTTTATGGCATCGGTGTAGAGGAAGCGGCCCACCAGGAATCGCACCACGCCGTCGTAGGTGGCAGCCAGCCGCCACGAGTCGACCAGTCGGCTCACCACGTCTCGAATCCTGGGCAGGGGTGCGTCGTCGTGGCCGCCGCGCTCTTCGATGAAGAAGAAAGCGGGAAGCGCTAGGAGGAGGAAGGCAAGGGCGAGCACCGCGAAGGTGGCGGCGTACGACCAGCCGAGCACGTTGAGTGTGATCAGGCCCAGGCCGAGCCCGATGAAGGAGCCGAGGTAGCCGACACCCACCCCCCGGCCGGAGATCCGGCCGCGATTGGCCGGTGTGCTCACGTCGACCAGAAGGGCGTCGTAGACGACAGAGCCGACGTTGAACGCCACCAGGGCGACGCCGAGGAGGATCAGCGAAGTGACCACCGGACCGGTGGCGAGGAGGGCGGTGGCGGCCACCGCCACCACGGTGGTGACCATCAAGGTCGGGACACGGGTCCCACGCACGTCGCTGCGCGCCCCGGCCCACGGGGCCGCAAAGACGACGATGGCGCCGGCGGCCGCCTCAACCAGGGCGAGGGCGCTGTCCCGTTGACCCACGGAGGCGAGCCAGTCGGGGAAGTAGAGACCGATGACGCCCAGGGCGAAGATCGTGTTGGCCAGGTCGTAGAGGACCCAGGAACCGACGGACAACCGGCCCGGGGCGGCCCCGCGACCGGTCATCTCAGAAGGTGACGGCTACGGAGATCAGCTCCTCGCGCCCGAGAAGCCCGGCGGCGGCCTGCAACGCCCGCGACGCCTCGGAGAGGGGGAACTGATGTGAGACGAGGTCGTCGATGCGCGGATCGGTCTCGATCTGACGCGAAGCCCATTGATACCCGACCGTCGTGGCCCCCATGGCACCCCGGACGGTGAGCTGCTTGGCCACCAGGACGTCGCTGATGAAATGAAATGCCCTGTTCCCCTTGGTCGAGGCCAGGATGACCCGGCCCCCGCTCCGGACCAGGTCGAGCGCGGTGAACAGGGCTTCGGGATCGTCAGAGGTCACGTCGACCACGATGTCGGGGCGTTGACCGAGGGCCTCGGCGATGGCCCCTCCCACGTCCTCCTTCTCGGCATCGATGGCCAGGTCGGCCCCGAGACGCTTGGCCAGCTCGAGCCGATCGCGGTCGTGGGACAGCCCGGTCACCCCGACCCAGCCGGCGCCGGCGGCTTTGGCCGCGATGAGACAGGCGAGGCCGCGGGGGCCCGGGCCGAGGATGAGCACGTTCTCCCCGATCTGCAGGGATGGCAGCTCCACGGCCCAGGTGTGCCCGGCGGCGAGGGGATGGACGAAGGTGCCCACCTCGGCCGGAACGTCGTCGGTGAGCGGGTGGAGACGTGCCGCCGGGTCGATGTAGAGAAACTCGGCGAGGCCACCCCATAGCCCGGGGGGCTCGATGGACGGGATGAACCCGTAGGAGTTGGAGGGACGCCGGCGTGCGCACGTGGCCAGGTTGAGCTTGCAACGATGGCACTCCCCGCAGTGGATCCGCGGCTCGATCACGACGCGGGTCCCCACCGAGTAAGGGATGGTCGGAGAGCCACGGGCGATTCTCCCCACCACTTCGTGACCGGGGATCAGCGGGTAGACGACATCGCTGGCCTCCCCCTTCCAGACCTGGACGTCGGCACCGGAGAGACCGGTGGCCTCGACGGCGAGCCAGCCCCCGTCCAGTCCGGGTTGGGCCGGCAACTCCGTGAGGGAGAAGTGACGGGGCTCGACGAGCATCATGGCCCGCGCTTTGGTCCCTTCCATCTCGGGCGAGTGTAAACCCGGTTCAGGAGCGGGAGTTCATCCGGCGAGAAGACGCCGGATCCGGTCGACTCCTCGCTCGATGTCGGCCTCGCCCACGGCGTAGGAGAGCCGGAGGAAGCCGGGTGTCCCGAACGACTCGCCAGGGACCAGGGCGACGCCGGCTTCTTCGAGGATCACCGTCGCCAACTCGTCGGTGGAGCCCCACCGCCCTTCCAGGGCGTCGGTGACCTCGGGGAACACGTAGAAGGCGCCCTGGGGCTCGACGCATCTCACCCCCGGGATGTCGCTTACCAGCCCATACATGAGCTTGCGTCTGCTGTCGAACGCCCGGCGCATCTCCTCGACAGTGTTCTGAGGGCCGCGCAGAGCGGCCAGGGCGGCGTGCTGGGCCACGTTGTCGACATTGCCGGTGAGGTGGGACTGATGGCTGTTGGCCGCTTCGACGATGTCGGCGGGGCCCACCATCCACCCCACCCGCCAGCCGGTCATCGAGTAGCTCTTGGCCACACCGTTGACCAGCAGCCAATTGTCGAACCTGGGTGTCACCGCGGCGATCGAGGGTGCGACATCGGTGAAGTAGGTGAGACGCTGGTAGATCTCGTCGGCGAGGACCCAGATCTCGTTGGCCGAAGCCCATTCTCCGATCGCCCTGGCCTCCTCCGCGGAGTACACCGCCCCGGTCGGGTTCGACGGGGACACGAAGACCAGGAGCCGGGTACGGGCGGTCCGGGCCTTCTCCAGGTCGGCCACAGAGACCTTGAACTCGCTCTCGATGGTGGTTGGCACCGAGACGGTCACCCCTCCGGCCAGTTCGATGCCTGCGGGGTAGGTGACCCAATGAGGAGAGGGGAGGAGCACCTCGTCGCCCTGGTCGAGGAGGGCGGCGAACGCCTGGAACACGGCTTGCTTGGCCCCGTTGGTGACCATCACCTCGGACCAGTCGACCTCGACGCCCGAGTAGCGGCGCACATCCTCCGCGATGGCCTCTCGCAGAGGGCGCAGCCCGGCGGAAGCGGTGTACTTGTGGTTGTCCGGGTCGTAACAGGCTCGGGCGGCGGCTGCCACCACGTGCTCGGGTGTGGCGAAGTCGGGCTCACCGGCGCCGAAGGAGACAACGTCGATGCCCTCGCTGCGTAGCTCGCGGGCCCTGGCGCTGATCCCGAGCGTTGCCGAGGGAGGGATGCGGCTGAGGCGGTCTGAGGCGCGTTTCATGGCTGAGGTGCGAGAGTAGGGCTGGGGGGACGGCCCCCTCGACTCAGCCCTCGAGCTTGTCCTTTGCCTCGTCGACCGCGCCCGCCACCGCATCGCGGGCGTCGGCGGCGGCCTTCTTGGCGGCCTCCGTGGCGTCCGAGGCCTTCTCCGCGACTTCGTCCGTCGCTCCCGCCACCGTGGAGGACGACTTGTCCCTGAGCTCTTCGATCTTGGTGCTGGCCTTGTCCACCGCATCCTGGGCGAAGTCCTTTGTCTTCTCGACGTAGGGCTCGGCCTTCTCCATCAGGTCTGCGCCTTGCTCCTTCGCCTTCTCGGCCAGGTCCGCTCCCTGCTCCTTCGCCTTCTCGACGTAGGGCTCGGCCTTCTCCATCAGCTCTGCGCCTTGTTCCTTGGCCTTGCCGAACCATCCCCTGATGGTGTCCATGAGTCCCATGAGGCATCCTTTCCGTCAGCCGACACCCATCGTAGGGATCGTGCCGCCCTCTAGTGTGGCCGCAAGGGCGACGACACCGCTCCGTGGCCCGGGACAATCGGCGGCACGGCGAGTTTGGCCCCGCCTCCCGGTAATTTGACCGACGTGACACTGGCGAGAATCGACCGGCGGCGGATATGGAGACGATCCCTGGTCGTGTTCGGCTTGATGACCGCGGGCATCGCCGCACCGCTGCTCGACCTCTACGGGAGGAACCCCGGTGTCTTCGTGGCCAACCGGAGCACGCCGGTGCAGATCGTCCTGTTCGCCCTCTTGGTCACGTTTCTTCCCCCGCTGATCGCGGTTGTGGTCCTGTTGGTCACGGAGAAGCTGGGACGGCGGCCCGGAGACATCGCCTACTACGTGCTGGTCGGGATGTCGGCGGCCACCATGGGGATGGCGATCAGCCGGCAGACGGTTCCCGAAAACACGGTCGCAGCTGTTGCCCTCACGTCCGCGGTCACCATCGCGGTATTGCTGCTCTGCCGGCGGATCGAGCGGGGCCTGCTCTACTTCTCCCTGCTCGGGCCGGCCGTTCTGGTCATGTTCCTCGCCATCTCCCCCACCTCCCGGCTGCTGGCCGAGCCGGCGGGCGCGTCTTCGGACATCGCGCACATAGATCGTCCGGCACCGGTGGTCGTCGTCCAGCTGGACGAGCTGCCTCTCTCATCCCTGATGGACGAGGACGGGACCATCAACGAGCGTCTGTTTCCCAACTTCTCCCGGCTCGCCGAAGAGGGCAACTGGTATCGCAACGCCTTTTCCAACTCGATATCGACCACGTCCAGCGTCCCGGCGATCCTGACCGGGCGTCTCGGAGCGGACGACGCCAGCCCATCGGTGGCAGATCACCCGGAGAATCTGTTCACCCTGCTCGGCGACAGCTACGAGATGCATGTCGTGGAATGGCTCACCGACCTGTGCCCCCAGGAGCTGTGCCAGGACTACGCCGGGCGCGGGCCGGCCCGGTTCGGCAGCCTTCTCCAGGACGTCGGAGTGGTCTATGCCCATCTCTCCCTGCCGGACGCGGCCCGTCAGGGCCTGCCCAGCATCGACGGCACCTGGAAGGGCTTCCTGGGGCAGGCCGAGAGCCGGGCGGCGGCACCGGTCGACGTCGGCGACCTGGCCGTCCCCAAGGCCGGGGTGAGGAGCAGCTGGATCGACTGGCTCCAGCGGATCATCGACGGCATCGAGCCGAACGCCCCGCCGACACTGCACTTCGTCCATCTCGAGTCGCCTCACATCCCATGGCGGACCAACCCGTCGGGTAGTCACTACGAGCGCCCGGAGCAGTACGACGAGGTAGACGGTGTGGAGGTCGGCGGGCACTGGGTACAACGTCCCGACCTGCCCCGTCTCGCCTTCCAGCGGCATCTCTACCAACTCGGGTTCCTCGACGAGCGGCTGGGCGCCCTGTTCCAGAGGCTCGAGGAAACCGGCATCTGGGACGAGGCTCTGATCGTCGTTGTCGCCGACCACGGAGCGTCCTTCCTGCCGGGGCAACATCGCCGCTGGCCCAAGGACGAGAATCGGGCCGACCTCTACCGCGTTCCTCTGTTCGTCAAACTCCCCGGGCGGATCCAAGGGCACACCTACGACGAGCCCGCATTCGGGATCGACTTGGTGCCCACCATCGTGGATGCGCTGGGCATCTCGACCGACTGGGAATTCGACGGCCGGTCGTTGCTCACGATCGAGGGCACGGAGCGGCCCCATGAGGTGGTCTTCTACTGCTGCAACGGCGACCCGGTGAGCACCGACATCGCGGAGCTCTTCGACCAGGTCCGGCGCAACCACGAGTGGGTGCCAGATCAGGACGACTGGATCGGTGTCGCCGGGGCCGGCCCCCACGCCGGGTTGGTGGGGTCACCGATGACCGAGCTCGACCCGGTGGTGAGCCACGAGCTTCGATGGTCGCTCAACCAGGCGCCCCGGCTCTCCGCGGTCGATCGCCGGACCGGGTTCGTCCCCACTTACATCTCGGGGAGGTTGGAGCTGCCGCCCGGGGTGAAGACAGATGATCTGCTCCTGGTGGTGAACGGGACGGTGGCGGGAACGGGTCTGGTGACCAGGGACGGCAGCACCAGCGGCGAGATCCACGGGCTGGTGGCAGAGGAGTTGATCCTCGACGGGGCCAACGAGGTGTCCATCCTGGTCCCGGCACCGGATGGCAACGGATGGCTCACCGGCTCACCGGCGGACATCACCGTCGAGTACATCGCCGACGATGGTCATCGGCTCGACATCAGACCGGAGGGCAATCGCCGGGTGGAGATAAGCGGGGTGACACAGACCACCACCGGTTGGCGCGTGACCGGCTGGGCGGCTGACGTGGGCGCAAAGGTCCCGGCCGATCGGATCTATGTCTTCGCCGGTGAGGAACTGGTCGCAGCCAGCGCACCCAACAAGGACAACGAGAACGTGACCAAGTGGTGGAAGAGCGATGATCTGCTCCGGTCCGGCTTCTCATACGAGATCGACACGGATCAGATCCCCGTGGGGCTGCAGCGCTTCACCGTCGTCGCCGAGTTCGGCGACCAGGCCGTGGAGAGCCCGGCGTCACTGACCGGCTGACCGGGTCGCCGAACCGGCCGTCGCCCTTCGGATCAGCTCGTTCGCGGCTCGAGAGCGAAGAGCACCCTCGTGCCCGAGGTGAGCGTCTCCTCGGCGCTGATCTCGAACCAGGGCTGGAGGAGGGCCCGGAACTCGGACTCCTCCCGGTCCCCGTGCAACTCGTGGGGCAGCTTGTTGCCGACGAGCTTGGCCACCATCTCGTCGGCGGGGGAGACGAACTCCAGGATCACCGGGCACCCGAACTCGGCCAGCCAGCGCACCACCTCGCGGGGCGGGATGCTGGCTGCATAGATGAGATGATGGATCAGTCCGTAGGCGATGACGAGGTCCGGTCGGGCGCGGTCGACCAACGATGCCCTCTCCACCCCGGCCCATCCCTGCGACGGGGAGGGATTGGCCAGCTCGGTCACCGCGACGGCCACGCTCGAGCCGATGCTCTTCCGGTACAGGTCGTCGAGCACCGCTTCGTCACTGTCCACTGCCACGGCCAGCGCCCCGGCCTCTGCCGCTAGGTGGGAGAAGTGCCCGTCGTTCGCACCCAGGTCGACGACCCGGGTCGGAGACAGTCGTTGCATCGCCGCTGTGAGGAACTCGGCCTTGGCGGTGCGGTCACGGGTGACGTGGCTGCACTCGACGTATGTGGACCACCCGTCGACGCCGTGCTCCCACTCGAGGGACTGGATCAGTGACCGGAGCTTCCTCACATTGGTCAGGATCAGGTCGGCGCTGAATCCGGCGGCTCCCAGCTCCTGACGAACCGCCCTGCCCGCCATCCTCTCCTCCATGCGGGCCTGAAGTCGCACATGGAGGAGGGCGCTGGGCTTGAACCGCTTGCGGAGGGGGAGGAGACGCGCCATCTGCCTCGAGGTCAACCCCTCGAGGTCGCCGCGGAGCCAGGGCTGGAAGGGGATCCCCACCCAGGCGCGCAGGAGCAGGGGAAAGAGGAACTGGCGGGTGAACTGGCGATAGCCGATCCATGGCTCACCCTCTCGATAGGCCTCGAACGACCCGATGTCGATGAAAACCGGCCGCCCGTCGACGAACTGGATGTTGTAGGGGGTGGCGTCCTTGATGGTCAGGCCTGCCGACAGCGCTCCCTCGAGCAGGTCGAGCTGCAGGATGGCCGCATCCCTGAGCATGGAGAATGTCCACTCGTAGGGGTAGCTGATGAAGGGAAGCCGGGGATGCTCGATGGCGGCGGCGCTGCCGGGCGGCGGCTCGGCCGTCTCGACCGCATCGATGAGTCGCCCCTCGGCGACGGCGGTGCGGAAGAAGTCGGTGCCGGAAAGGGCGCGCCACCCTTCCAAACCACGCTCGTCGAGCAGACGGATTGCCTTGTCCGCCTCGAGGACGACATGTGAGGCCGGGTCCCGAAACGACCCGGGATCAGGTGTGGGCATCGATCAGGGCTCGGCGGGCAGAGAGCCCTCTTCGGTCGCCTCGCTCATGCTCTCGCCTTGACCGGGATCTGACTTGCCGCCGCGGCCCATCTTGCTTCGCCACGCTTTCCAGGCAACGCCGATCCCCGCCAGTCCTCCGACCACCGCCTGCAGGATGAGACTGCCGGTGCCGGGGTCCAAATACGCAAAGATCATCCTTCCACTCCTTTTGTGGCCAACTGGGACGGCGCGCTGGTCGCCATTGTCGCCCAACTCGTAAGTCATGCAAACCGTTTGGACATCGCGCGTTCACCGTTCTGTCACCTGCGGCATCCTGGACCACATGGAATCGATGCGGTGAGAGGACCGGTGTCCTCAGCTGCCGCGGTACTTCCTCAACTCTTCTCTCTCCGCCAGGCGCCGGCGTCGGGTGCGGCGGTAACTGAGACCGATCAGCTCGGTGAGGACGACTATCACCCCGACCGTGACCAGGATGACTATGGCCAGCGGGTATCGCCCCTCGGTCCAGAGGAACCTGACCGGTACCGGCTCGGTGTTCTGCACCGAGAAGACCACCACTGCGCCGATCCCTAGTAGGAGGAGGATCGCCCCCCAGGCGATTCCGGTGGTGACCGGTCGGGCGACCTCCGGCCGTTCCGCAGGGGCTTCGGGAAGCGGCTCCGGCTCCGAGCCGAAGGGATCGCGGGGTTCTTCGGTCATGCTCGGGATTCTATGGGATCGCGTGGCGCGGGCGGCGACTTTGGCGAACGCCGGACTTACTCTGACCACGATGCGTCGCTCGTTGCTAGTGATCTGCTGCTTGTTGGCCGCCTGCACCGCCGAGCCCGACGGTGAGCCGACCACGTCGTCCCCGTCACCGATCACCACCGTGGCCGTGACGACACTTCCCGTCCCGACGTCGACCACGGCCGCGCCAGCCAGCACCACCACCGCGGCAACCACCTCGACCCTGTCGCTGGACGAGACAGTTCTCGCCTATCAGCCCGTGGCCGACCTCGATTTCCCGGTCCAGCTGACAGCGCGGCCCGGTGCCGCGCAGTCGTATGTGATAACCAAGGACGGGCGGGTCTGGCTCTACGACGGAGACGCTGTCTCCGACCAGCCCGTGCTCGACATCGGCGACCAGGTGCGGAACAGCGGCGAGCAGGGTCTCCTCTCCATTGCCCTCCATCCCGATGACGAGAGCCGTCTCTACCTCCACTACTCCGACGGCAACGGGGATACCGTCGTGTCCGAGTTCAGTCTGACCACGCCGGATCAAGCCGACCCGGCCAGCGAGAGGGTCCTGCTCCAGGCCGATCAGCCGGCGGGCAATCACAATGGGGGCATGGTCCAGTTCCTGCCCAGCGGGGAGCTTCTTCTCGGCCTCGGCGACGGTGGAGGAGGGGGCGACCAGTTCGGCAACGGGCAGAACCCTGACACCCTGCTCGGTGGTTTGGTCGTCATGGACGCCGCGGCCGCGGATCCCGGCCCCGCGAAATACGCCATGGGTCTTCGCAACCCGTGGCGATTCTGGATCGATGGCTCGACCATCTACATCGCCGATGTCGGGCAGAACGCCTACGAGGAGATCTCGGTCTCCGAGCCCTTGGAGCCAGGGCGAAACTACGGATGGCCCATATTCGAGGGCCTCCACTGCTTCTCGACGCCTGACTGCGATGGGGCGGGGCTGGTGACTCCCGTCATCGAGGTCGAGCACGGCGACGCCGGCACATGCTCCATCACCGGTGGCGTCGTCTATCGGGGGCCGTCGATCCCACAACTCGACGGCCATTACTTCTACTCCGACTATTGCGGCGGCTATCTGCGCAGCTTCCACCACGTCGAGGGCGAGGCAACAGAGGTGCGCGACTGGACCGAACAAGTAGGTGTGCCGGGCGGAGTCAGCGGGTTCGGGGTCGATGGGGCAGGCGAGATGTACGTCACCACCACCGACCAGCTGTTGAAGGTGGTGTCGGGCGGATGACCCGACCCGGATAGTCTCCGCTGGATGCCGACGCTGTTCACCCGCATCATCGAGGGGGAGATCTCCGGGACCTTCGTGTGGAGAGACGATCAGTGCGTCGCCTTTCTCTCCATCAACCCGCTACGGAGAGGTCACGCCCTGGTGGTGCCGAGAATGGAGGTCGACCACTGGATCGACTGCCCGCCCGATCTCTCCAGCCATCTCTTCGCCGTGGCTCGTGACATCGGTGAGGCCCAGCAGCGGGCGTTCCGACCGAAGAGGATCGGCCTGATGATCGCCGGGCTCGAAGTGCCCCATCTCCACATCCACGTGGTGCCGATAGACGGTGTCCACGACCTCGACTTCGCCAATGCGGCCCAGTCGGTCGAGGCCGGCGAGCTCGAGGAGGCCGCGTCGGCGATCCGAACCGAGCTGACCTCGATGGGCCTCTCCGGGGTCGGCAGCTAGGGCGGGCCACTGAGTGGAGGTCGTGTTCGGGGGGATCAGCTCCCTCCTCTACGGCGCAGCCGACTTCCTCGGCGGCGAAGGGGCACGTCGTGCGCCGGCCGCGTCGATCGTGTTCTGGGCGGGCCTGACCAGCTTTCCACTGATCCTGGTGGCCGCCCTCATCGCCGGTGGGGAGGCCACCGCCGCCGACTACGTGCTCGGCTCGCTGGCAGGGGCGTCCGGGGCCATCGGCCTCGTCTTCCTCTTCGCCGGGCTCGGGCGGGGCCGGGCGGCCTCGGTGGCGCCGGTGGCCGCTGCCATTGCCGCAGTTGTGCCGGTGGTCGTGGCGGTGGTCGAAGGCGAACGCCCCTCGCTGCTCGCCTGGCTGGGAGTGGCGGTGGCGGTGCCCGCCATCGTGCTCTGCGCCTCGGTGCAAGATCGCGGGGCCGCCGACCGCGGCGGTGTGCTGTTCGGGTTGGTCGCCGGTCTCGGTTTCGGTGGTTTCACCGCCGTTATCAAGTTCACCGGGGAAGAGTCCAACCTGCTCCCGCTGGTGACCTCGCGTGCCTCGACCATGCTGGTCGTCCTCCTCTTGAGTCTTCTCGGGGTGTGGAAGCTGACCGGGTTCGGTGAGACGCCGCGTCCCATCGTCGTGGGCAACGCACTTCTCGACGTGAGCGGCAACGTCGCGCTGCTGTTGGCGGTTCGAGCCGGCTCCCTCGCCCTGGCCGCGGTGGCGGCGTCGTTCTATCCGGCGGTGACGGTGATCATGGCCCGGATGGTCAATTCCGAGCACCTGCTCGGGCGTCAGGTCCTCGGTCTCGGTCTGACCGTCCTGGCCATGACCGCCATCGCTTTGGGCTGATCAGCCCCGCACCACGAGCCAGGTCCCGGTCACGACCAGAGCGATTCCCAGCAGACGCCCCAGGTCGAGGCCCCTGGCCCCGCCGAACCACCCGAAGTGCTCGACTAGTGCCCCCAACACCAGCGTCGCCCCGGTGAACAGGGTCAGACCGGCGCCCAACCCGAGTCGGGCGACGCTGATCCCAAGGGAGGCAACGACCACCAGTCCCATCAGGCCGGCGGTGAACGCCCACCAGGGGAGCTCCTTCAACTCGGCGAGACGGCTGCCCTGCAACACCAGCATGAGCACCGTGATCGCCACCCCGCCCCCGGCGTAGGTCACGAAGGTCGAGGCCAGTGTCCCCGCCCTCTGTTCCATCACCCCGAGGAATTGTGACTGGAGGGACCCGGCCAGCCCGCCGAGCACGGCGATGAAGACGACGACGAAGAGACTCATGATCCGACAGGATGGTCGGTCGGGCCTGACTTGCCTGGCATCGGTCTCGGGAAGGGAACGTACGATCCCGGCATCGATCGGCGAACTCCCTCAGATCACCCCGACGAAGTCGAGGGCACCCTGCGCCCGGCCGTGGCAACGCTGGTCTTTCTCAAGCTCGTGGTGAACACAGCCCTGCGCTTCGTCTACCCGTTCCTCCCTGCCATTGCCCGTGGGCTGGGTATCGATCTCACCCAGGCAGGCATGTTGGTGTCGGTGCGTTGGGCCAGCTCCCTGACCACCCCGGCGGTGATGAGCTTCGCGGGGGACGTGCACCGCACCCGGCGTCTCGTCGTGGCCGGCCTGGTCATGTTCTCGGCCGGGTCGATCGTCACCGCCTGGACCGGCGTCTTCGTCGGGGCGCTGGTCGGATTCGCGCTGGCCGGTCTGGCCAAGCCGATGATCGACATCGGCTCCCAGCTCTATGTCGCGGCCCGGGTGCCCTATCGAAGACGAGCCCGATACCTGGGGATCCTTGAGCTGGCCTGGGCGGGGGGACTCCTCGTCGGAGCCCCGGCCGCCGGCTGGCTGATCGACAAGTGGAGTTGGGAGACGCCGTTCTGGGCGTTGGGCTCGCTCGGGCTCGCCGGGGTCGGGCTAGCCCTTCTCTTCCTCGACCGCCATGACGAGGCCGCCGCCGGACGCATGGCCACGGCATCGGACAGCCCCGGAAGGCAGGTCAGGCTCCTCCTCGCCATCGTCGCCCTCTTCGGCTTTGCCCACGAAGGGGTCTTGGTGACGCTGGGCGGATGGCTCGAGGGGAGCTTCAGCCTGACGCTCCTCGCCCTCGGTGGGGTCGGGACCTTGCTCGGGCTCTCCGAGCTCGCCGGCGAAGGGGTCATGGTTGCCTTCACCGATCGGCTCGGGAAGCGCAACGCCCTGGCCCTGGGCCTGGGCGTGGGGTGTGTCTCCCTGCTCGCACTCTCGTTCTCTTCGGAGTCCATGGTCCCGGCCATGGCGGCGCTTGGGGTCGCGACGTTGGCAATGGAGTTCGGCTACATCTCGGTGATCCCACTCATGACCGAGCTCCGCCCCAGGGGGCGGTCCCGTGTTCTGGCACTGTCAGTCGTGGCCAACGGCGTGGGACGCATGGCAGGCGACTTGATCGCTCCGCGTCTGTTCACCACGGGCGGGATGCAGATGGTGACGATCGTGTCAGCCGGCGTCGGCCTGTCGGCGGCGATCCTCGTCCTGATCGGGGTGAAGGAGGTCAGCGACGCGGAGCGGGCGCGGGCCGGGACGGATCGCTAGCCGAGCGTCGCTCGTAGTCGTCGATGGTGGACTCCAGATATGCGATGGCGGGCTCGAAGCCCGAGAGAGCCTGATTCGTCGTGTAGGCCAGGACCCGGGTCAACCAGAGACGGAATGCGAGCGACTCCCAGGCGGGGTCGGCGAGCGTGAAGTTGTCGAGGAGGAATCCGTGCACCTCGTACCAGAGCCCGGCATCCATGAACGACGGGTCCCGCCCGGCGCCACCCGCGGCTCCGGGGACGAGATTGGCCAGATTGGCCTCCTCCTCCCCCCACGGGCCGTCGAGGAGGCGGGTCGTGGCTTCGATGTCGTACGCAACCGTGGACTTCACATCATCGGGCACCGGAGTGGGGGGATCGCTCCCGTGGCGCGCATCGCCGTCCGGACCCGGCCGCCCGGCCAGTGAGCCGGCGGCATCGAGACACTCGACGAGCATGTTCCGCAACTCGCCCAACGAGCCGTACAGGGCGTGACGCTTCCCGTCTCCGACATGGTGCTCGTAGAGACCCAGCCCCATCACCGAGGTCGCATAGGTGATGACGGTGTCGATGCCCCAGTCCGATCGGTCGCGGACCAGCTGCGAGCCGGCCAGGGACTCGACCGCCTCCCGCACCAGCAGGAGCTCACCACCCAGCGGCTGGTCGAGTCTGGGCAGGAAGGTGCCGGGGAAGAGACGGGCCAGGGCCGGCTTGGTGATGAACCAGGTGATCATGGCGTCGGTGGAGGCGCGGGGGAATCGGTGCCGGATCACTCCGAAGCCTCGGTCCGCCGCAGCTTCCGCCCCCTCGATCCAGGACGGGCCGAAGTTGGTGATGTCGGCGTCGTAGAAGTGGACCCGGTCCCGGCCCTGTTCGGCGGCTCGGGCGATAGCCGTGTTTATCGCGTCGCCCTTGCCCGGCCGCAACTTGCCGACCCGCTCCTGGAGGATCACTTCGATCGGCTTGCCCTGGGCCTGGGCGACATCCCGGCTCATCGTGGCCACATCCCGCGCGGCTTCCCCCTCCTCGCTCGCCACCGCCCAGACCTCGTCGACGGCGGGGTGGGCGGTCGCCTTGGCCAGGTTGGACACGACAAGCGAGGGAGCCTCCGACTTGAAGGGAAAAACGACCAGGCTCACTCGACGGCCGAGGTTAAGGGAAACCGGATCGTGTCCCACCCCGGGTCTACGCTCGACTTCATGGAGGAGATGGTCGGCCGGGTCCTGGGAACGGTCGACGCCACGCCGCTGGAGTTCTGGGTCGGGGTCGCCCCCGGCGAGTACCTGGAGCTCGACGATGTCGTCGCCCTGGAGCGGGTCCTCCCCACTGGCGAACTGGTCAAGATCTTCGGGACGATCAGCCAGGTGAGAGCTCGTCACGAGGGTGCCCGCTTCGACTCGGACGTCTTCCTCATCGAAGACGGCGTCCTCCCCGCCGAGGTGATGGAGGCGGCGCAGGTCACAGCCACCCGGGTCGAGCCCGAGATCTTCGTCCCACCTCGTCCCGGGCAGCCGGTGCGAAGGGCGCGGGACAAAGAGCGCGATCAGGCGTTGTTCTTCGACCGGATGGAGCGGCGCTTCCCCGTGGGCGCCTCCCGAAACGGTGAGCCGTTGTTCGCCAACTTCGAGTTCCTCAACGGACAGCGAGGGGCGCACGTCAATATCTCCGGAGTCTCCGGGGTCGCCACCAAGACCAGTTACGCCACCTTCCTCCTCCACTCTTTGTTCACGTCCGGGGTGCTCGGGACGGCCGCGGTCAACACCAAGGCGTTGATCTTCAACGTCAAAGGTGAGGATCTGCTCCATCTCGACCGGCGCAACACCAGTCTCGACGAGGACGCCGAGCGTCGCTATCGCCAGCTCGAGCTTCCTGCCCAGCCCTTCGGCTCGGTCGGCCTCTTCGCCCCGCCCCGCCCCGGCTCGGACCGGGCGGTGGCCGACGTCAGCAGCCGCTCCGACCTGACCTCGTTCTTCTGGACCCTGGCGGAGTTCTGCCACGAGGACCTGATGGTGTTCTTGTTCGCCGACGCCGAAGACGAGCGAGCCCAGTACACGATGGTGGTCTACAACGTCATGGCCCAGCTCAGACGCGCCGAGGCCGGCGAAGGGGGATCGGTCCGGATCGAAGGGGAGACGGTGCGCACCTTCCGCGACATGGTCGACCTGGTCACGCGCAAGGTCCAGGAGGACGAGTCGCGCTATGAGTGGGCCGGTCCTCACATCGGGGCGGGCACCGTCAACGCCTTCGTTCGCCGCCTCCAGGGAGCGGTTCGCCACGTCGAGCGGCTGATCAGGGGTGACGTCGCCAACCCGGAGCGTCATCGGATCGAGGTCCAGGGGCATCAGGTGACCGTCGTCGACCTGCACAACCTCAACGACCGGGCCAAGCGCTTCGTGGTCGGGGTGACGGTCCGTCGCGCCTTCGAGGACAAGGAGCGAGCCGGCCAGTCCGAGGAGCTGCTCTTTCTCGTGCTCGACGAGTTGAACAAGTACGCCCCGAGAGAGGGGGCCAGCCCGATCAAGGAGGTCCTGCTCGATGTCGCCGAGAGGGGCCGGTCGCTTGGCGTGATCCTGATCGGGGCCCAGCAGACCGCCTCCGAGGTGGAGCGGAGGATCATCGCCAATTCCTCGCTCAGGGTTGTGGGAAGACTCGACTCAGCCGAAGCCTCGCGGGAGGAATACGGCTTCTTGCCGGCAGCACAACGGCAGCGGGCCACGATCCTCAAGCCGGGCACGATGCTCCTCGCACAACCCGAGCTGCCCATCCCGCTCGTCCTCGAATTCCCCTTCCCTGCCTGGGCCACCCGGGCCTCCGAGGCGGCGCCCGCCCCGCTCCCGGCGGACGGTCCCGCCGACCCGTTCCAGGATCTGTAGCCCGCGACCGTTCCCAGGATCTGTCCCTACCCGGACCTACGATCGCGCAGATGACCCAAGTGGTCCGCCCATGAGACTGCTCCACACGTCGGACTGGCATGTGGGGCGGAAGATCCGCGGTCGCTCCCGAGCCGGGGAGCATCGGGCGGTCCTCGCCGAGATCGTGGCCATCGCCCGGGAACATCGGGTCGATGCCACCCTCGTCGTCGGCGATCTCTTCGACATCTCCTCGCCCTCCCCCGAGGACGAGGAGATCGTCTACCGCGCCCTGCTCGACCTGGCCGAGGTGGGACCGGTGCTGGTGGTGGGAGGGAACCACGACAGCGCCGCCCGTCTCGAGGCGGTCAAGCCACTTCTCGAGTTGGGCCGGGTCACGGTGGTCGGAAGGCCCACGCCCCCCTCCGAGGGCGGCCTCACCCTGATAGAGCCGCTCGGGCTCAAGATCGCCCTCCTCCCCTTCGTCTCGCAGCGCGGGATCGTCAAGGCGGCCGAGATCATGGACCTCGATCCCGACCAGCATGCCCAGAGCTACGAGGAGCGGCTGCGACGCATCATCTCCGCCCTCACCGAGGACATGGGGCCGGACACGGTCAACATCCTGGCCGGCCATCTAACCGTCTACGGGGCGGAGAGCGGCGGCGGGGAGAGGGAGGCCCACATATTCGGGTACGCCATCCCGCCCCAGGCCTTCCCCGGGAAACTCTCCTATGTGGCTTTGGGCCACCTCCATCGTCAGCAGAGGGTTCCGGCCTCCGCCCCGGTCTGGTACAGCGGGTCGCCCCTGCAACTCGACTTCGGCGAGGTGAACGATGCCAAGGGCGTCCTCGTCATCGAGGCCGAGCCGGCCGCACCGGCGTCGGTGCAGCCGATCGGCCTGGAGAGTGGGACCCGGCTCGTGCAGACCAGAGGCACGCTGGAACAAGTCCTCTCCCGGGCGGCCGAGGTCGCCGGCGCCCATGTCAAGGTGTTGCTCGACGAGAAGGCGCGGTCCGGTCTCAACGAGGAGGTCCGATCGGCCATCCCCGGGGCCGTCGATGTGGTAATCGTCCGTCCCGAGGCCGAAGACCGACCGGAGAGGGCGCAGCATGTTGGCCGGTCGCCGGTGGAGCTGTTGGAGGCCTATCTGACGGCCAAGGGGGTCGACGACGCGGACGTTGTCGACCTCTTTCGCGAGCTGGAGCAGGAGGTGGTCGTCGGATGAGACCGCAACGTCTTCAGATGGAGGGTTTCCTCGCCTACCGGCACAGGACCGAGGTCGACTTCAGCGACGCCGACCTTTTCGTCCTCTCCGGGCCCACCGGGTCGGGGAAGTCGAGTGTGATCGATGGGATGACGTTTGCCCTGTATGGGACGATCCCCCGTCTCGAGGACCGGCGCCTGGTGTCGCCGGTCATCTCGGCTCAGGCCGACCGGGCCCGGGTCTCTTTCCGATTCACGGTCGGTGACGAGATCTACACCGCGGTCCGTTTGGTCGAGCGGAGGGGGACGGGCGCCACCACCACCGAAGCCCGCCTGTTGCGCGGCGACCACGAGGAGGTGTTGGAGGATGGCGCCGACAACGTGACGGCCGGGGTGAGCAGGCTGCTCGGTCTGACCTACGACCACTTCACCAAGGCCGTGGTCCTGCCCCAGGGTGCGTTCGCCGACTTCCTCACCGACCGTCCCAAGGACCGTCAGGCACTGCTTCGAGCCTTGCTCGAGCTGGGGTTGTACGAACAGGTCATGCAGCTGGCCAATCTCAGGGCACGGACGTCGGAGGCGCGGGTGGAGTCGATCCGGGAGGGTCTGGGCAAGCTCGACGTGCCCACCCCGGAACAGCTGGCCGAGTCCAGGGAGCGGCTTGCCGCGATGGTGGAAGCCGCCGAGGCTCTGCCGACCCGGGTCGATCAGCTGGAGCGACTGCAGCAGAAGGCAACCGAGGTGGCCGCGGCAGGGGCCGCCCTGGAAGGTGTCATCTCCAGTCTCGGCGGCATCGCCCCGCCGGCCGACCTGGAGACTCTCGCCGAAGACCGCACCCGAGCACTGGAGCGTCTGGCTGCGGCGGTGGAGGCCTCGCGTCTGACCGAGGTTGCCAGGGCCGAGCTCGACCAGGCCATCGCGACTCATCCCGATCGTCGAGTCGTCGAGGCCTGGCACACCGACCTCGGGCGTCTCGAGGCCATGATGGCCAAACGGGTGGCGCTCGACCTGGATCGGCTCACCGGGGTCGTCGACGAGGCCACCGCGGCCCGCGACCAGTCCCGGGCCGACCTCGAGACGATGCGGGTGGAGCATGCCGCCCATCAATTGCGCCAAGGTCTGGAGCCCGGCGGGACCTGCCCGGTTTGCTACTCGTCGGTCGCCATCGTCCCCGTCACGGATCCGGGCGATCTGGTGTCGCTGGAGCGTCTCACCGATCGCGTCCGCGACCTGGACGCTGCCGCCGCCGAAGCCCGCGACGTGATGAAGGAGGCCGAGGGCCAGGCCAAGCAGATCGACGACGTGGTGGCCGAGTTGGAGGAGAGACTGCGTGATGCCCCGGCCCGCGACGAAGTCGAGGAGAAGCTGGCCACCTTGCGGCAGCTTCAGGAGAAGAGGGAGGAGTTGGGGCGTGCAGAGAAGCAGGCACGTCGCGATGTCGAGGAGGCACAGAGTGTCCGTTCCCGTCTCGACGAGCGGGCCGCCGCCTTGAGGGAGGCGTTGGTCTCGGCGCGGGACCGGGTAGCCGGCGAAGGTCCCCCCGTTCCCCAGGACGACGTCATCGAGGCCTGGCGTGTCTTCGAGACATGGCGCGGTGCGCAGAGCGCAACCCGGCGATCCGAGCTGGAGGATCTGGCCGCGGAGATCGAGGAGTCGAGGCTGGCGGTTGCAGAGGCTGTGGCGGATCTCACCGAATGGCTCGCCGACCTCGGCGTGGAGACCGGCGGCTCGCCTCAGACCGATCTGGCCCTGGCCATGGAGCGTCTGGCCACCGAGGTCAGAGAGCTGGAGAAGACTGTGGACGACGCCGCAGAGATGGAGGCCGAGCTCGCATTCGAGACGGGGAAGGCCCGGGTTGCCTCCGCCCTGGGCACGCATCTCAGGGCCAACAACTTCGAGGCGTGGCTCCTCGAGGAGGCGTTGGAGGTGCTGATCGACGGGGCCAACCAGCTTCTCGGCGAGCTGTCCGGCGGCAGCTATTCCCTCCAAGTCAAGGACAGCCAGTTCGAGGTGATCGATCACCGGAATGCACAGCTCACCCGGACCACCAGATCCCTGTCCGGAGGCGAGATCTTCCTCGTCGCCCTCTCTCTCGCCCTGTCCATGGCAGAGCAGCTCGCCGCCCTGACCGGGATGTCCTCGCGTCTCGAATCCGTGTTCCTCGACGAGGGATTCGGCTCCCTGGACCAGGAGTCGTTGGACGTGGTGGCCACGGTGCTCGATGAGTTGGTGGGACGGGGCCGCACCGTCGGGATCGTCACCCACGTCAGGGAGCTGGCCGAGCGAATGCCGGTTCGCTTCGACGTCGTCAAGGGGCCCGAGACAGCTTCGATAGCGAGGGTGGGGGAATGAAGTTCACCGTCGAGGCATGGGACCCCGACTACGGGGCGCCGTCGGAGCCCGACCTGGTCGATTCCACCGAGAACGTCGACCCGTCGGTCGAGATCGCCGTCGACCAATGGCGGCCACTGCTCCCCGAGTGCGAGCCGGCCCACGACATCCTGTTCGTGGACGGCGTGCGCCGGGTCGACGCCAATCTCTGGATCGAGCGGGAAGGGCGATTCCCCGGGTTTGGTCTGGCTGCCACCTATGCCGCCGGGGCCGTTCGCTGCAACAGCGGGGCTCAGGTGGTGGCTGCCGAGGTGCGTCGCGGGGTCTTCACCGGCACCGACGCCGAGCCGGTGGCCACCACCATGGGCACCTATCACGTCATGAGTACCCGGGGCTCGACGCCCGAGAAGCTGTGGCTGGGGATTCAGGAGCGGATGGGGGACCTGGAAGGAGAGGTGGCCGAGAAGCATGCCGACGTCGCCCTGGTCGTGGTGGACGGGCCTCTGTCCCATCGTCGTCATGTGGAAGGGGCGGTGGGCTACGTCAAGACCCAGCACGTCCAGTACCTACCCGACGAGCTGCGCTCCACCCTGGGCAGCCTCCCCGTGGGCTGCCGCACCCCGCTCTTCCTCACCACTACCTCGTGGAGTCGCTTCTCCTGGTATCTGCGACTGGCCAACGGAACCGGCCCCGCCGGTGGCCTGGTGCGCTGCGAGGTGAAGGCGGACATGACGGTGAGCGCAGCCTCGCGTGTCGCCAACGTGGTCACCGCCTCCCTGCCCCGTTATGCCTCCGCCCGCCACAAGGACCCGCGCGCCCCCCAGAACCTGTACCCCATCGGGGGCCTGGAACGGGAGCTGAGAAGACGGCTGGGTGATCGCGACCTGGCCATCCGCGCCCTGCGCCGCTCCGCCGCTTGAGCTCGGCGTGACATCGACCCCCCGTCACCATGTCTGATGGATGACCTACACAAGAGCACAGAGGGGGTGGTGGACCCACCCCCTCTGAGTGTGGAGGACCGCAATTGCATTAGCGGTCGGTTCCGGGGATCTCACCCGGGTCGTGTGCGGCGCCCTGCGCGCCGTAGCACTGTGTAAGCACTCGGGAGGAATGCTTGGCCTGGGTTATTCCATCGTCATGGGAGGCATGTCCGAATTGTCGGCCTCCTGAACAGACGTGGACTCCTCGGCCACTGCGAGGAACTCGTCGGCGGGCAGATTGCTCCGGATCTCGCTGCTCACGCCGACGACGACCGCCGGTCGGCTCGGTGTCGCCAAGGGGGTGTCCGGTGACGGCGGTGTGCGCATCGAGGCCGGAGCCGCTCCCACCGCCACGATGATGGCGAACGAGGTGAGCACGATGGCGCCGCTCTGCAGGATCGGCTGGAGAGTGGTCCTCAGGACGCGCGCCATCCTGTGAAACACCTGGGGAAGAGACCGCCGCTCGGTGCGTACCACCTCTTCGCGGAGTTGCCGATCGAGGGCAGCGACATAGTCGGCGATGTCGACCGTCCGGGGCCGCCGCATCTCAGAGGGCATACTCGGCGTCCTCAGCAGCCGCGCCAACCACCGCCGTGGCATCGAGATGGTTCCGCACCGCTCGTCTCGCCCGCGAGAGCCTGAGTCGAGCGGCATTGGGCGTGATGTCGAGGGCGACGGCTGCCTCAGATGGGGTGAGCCCGTCGTAGGCAACCAGCTCCAGAACCTCCCGCTCCGATCGGGTGAGACGGGCGAGGGCCTCTTCGAGGAGGGGAGCCTGTCTGGCGGCGTCGATGGCGGAAGCCACCTCGTCGTCCTCCGCCGCGGTGAAGGCAGGGAAGGCATTGCTCGCCTTGACCTCGAGACGTCTGTTGCCGGCGTACTTGCGGCGCTGTTTGGCCAGTAGCCGGCGCGAGATGCCGAAGAGCCAGGGGAGGGCGGTGTCGGTCTCGGCGACATAACGGTGCGATGCCTGTAGGGCCACCAGGAAACACTCACCGACCAGATCGGCGACATCATCGGGATTGGGACAGCGTCTGACGGCATAACGGGTTATCGCATTGACATGGCGTCGGAAGAAAACTGAGAAAGCATCCGCCGACCCAGCCGATGAAGCCCGGAGCAAGTCCGCGTCGGAACGGTCCACCACGCCTGCATTATGCCGGGAACCCCGTCCTCCGTGTCAGCTAGGACACCGATCCGACATTCGGGGGTCAGAATCCAAGCTGCACGTCCCTGAGGCGCGCCTGTGCCCGGAGCAGGTCGAGCTCGCCTTCCCCGATGGCCCGATCGAGGAGGATGTGACGCTTGTCGTCGTTGGTGACCAGGATCAGCCCTTTCTTCCTCGGCTGGGACATGGACGCGATGTCGCCCCAGGGGGTGAGCTGTCTCCGGAGAAGGGAGACACGATGGATCCCGTCGGCGTCGACCTCGATCGCCAGCGGGAAGTCGAAGACAGCCACGTAGCCGAGCAGGGCGGCGAGCACGGCCAGGACGGCAACCACGCCCATCGGGGCCTCGACCAGCCAGGAGACCCAGGCAAGCACTACCAGCAGCGGCGGAGTCGCCAACGAGAGGGCGATCCTCAGCCGCGACTCGCCGAGCCTCAACCGGACTGCCTCATGCCGCATCGCCCTCGATATCCACGGGCCCGGCCAATCGTGTCGGAGCGGGGGTCTCCCGCCTCGAGGCGAGGAGGGCTCCGACGATCACAAGCAGCGAGCCCGCGATGGCGATAGGAGAGACGATCTCGTCACGAAAGACCACCCCGAGCACCAACGCCACGACCGGGATCAGATAGGTGATGAAGCTGGCTCGGGTGGCCCCGACACTGCCCACGAGGGCTCCCATGACGATGAAAGCCAAGCCGGTCCCCAGGAAGCCGATCGCCATCGTGGCTCCCAGGGAGTCCCATGCGAACTCCGATCTGGTCAATCCGATCAGACCGTAGGGTGTGACCAGGACGGTGGCGACCGCCAGGGCCCGTGCCATGACCGGGATTGTGCCGTGGCGCTGCTGCAGCGGGGCCACGAGGTTCACCGAGAGCCCGTAGCACAGGGTGGCGAGCACGACGAGGCTCACCCCCAGCGCAGCGGTGTTGCCGGTTCCCGCCGATGGCAGGGCGATGGCGAGTATTCCCACGAAGCCAACCCCCAGCCCGACGATCTGGAGCCGGCCGGGAAGCTGTCGGAGCATGAGCGAGGCGATGACGGCGGTGAAGATCGGGGTGGCCCCGTTGAGCATCCCGGTCACCGCCGAGTCGATCCACTGCTGGGCGATCGGGAACAGGGTGAAGGGCACCGCCACCCAGATGATCCCGAGCAGCACTATTCGTGGCAGGTCTTCCCGCGGTATGGCGGTGGCCCGGGCGTGGGGGAGCACGCCCAACAAGAGCGCACCGAACCCAACCCTGAGCCAGGTGACCAGCCCGGGGTGGAAGGACTCCAATCCGATGGCGATGAAGAGAAACGAAGAGCCCCAGATCAGGCTGATCGAGGTGAATCGAGCCCAGTCGGCGGGGCGGAAGGCGTCCCTGTTGGTCCCGTGGGATGTGGTCAGCAGTCGATTAGCCATATAGGTCCAGACACATGATTTCTAGAACACCCGGTCACCGCTCGAGGTTGCGCTCAGTCAGAACCTCCTAAGCCGCACGAATAGTCCGGGACTTCGTGAACCTATTCGGTCGGGTCCCGGACATTCAATCCTCGGGTTTTGCCTCGCGGCTCATCAATCTCATCACTGCTTCCCTAGGGTCCATCTCCTCGTAGAGCACCAGGCCGACGTGGGTGGCGATGGGCATCTCGATGCCGTGCCGGGAAGCGAGGTCGAGGACGGCGCGTGTGGTCTTGATCCCCTCGGCGACCATCTTCATCTCGGTGGTGATCTCCTGCAGGGTCTGTCCCCGGGCAAGGCCGAAACCGACACGATGGTTGCGGCTGGTGGTCGAGATGCATGTGGCGATCAGGTCGCCCATCCCGGCCAGCCCGGCGAAGGTCGATGGTCGGCCCCCCAGGGCGATGCCGAGCCGGGAGAGCTCGGCGAGAGCCCTTGTGATGAGCGTCGCCCTGGTGTTGTCTCCGAAGCCGAGCCCGTCGGACATGCCGGCGGCAATCGCCATCACGTTCTTGAGCGCGCCGCCCAGCTCGCAGCCGGGCACATCGTCGTGGGTGTACACCCTGAAGCTCGGACCCATGAAGATCGACTGGAGAACCATGGCCGCCTCCTGGTCGGCGAAGGCCACTACTGCAGCGGTTGGCTGGCCGGCGGCCACCTCGGCGGCGAGGTTGGGGCCGGTGAGGACGCCGATCCGGTCCGGATCGTGCTCCGGGGAGACCTCGGCGATCACCTGCGTCATCGTGGCCAACGAGCCCTGCTCGATGCCCTTGGTCAACGACAGGATCGGCACCCTGCTGTCGATGGCGGGAGCCGCCTGCGTGTAGACGTCGCGAAACCCGTGGGAGGGCACGGCCATCACCACCGCGGTCGCGCCCTCCACCGCCTCTCCGAGGTCGGACGTGGCCAGGAGGCTGTCGGGGAGCGGTTGCCCCGGCATGTAGATCGGGTTCCGGTGCTCGCGGTTGATGTGATCCGCCACGTCCTGCCGACGTGACCAGAGAACCGTGGGGGCGGCCCTTGCCGCAAGGGCGGCGGCCGTGGTTCCCCACGAGCCCGCCCCGATCACCGCGATCCTGGTCACGGCGGCACGCTAACCGGCGACGCGAGGGGTAGGGGCTAGCCGCTTCCTAACCTCGACCGCGATGAGTCTCTCCATCGGAATCGTGGGCCTGCCCAATGTGGGGAAGTCGACGCTGTTCAATGCCCTCACCGATGCCGGGGCCCTCGCCGCCAACTATCCGTTCGCCACCATCGAGCCGAACACGGGGGTCGTCGCCATCCCCGATCCGAGGCTCGAGGAGCTGGCCCGGATCTTCGCCTCCAAGCGGATGGTCCCGGCCACGGTCACATTCGTCGACATCGCCGGCCTGGTCAAAGGTGCCAGTGAGGGGGAAGGTTTGGGCAACCAGTTCCTGGCCAACATCCGGGATGCCAACGCCATCTGCCATGTCGTGAGGGGGTTCGCCTCGCCCACGGTGGCTCATGTCGATTCCGTTCCCGACCCGGCCAAGGACATCGAGGTCATCGAGACAGAGTTGGCCATCGCCGATCTCGAGACGATCGACAGGCGTCTCCCCCGACTCGAGAAGGAGTCGAGCATCGACAAGAAGCTGAAGCCGCAGGTCGAGTTGCTCGGGGAGCTGAGGGCCGTGGTTGCGTCGGGGAGGATGGTGAGCAGCGAGCCGGGACTGATGACGAGGAGAGGCGAGTTCGCCGACCTCCATCTCCTGACGGCCAAGCCCGTGATCTACGTGTTCAACCTCGACGAGGCCGGGGTGCGCGACGATCGGCTGCGCTCCAGGCTGGCCTCATTGGTTTTCCCGGCGGAGGCACTGTTCCTCGATGCCCAGATCGAGGCGGAGATGGGCGAGTTGGACCGAGACGACAGACGTCAACTTCTCGCCTCGGTGGGTCAGGAGGAGCCCGGGCTCAACGCCATGATCCGTGCCGCATATCGCACCCTGGGCCTGCAGAGCTTCCTCACCGCGGGGGATAAGGAAGCGCGTGCCTGGACGATCCGCGCCGGGGCGACTGCCCCCGAGGCGGCCGGGGTGATCCACACCGACTTCGAGCGCGGCTTCATCGCGGCAGAGGTGGTCGATTTCGATCGGTTGGTCGAAGCCGGGTCATGGCTGGCCGCTCGCGAGAAGGGGTTGGTCCGCACCGAGGGCAAGGGATATGTGATGCGCCCCAACGACGTCGTGGAGTTTCGCTTCAACGTCTGACAGGCCATTAGTTTGCCGCCGGTGATTTCACAGGCCATCAACCAGAGCGGCGCGCTGGCCGCCCCCCTCACCGAGCACCAGGTCCTTGTCTTCCTCATCCAACTGCTCCTGCTCGTCGGGGTGGCCAGGGTGTTGGGGTGGTTGGCGAAGCGGATAGGCCAACCACCGGTTGTGGGGGAGTTGTTGGCCGGGATCGCCCTGGGCCCGACCATCTTCGGCCGGTTCGCCCCCGACGGCTTTGCCTGGGTGTTCGGCGAGGAGACCGTGCGCTCGGTCATCTTCGGGCTCTCCTGGCTGGGAGTGATCATGCTGCTCGTCGTGATCGGGTTCGAGACCAATCTCGGCATCATCGCCCGATACAAGACGGCCGCCCTCTCCGTCTCGGCGGGCGCCCTCCTCCTCCCCCTGGCGGTGATCGTCCCGCTGGCCTACATGGTCCCCAGGGACTTCGTCGGAGTCGGGACGCAACGGGCCGTCTTCGCCGGCTTCTTCGCCCTGGCGCTTTCGGTCTCGGCGCTGCCCGTCGTGGCCAAGATCCTGCTCGACCTGGGCTTCCTGCGACGCAACTTCGGTCAGGTGACCCTCGCCGCAGGAATGACCATCGACTCGGTGGGATGGCTGATCCTGGCCGCCCTCTCCGGCTTCGCCCTCGACGGTTTCCGGCCCGAGCGCCTGGTGAGGTCTTTCCTGGGTCTGGTCGTCTTCGTGGTTTTGGCGGCGACGGTGGGCAGATGGCTGCTCGACCGGCTCCTCCGCTTCGTCATGGCCCGAGGCTCGTCGGTGACCGCCGCCGTCTCCATCACCCTGGTTGCCGCCCTCCTCGGCGGGCTGGTCACCCAGGGGCTCCATCTCGAGGCGATCCTCGGGGCATTCGTTGTAGGGGTTGTCGCCGCCAGCCTCCGGCACCAAGTGCCCCAGGTTCGGTCCGTCCTGGAGACGATCACCGCTGCCTTCTTCGCCCCCATCTTCTTTGCCTTCTCCGGGCTCAGGGTCGACGTCGCCCTTCTCGATAGCGGCAACGCCCTGTTGTGGACCGTGGGGCTCATCGTCCTGGCCATCGTGACCAAGATCGTCGGAACCTTCATCGGAGGCTGGTTTGGGGGGATCCGGGGCCGGGAAGCCCTCGCCCTCGGCTCCGGTCTCTCCGCGCTGGGCGCGGTCGGCATCGTCGTGGCCATCGTGGCCTTGAATCTGGGCGTGGTCTCGGAGACCGGGTACACGGTCATGGTGCTCGCCGCCCTCGTCACCTCGATCGTCGCTCCGCAACTGCTGAAACTGGTGGTTCGAGGTTGGGAGGTCCCAAAGGAGGAGGCGGAGCGGCTGGAGCGGGAGGAGCTTCGCGCCAGCAGCGAGATCCTCGGCTCCCGGCGCATCCTCATCCCGACCAGGGGCGGGGCCAACTCGAGATTCGCGGCTCAGCTCGTCGCCGCAGCCTTTCCCGAGGCCGAGGTCACGGTGATGGTTGTCGACCAGGAGCCGGGAGGCTTCTGGCGCCGCATCTTCCGACGGGCGGAAGGCGAGGCAGGGGATCCGACCGAGCTGTTGGAGCAGTTGCCCGAGGCTCGGCTCACGAGACGGCTCGCCCGCGACCCGGCCAGCGCCATCGGCAAGGAGTCCGACCTGGGGTACGACCTGGTCGTGCTGGGGGCGACGGAGTCGCGAGAAGGAACCTTCAACACCGTGATCGATCGGGTGCTGTCGAGGGTGGGTGTTCCTTCGGTGGTGGTGCGCTTCCCGGAGTCACACCCGGTTTCGGACGACCTCCCCAGGCGGATCCTCGTGCCGGTGGCGGCCACCCGGTCGACGCGTGCCTCCGAGGAATTCGCCTACTCGGTGGCCAAGGCAGCCGACGGGCGGGTGTTTGCCCTGCACGTGGTCAATCGGCCCGACGGCCAGGGCCTCATCATCGAGAACGAAAGCGTCGACGAGGGGCTCAGGGCGGGACGGGAGATGGTTGGCACCGCAGCGGCCTTCGGGGACAGGCTGGGCGTGGTGGTTGAGACCGCGGTGAGGGTTGCCCCCAACGCAGAGGCGGAGATCGTTCGCTTCGCCAATTCCGGCTCCTACGAGCTCCTGGTGCTTGGCACCAGCACCAGGTACTTCAGCGACCGGCCCTTCTACGGTCATCGGGTCTCCTACATCCTGGAGACGGCAGACATCCCGGTGGTGGTAATCAGCCTCCCACCGAGCCGTGTCTCCAGTGGGGGGATCTGACCTTTTCCGTCGAAGCGCTCGCCTCGTCGTAAGATGGGGGAGTCGTCGACACCGAATGGGAGAGCCCCTCGTCAGGAGGGGCGCCGAAGGGGCAACTCCTCCCCGGAAACTCTCAGGCACTTGGACCGTTCGGTCGAGGCATCGCTGGAGGCAACAACAGCGGGGGAGGGCAGTCACACCTGAGGAGAGAGATGCCCAACCCCAAGGAGAGGTTCGCCGACCGGCACATCGGACCCCGACCCGACGACATCGAGAAGATGCTGGCGACGATCGGCGCCGCATCGCTGGACGACCTCATCTCGGAGACGATCCCCGCCTCGATCCTCGACACCGAGCTCGATCTCCCGCCGGCCCACTCCGAATTGGACACCATCGCCAGGTTGCAGGAACTCGCCTCGAGGAACACGGTCACGACCTCCCTGATCGGGCTCGGGTACCACGACACCATCACCCCGCCGGTGATCCGGCGCAATGTCCTGGAGAGCCCGGCCTGGTACACGGCGTACACCCCCTATCAGCCCGAGATCTCGCAGGGACGGCTCGAGGCGCTGCTCAACTACCAGACGATGGTGTCCGACCTCACCGGACTCGACATCGCCAATGCATCCCTACTCGACGAGGCCACCGCGGCCGCCGAGGCGATGGCCATGAGCCGCCGGCTCGTGAAGGGGGAGCGGGTGGCCTTCTACATCGACGACGACTGCCATCTCCCCACCATCGAGGTGGTCAGAACCCGTGCCCTCGCCGCGGGGGTCGAGATTCGGATGCTTTCGGAGGGGTTCGACGGCGAGGACGCCTTCGGTCTCCTCCTCCAGTACCCCGGAAGCTCTGGCCAGGTGCGGGATCACCGCCCGCTGGTGGAGGAGGCGAAAGCCGCCGGTGTGATGGTGACGGTGGCGGCGGATCTCCTCGCGCTGGCGCTGCTGGCCCCACCCGGCGAGTGGGGCGCCGACATCGCCGTCGGCTCGGCGCAGCGATTCGGCGTGCCGCTCGGCTACGGAGGGCCCCATCCCGGGTTCATCGCCACCCGCGAGCAGCATGTGCGCGCTCTCCCCGGGCGTCTCGTCGGTGTCTCCCGTGACTCGTCGGGGAAAGTGGCCTACCGGCTCGCCCTGCAGACCCGGGAGCAGCACATCCGGCGGGAGAAGGCGACGTCGAACGTCTGCACCGCCCAGGTCCTGCTCGCTGTGATCGCCGGCTTCTACGGCGCCTGGCACGGTCCCGAGGGAATCGAGGAGATTGCACGGGAGGTCCATCGTCAGACCACCGTCGTGGCGAGGTCGTTGGAGAAGGCCGGGATCGAGCCCGTCAACGACGTCTGGTTCGACACCATCACGGTGCGTGCCCCGGGGCGAGCCGGCGAGGTGACCGACGCAGCGCTGGAGAGGGGGATCAACCTGGGCCATGTCGACGGCGACCATGTCCGGATCGCCCTCGACGAGACCACCAACGACGACGTGGTCGCCCGTCTGCTCGAAGCCTTTTCCACGACTCCGAGCCGGGACGACGACACCGGTCCGATCTCCGGCGACCTGGCACGACGCTCGGAGTTCATGACCCATCCCGTGTTCAGCCTCCATCGCTCCGAGCACGGCATGCTTCGTTACCTGCGTCGCCTCGCCGACCGCGACCTCGCCCTCGACCGGAGCATGATCCCGCTCGGGTCGTGCACGATGAAGCTGAACGCAACGACCGAGATGATCCCGATCACCTGGCCCGAGTTCGCCGGGATCCACCCCTATGCGCCGGAGAGCCAGGCGGAGGGGTACTTGGAGCTAATCGACGAGCTCGCCGATCTTCTCTGCCGCATCACCGGCTACGACGCGGTCACCCTGCAACCGAATGCCGGTTCCCAGGGGGAGCTGGCGGGACTGCTCGCGATCCGCGCCTACCAGGAGTCGATCGGGGAAGGTCAGCGTCACATCTGCCTCATCCCATCTTCGGCCCACGGCACCAACGCCGCTTCTGCGGTGATGGCCGGCATGACCGTGGTAGTGGTGGCAACCGACGAGGCGGGCAACATCGATCTCGACGACCTCGAGGCCAAGTCAGCCCAACATGCCAGGCGGCTGGCTGCGGCGATGATCACCTATCCCTCGACGCACGGAGTGTTCGAGGAAGGGATCCGGCGGCTGATCGACATCGTCCACGGTCACGGCGGCCAGGTCTACGTCGACGGTGCCAACCTCAATGCGATGGTGGGTCTGGCCCGTCCCGGGAACTTCGGTGCCGACATCGGTCATCTCAACCTGCACAAGACCTTCACCATCCCCCACGGTGGCGGCGGACCCGGTGTGGGGCCGGTGGGGGCGAAGGCCCATCTCGCCCCCTTCCTGCCCAATCACCCGATGTCCGGGAGGGCGGGGCCGGATACCGGGGTGGGGCCGATCTCGGGCGCCCCGTTCGGCTCGGCGGGGATCCTCCCCATCCCCTATGCCTACCTTTACCTCATGGGAGCCGAGGGGCTGAGGGCGGCGAGCAAGGTGGCCATCCTCTCCGCCAACTATCTCGCCCGGCGTCTCGACCCCTACTTCCCGGTGCTGTACCAGGGGAGCCGGGGCAGAGTCGCCCACGAGTGCGTCGTCGACCTGAGACCAATGACTCGAGCCACCGGGGTCACTGCCGAGGACGTGGCCAAACGTCTCGCCGACTACGGGTTCCATGCCCCGACCCTGTCCTTCCCCGTCCCGGGAACGCTGATGATCGAGCCCACCGAATCGGAGAGCCTGGAAGAGCTCGACCGCTTCGTCGAGGCAATGCTCGCCATCCACGGCGAGGTATCCCGCGTCGAGTCGGGGGAATGGACCGCCGAGGACAATCCATTGCGCAATGCGCCGCACTCCGCGGAACAGGTCGCATCCGACGGATGGGATCACCCGTACTCGCGGGAGACAGCCGCATTCCCGGTTGCATCCCTGCGCTCCGACAAGTACTGGCCGCCGGTGGGGCGGGTGGATGGGCCCGGTGGTGACCGCAATCTCGTCTGTGCCTGCCCACCTCTCGACGCCTACGCGTGAATCAACTTGACTTTCCTCGGCCGGATGGGATCTTTATGGGCGGAGCGGGCGGGTAGGACAGATATGACGGTGCCACGGTGAAGTTCACCGGTCAGGTCAGGATTCCCGAGGTCGACCACCCCGGGGTTCCGGCGACGATCGTGGTCGAAGGGGATCAAACCGAGGTCTTCCTGGAAGGGGAGACCCTGGGTCGATGGTCCCTGTTCGACGTGCACGCATCGCGTCTCGTTTCCAGTGCCTTCTCCCTCTCACTCGGTCCCGAGGAGATCACCTTCATCGCCGACGAGCCCGTCGACTTCGCGTACAAGGGCGTCGACCACATGGCCGAGGCGTGGGCACGTTTCAAGTCGATGAGCCTTCCCCGCCGCATGATCGCGGTCGGGCGGTCGCGTCGGGGCACGGTGTCCTCGCGCATCTCCGAGCTCCGGGAGGCGATGCTCTCCAATCTCGAGTCGGTCGGGCGGCCCGCCGCCCGACTCGTGCCGATAGAGAGCGTGGGTCAGGTGACCCCCGAACCAGCGTCGTGGACGAAGAGGATCGACGCCTACTCCAAGGTCCCCGAGCCGCTCGACGACGAGGAGGCGGGAGTCAAGCCCCGTCGGTCGGAGGAAGCGTTTGCTCCCAAAGTCGAGGTTGTCTCTGCCGACGATCAAATCGCGGCCGTCTTCGAGCCGGCACCCCTCATCGATGACGATGCGCCCGCGGCCACCATCGATGTGGAGCCGATCGAGGCGCGCGCCCCGCAGTCGGGCACGCCGAGATTGCGTCCGGGGCCCGGGTTGATCCCACGCCCTGCCAGCACGCCCCCCGACGAGCTCGAGGTCTTTGCCCCTCCACCGGCCAGGGGCCCCCTGGCCGACTCGCCCTGGGACGAGCCTCCGATGGACGCAGAGCCGCCCCACGACGACATGCCGTCGGACGGGAGCGAGGAGTACTACGAGGACGACACCCCGGTGGAAGCTTCGGAACCTATACCGGCAGCCGGGTTGCAGCCAGAGGTCGAACCGGTCGATGGCCCCGAGCCGGAGGAGCAGCCCGCTGTTGTCGCCATGGATGCGGACGAGGAGCCGGAGGACGCGGAAAGGGACCCGGAGCCCCCCCTGGCCACGGAAGAAGGGGGCAGACACGAGGTGGTCGTCGATCTGGGCCATCTTGAGAGCGACGACGAGGAGAACGGGGGCGGCGACGGCATCGAGTCCCCCGAGGACCCCGGTTCGACGCTCAAGGAGCCTGTGTTGGCGGGTGCCCCCGTCACGCCCGCAGAGCGGAGCGGTCTCCTCGGAGCGGTTCGCTCCGCCTTTGCCCGGAACCGGGTAGCCCACGAGCACGAGTTCGTCGAGGCGCCGGGTGGGATCGGGATCGTGCGCCAGATCTGTGCCGAGTGCGGCTACATCTCGATCGGCGTCACCGACTGAGCCGGCTCAGCTGCTCCCGGTCTCGAGGACCATGACGACCACGGCGACGATCAGCAGAGCCACTGTCACCGCGCCCCAGATCGCTGCCTTCTTGCCCTCGATCGCAGCCTTCTCGTAGTCACCCGACTCGAAGGCGGCGATGATCCGCGCCGATCCGGGTCGGTGAGCGAAAGCACCGATCAATGCAATGGCGATGGCCACGCCCAGGCCGATCGACACGAACGCGTCGCTCCATTCGTGGCGATCGCTGCCCAGGACGAGCCCGATCCCGGTGAGGACCGTCAGTATCCCGACAGGGTTGAAGTACTTGCGCCCGGCCTCGGCCGATACGCGGGCCCAACCGAGGGATGCGGCCGAGCCGTTGCCCGCCATCCGCGGGGCGGCGAAACCGCTGAGCAGCCCACCACCGAGCCAGGCCGCGGCAGCCAGTATGTGGAGAATCAGCAGGAATTCATTCATCGGCGAGACGGGAACGTAGCACGGGTCCGGCCCCGCCCCGGGTAGCCTCGGCCGGGTGATCCCCTCGATTCGACCGGTCATCCTCTCCGGAGGAGCAGGTACGCGTCTCTGGCCCCTGTCGAGGAGGGAGAGCCCGAAGCAGTTCCTCGAGCTCCTCGACGAGCCGTTGTTCGAGGCCACGTTGCGAAGGGCCGGTGGGATCCCCGGGGCGGGGCCGGCGACGGTCGTGACCGGAGCCGAGCACGTGGCCGCGGTCGAGAAGGCGGTGGCCGCCGCCTCGGCAGAGGTCGCTGCCGTCCTCATCGAGCCCAGTGGTCGCAACACTGCCCCGGCGGTGATCGCCGCCGCCCTCGTCTCCGACCACGAGGACGTGTTGCTCGTGTTGCCTGCTGACCATCTGATCTCGGATGGCGCCGCTTTCGCCGCGGCGGTGGGGCGGGCCGCCGACCTGGCTCGAGACGGTGAGCTGGTCACCTTCGGCATCGAGCCGACACGCCCCGAGACGGGCTACGGGTACATAGAGAAGGGAGACGTCATCGAAGGCGGGTTTCGAGTGGCGAGCTTCAAGGAGAAGCCGGCAGCGGACGAGGCAGCCCGGCTCTTCGCCGATGGGACCCACCTCTGGAACTCCGGGATGTTCGTGTTCACCGCCGGCCGGATCATCGAGGAGGCCCAGCGGTACGTGCCCGAGCTCGTGACCGGGGTGAGCGGGGCAATGCCCACCGGGCGCTCCGGGATGTTGACGATCGGGGGCGAGTTCGCCGAGGTGGCCTCGATCTCGGTCGACCACGCCATCATGGAGCGGACGGTCCACGCGGTTGTGGTCCCCCTCGACGCAGGCTGGAGCGACGTCGGCTCCTGGCAGGCGGTCTGGGAGCAAAGCGCCAAGGACGACGCAGGTAACGTGGTCAGTGGCGAAGTGCTGACATTCGACGTGGCTGGTTCCTATATCCGATCCACCTCCAGAACAATCGCGATTGCCGGGGTCGAGGGCCTGGTGGTTGTCGAGACCCCGGATGTGGTTCTCATCGTGCCCGTGGACAAGTCACAGCTGGTGAAGGACCTGGCCGCCCGATCGATGCCGGTCCAGCCGCCCGATTGAGCCTTCGCCGGCCGCGCTCCATACCATCGCTCCCGATGAAGCGTCTGGTCGCCGCCGCCGTGATAGGCCTGCTCGCCACCTCCTGTGTGGGTACCCCCGACTCCGGTGCGGAAGGCGAGGAGATTTACCTCCAGCTCTGCTCCAACTGCCACGGGGCGGAGCTTCAGGGCGGTCTCGGTCCCGCCTTGGGGCGGGGATCGAACGCTGCAGGGCAACCCGATGACTTTCTCCGGGTGACGATCACGGACGGCCGTGGACGCATGCCGTCCTTCTCTTCGACTCTCACCGACTCACAGGTCGAGCGTCTCATCGCATATCTGCGCCAGGAACAGGCCGGGTGAGCGCTCTTCTCGAGGCCCTCGAGCTTCACCCGATCCGGATTCCCATGCGGCACCGGTTCCGCCGCGTCGATCACCGTGAGGCGGTCTTGATCAGGGGCCAGGAGGGGTGGGGCGAGTTCTCGCCTTTCCCCGACTACCCGCCGCATGTGACCACGCGATGGCTTGCCGCGGCCCTGGAGGCGGCCTGCAGCCGCCTCCCTGCACCGGGCAGGTCGTCGATCCCGGTCAACGTGACAGTGCCGGCGGTGGCTCCCGAGGTGGCGGTGAGACTGGTCCGCGAGTCCGGGGCCGGGACGGCGAAGGTCAAAGTCGGGGAGCCGGGCCAGACGGCAGAGGAGGACGAGGCGCGGCTCGGCGCGGTCAGGGCGGCGATCGGTTCGGAGGGCAGGATCCGCATCGACGTGAATGCCGCCTGGGACGTCGACACGGCCACCGAGCGACTCGAGGCCTACTCCCGTTTCGATCTCGAGTACGTCGAGCAGCCGGTGAAGACGCTGGAGGAGATGGTCGAGTTGAAGCGTCGGACCAATGTGCTTCTGGCCGCCGACGAGCTGGTCAGGCTACGCCCCGATCCGGTGGAGGTCGCCGAGATGGGGGCGGCGGACATCCTGGTTGTGAAGGTCCAGCCCCTGGGCGGTGTCTCGCGGACCCTCGACATCGCAACCCGGGCCGGCATCCCGGTAGTCGTCTCGTCTGCGTTGGAGACCTCGGTAGGCATCTACTCGGGGCTTCTCGCCGCCTCCCTCCTCCCCGATCTGCCCTATGCCTGCGGGCTGGGCACGGTTGCCTTGATCGAAGGGGACCCCACCCGCTCGCCTCTGGTATCGATGACCGGGGAGCTGGAGGTTCGACGTCCCGAGCCCGATCCCGAGCTGTTGGAGAGATGGCGTCCCGACAGGGACCGGTCAGCGGAGCTGCTGCGTAAGGTCAGGTCGGCGGCCCGCGTCCTGACCTGACTGTCGCAAATGATCCCGAGATGACACAGCCCAACCCCAGCACCGCCCAGGCCCGCGCCATCGTCGACGAGCTTCACCGTCACGGCGTCGACTACGTCGTCATCTCGCCGGGATCGCGTTCGGGTGCCCTGGCCATCGCCTTCGAAGAGCACTCGGGCGTGGACACTCGCATCGTGCTCGACGAACGCTCGGCCGCCTTCCACGCCCTGGGCCGCTCCCGAGCCGGCGGCGTCGCCGCCGTGGCCTTGGCCACATCGGGGACTGCCCTCGCCAATCATCTGCCCGCTGTCGTCGAGGCCGACCTGTCCATGGTCCCTCTCATCCTGATCTCCGCCGACCGCCCCCCGGACCTGTTGCATGTCGGTGCCAACCAGACGATCGAGCAGGAGGGCATCTTCGGTGAGAAGACCCGCTGGTCTTGCACGATCCCCCCGGCCGAGCCAGGCATCGACCTGAACGCATACTGGCGCACCACCGTGTCCCAGGCAATGGCCCGGGCCTGCGGCCATGGCGGCCGGCCCGGGCCGGTCCATCTCAACATCGCCTTCCGCGAGCCGACGGTGCCCGTCTCGGACGACGGTCGAACCAGAGCCGAGCCATACCCCTTCGCCATCGAAGGCCGCCCGGCCGGGGCTCCCTGGCAGCGGCATGACCAGACCCGTCCCGGCCCGGCACATATCAGTCTTCCCCTCGACGCTGGACATGGGCTGGTGCTCGCCGGTGAGGGCGATTTCGATCCGGTTGCGCTCGCGGAGGCAGCAGATCGGCTCGGCTGGCCGGTCCTGGCGACGGCCACCTCGGGGCTGCGCGGCTCGAGGGCGGTCACGACCTACCACCACCTCCTGGTGGCAGGAGTCCCGCCGCCTCTCCGACCCGACCTGGTGGTCAGTGTCGGGCGGATCGGTCCCAGCGATCGGCTCGGGGCGCTCACCTCGCTGGACGTCCCCCAGGTCCAGATCGATCGTTGGGGAGCGTGGTACGACCCGCGCCGCCACTCCACCCACATGATCCAGGCCGACCCGGCCGCCACGTTGCTCGATCTCTCGCCGGCGGATGATCGTCGGCTCCTCGATCGCTGGCTTGCGGCCGACTCGACCATGAGGGCCGCCCTCGACGAGCGTCTGGGCGCCGAACCGCTGCCCTTCGGGCCCTCGGTGGCGAGGGCGTTCGGCGACGTCGACCATGACTTGCTGGTGGCTGCCTCGTCGATGCCGATCAGGGATCTCGACGCCCACTACACCGGTGCGGCCCGGGTCATCGCCAACCGGGGTGCCTCCGGCATCGATGGCTTCGTGTCGACTGCACTGGGCGCCGCCTCGATGGGAGGGCGGACCGTGGCCCTGGCCGGGGACCTCTCCTGGCTCCACGACGCAGGGGGCCTGGTGGTCGACGACCGGGGAGATGTCGTGTTCGTCGTCGTCGACAACGGGGGAGGCGGATTGTTCGATCTGCTGCCACAAGCCGAGCATGCCCCCAGATTCGAACGTCTCTTCGTGGCTCCTCATGGATTGGATCTCGGCCGTCTCGGGTCGGCTTATCACCTCGACGCCATCGTGGCGGAGGACGTCGACGACATCCGGGGGGCGCTTCCGAGCAGCCTGACAGGCGGTGGTGCCCACCTCCTGGTGATTCCGGTCAACCGGGAAACCGACCTCAAAGCCCGTCGCGCCCTCGACGATACGGCGCGGGCCGTGTGCGCCGAGCTCAGCTGAGACCGAGAGCGCCCAGCATGGGGCGCAGTTTGAGCCGGGTCTCCTCGAATTCGAGCCGGGGGTCGGAGCCCTCGACGATCCCCGCCCCGGTGTACAGCGTCGCCTCATCCCCTTCGATCACTCCGCAGCGAAGAGCGATGGCGAACTCTCCGTCGCCGGAGCGGTCGAGCCAGCCCACCGGACCGGCATATCTGCCCCGTTCATGGCCTTCCAGCTCCCGGATCAGCTCCAGAGCGGTCTTGGTCGGCGTCCCCGCAACCGCTGCGGTGGGGTGCAGGGCGGAGAGCAGATCGGACAGCTCCGTCCCGGGATGAGTGTCACCTTCGAAGGTGGTGGACAGATGTTGGATGTCGCCGTAGGTAGCGACGCTGCTCCCCGAGCGTTGGAGACGGGTGCAGAACGGGGCCAGGGCGTCGTCCACCGAATCGGCGGCGAGGGTGTGCTCGCGCGCCATCTTGGCAGTGTGGAAGGAATGGGACCCGGCCGGGTCGCCGAGGTCGGCGGATCCAGCCAGGGAGATCGATCGAACCCGCCCTTCAGCGAGGGACACCAGCAGCTCGGGGCTCGATCCGACGAATCCGTCGACGAGAAACGTGTGCGATCCCGGCTCGGAAGCGGTCAGGTTGGCCAGCACCAGGTGGACGGGCACCTCGGCGGCGAATCGGGCCGACAAGCGCCGAGACAGGACGACCTTCTCCACCTCACGGCTTCGGATCGCCTCGAGGGCTTCCTCGACCAGCGAGAACCACATGTCCAGCCCACTCTCGCCGATCGTTCCCGGCGGTAGCCCGGTCGATGGTCTCGGCGGGGGGAGATCCTCCCCGGTGCCGATCAGGAACCGGGCGCCGTCACCGTCGATCCTCAACAGCACCTCGGGGACGACGAGGATGGAGCCTGGGTCGTTCTCGTCGAACGTGAAGCTCGCCAGGGCCAGCGGAGCAGAAGTCGAGCGAAGACGCCGTATCGCCCGGTCGAAGCGATCGGCGCCGGCGCCGGGGTCGATGCGGGAAGATCCGCCCCAGCCGAGCAGGGCCACATCTCGGTGAATCCACGCCGAGTCGGGTGCTCGCATGAGAGCATCACTGAGCTGGAAGGATTGGCCGTCGGCCGTCATTGCCATATGCAGGCTAGGACCGGTTCGTCGGCTTCGATGCCGGCGAGGGCGTATGCCATCTTCTCGAACAGTGCCGTGTTGCCGGAGGTGGCCAGCAAGACTTTCCCCTCCCCGCCGCGGGATGGGGCGACTCGCTCCACCTGTCTGGCTACGGCGGGGGCCGGGTCGATGATGGCCAGAGCTGGACCGGCGACCTCCTCGATGAGGGGGACCAGGTACCCGAAGTGGGTGCAGCCGAGTACCAGGGTATCGGCTCCCCCTTGCAGGATCGGCGTCAGGCAAGACTCGACCTGCTTTCGTGCGGTCGGCCCTTCGGTTATCGCGGCCTCGACCAACTCCACCCACCCGGGGCAGGCCTGGGTGAGGATGGTCGCCCCCAAGGAATGGCGCTGCACCACCGAGGCGAACAGCTCTCCCTGAAAGGTCGCCGCCGTCGCCACCACACCGATCACGCCGGTGGCGGTCCTCACCGCGGCGGGCTTGACCGCGGGCTCCATCCCGACGAACCGGACTGCGGGATGTCGCGCTCGAAGCGAGTGCAGGGCCGCCGCCGAGGCGGTGTTGCAGGCGATGGTGACCATGTCCGCCCCTCTTTCGAGCAGCCACAGGGACGCCTGTTCTGCCATCTCCGCCACTTCGTCGAGGCTGCGCACCCCGTACGGCGCCCGGCCCTGGTCGGCGAGATAGAGAAGATCGGCCGAGGGAAGCAGGCGACGTATCTCGGTGAGCACGGTCAAGCCGCCCACACCCGAGTCGAACACACCGATCATGACCGCCATCTCAGCAGGCGGGCCACAGGGGCACTGGTAGCGTCGCTGCCCGCCGGACGAGGAGGTCGAGGTGAAGGTCCAGGATACGGTGGCGCTCGTCACCGGTGGGGTCTCGGGTCTGGGTTTCGGAGCAGCGTCGCGCATCGTCGGGAAGGGGGGATCGGTGGTGATGTGCGACGTGAACGAGGCTCTGGGGGAATCGGCTGCGGCGGAGCTCGGGGAACGGGCTCGTTTCATCGCCTGCGACGTGCGCGATCCCGAGGCCGTCGCCGAGTCGGTGCGACGGGCCGCCGAGGAGCGGGGAAGGATCGATGTGCTCGTCAATGCGGCCGGGGTGGCCCCGGCGCAGCGACTCATCTCTCGCGACGGTGACCTGTTCGATCTCGACCTGTTCCGGCTCGCCATCGAGGTCAATCTCATCGGCATGTTCGACGTCATCCGGAACGTCGTGGCGGTGATGGCGCAAAACGAGCCGGGTGAAGGCGGGGAGCGGGGAGTGGTGGTGAACGTGGCGTCGATCGCCGCATTCGATGGCCAGATCGGCCAGACCGCGTACTCGGCTTCCAAGGCGGGGATCGTCGGGATGACCCTCCCTTTGGCCCGTGACCTGGGCAGTCTGGGCATACGGGTGATGACCATCGCCCCGGGCATCATGGACACTCCGCTCCTCGCGTCGGCCCCCGCCGAGTTGAAGGAAGCCCTGGCAAAGCTGCACGTGTTTCCTCCCCGTCTCGGCACCCCCGAGGATTTCGCCCATCTGGTCCAGGCCATAGTGGAGAACCCGATGCTCAACGGTGAGGTGATCCGTCTCGACGCCGCTGTCCGGATGCCACCCAGGTAGCCCTGGCTTCGCCAGGGCTACCTCGTATTACGTAGTGCGTATTACGTGGTACGAAGCCTCGAAGCCATCACTCCAAGGGAGCGATGGCTTCGAGGCTTTCCGGATTCTCCAGGCTGGACAGGTCGCCGACGTCGTTGCCCAATGCCATCGCCTTCACCACGCGGCGCATGATCTTTGCCGAACGGGTTCGGGGCAGGTCCCCGACCCAATGGATCAGGGCAGGTCGAAACGATTTGCCCAGGGTGTCGGTCACCGATGTCGTCACCCGTGTCGTGAGGTCCTCGCCCGGATCCACCCCCGGCGCCGGGACCAGGTAGAGGGCTATCGCCTCCCCCTTCACCGGGTCGGGAATCCCGATGGCGGCGGCCATCATCACCTCGGGCAGGGCGACGACGACTGACTCGATCTCTGCGGGCCCGATGCGCTTGCCGGCGATGTTGAGCGTGTCATCGGACCGCCCGTGCAGGAACCAGAAGCCGTCTTCGTCGATTGACGCCCAGTCGCCGTGCACCCAGGTGTCGGGGAAGCGCTCCCAGTAGGTCTCGAGGTATCTCTCCGGCTCGTTCCAGAAGCCCCGGGTCATGCCGGGCCAGGAGCCTCTGATCACCAGCTCCCCGACCTCTCCCCGGACCGGGTTGCCCTCGGCGTCGTAGACGTCGGCGTCGACACCGAAAGAGGGCCCGCCGAGTGACGTGGGCTTTATCCCCTGGAGCAGGTTGACCCCGATGATCACTGCCCCGATCTCGGTCCCGCCGGAGATGTTGACGATGGGCCGGGACCTCTCGCCGACCTGCTCGAACAACCACCACCACGGGTCGGGGTTCCATGGCTCGCCGGTGGAGCCGAAGCTCCGGAGGCGGGACAGGTCGTGTTTGCGGGCCTGCTCGGCGCCGTGAGGCTGGAGGGCGCGGATCAAGGTGGGGGAGATGCCGAGAAAGGTGACGCCCAGACTGGCCGCCACCTGCCAGATCCGATCGGGCCCCGGATGATCGGGGGCCCCGTCGTAGGTGGCGAGCGACGCGCCATTGGCCAGCCCGGCGAGCACCATCCACGGGCCCATGATCCAACCCATGTCGGTGGCCCACATCACGACGTCGTCCCTGGTGAGCTCGGCGTGGAACGCGCCCTCGGCAGCCAGCTTGACGGTCAAGCCGCCATGTACGTGGACCGCCCCTTTTGGCCTGCCGGTGGTCCCCGAGGTGTAGGCGATCAGGACCGGGTCCTCGGTACTGGTCGGGAACGGGGGCAAAGGCGCCGCAGCGGGGACGATGTCGTGCCACCACAGGTCGCGGCCGTCGGTCATCGGAGTGTCGGGTCGCTCGGCATAGTCGACGACCAGAAGGTGCCCGAGACCACCCGCCGCCTCCACCGCACCGTCGGCGATCTCCTTCATCCCGACCATGTTTCCCCGCCGGTGGAACCCGTTGGCGCACACCATGACCTTCGGTTTGGGGTCCTGGAGACGGGCGGACACCGCCTCGGGGCCGTACCCGGAGAAGACCGGGATGAAGATGGCGCCGATCCGGGCGACGGCGAGTAGCGAAGCCACCGCCTCCACACCCATGGGGAGGAACACGGCGACGGCATCGCCCCGTCCGACCCCGAGGCCGCTCAGCGCCCCGGAGAGACGGCTCACCAAGTCTCTCAGCTCGCCGAATGAGAGCTCCCGGAACTCCCCGGTCTCCTTCTCGCTGCGCAGCGCCACCCGGTCGGGCTCGTCGTCGGCCCAGCGATCGACACAGGCCCGGCTCAAGTTGAACGACCCGCCCACGAACCAGGTTGACCACTGGTGGCCGCGCGAGGTGTCCCGCACCTCCCTCCAGGGGCGATCGAAGGGGAGGCCGAGGAACTCGACCACCGCAGCCCAGAACCATTCGGGATCATGCGCCGACCTGGAGACAAGGTCGCCAAGGGCCTCGATGCCGTGTTCCCGCATGAAAGCTGCGGTGTTGGTCGCAGCGGCTTGCTCTGGGCTCGGCCACCAGACCACTTCGAAGCTGTCCATTGCCCTCCTTCGGATCGAGCTCGAGGCTAGAGCGTTCCCCGTTGGCGGCGGCTGCGGTCCCTAGTCTCAGCACATGAGCGCCAACTCCGACCGGCAGGACAATCGCCGCTTCCGGAGGCGGACCCTGGTCGTGGCTGCCGTGCTCCTCCTCACCGCGGCGGCGCTGTTCCTCGTGTACCGGCTCGGCAACCTGATCTTCATGATCTTCGTCGCCCTGTTCGTAGCGGTCGCCTTCGAGCCCCCGGTTCACTTCCTGGAGAAGCGGGGCTGGAGGAGAGGGCTTGCCACCGGGTTGGTGTTCCTGGTGGCGTTCGTGCTCTTCGTCACCTTCCTGGTGGCTCTCGCCCCGTTGTTCGTGAGTCAGGCCAACGAGCTGATCGACTCCCTCCCCGGGTACATCGACTCGGTATCGCAGTTGGTGAGGGACTGGTTCAACGTCGAGATCTCCACCGAGTCGCTCCAGCAGGAGGCGGCCGGGCTGCCCGACCTCATCATGGGCGCCGGCGGCACGATCCTCGGTGGCGTGGTGAGCGTCACCACCGGCATTGCCAGCTTCATCTTCTTCTCAGCGACCGTTGCCCTGTTCTCTTTCTACATCGTGGCCGAACTGCCGAAGCTGCAGCGGACCGTTCTCTCCACGATGAACGAGGAGCGTCAGAAGGACGCCCTCCACATATGGGACGTGGCTGTTGAGAAGATGGGTGCATACATCTACTCGAGATTGATCCTCGCCGTTGTCAGCGGCGCGCTCACCGTCGTCTTCCTCAGCGTCCTCGGCGTGCCCTTCGCCCTCTCCTTGGGGATCTGGGTGGGGATACTCAGCCAATTCATCCCGGTGATAGGCACCTACCTGGCCGCCATACTCCCGGCGGTCGTAGCACTCTCCTCCGAGGGGGTGGTCCCCATGCTGTGGGTGATCGCCTACTTCGTTGCCTACCAGCAGGTGGAGAACTACCTCATCGCTCCTCGTATAACCCAGCGGACCATGGAGATCCACCCGGCGGTGTCCATCGCCGCCATCATCATCGGATCGACTCTGCTGGGACCGATCGGCGTGGTGTTCGCCCTACCCATGACCGGGATCATCCAAGCATTGATCTCGGAGACGCGGAAGCAACATGTGGTCATCCTCGACGACCGGGCGTAGTCGCGGAACAATGACAAAAGGCCGACGTCGATAAGGGGTTAAGCGCGAGGGCTGCTTTACCTTTCCCGCCCACCGGGATATATTCCCAGGACGGCTGCTCCCAACGTTCGTTTGGGAGCGAGCCTGGTGAGGGGCTTCCCGCCCCGAGCCCGAAGTAAGCCACAAGGGAGGAATAAATAGTGCGAGCCCTGCGCACAAAGCGGGTCGCCCGATGGGCGTCCCTCCTCACCGTCTTGGCTCTCGTGGCCGCCGCCTGTGGTGGCGATACCGCGACGACTACGACGGAGGGGGAGGCGGCAACGACCACGGAGGCCCCTTCAGAACCCACAACCACGGCAGCTCCCCCGAGCACCGTGACCGGTGAATGCCCCGACGCATTCTGTGTGAGATACAACATTCACCCGGATGCGGCGTGGGCCGACGGGACTCCGGTGACGGCGGACGACTTCGTCTTCACCTACGAGACCACCATCAACCCGGTGTTGGATATCACCACCATCGAGGGTTACGACCAGATCACGGGATACGAGATCGTCGACGACAAGACGGTGATCTTCGCCTTCGGTGCGGTCTACGCCCCTTGGCAATCCTTGTTCGACCGAGTCATGCCCAAGCATGTCCTGGAAGATCAGCCGTTCAATGCCATTTGGGACGATGCGATCACACTGGGCTCGGGCCCCTTCACCTTCGTGGAGTGGCTCCCCGACGAGCACATCCTGCTCCAGAGAAACCCGGACTACTGGGCCTCCGAGGATCGGGGATCCGGGATGCCGCTTGGCGACGTCCAGGAGATCCAGGTCGTGTTCATCGAGGACAGCCAGACCATGGTCCAGGCCTTGCGGGGCCAGGAGGTGGACTTCATCAACCCGCAGCCTCAGGTCACGTTGGTCGAAGATGTCAGCGGTATCGATGGCGTGGAGTTCGAGGCGAGTCTCGGCCCGGTCTGGGAGCACTTCGACTTCAACCACGATGACCCCCGTCTGCAGAACCAGTTCGTCCGGCAGGCGATCGCACAGGGCATCAATCGTGATGCCATTGTCGAAACCGTCGTGCGCCCGCTCAACCCGGACGCAACGCCCCTGGGCAACTCGATCTGGATGAGCACGAGCGCCTACTACGAGGACCACTTCAACGAGCGGTTCCCGTATGACCCGGCAGCCGCCGAGGCCCTACTCACGGAGAACGGTTGCACCCGGGGTGGCGACGGTATCTACGAGTGCGGTGGTGAGCGGTTGTCGTTCACCTGGACGACCACGGCCGGCAACGAGGGGCGCGAGCTCCAGTTCGAGCTGGCCCAGGCCGACCTGGCCCAGATCGGTATCGAAGTGACCGCCAAGTTCGGGCCGGCTTCCGAGGTGTTCGCCGATGCGTACATCAACGGTGGCGCCGACCAGTGGCAGGTCTTCAACTTCGCATGGGTCGGTAGCCCCGAGCCTGCAGGTGGAAACACCCTGTATTACTGCGAAGGTGCCAACACCAACGGATTCGGCGACATCAACAACCTGCGGTACTGCAATGAGGAAGTCGACGCCCTGGTCAAGTCGACCGACAGCATTGTCGACCCCGCAGAGCGTGCCGCCGTCTACAACCAGGCCGATGACCTCTGGCTGGCGGAAGTCCCGATGATCCCCATGTACCAGAAGCCGTCGTTCCTGGCCTGGGATGCGGCCATCCAGAACGTGGTCCCCAACGCCAACAACATCACGGATACGTGGAATGTCGGCGCGTGGGCCGGTCAGGAGAGGATCGTGTTCGGCGCCGAGCAGCAGCCGGAGTCGATGAACCCATGGGAGCCTGACGGCAATCTGCTTGCCACCTCGTTCTGGGCTACCCCTGTGCTCGAAGGTGCGTACAAGGTGACGCCCGACGGGCGTTACGAGCCCTGGCTCATCGAGAGCGCAGAGGCGATCGTCCCCGGAGAGTGATCGTCTGCGTTAGTTGATCGAAGAGGGGGCCGCCTTCGGGCGAGCCCCCTCTTCTGTCAGAGGCCTCGGAGCCACCCGGGACGCCGACACGGCCCCGGTGTAGACTCGACGGAGCTTCTTGTCTGGACGGAGGCAAGGCATGGGAACATTCATCGCGCGGAGGATGCTCTACAGCATCCCGGTTCTTGTTGCAGCATCGATGCTGGTCTTCTTCGGCATGTCGTTGGTGACCGACCCCCTGTCCCAGCTCCGGCTGATCCCCAACCTCAGCCAGGAGACGGTTCAGAACATCATCGATCGGAAGCATCTCGACGACCCGATCATCATCCAGTATGGGTTCTGGGTGAGGGACATGATCTTCGACGGGTTCGGGAACTCCGCCATCGGTGACAACCCGATCTGGCCCGACCTCAAGCGCGCGATCGGCAACACCCTCCAGCTGGTCCTGATCTCGGAGGCCATAGCCGTCGTGCTCGCCGTGATCCTCGGGGTGATGTCGGCCAAGAAGCAATACAGCTTCTTCGACTACACCACCACAACGATCAGCTTCTTCGGCTTCTCCGTCCCCATCTTCTGGTTCGCCCTGATCCTGCAGGCGCTCGTGACCACCTTCTTCCTGAAAACGGGGATCAGGCTCTTCTACACATTCGGCCAGTCCACCCTGGGCGCGGCCAACCCGTTCCTCGACCGCATCCAGCACATGGCCCTGCCCATCATCACTCTGGCCTATGTCAATGTGGCCACCTACAGCAGGTACCAGCGCGCCTCCATGCTCGAGGTGCTCCACTCCGACTACATCAGGACGGCCCGGGCCAAGGGTCTGAGCGAGCGCACCGTCACCATGAAGCACGGTCTGCGAAATGCCTTGATCCCGATCGTCACCATCGCCGCCCTCAACTTCGGAGGCGTGCTCGGAGGGGCGGTGATCACCGAGACCATCTTCGCCTGGCCAGGGATGGGCAAGTTCTTCATCGACTCGCTGATCCGGGGCGAGATCTACACCCTCATGGCCTGGCTGATGGTGACCGCGATCGCGGTGATCCTGATGAATCTCATCGCCGACATCATCTACGGCTGGCTCGACCCGAGGATCAGATATGACTGATCAGCAGGTCCGAATCGACGAGGCCTTGGAGACGGAGGCCACCCGGGCCTCCCTGGAGTCGGTGCATCTCGAGGGGCTCGAGGTCCAGTCCCTCACCCAATGGCAGTTGGCGAGGCGCAAGTTCCTCCAGCACCGGCTGGCGATGACCGCCCTGGTGGTCCTCACCATCATCTTCCTGGCCGCCCTGTTCGCAGACTGGGTGGCGCCTTACCCGTTCGACGTCCCCAATGTCCCCGACAGGTCACTCCCGCCGACCCTCGAGGGCTTTCACATCTTCGGGACCGACAAGATCGGCCGCGACTACTTCTCCCGAACCATCTACGGGACCCGCACCTCGATGTACGTGGCCTTCATCGTGGCCAGCGTGTCGACTCTCATCGGCGTCGTCGTGGGCGGTATCGCCGGCTACTACGGCGGCAAGCTGGACAACCTCCTGATGCGGCTGACCGACCTGTTCCTCACCCTCCCCTTCCTCGCCATCCTCCTGGTCCTGTCTTCCTTCCTCGGTGCCGGCAACCCGGTCAGGGTCGCCTTCATCCTTGCGTTCCTCTTCTGGACGGGGTTGGCTCGGATAGTCCGAGGCGAGTTCCTCAGCCTCAGGGAGAAGGAGTTCGTGGAGGCGGCAAAGGTGCTCGGCGCATCTGACAACCGGATCATCTTCCGTCATATCCTCCCCAACACCGTGGGGCCGATCATCGTCAACGCCACCCTGACGGTGGCGGCCGCCATCCTGGTCGAGGCCGCCCTCAGCTTCCTCGGCTTCGGTATCCAGCCTCCGTTCCCGGCCCTCGGGAAGCTGATCTCGGACGGACAGGACTCCCTGACCACTCAGTGGTGGCTGGCCACTTTCCCCGGCCTCACCATCATCCTCATCGCCCTCTGCATCAACTTCATCGGCGACGGGTTGCGCGACGCCCTCGACCCCAAGCAGCGAGTCAAGTGACAGAACCGGTTCTCGCGATACGCGACCTGGTCGTCGAATTCGACACGCCCGACGGGGTGGTGCACGCCGTCGACGGTGTCAGCTACGAGATCTACCCGGGGGAGACCCTCGGCGTGGTGGGCGAGTCCGGCTCGGGCAAGAGCGTGACCGTGCTCTCGGCTCTGGGGCTGATCCAGATGCCGCCAGGCCGGATCGTGCGTGGCCAGGTCATCTACAAGGGTCGGGACATCGTCGGGCTCCCCATCGACGAGCTTCGCAAGATTCGGAACAAGGAGATCGCCATGATCTTCCAGGATCCGATGACTTCGCTGAACCCGGTGTTCACCGTCGGTGACCAGATCGCAGAGGCCCTGACCGCGCACAACGAGAAGATGTCGAAGGACGCGACTCGGGCCGAGACCATCGGGCTTCTAGAGATGGTCGGGGTGCCCAATCCCGACCGTCGTTATGACCAGTACCCGCACGAGTACTCGGGCGGCATGCGGCAGAGGGCCATGATCGCCATGGCCATGGCCAACAAGCCGTCGGTTCTCATCGCCGACGAGCCGACCACCGCTCTCGACGTCACCATCCAGGCTCAGGTGCTCGAGGTGATGAAGGTCGCCCAGGAGGAGACCGGCGCGGCCACGATCATCATCACCCACGATCTCGGGGTGGTGGCGGAGATGGCCGATCGCATCGCTGTCATGTACGGAGGCAAGGTGGTCGAGACCGGGACAGTCGACCAGATCTACCACACCCCTCGCCACCCATACACGCTCGGGCTGATGATGAGCCTGCCCCGCATCACCGGGGAGATGAAGCGGCTCCTCCCGATCCCGGGCAACCCGCCGTCGCTGATCAACCGACCTCCCGGCTGCTCCTTCCACCCTCGCTGTCGCATGTCCGAAGGGCGGGAGCTGTGCCGGACCGTCGTGCCCGAGCTGATCAGCGGCGCCGAGGACCACCCCAGCGCCTGTCACTTCCGGGACGAGGTGGCAGAGGAGTTGCTGCGCGAGGCCGCGGCGACCGGGATTGCCGCCCACGGGGGCAGCCTTGGTTGAACCGGCGATCGGCTACGACGTCCAGGACGAGCAATCGCCGAACGGTGTTCTCGACGTCCAGGATCTGAAGGTCCATTTCCCCATCAAGGAGGGATTGCGACGCCGGGTGGTCGGCCATGTCTACGCGGTCGATGGGGTCTCCTTCCGGGTCGCGCACTCCGAGACCCTGGGTCTGGTCGGTGAGTCGGGCTGCGGGAAGTCGACGACGGCTCGGGCCATCATCAGGCTGATCAACCCGACCGACGGCCGGGTCGTCTTCCTCGGCCAGGACATCACCACTCTCCAGCGCCGAGAGCTGCGTCCGGTCCGCAGGAGCATCCAGATCGTGTTCCAGGACCCCTACGCCTCGCTCAACCCCCGCATGACGGTGCGCGAGATCGTGGCCGAGCCCTTGAAGATCCACGGTCTCTGGGATGACGGCGGCGTGGACCGCGTGGCCGAGTTGCTGCGTCTGGTCCAGCTCTCGCCCGAGCACGGCAACCGTTTCCCCCATGAGTTCTCCGGCGGCCAGCGGCAGCGGATCGGCGTGGCCAGGGCGCTTGCCCTCAACCCACGCATGCTCCTCCTCGACGAGCCGGTGTCTGCGCTCGACGTCTCCATCCAGGCCCAGGTGATCAACCTGCTGATGGAGATCCAGGAGGAGCTCGAGCTCTCCTACCTGTTCATAGCCCACGACCTATCCGTGGTGCGGCACATCTCACACCGGCTCGGGGTCATGTACCTGGGTCACATCGTCGAGATGGGGACCAGGGATGAGATCTTCGAGAACCCGACCCACCCCTACACACAGGCCCTGCTCTCGGCCGTGCCGGTGCCCGAGCCCAGGGGTCGCGATGTCCGGGAGCGGATCGTGCTGCGCGGTGACGTGCCCAACCCGGCCGACCCACCGTCTGGATGTGTCTTCAGAACCAGGTGTTGGAAAGCACAGGACATCTGCGCCGTGGAGACCCCGCCCCTGGTGGAGCAGTTCGGCCATCTCGTCGCCTGTCACTTCGCTGCCCCGCTCGAGGTCCTGCCTGCCACCGGAGCCAAGGTCTAGCCGGGGGATTCGGCCGGGTCGCTAGGTTGCCGGTCATGGCTGGTCCACTGCAAGGAATCGACGTGGTGGAACTGGCCGGACTGGGCGCTGCCCCCTTCTGTGCCATGGTTCTGGCCGATCTGGGGGCATCGGTGGTCAGAGTCGATCGGGCCGATCAGGTGCTGGGTGAGCACACCCGCTCCACCAGGCACGACCTCCACAACAGGGGCAAGCAGTCCATCGGTGTCGACCTGAAACGAGCAGATGGAGCCGAGGTCGTCCTGCGTCTGGTGGATCGGTCCGGGGTGCTCATCGAGGGATTCCGACCGGGAGTTGCCGAGAGGCTGGGTATCGGGCCCGACGTCTGCCTCGAGCGCAATCCGCGTCTCGTCTACGGGCGGATGACGGGCTGGGGCCAGAACGGCCCGCTCGCCGGGCGGGCCGGTCACGACATCGACTACATCGCCCTCTCCGGCGTCCTCCACGGCATCGGGCCCGAGCGCACTCCCGTTCCCCCCTTGAACCTCGTCGGCGACTTCGGAGGCGGGGGCATGCTGCTCGCAGTCGGCATCCTCGCCGCCGCCCTGAGCGCCCGCGAGACCGGTGCCGGCCAGGTGGTGGATGCGGCCATGGTCGACGGGTCGGCTCTGCTCACCACCTCGATGCACGGGTTCATCGCCGAGGGCATGTGGACGGCGAAGCGTGAGGCGAACCTCCTCGACGGTGGGGCGCCCTTCTACTCGGTCTACGAGACCTCCGACGGTGGCCACATCGCGGTCGGGGCACTCGAGCCGCAGTTCTACTCAGCGCTGCTCGGCGCCCTGGGCATACCCGAGGAGAGTCTGCCCGAGCGAGGCGACCGGGCGGCATGGCCCCTGATCAGGGAGATCCTGGCCGCCCGATTCCTCGAGGCGACGCGGGACGAGTGGGCTGTGCGGCTCTCCGACCTGGACGCCTGCGTCGCCCCTGTCCTCTCCGCCCTGGAAGCGCCAGCCCACGCCCACAACCGGGACCGCGGTGTCTTCGTGGAAATCGACGGGGTCACCCAGCCCGCCCCGGCTCCGAGGTTCTCGGCCACGCCGTCGGACAGCCCTCCGGGGCCGTCTTTCCCGGGTCGGGACACAGATCGGGTGCTCCAGTCCCTCGGCTATAGCAAGGACGAGGTAAGTAAGCTCCGCCAGGTCGGAGCAGTGGCCTGAGCGCGGAGGAAAGATGACAGAACAAGCCGTCTTGGCGGAGCGAGCCGCAATCGACACCGAGGTGGAGGGCAGGACGATCGTCGATTACCTCGACCGGAACGCGGAGCGGTACGGGGATCAGCCGGCCATCCACTTCAAGAACGGCGATTGGGAGAGTCTGACCTGGCGCGAGTACCGCCAGGCGGTACACGAGGCTGCGGCCGGTCTCCAGGATCTGGGGGTGGGCGAGGATGAGTTCGTCGCCATCATGGCCGGGAACCGTCCCGAGCACGTCATAGCCGACTATGCCGCCATCCACGCCGGCGCCACCGCGGTGACCATTTACTCCACGCTCGCCGCCGGTCAGGTCCAGTACATCGCCGACAACTGCAAGGCGACGGTGGCCATCCTGGAGAACCTGGAGTTCATGAAGCGGTGGGAGGAGATCCGCTCCGAGCTGCCCAATCTCCGTTATGTCGTGCTGATGTCCGGCGCCGAGAACTACGACACCGCCGAATGGGTCTTGAGCTGGGATGATCTCCTGACCCGGGGTCGGAGTCGGCTGTCGTCGGACCCGGAGTCCGTGAAGAGGGCGACCGAGGCGATCACGCCCAGCACCCTGGCCACGCTGATCTACACCTCGGGCACCACCGGGAACCCGAAAGGGGTGATGATCAGCCATCGCAACGTGGTCTGGACCGCCGAGTGCCTGAGACGGGCCGCGGATCTCGATCTCGGCCCGCGCATGGTGTCCTACCTGCCACTGGCCCACATCGCCGAGCGGCTGGCCACGCACTATCTGGCCACGTACCTGGCCGGCCAGGTCTGGTACTGCCCCAACCTCGCCGGGGTTCTCGAGTACATCCAGGAGGCGAGGCCGACGGTGTTCGTCGGCGTTCCCCGCGTCTACGAGAAGTTCCACTCCCGGCTCGTCGCCCGTTTCGAGGAGACCCACGGGATCAAGAAGACGCTGCTCGACCGGGCGCTGGCCGCGAACCGCAAGCGAGTGCTTGCCGAACAGGAAGGCAGGTCGGGCCCGATGCTGGCAGGTGTCCTCGACTCCATCGTCCTCTCCAAGGTGCGAGAGCAGCTGGGAATGGACCAAGTCGAGATCGCTATCACCGCGGCGGCCCCGATCAACCCAGACCTCATCCTCTTCTTCCAGACTCTGGGCATCCCCCTCCATGAGCTCTACGGGATGTCGGAGACCACGGGCCCGGCCACGACCAACCTGCCCGGTGCGTTCCGCATCGGCTCGGTGGGCAAGGCCCTGCCCGGAGTCGAGGTCGAGCTGGGGGAGGACGGTGAGCTGTTGATGAGAGGCGGGGTCATCACCGACGGCTACTACAAGCTCCCTGTCGACACCAGCGAGAGCTTCGACTCCGAGGGTTGGCTCCACTCCGGTGACCTGGCTCGCTTCGACGACGACGGCTACGTGTGGATCATCGGCCGGAAGAAGGAGATCATCATCACCGCCGGAGGCAAGAACGTCGCCCCGGCGAAACTGGAGACGATCCTGGGCAATCACCCGCTCATCTCCAAAGCGTGCATGATCGGCGACGGTCGCAAGTTCCTGACCATGATCGTGGCTCTCGACCACGAGGAGGCCCCAGCATGGGCTGCCTCCAACGGTCTGGATTATCAGGACCTGTCCTCGTTCTCCCAGCTCCCCGAGGTGCGGGCCGAGGTGGAGCGGGCGGTTCACGAGGCCAATCAGAGCGTCTCCCCGGTGGAGCAGATCAAGAAGTGGATCGTCGTCCCCGACGAGTGGACTCCCGACTCCGGAGAGGTGACTCCCTCGCTCAAGCTGAAGCGCAAGGTGGTGCTCGACAAGTACTCGGACGAGATCGAGAGCCTCTACGTGGGAGTCTGAGATCAGGTCTCACGGGCCCAGATGAGGCGAGAGCTCTTCGAAGCTGATCACGAGCTCTTCCGCGACTCCGTCCGTGAGTTCGTCGAGCGAGAGGTGACCCCCAATGTGGCCAAGTGGGAGGCCCAGGGGCGGGTCGACAAGGAGATGTTCCGCTCGGCGGGGAAGGCAGGTCTCCTCGGCATGGCCATCTCCGAGGAGCACGGCGGTGGAGGTGTCACCGACTTCCGTTTCAACGTCGTCGTCGTCGAGGAGCTGATCAAGGCCGACGCCATGGCATCGGGGATGTGCATCACCCTCCACAACGACGTGTGCATCCCCTATTTCACCGGCCTGGCCGACGAGGAGCAGAGTCGGAGATGGATGCCGGGCCTGGTGTCGGGAGACTTGATGTCGGCCATCGCCATGACCGAGCCCGGTGCCGGGTCCGATCTGGCCGGGATCAAGACCTCGGCGATCCGCGACGGCGACGTCTACGTCGTCAACGGGTCGAAGACCTTCATCACCAATGGCATCAACGCCGACCTGGTGATCACCGCGGTCAAGACCGATCCCGAGGAGCGTCACAGCGGGATGAGCCTCCTTGTGATCGAGGACGGTATGGAGGGCTTCACCAGGGGGCGGAACCTGGACAAGATAGGGCTGCACGCCCAGGACACCGCCGAGCTCTTCTTCGACGACGTGAGAGTGCCGGTCTCGAATCGGCTGGGGGAGGAGGGCATGGGCTTTGCCTATCTCGTGGAGAACCTGCCCCAGGAGCGACTGGGGCTGGCCACCGCCTCCGTCGCCCACGCCGAGACGGCGTTCGGCTGGACCCTCGAATATGTCAAGGAGCGGCACGCGTTCGGTCAGCCGATAGGGAGCTTCCAGACCGTGAAGCACCTGATGGCCGAGCTGAGGACCGAGCTCGACATCGCCCAGAGCTATGTCGACCGTCAGATCATGACCCTGAACCGTGGCGAGCTGAGCGCCGACGAGGCGGCCAAGGCCAAATGGTGGGTCACCGAATTGGAGAAGAAGGTCGTCGACCGGTGTCTCCAGCTCTTCGGGGGCTGGGGTTACATGGAGGAATACCCGATAGCCAGGGCCTACCGCGACACACGGGTACAGACCATCTACGGGGGGACCACCGAGATCATGAAGGAGATCATCGGCCGCTCCCTCGGCCTGTAGACCGATGGAGTCGGCGACGCGACCAATGGAGGGAATCAGGTGTGAGTGAGCCAATCACGTTCGACGGCAGGGTTGCCGTGATAACCGGCGCCGGGGGCGGTCTCGGCAAGGAATACGCGCTGGAGCTGGGGCGCCGCGGGGCGCGTGTCGTGGTCAACGACCTGGGTGGGGCGGTCGACGGGAGCGGTTCCTCGAGCGGGGCCGCCGACCTGGTCGTAGACGAGATACGGGAAGAGGGCGGGGAGGCGGTGGCCAACTATGACTCCGTGGCCACCCGCGAGGGTGGCGCCGCCATCGTCCAGACCGCCCTGGACTCGTTTGGCTCGGTCGACATCGTGATCAACAACGCCGGCATACTCAGGGACAGGTCCTTTGCCAACATGACTCTCGACGAGGTGGAGGCGGTCCTCGATGTCCATCTCAAGGGCGCCTTCTTCGTCTCGCATCCCGCCTTCAAGGTCATGAAGGAGAACGGCTACGGCCGGTTCGTCCACACCAGCTCGGCGTCGGGGCTCTTCGGCAACTTCGGGCAGACCAACTACGGGGCGGCCAAGGCAGGCCTCGTCGGTCTGTCCAACGTGCTCGCCATCGAAGGAGCCAAGTACAACATCAAGTCCAATGCGGTGGCGCCCACCGCCAGGACCCGCATGACCGAGGACATCCTGGGGCCTTTCGCCGAGATGTCCGACCCGAAGCAGGTGATGCCGATGGTGGTGTATCTCTGCTCGGAGCAGAACCAGCTGACTCACGAGATCTTCAGTGTCGGCGGGGGCAGATACGCCCGGGTCTTCATCGGCACCAACACCGGCTGGTTCGCCGGACAGGGCGTGGTTCCCAGCGTCGAGGAGCTCTCGGAGCACCTCGAGGAGGTGAGGGACGTCTCCGAGTACGTCGTCCCCGGGAACAACAACGACGAGTTGGCGATTCTCGCCCAGCTGGCGGCCGGCTGAGCTGTGCCCATTGACCTGGACCAGGCGGTCGGAGCCGAGCTGCCCGGCACCACCTTCGGATGGGACGAGCAGGACGTCATCCTCTACCACCTTGGAATCGGTGCCGGGGACCCGCCCACTGATCCAGGTGAGCTGCGCTACGTCTACGAGGGCGATCTTCATGTCCTTCCCACCTACGCCACCATCCCCCAGTTCCCGGTCATGATGAGCATGGGATTCGCCCCGGGGTTCGACATCAACCCGGCCATGATCCTCCACGGCGAGCACGAGATCGTCGTCCACGAGACGATCCCAACCAGCGGCAGGGTGACCCAGTCCGGGAGGGTCACCGATGTCTTCGACAAGGGGAAGGGGGCTCTGGCCGTGGTGGAGGTGGTGTCGGTGCTCGAGAAGACCGGGCGTCCGCTATTCACCAACCGGGCGTGTATCTTCATCCGGGGCGAGGGGGGCTTCGGCGGTGACAGCGGGCCCCCTGCTGTGGACCCGAACCCAGAGCGGGAACCGGACCACGTGGCCGAGTCGACGACCCTGCCCCAGCAGGCCCTGCTCTACCGAATGGCGTCCGGCGACAAGAACCCGCTTCATGCGGATCCGGGCTTCGCTGCCTTCGCCGGCTTCGATCGGCCCATCCTGCATGGGCTGTGCACCTACGGCATCGTGGCCAAGGCGGCGGTCGATCGTGCCGTCGAGTATGGGCCCGAGGCCGTTGCCTCGCTCCGAGCCCGGTTCTCGGGGGTGGTCTATCCCGGGGAGACCCTGATCACCCGGATCTGGGACGAGGGAGACCACCTCGCCGTGACCGCAGAGGTCAAGGAGCGCGCCGCAAGCGTGTTGTCGAACGGAGTGATGAGTCTCAGGCGATAGGCCTCAGGCCAAAGGCCTCAGGCCAGCCCCGTTGCTCGTTGCCCGTTGCTCGTCGCTCGCTCATCCACGTATCTCCACCGGAGTGCCGATTCGAACCAGCTCGTGGAGCTGGATTATCACCTGGTTGGGGACACGGACACATCCAAGTGATGCCGCCTCCCCGATCGACTCGGGTCGGTTGGTCCCGTGTATGCCGACGATCCCGTCGCCCCCGTTGAACTCCGTGATCGTGTCGGACCGGGCGGAGAGGCCGAGGGCATGGGGCCCCCACGGGCTGGCTGGATTGGCCAGGGTGACGTTGTCGGTGACGAAGAAGGACCCGGTGGGGGTGGGATTGCCCTCAGTTCCGATGGCCACCGTCGTCGACAGGATCTCCTCGCCGTTCTCGTGGTAGCTGAGAGTGCGATCTGAGAGATTCACGACCACCGATCCCTCCACTACGTACTCGGTGAACCTGTCGCTTTCGACCCATCCCTCGGACCCGTTAGGCCGCCCTGGGAGCATTACCCGTGCCCATCCATCGATGGGGCCTTCCAGCACGGTTACCACGGTCGGCGTGTCGAGGATGGTCGTGGCCTCCAGGACTCGGATCGGCTCGGGATCCCCAGGTGAGGCGAACACCTCGACCTCGCCCTCCGCCTCCAGGATCAGCGAGGACCCTTCGGGCAGGGACTCGGCTGTCAACAACGTCGTCGTTGTGGTGGGAACGGTGGTGGTCGTCGTCTCCAATGTCGTCGTCGTTGTCGGAGGCGGCGTTGTCGTGGAGGGGGCGCGTTCGGCCTCGCCGGCGCCACAGGCGACAGCCGCGGCGCAGAGAGCAGCGATGATGACGGGGCGACGCATCTGGCGATGGTATCGGCATCCTCACCCTGAACTGTCGGGTTGGTTAGACGGGGTCTAGCCTTTCTCCCCGATGCCGAGGGTGTTCGTGAGTGACTTCATCCCAGGGGACATCCTCGAGCCCCTCTCCGCGGCCGCGAACGTCGAAGTGTGGGACGGTGGCGGGCACGTACCCGTGGCCACGCTCGTGGAGAAGCTGGCCGGCTGCTCGGGCTGGTTGTCGATGCTGTCCGACACCATCGACGCAGCGCTGCTCGACCAGGTCCCCGGTCTCGACGTCATCTCTCAGATGTCGGTCGGCGTCGACAACATCGACGTCGCCGCCTGCCGGGAGCACGGCGTGGTGGTCGGCCACACCCCGGACGTGCTGACCGAGACCACGGCCGACACCGCTTTCGCCCTGATGGCGGCGGCAGTCCGCCGCCTCCCCGAAGGCGAGGCGATAGTCCGGGCGGGAGAATGGGAACCCTGGGACCCATGGCACTTCCTGAGCGGGGACCTGCACGGCAGCACTCTCGGGATCGTCGGGATGGGGCGGATCGGTCAGGCGATCGCCCGACGCGCCCGCGGTTTTGCCATGCCGGTCTTGTACACATCGCGCAGCTCGAAACAGGTCCCCGACGCGATGAGGGTGGGGCTCGACGAGCTTCTGCGAAGATCCGATGTGGTGGTGGTGGCCGTTCCGCTGAGCGCCGAGACACGGGGGATGATCGGCCGGTCCCAGTTGGCATTGATGAAGGAGACCGCCTTCCTGGTCAACATCGCCCGCGGTCAACTGGTCGACACTGCTGCCCTGGTCGAAGCGCTGAGGGAGGGTCGCATCGGTGGCGCCGCTCTCGATGTGACCGACCCGGAGCCGCTGCCGTCCGACCACCCCCTCCTCGACTTCTCCAACTGTCTCGTGGTCCCCCACATCGGGAGCGCGACCGTCCCGGCCCGGCGTTCGATGGCCAGGCTGGCCGTGGCCAACCTGGTCGCATTCTTCCGGGGCGAGCCACTGCCTGCCTGGCTGCCCGGCAGTGCCCCGGAACCGGCGGGTGCCGACCCGGCGTCCGACCTCCCCACCGAGTCGCGCTGAGGCCTTGGCGCCGGCGTCCTTCCAGGGCGGTTAGCCGGGGAAGACCACAAGGAGACAGCCCGACTCGACCTGGATGTCGGCCACTGGCACCCTCATGACGTTGCTCACCCCCATCGTGGACCCCGGCGGCAGTTCGCCACCGGCCAGCTCCCATCGCAGGCCACTGGTATTGATCCCTGACACGGCACCGCCGACCGGGATCAGGCTCACGGTCGCCCCGACGTCGCCGTGGATGATGCAGCGTCTTCGCACCACGTATACCCGTCCCCGTGAAGACACCCACTCCAGCTCGTCGATGGCGGCCCATCGCTTCGAGCAGAGGAGCCCGGCGGTGGAAATCTCGTGATCGAATCTCCCTCCGGTGGCACCGATGACCACCACTCGCTCCGGGTCCTCGCGCAGCGCGAGCTCCAGGGCGAGATCGAGGTCGGTCTGGTCCTTGTCGGTTGGGTACCGCTCGATGACGACGTGGTCGGGAATGGGGGAGGTGACGATCGAGTCCAGGTCTCCGACCAGGATGTCCACCCTGAATCCGAGGTGAATCGCGATGTCGTAGCCGCTGTCGGCGGCCAGGATCAGATCGGGGGAAGGAAGATCGTCGGCGAGATCCGCCTCCGGCAGATCGCCACCGGCAAAGATCAGAATCGTGCTCATAATGACAAAATCGTCTTACGCGCGACTCGGCGGGTAAGAGCTAACCTTCAAGTAGAGGTTCAGGGATTGGAGTAGCCTTCCCCATTGAAGAAAGCCGACATGGGGGACCGAAGTCATGACACCACGACCTCGATCATCTCCATCGCCCGGCGCAGGGCGGCCTCCACCTCGTCCCGCTCTCCGCCACGGGCGAAGACGAAACCCAGGTACCGGTCGCCTTCCGGCGGCGGCTGCAGGAGACCGCCCGGGGTGGCGGTTATGTCGATCGCCGAGACGTGCGCCAGGCTGCGAACCTCGTCGAGACCTTCGACTGTGACCAGCCTGCCCGAGCGAGGGATCGGGATCATGAGGACGCCACTGGCGGTGGGCTGGCGTCGCAGCTCCGGCTTCTCCATGCCGATGGCGTTGCGCAGGATCAGGGCCTCCAGTGTCGTGCCCAAGAGCCCGAAGTTGAGACTCCGCGAGCAGAGACCGCCGATCGAACGGGCCGCGACCTCGATCACCCTGACCATGCGCTGCTCGACTTTGAGCTCCACATGGACCGGGCCGTGGCTGATCCCGATTGCGGCGAGTGCCGCGGCGGCCACTCTCCGGCATTCGGCCTGGGTCTCCTCGTCGAGACGGGTGGGTGTGAGCAGGATGGTCTCGGGGAAGTAGGGCCCCTCGCCGGCGTCGGGCTTGTCGAAGATGGTCAACGTGGTCAACTCCCCATCGCGCACAATGCCCTCCAGTGCCACCTCGTCGCCTTTCATGTACTCCTCGACGATGAGGGGCGCCTCGGCCCCGACGATCGACCGGGCCCGCTCCAAGGCCGGACCAAGATGCTGTTCGGCGTCGACCCGGATCACCCCCTGTCCCGCCGACCGGTCGAGCGGCTTCACCACCAACGGGTAGCCAACGGTGGCCGCCAGCTCCACCCCGTCGGCGCCGGCAGGCACCACGGCGAATGCCGGTTGGGGCACCTCCGCCTTTCTCATTCTCTCCCGCTGCTTCGCCTTGTCCCTGGTCGCGGCCGCCGCCTCGGGGTCATTTGCCCGCAATCCCAGGGTGCTCCCGGCCATCGCCGCGATCACCACCCCGGCATCATCGGCGGCGACGACGCCGTCGAGAGGTGCTTTGTCACCGAGCCTGGTGATCGACTCGGCGGCCCGGTCGGGGTCGGAACAGTCGACCTGGAGGTACCTGTCGCCCATGTCGAAAGGAGGTGGTTGCTCGGAGGCGATGACCAGGTCGATGCCCAGCCCTTCCGCCGCGCGGACGAAGTCGGCCGCCCGGTAGGTAGTGCTGGGAAGGAGAACGAGGGCGGTGGGCATTGGCTTTCCTCGGGGGACCGGTACCATCTTTACAGATGTCCGACGAAGCGATCCTGACCATCGGTCCCGATGCCCTCGACATGATCGTCCAGCTGAGGGATCAGGAGCCCGGCGACGGCGAGTTTGCGCTGTCGATCGAGGTGACCGGGTTCCGCGGCCCGCAGTTCACCTACGAGCTCGCCTTCGTGGCCTTGGCCGACAAGAAAGAAGGCTGGGTCGAGGAGAGACACGGAGACCTGGCGCTGGTCTTCCCCGAGGACGATCGTGAGAAGCTCGACGGTGCGTCTCTGGAACTGACCGAGCAGGGTCTGTCGATGAACAACCCCAACAGCCCTGCCCCGCCCCCGATGTCGGCTCCGGGCGGGGACCTCTCCGGGCCGCTGGTAGACCAGGTGCAGCAGGTCATCACCGAGCAGGTCAACCCCGCCATCGCCGCCCACGGCGGTGGCGCCGAGCTGGTCTCGGTGGACGGGACGATTGCCTATCTCCGGCTATTCGGAGGCTGTCAGGGTTGCGGTCTGGCCCAGGTCACCCTGAAGCAGGGCATCGAGCGGATACTCCTCGAGTCGATCCCCGAACTGACCCAGGTGGTCGACGTCACCGATCATGCCTCGGGCGATGACCCCTACTACCAGAGTCAGAAGAAGTAGGCCGGCCGGGGCCGGGAAGCCCTCATGAGCGGTCCTGTCCAACCCGTGGACGCCGCGGTCGAGCAGGGCCCGCTGGCCCGGATCGACGTGCGGGAGGGACGGGCCACCACCGTAGGCGGTGTTCCCATCTCGAGGGTCCTGCCCACCAAGGGGCGGAGGACGGTGGGCCCGTGGTGTTTCGTAGACCAGATCCTGCCTCCCGACTTCGAGGACCCTCACCCCCTGGAGGTCGGGCCTCATCCCCACACCGGTCTGGCCACGGTGACCTGGCTGTTGGAGGGGGAGGCGCTCCACACCGACTCGCTGGGCAGCGAGCAGCCCATTCGACCCGGGCAGCTCAACCTGATGTCGGCGGGCAACGGGATCGCCCATGCAGAGCTGGGAACGACCCAAGGGATCCATGGGGTCCAGATGTGGTTGGCCCAACCCGAGGAGACCCGTCACGGCGATTCCAGGTTCGAGCACATCGCGGAGCTCCCGGTGATCGGATTCCCGACCGGCGAGGCGACGGTGATGGTCGGTGAGATCGCCGGACACCGTTCCCCGGCGGCTGTCGATTGGGGCACGGTGGGACTCGACGTGGATCTACGCGGGCGTCGAATCGAGGTCCCCTCCGAGCCCGGGTACGAGCACGCCGTGATCCCCATCGATCATGCGCTCAAGGTGGACGAGGCCATCGTCGAGCCGGGCTGGCTGGCCTTGATCCCGGTCGGCGTCGAGGCCATCCCCATCGAGACCCCCTCCGATCGGGCCAGGTTCCTCGTCCTGGGAGGCGAGCCGCTCGGGGAGCCGATCGAGATGTGGTGGAACTTCGTGGCCAGGAGCAAAGACGAGATCACCGACGCGTGGCGCTCGTGGCAGGCCCACGACCTCGATCGCTTCGGGCCGGTGTCCTCCGAGCTGGCCCGCATCGACGCCCCGGCCCCTCCCTGGCTCGGGGAAGGCTGAACCCGGTCGACCAGTGGGGTTCACCAGGGACGAGTTGGCCGCCTATGCCGGCAAGACGGTCGACGACCTGCTCGGGCCGGATGTCCGGCTTCTCTTCGTCGGGATCAACCCGGGTCTGTGGACCGCCGCCACCAACACCCACTTCTGTCATCCGTCCAACCGCTTCTACCCGGCGCTGCACGCTGCTGGTCTCATCGACTGGGGGATAGACACATCGGTGGGCATGAGTGAAGAGGAGAGGAGACGGCTGGCCGCCGCAGGAATCGGGATCACCAATCTGGTCCCTAGGGCCACGGTGCGGGCTTCCGAGCTGAGCCGGGACGAGCTGATGCAGGGTGCGCTGCGGGTCGAGCGAGTCGTCGCAGAAGTGCAACCGGCGGTGGTGGCCGTCGCCGGGCTCACCGCCTATCGAACCGCATTCGGCCGGCCGCGTGCCGTGCTCGGGCTCCAGCCCGAGCCGATCGGTGCGGCCGAGCTCTGGGTCGTCCCCAACCCGAGCGGGCTCAATGCCCACGAAACCGTCGGCTCCCTGGCCCAGTGGTACCGGCGCGCCGCCGAGGCGGCCGGTTTGACGTGAGCGAGCCGAGTCCCCGCCAGGTCCTATATGCCCTGGTGGCTGGTGGGTTCGACATCGTGGTGGCCGTGCTCGTTGCGGGCGCGGCGATCGCCGGGCTGGTCCCGACATGGTGGACGGTGGCCTCCTCGCTGGCGGTCGTCTCCGTCGGCGCATGGTCCGCGTTCAACTGGCGAAAAACGGCGGTGGTGCTCATGTCCGCAATCGGCCTGTTCGTGGCCTGGACGATGGGGACCTTGGTCGTGGCCGGCTGAGCGACCCTTCGGTTTGGTACCTGTTCGGGGGACCCTCGGTCGTTTAGCATCACGGTCTGTGACAAGCGAAGTGTCCGTCTCGGGTACCTCTGCCACCGACACGATCAAGGGGATAGGACCCTCCCTCGTAGTGGCATCCGCCCTCGGGTCGACCCTGGGCATCGTCGTCGCCCAGTTCATGGACGACCTGGGCGACGGGATACTGGCTGAGATCCTCGGCGGCAACGCGGTCTTCTACAACAACCGCGTCGTGTTCAGCGGTGCCACAGACGTCGCCTGGGCCGGCGGGTTCCTGCTCTGCCTGATCGTTGGCCTGCTGGCACTCTTCTCCTATCCCACGGCGCGGGGCCACGGTGTGGCCCGCCTCACATTGCTGTGGACGGTGCTGCATCTGCTTCGCCAGGCCTTCTTCCAGGCCGTGTTGCTCGCCGTGGATCCAGGGAGCGAGCTTGCGCTCGCCTACGCCACTCTCGACGTTCCCCCCGGGCTGGAATACGTCATCGCCGCCGGTGGGGCGGTGGGCCTGCTTCTCGTCGCCGTCTCCGCCGCCTCAGCCTTCCTCGCCTTCACCCCGCATCGGAACATGATCTCCAACGGTCGCAAGCGGTTCACTTTCGCCTTCTGGATCGCGCTCGCGCCTGCCATCGCCTCGATGTTCCTGGCCATCCCGTTCTTCGTTCCCGACGCCGGGAGCGGAGTGATCCCAGCTCTTCCCCTCACCGCAATCATTTTCCTGGCCACGGTGGCAGCCGCTCCGGGGACGACGACCGTGTTCGGCCCCGAGGACGAGCGGGAGACTGCGTGGCCGTGGGGTCTGGGAGCGACGCTGGTCGTCATCCTTCTCTTCCAGCTCGTGGTGGCCCGCGGTGGCGTGTCCGTCGATCCCACCCGTTGGGGTTGATGGCGCTCACTGCCCACGTCTTGACCGTCAGCGACGGGGTCAGCTCCGGGGTGAGGGAGGACTCCTCGGGAGACGCACTCAGCCGAGCACTCTCCGACGCCGGCTACGAAGTGACCCGCGGCGTGGTGCCGGACGAGGAGAAGGCGATCGTGTCTGCCCTCCATGACGCAGCGGCCACCTCCCGATTGGTCCTCACCACCGGGGGCACCGGTCTCGGCCCACGTGACGTCACCCCGGAGGCAACCGCCCTGGTGCTGGATCGGGAGGCTCCCGGTTTGAGCCATCTGATGATGGCGAAGGGGATCGAGTCGACAACCATGGCGGCGCTGTCGAGGGCACGGGCGGGAGCGATGGGCTCGACCCTGGTGATCAACGTCCCGGGTTCGACAAAGGGGGCGATGGAGAGTCTGGACGCCGTGCTCGACCTCATCCCACACGCGCTCGATCTCCTGGCCGGGGACACGGAGCACCGTTAGGGGAAGCGGGGGCGGGCTTACTACCGTGGCCCGGCTGCATGCATCAGGAGGATCATGAAGATCGAACACGAATTCACCGTGGCCCGGCCCCCCGATCTGGTCTGGGAATTCTTCCAGGACGTCCCCTCGGTGGCGCAATGTCTGCCCGGAGCCGAGATGCTCGGTCAGGGGGAGGACGGGTCGTACGAGGGGAAGCTGTCGGTGAAGCTGGGCCCGATGGCCGCCTCCTTCGAGGGGAAGGCGACGGTCACTCCCGATGCCGAGGCGAAGAGCGCGACGATCGAAGGCAAGGGAGTGGATCGAACCGGCGGCTCCCGGGGCCAGGTCAAGGTCAGGTACGAAATCGTCCCCGACGGCACCGGCTCGCAAGTCAGCGTCGACGCCGACGTCACGCTGTCGGGCCCGGTCGCTCAGTTCGGCCGCACCGGGCTGGTCAACGAGATGTCGAAGCGGTTGATCGGCGAATTCGTCGATTGTCTCGAAGCCAAGCTGGGCGCGGAGAGCCCGGCTGAGGCGTCGACCATCGTGGCCGGGGAGGTGCGGGGCATCCGCCTCTTCTTCGCCTCGCTGTGGAGTTGGCTCAAAGGCCTGGTAGGCAGAGGGGAAAAGTAGTTGCGAAGGCTCATCGTGGGCCTCATGGGCCTGTTCTTGATCGCGTCCTGTGGCGGGGGCGACCGGGCCGGGGAATCGATCTCGGGCGAGAACGTCATCGTCCGGATGTTCGACAACCGGTTCGAGTACACCGAGATCCGGATACCTGTGGGCGGGACCGTCACCTTCGTCGGCGCCGGGCGCAATCCGCACAACGCGGTGGCCGCCGACGGGTCGTGGTCGACCGAGGATGTCTTCGGCAGCCTGGAGCAGATGGAAGGCGATGAAGCGGTCCTCACCGTCGACAAACCCGGGGAGCAGGTCTTTTTCTGCACCTTCCACGGCAACGCAGAAGGCGAGGCCATGGCCGGGACTCTGATCGTGGGGCCAATCGAGGAATGAGAAAGGGCTGGCTCCTGCTTCTGGCGGGAACGGCCCTGCTCTCCGCCTGTGCCGGCCCCCCGGCCGGCACCCCGTCCCCCGCCGCCCTCGGTGACCCGGACACCGAATCGCCGTCGGAGTGGTCGGGCGGCACCCGTCTCGTCCCCCAGGACTATCCGATTATCCAGGCGGCCGTGGACGCCGCCGACCCCGGAGACCTGGTCCTCATCGACCGGGGCACCTATCGGGAGGAGGTGCAGGTCAGCACGCCGGGCCTGACCTTGCGCGGGGTCGACCGCAACGAAGTGGTGATCGACGGTGAATTCCAGCGCGCCAACGGGGTGAGCGTGCTCTTCGCCGACGGGGTGGTGGTGGAGAACCTGACCGCCATCAACAACACATCCAACGGCTTCTTCTGGAGCGGGGTGCGCGGCTATCGAGGCTCGTATCTGACCGCGGTCAACAATGCGGTGTACGGCATCTACGCATTCGACTCGAGTGACGGTCTCTTCGAGCACTCCTTCGCCTCGGGCTCTCCCGACGCCGGTTTCTACATCGGTCAGTGCGACCCGTGTCAGGCGGTGATCACCGATTCGATCTCGGAGTGGAACGGCCTGGGCTACTCGGGGACGAACGCCTCGTCGGAGCTGTACATCGTCAACTCGACGTTCCGCCACAACGTGGCCGGGATCGCACCCAACACTCTCGACGGGGAGCTGCTGCCGCCGTTCCACGACGTGAGCGTGGTCGGCAACCTGGTCCACGACAACGGCAACGTCGACGCCCCCGCTCTCGCCTTCGAATGGGCGGCCCAGGGCAACGGGATACTCCTCGCCGGCGGCGGCGATTCATATGTGGCGCGCAACCGTGTGTTGAACCACCCGCAGAGCGGGATCGCCATCTTCCCCATGCTGGACGCCAACTTCTACATGTCCTACGACCATCGAGTCGTCGACAACGTGGTGGATGGCTCCGGTCTGGCCGACCTGACCCTTGGCGGGCCGTCCACATCGGGCAATTGCTTCACGGGCAACGAGCACACCACGTCGCTCCCGGCAGCCCTGGAGCTGACGCAACCCTGCGAAGGTCTCCGCTTTCCGGCGCTGTTCGAGATCGGCTCGACCACCGCCCAGCTGGGACGCCTCTTCGAGAGCGGTCTCGACCTTCAGCCGCAAATCGACATCACGATGTTGCCCCACCCGGGACCGCAGCCGGTCATGCCTGAGGCAGCCGGTGCACCGGTCGCCCCCGCCGTCGACGTGTTCGCCATGTCACGTCCCGATCTCGATGCCATAGCCGTCCCTGACCTGCCCTCGGGTCTGGAAGTCACCCAGCAGAAAGGAATCAACGTCATGGGCGTCAGCTTCGCCTCGGCCGCAGGCGTGTTCTTCGGCCTCTATGCCTATGTCCTCCCGCTCGTGCTCTACACCTCGTGGGTGGTGCTCGCCCTCTGGGATCTCTCCCGGAGAGGGGACCTGGGCCGGGGCAAGGTGATCGGGTGGATGGCAGCAGTGCTGGTGATCCCGTTCCTCGGGGTCCTCGCCTACTACATCTTCGGCAAGAGCTCGATACCGGTCTGGCAACGCTGGGTCTTCTTGGCGGGTGGCATGGCTGTCTACGCGCTGTTCCTGGGTCTCGGCCTGGTCGTCGGCGGTATCGTCTGAGCGCCATGGGCAAAGGCCTGTCCCGACGTGAGCTGCTGAAAAAGGCCGGTTTCGGCGGGGCGGTCTTTCTCGGCGGCTCGGTGCTGGGACATGGCGTCCAGCATCGGGCCGACGCGGCAGTCGTCGATTACACCAACCCGGGCATCGTGGGCCACTCCGTGCTCCACGAGGAGGGCGCCCCCTCTCTCTACGGCCAGATCCACGACCCTCCAGCCGGTCTGGGACCTGGCGATCTGGACCTCCACACCTTCCCCCCGCCTCCCGACGATCTCCCCGCCGGGTCGGAGCGCGACATCGAGATCAATGTCGAGGAGCGTTTGATCGAGGTCGGCTCCGGCGCCCACGTCGAGGCGTGGACCTACAACGGGACAGTGCCCGGCCCCATCATCAGAGCCAAGGAAGGCGATGTTCTCCGGGTGCACCTCGTGAACCACACCGGCAACCCGCACAACGTCCACTTCCACGGCTCACATCGCCCCGAACACGATGGATGGGAGCCGGTGCCGCCCTTCGGAGAGACGACCTATGAGATCGATGCGGGACCTGCCGGGCTGCATCCGTATCACTGTCACACCATGCCGCTCTCGGAGCACATCTCCCGGGGGCTGTACGGGATGATGATCGTCGACCCGACGGGCGGACGGCCACCAGCCACCGAGGTGGCCCTGCTCCTCTCGGGGTTCTCCACAGAGCAGACCGGGCGCAACGGGATAGTCGCCTGGAATGGGGTGGCCGGCTTCTACCACCACTACCCGATCAAGGTCGGGGCCAAAGAACGGATCAGGGTTTATCTTGTCAACATGCTCGAGCACGAGCCGATCGCCTCGTTCCACCTCCACGCCGAGACCTTCGACGTCTATCCGGCGGGGATGGGGCAGAAGCCGGCTAGTCGCGACGACACCGTGGCGCTCGCGATGGGTCAGCGGGCCATCGTCGAGTTCACTCTGCCCACCGTCGGGCGATACATGTTCCATCCCCACCAGCACTGGCTCGCCGAGCGCGGGGCCATGGGCTGGTTCGCCGCGGTGTGAGCCGATGACCCTCAACTACCCCCTGCTCCAGTTCGAGCATCTCAGTCAGCGGGACATCGAGTTGCTCTCCTCCATCGCCGGGCTGCCCGAGGATGCGGTGCGGGACCGTCTCGCCGGCGACCCCGGCTGGGTCGACCAGGCGTTGGCGTCGCCGGAGCTCTATGAGGCGATATTCGGCGAGAGCGACAACCTCGGGCCGATCGTCACCCCGTTTCTGGCCTTTGGCGCCCTGGTGCACCATGCCGAGGGCGATCTGGGCCGTGCCAGCCATCTCCTCGAGTGGTCGGGGCCGGGGAAGCGACTCCCGGTGTTCGACGTTGGCCCGCTGCGCGAGTACCTCGAGGACGGGGGGAGGAGGTTCTTCCTCATCGAGCACCTCGCCTCGTTCACCAAGGTGGCCAGCGGCACGTTCTGGGTGAGGACCAGACGTGGTTACGCCCGACGCCGGTTCAGCGAGGTCGACCCGGTGCGTCTCGCCGACCTCGTCGAGCAGCTTCCGATGGAGCAGCGCCCCGGCGGCTATCGCCGGCTGGGAGATGTGGCCTTGTTCCTGTCGGGTGTCTTCCCCGACCACACCGCCCGCCACCCGTTCCCGGTGTCGCAGCGGGAACGTCTCGCCCGCTCGGCCGCGATGGCCCCCACCGATGCGCTGATCGAGGGCGACGGGATCGGATTCCTGGAGAAGGCCGGCGCCGGGTGGTACCGGAGGGCGGTGGAAGAGGCCGAGGCCGTCGTCGGCAACGGCCCGTCGTTCCTCCGCGACGTGGCGGACCGGTTCGCCGACGCCCGTCGGATCCTCAACTACCTTGCCGACCGCTACCTGTACCGACGTGACATCGGGCTGATCAGACCGGGGGGCTGACCGACCAGTCCGCGATCGGTCACTCGGAGCTCTCGGGCGTCGGGCCCGGGCCTCAGAGGTCGATCTGCGCGAGACCATGGATCCCCAACGTCTGCGACATCTCGCCGCAGTGGTAGGCGTCGTGGCGAGCTACGAGCTACGTGCTACGAGCTACGAGTGTCGTGTCATCCCGCTGGCTCGTTGCTCTTTACCCGTTGCTCGTTGCGCTGTTCGGATCCGGGAACGGCGTGGACTCGGCCGCTACCTCCCCGAGCACTCCACACAGCCAGAAGACCCGAGCCCCGGCAGTGTGACCCACGGTTGCCCAGATCGGCCAACGATCCGGAGCCGGTCGTACTCCCAGCTGTTCGGCAGACATCTCTCGGATCACTTCGACGATGCGATCGTTGTAGATGCCCCAGCCCTCGTAGAGAGGGCGGATCGTGTTGCCGAGGTCTGTCATCGGTGGACGGTACCGGCGAGCCTCCATCCAAGCCCGCGCACAGCCCCTCTAGGGTCCATCGTTGTCGTGAGCCGGAAGTCGGAGGACGAGAAATGGATCGAGTAGCGGCGGCGATTCTTCGCTCCGGGGACAAGGTGCTGCTGTGTCACCGTCGAGCGGATCGCACCTGGTATCCCGACGTCTGGGACCTTCCCGGCGGACATGTCGGGCCCGAGGAAAGCCCGCGGGAGGCTCTGAGCCGGGAGCTGAGGGAGGAGCTGGGCGTCGATGTTCTTCTGCCCGATGCCGCGTCACCGGAGATCCTCGACGAAGACGACGTCGAGTTCCATCTTTGGGTGGTGAGTGAATGGGACGGCGAGGTGAGAAATGTCGCCGAGGAGGAGCACGACGCCATCGGCTGGTTCACCCGCCCCGAGGTCGGGGAGTTGCCGTTGGCCTCGGAGCTGTACCTCGACCTGTTGTTCGGCGAGTGAAGGGACGGGGACGGTGCCTTGCCCCGCGCCGCGCACGCCCGTGTTGTAAGGTGGGGTCCAGTTCTCGATTCGATATGAAAGGAGTAGTCGTGAGCACTACCGGTTGGATCATTCTGATCGTCGTCTTGCTGATCCTTTTCGGCGGCGGCTTCGGCTGGAGCAGGCGCCGGCGCTGAGCAGCCAGTCGGGCACGTAGCCCCTTCAATCTCCGTCTGATTTGTTGCGGGCTGCACGCGAAATCGCACGATCAGAGACTGCCCGGGATTCGGCACCTCTCGCTCGGGTCAGGCTTGCGCGTGTGCTCCGGATGGTCGGATCTCTTGGAGCGGCGCTATAGGAGGGCCGCTGCTTGTTCGATGTTTCGGAGGATCTCGGGTTCGTGGACGGGGAGATGTCGTTCGCTGCGAGGTGCGTCTGGTCGGGGAAGTAAGACGAGACGGTGTACGCCGAGTTCCTCGTACTGGTGGAGAGTCGATGCGTCGAATGTCTCGACGGGTGTCATGGTCACCTCGAGGGGGCCGAGTTCTGTGGGGCGTTCCCAGCGCTCGTGTTCTTTGCTGATCACTTGCATCGCTTCAGCGGCAAAGTCGAGGTCGGTGTTGAACAGGTACCAACCGTGGGCTCGGGTGATAGCGCGGCGCCGCGCCGGCTGCTTGATACCGCCCAGGACGATCGGTGGTCCGCCAGGTTGTACGGGCCGGGGGTGGGCGTCGACCCGGGAAAACGAGATTGTCCGGCCTGAGTACTCGGGTGGATCGCCGGTCCACAACTCGATCAGTGCGTCGAGGTGCTCATCCATCCGCACGCCGCGTTCGGACAGACTGACTCCCACGGCGTCGAATTCGGGTTCGACGTAGCCGGCGCCGAAGCCTGCGATGAGACGCCCGTTCGAAATCGCGTCGACGCTGGCGAGTTGTTTGGCAAGGAGTACCGGGTTGTGCAGAGGCAGTTCAATGATCCCGCTTGCGATCCGTACCCGCGCGGTGGCGGTGGCCAACAATGTGAGCGCCGCGATCGTATCGAGGAACGGCAGATCGGGCGGCATCGAGAACCCCTCCGGTTTCGGATACGGCAGTACAACGTGTTCGCCAGTCCACAACGATTCGAAGCCTGCGGCCTCGGCCGCCCTGGCGACTCGCACGGCGGCTGCCGGGTCCGCGCATGTTCCATAGTTCATCGCGAACAAGCCCAGCTCCATCTGGAGAAGATACCGTACGACGGGCACCCGACCCGCCGCTGACCAGAGCTGAGAGACCCAAAGAACGAGGCGGCTAGAGACTCCATCCGCTCCCAAGTCAGATGTGTCGCAGATCTCGAGAGCCGCACGGATGCGCTTGGGCGACTGATTGTTCATCGATCCCCGACGAGTGCCAAACCGGTCTTGGCGTTGTCGGGTTGAGGTGCCAATCTCCGCCGCACGACGCCAAAGGGAGAAACACGCGATGAGTGATGAGCCGGTGACGGTTCGTGGGGCGGCAGTCCAGGCGGCTCCGGTGTTCTTGGATCGGGAGGCCTCGGTGGCGAAGGCCGTCGCCCTGATCTCCGAGGCCGGTCGCAATGGCGCCGAGATCGTTGGGTTCCCGGAGGGGTTCATCCCAGCCCATCCAATCTGGTTCCACTTCCATCCCGGGACCGACCGCCAAGCCACCCGGTTCTCGGTGGAGTTGTTCAAGAACTCGGTCGAGGTCCCTGGCAAGGAGATCACCGCCCTGGAAGCCGCCGCCAAAGAGGTCGGCACCTACGTCGTGATGGGCGTGTGCGAGAAGGGCCCGGGCACTTTCGGGACCATGTACAACACGCAGGTTTTCATCAGCCCCACCGAGGGCTATGTCGGCAAGCACCAGAAGTTGGTCCCCACCGTGGGCGAACGATTGGTTCACGCTCCGGGAGGGCCCGACACCTTCGGCGTCTTCAACTCGTCTTTCGGCCCGGTCTCGGGTCTGATGTGCGGGGAAAACTCCAACCCGCTGGCGATCTTCGCTCTGACCGCTGAGGCGACCCGGGTCCATGTCATGGCGTGGCCGAACCACTTCCCCAAGATCGCCCTGCCCATGCCTGAGATCTCACTCAATGCCGCCAAGGCCTTCGCCCAGATGTCGAAGGCGTGGGTCATCAGCGCATCGTCGGTGGTCGACGACCGCATCCGTGAGATGATCCCGTTCTCCGATGACGACCGCGAGTTCCTCTCCCGAGATGGGGTGGGTGGCGGGTCGTGCATCGTCGCCCCCGACACCCGGCTCGCCGCCGGACCGGTGGTCGGCAACGAGGAGACGATCGTCTACGCCGACATGGACCTCGACGTCGGCATCCGCATGAAGCTGCGCCACGATCTTGCCGGGCACTACAACCGACCCGACGTCTTCCGTCTACTGGTGAACCGGAGCCCCTCGCCACTCATGCAACAGGTTCCGGCCGGAGAAATCGCCACCCCGGCCATCGAGGTGCCGCAACCACCGGCCCTCGAGTGGACCGACCTTGAGGAGACCGAGCCCGAGCACACGTAGCCGCCCTGTCTCCAGATTCCCGACCGAGACCGGATTAGCCATCCCAATCGTAACGAGGCTGGGTCATGCGGTACTCGTGTAAGAGTGCGATTGTTCCAGCTTTGAGTAATGCCAACGACGCACCTTCAAAGGAGTGCTGCGCACCCTCGATAGTGCATGAGAAAACCCATTCGAAGGCACAGGCGTGCTTCGTTGCGATGAACGATGTGACGTCCCACTGGTCGATCATGTTGCCTTCTGCGAACCACGATTCGATCCAGCGCTGGACTTGTTCCTTACCTCGATAAGTCGTGCCATGGGATTCGACAACAACACAGTCGGGTCGAAGAGTCTCCAACACGCGGCCGGCATCAGCTTCCTTCCAGCCTCCGACGTAGTCGAGCACGAGCTGCCTGGCACCCTCGTCCTCCGCCATCAACCCACCATACATTTGTCCGTGCTTTCCCCTTCGGGCCAGTGACCGTCACCGAGTCAAGTAGGGCAATCCGCATTGGTTGATGGCTTCGTAAGCGTCGAATCGCAGGCGACGGGACCGATGCTGATATCAGTAGCGGCGTAGCGCCCAGATCAGCCTCATGGAGCGCATGTCTTCCATATGTCGGCGACTCGGGCGGGTACGCCGGTAGCCAATCAATCCGGTGGTGCGCGTCCGGGTGTTTGAATCGGATGCGTCCGTGTTCGGGGTGGCGGTATAGGGAGTAGCGCCACTGGTGGATGTGATGTGGTGGTGGTACCAGCAGAGGGTGATGAGATTGTCCGGGTTGGTGGGTCCGCCGTCTGACCAGGGGGTGATGTGGTGGATTTGGAGCCGGTTTCTGCTTTGACAGCCGTCTGCGGCGCACTGGTTGTGGTCGCGGTGGATGATGGCTCGGCGTAGGGCGGGTGGGATGGTCCGGGTGTGTCTCCCGTAGCTCATGGGGATGCCGTTCTCACCGTTGACGGTGATTTCGGTGATGGCATTACAGAGGATGGCTTCCAGGGTGTCACGGCCGACGCGTGGTCCGGCTTGGAGGACCACTCCCGCCTCCCCGCTGCTGGGGACGGCGTGGTCTGCGTCGATGAATACGGTGATCTGGGCGGGGGGCGGATTGTCTGTGATGCAGAGTGCGACCAGGGCGGTGGCTTTCCGCCAGGAGCTGGCGCCGTGGCTTCGGTCGGGGAAGGCTGGTAGCTGGTCGGCGGCTTCGCTCAGCGCCTTGTCCACGATGGCTCCGGAATACCCGTCGAGGCCTCCCCACAGTTTCCACCAGGATTCGTCGAGTGATGGTTGGAGGATCAGATACTGGTCGGCGGCGTTCCGGGCTTCGCTTTCTGTGCTGATCCGGGCTCGCAACGCCGCCTCCCGGCGTACTCGGCAATGTCGAGATGCTCCAACCGTCCGAGAGGCTCTGGGATGCGGGAGAGGGCTTCGGCCCGGTCGAAACTGATCTCACCGGAAGCCAGTCCCTCTCTCAGCTCGGGTCGGTGGCTGGTCCGTCGCATGGTCCGGACCAGCGATTTCGCTGTCTCCGAACTCACATCCAAACGGGATGCGGTCCACTCCGAAAGGGAACGGCAGCCGTCGCCGGTGGCCACCTGACGAGAATCCAACTCTTCGAGGATGGCCAGATCCACCGCGGCGAGACGGGACCGCAGCCTCTGGTTCGAGATCAGCTCCTGTTCCAGCCGGTCGGTGGTCCACTCCCCGTAACCCATGCCTTCGAACATACGTTCGCCCAAGGACAGATTCAAGATGGTTGACGAGTTTCTGCAGAGAAAAGTCCGTCAGCCGTCAGGTGCTAGGTCGCGCCTCTCGCTCCCAATAATCTGACCCCACTCGGCTGTGAGGAGGACTGGATGATTCTCGACTTCTTCGGCGACCTGAATTGGCTCGCCATCGTGGTGGCGACCGTCGCCTGGTTTGTGTTCAGCGCCATTTGGTACTCGGTCCCGCCGTTGAGCAATGCGTGGCAGAGGGCGTCGAAGGTGGACATGACCGGCGAGGGCGCGCCTTTGGCCGTGCTGTTCATCCCGACGTTCGTCGGCTACTTCGTGAGCACCATCGTGATCGCGTTGATCGTCCGCGCCATCGGGGCCACCGAAGTGGCCGACGGGATCACATTGGGCGTCGTCCTCGGTGTCGGATTCGGGGCCGTCGGCGCCCTGATCAACCAGATCTACGAGCAGAAGGGCGCCACCTACTGGCTGATCAACGGGGTGAACGCCATCATCGCCTACATGATCGTGGCGGTGATCCTCGTCGTCTGGGACTGACCTCAGTCCAGCCCGACTTCTTCGACCGTCCCGGCGCGGATCGTGAAACCGCGGATCTCGCCAGGGGCGGCGATGACATACACCCAATCCGGCTCCAGGGCCGACTGCACGTCGATCATCGACGGCATGGCAGTCCCCCCGGGATGGGAGTGGAATGCGCCTGCGATCTCCCATCCCCGCGACTCCGCGTGGCCCAGCGCAGCGAAGTGCTCGTCGGGATCCACCGTGTAGGAGACGGGTGAGGGATCGACGTTGGTCAGGGGATAGGCGAACGTGATGTGGCCATCGGGATCGGCGGCGAGAAGCCCGCAGCACTCGTCGGGAGCACAGTTGTCGGCGTGGGTCAGGATGGCCTGACGGATCTGGTCAGCGAGCCTCGGCACGCGCCACGTTCCCGGCGGGACGACAGGATTGGTCGTAGTCGACGAGGACGGGTGGATGATCCGGGTCGGAGCAGGCGGGGCAGTTCACATCTCTGCCCACGGTGACAGTGCTGAAGTCCTCTTCCAATGCGTCGTACACCAGCAGTTTCCCCACCAGCGGTGCGCCGAGGTCGAGCAGAACCTTGATCGTCTCCATCGCTTCGATCGAGCCGATGATGCCCGGGAGCACCCCGAGCACTCCCGCTTCGGCACAGGACGGTGCCAGCTCGGGGGGCGGCGGCTCGGGGAAGAGGCAGCGATAGCAGGGGCCCTCGTAGGGGTGGAAGACCGACACCTGGCCTTCGAATCGGAAGATGGAGCCGTGGACGACCGGCACGCGCAAGTGCAACGAGGCGTCGTTGACCAGGTAGCGGGTGGGGAAGTTGTCTCCGCCGTCGAGCACGATGTCATAGCTGCTCATGATCTTGAGGGCGTTGTCCGCGTTGAGACGCTCGTTGTAGGTGACCACTTTGACGTCGGGGTTGAGCGCCGAGATCGCCTCCCGGGCGGATTCGGTCTTGGCCATCCCGATGCGGTCCAGGTTGTGCAGGACCTGCCGCTGCAGATTCGTCCGGTCGACCATGTCGAAGTCGACGATACCGATGGTCCCGACACCGGCGGCAGCCAGGTAGAGGGCGGCAGGTGAGCCGAGGCCGCCGGCTCCGACGATGAGCACCTTCGACTCGAGGAGACGAGTCTGCCCCTCCTCGCCGACCTCGGAGAGGAGGACGTGCCTGGAGTAACGGTCCCTCTGCTCGGCGGTGAGCCCCTCGCCCACCCCCCACGGACGGCCCTCGCCCTTCCAGCGGTCGAACCCGCCTGCCAGAGACGACACGTGCTCATAGCCCATCTCCTGGAGGCTGAGGGCGGCGAGGGCGGAACGCCATCCTCCGGCGCAGTAGAGGACGACCGGACGGGTCGGGTCGGAGGCGACGCCCGCTATATCCCGTTCCAGCAGGCCTCGGGGCAGGAGCCTTGCCCCGGGTATCGCTCCCTGCTCGAATTCACCGTTCTCCCGGACATCGATCAAGACCACCTCGGCCAATCGCGCCTCCAGGTCTTCGGGCGTGACCTCCTCGATCTGCTCCAGGGCACGCTTGACGAGGTCGCGGTAACCGGTCATCGGTGGGCGTGGGCAGGGTCCGCAGCCTCGGGGTCGATCCCGTACCGCTCGAATGCGTCCTTCAGCGTCTTGTGAGGCAGGAGGCCCTCGGTCACCAGGCTGGAGAGCGTGGCGGTAACGACGTGCCCGGCGTCGACCTCGAAGAACCGGCGCAGTGCCTTTCGGGCGTCGGAGCGGCCGAACCCGTCGGTGCCGAGGGTGACGAACCTGCCCGGGACCCATCTCGACACCTGGTCGGGAACGAGTTTCATGAAGTCGGTTACCGCGATGATCGGTCCGTCGACCTCGGAGAGGAGCCTGGTCACCAGGGGCGTTCGTGGAGTCTCGTCGGGGTGCAGCAGGTTCCACCGGTCGACGGATAGCGCCTCCTCGCGGAGTCGCTTGTACGACGTCGCCGACCACAACTCGGCGCCCACGTCGTAGTGCTCAGCGAGATCCTCGGCTGCCTGGCGGGCGGCCAGGTTTGCGGTTCCTGAGAAGAGGATTGCGACCTTGGGCCCCGTGACGATCGGCGCCTCGGCCCACCGGTAGACGCCGTCGACTATGCCTCCCTCGACCCCCTCGGGTCGCGGTGGCTGCGGGTAGTTCTCGTTGTAGAGGGTGAGGTAGTAGAAGATGTCTTCGGGCTGGTCGCCGTACATCCGATTCAGACCGTCCTCGACGATGGTGCCCACCTCATAGGCGAAAGCCGGGTCGTAGGCCTGGCATACCGGGACCGAGGTGGCCAGCACATGACTGTGCCCGTCCTGGTGCTGCAGACCCTCGCCCTCGAGAGTGGTCCGACCCGCCGTAGCGCCGAGGAGGAACCCGCGGACACGGGAATCGGCCGCCGACCAGATCAGATCGCCGACCCGCTGGAAACCGAACATCGAGTAGAAGATGAAGAAGGGAACCATTGGCACGCCCCGTGTGGCATAGGAGGTCCCCGCGGCGATCCACGAAGCGGTCGACCCTGCCTCGGTGATCCCCTCTTCGAGGATCTGCCCACTCTGGCTCTCCGAGTAGGAGAGCAGCATCGAGGCGTCCACCGGTTCGTAGAGCTGGCCTTTGGAGGCGTAGATCTTCAGCTCGCGAAACAACGAGTCCATGCCGAAGGTCCTCGCCTCGTCGGGCACGATCGGGACCACGTGTTTGCCGAATCCGTCACTTCGGGCCAATCCGCGCAGCATCCTGGTGAAGGCAGTGGTCGTGGACGCCTCGACCTTCCCCGAGCCGGCGTAGACCTCGGCGAAAGCCTCGGGCGGGGGAAGGGTGAGACTCTCGGCTCGGACCACCCGATGGGGGAGGAACCCGCCCAGCTCCTGACGCCGGGCGTGCAGATATTCGTACTCGGGGGTGCCGGGCCCGGGCCGGAAGTACGGCGGCGCCTTGTCTCCCTCCAGCGCCTCATCGGGGATCTCGTTCTCCAGGTGCAGCGTGGCGCGAAGCCCCATCAGCTGCTGATTGGACAGCTCCTTGATCTGATGGGTGGCATTGCGCCCCTCGACGTCGGGCCCGAGGGTCCAGCCTTTGATCGTCTTGGCCAGGATCACGGTCGGCTTGCCGTTGTCGAGCTCGGTGGCCACCTTGTAGGCGGCGTAGATCTTCTTGAAGTCGAGACCACCCCGTCGCAGCGCCCAGACCTCGTCGTCGCTCATGTCGGCGACCATCTCCTTGGTCCGGGGATCCTTCCCGAAGAAGTGCTCGCGCACGTAGGCGCCGTTCTCCGCCTTGTACCGCTGGTACTCGCCGTCGACGGTGTTGTTCATCACGTTGATCAGGGCGCCTTCGTCGTCCCGGGCCAGCAACGGGTCCCAGCCCGATCCCCAGATCACCTTGATCACGTTCCATCCCGCGCCTCGGAAGATCGCTTCGAGCTCGGTGATGATCTGTCCGTTACCCCGAACCGGGCCGTCGAGCCTCTGCAGGTTGCAGTTGACCACCCAGGTGAGGTTGTCGAGCCCCTCGCGTGCGGCCAGGGTTATCGATCCCAATGTCTCCGGCTCGTCGACCTCGCCGTCCCCGATGAAGGCCCACACCCTCGATTTCGATGTGTCGTCCATCTCACGGTTGTGCAGATATTTGTTGAACCGTGCGTGGTAGATCGAGTTGATCGCGCCCAGGCCCATCGACACCGTGGGGAACTCCCAGAACTCGGGCATGAGCCGCGGATGCGGATAGGAGGAGAGCCCGTCGCCGTCGATCTCGAAGCGAAAGTTGTCCAGGTGCTTCTCGTCGTAGCGCCCCTCCAAGTAGGCGCGGGCGTACATGCCCGGGGCGGCATGGCCCTGGAAGTAGACGTGGTCGCCGCCCCCGGGAGCGTCCTTCCCTTTGAAGAAGTGGTTGAACCCGATCTCGTAGAGAGTCGCGGATGAGGCGAAGGTGGAGAGATGTCCCCCGATCCCCTTGGATCGGTGATTGGCCTTGATCACCATCACCGCCGCATTCCACCGGATGAAGCGCCGGATGCGACGCTCGATCTCGGCGTCACCGGGGAACTCGGGCTCCTCTTCGGGAGGAATGGTGTTGATGTAAGGCGTCGTGATCGCGCCGGCGATCCCGACGTTGTTCTCGTGTGCCCGTTCCAGCAGCTTGGCAACGAGGTACTTGGCCCGGTCCGGTCCGCTTTCGCCGACCACGGCATCGAGCGATTCGAGCCACTCCTGTGTCTCGACCGGGTCGGTGTCCGCCATCTGGTGGACGTATTCATCGCCGAGCGTTCGGCTCAAATCGCCTGTCATCACTCCCAAGCCTAGTTAGCGGCCGATGTTCTCCTTCGAGGCAGAACATCGACTCGAGGGGGAGCTCAGGCGCCGACTGCCGCGGTCCGGGACGGGGAGAGCCACGGCTCGACGATCGACAGAAACCGGAGTGGGGCATCCATCTGCGGGGTGTGGCCCGTGTCGTCCAGCTGGACCAGTTCCCACTCGGGTTGGAGCGAGCAGAGCCACTCGACAGCAGTCGGCGAGACGATGTGATCGGACACCCCGTGGACCACCAGGGTGGCGGCCTCTATTCGCCGGACCATCTCGACGAAGGCGGATCGACGGGCGTAGACGGCGGCGATGGCGGTGGCGGTCCTCGCCGTGGCGTACTCCGCCCAGGGCAGCCTGGTGCGGATCCGGGCCATCTCCCGCGAGCTCTCGACCAGCTCCATCGGCACTCTTCCCGGCTTGTGGGTGATCATGGCCAGGCTCTTGCGCACCAGCTCCTCTGGGGTGTTGCTGCGAAGGAAGTGCCTTCCGTACATCTCGCCGAGCAATGGGGTCGCCTGAATGGCGAGACGGATGGCGGTGGGCCAGTCGAGACGCGGGTCAGGGAGAACCGGAGGGGTGGCGGGTGAGACCAGGACGAGACGATCGACCAGGTCGGGACGGTCTGCGGCGATCATCGACGAGAGCAGCCCCCCGGTGGAGTTGCCGATCAGGGTGAACGGGCCATCCATCGTCTCGAGATAGGCGATCACCGATCTCCGATGAGTCTCCAGGTGGAAGTCGCTGCGGGGAGGAGTCAGCCCGAATCCGGGGAGATCGATGGCCCGGATCCGGCCGATCCGAGCCAGGGCGGGCGCAACCGCATCCCAGTTGGTGGTCGAGCCGCCCAGACCGTGAACCAGCACCATCTCGGCGCCCGACCCGCCGAAGTCCACCTCGTGCATCGGTCCAAGACCCGTGTCGATGTACACACCCACCCGGCGAGGCTACCCAGGGTTCGCCGTAGACTCGCCCCGGTGCACCTCCTTCTCGTCTCCACCTACGAATTGGGTCGTCAGCCCGTCCATCTGGCCTCCCCGAGCGCCGCCCTGAGAGCATCAGGGGTGGAGGTGACCGTCGTGGACCTTTCGGTCGACGATTGGGACTACTCGCTCCTCGGCCGTGTCGACGCCGTGGCTTTCTCCGTTCCGATGCACACCGCGATGCGTCTGGCCGGCGCCGTTGCCCGAGAAGTGCGCCGGCGGCGACCCGATCTCCCCATCGCCTTCTACGGCCTCTACGCCACGGTGGGGCAGGACGACATTCTCGGCGAAGTGGCGGACGCCCTGATCGTCGGCGAATACGAGCCGGCCCTGATCGCCTGGGCCGAGCAGGCCGGCCTCGGATCGACCGCTCCGGTCGCCGAACGACATCTCGGCCGCTCCACCTTCCTGACACCGGATCGCACCGATCTGCCGGCCCACGCCAACTACGCCCGCCTCGAGTGGATGGGGGAGGCCCGTTTCGCAGGCGCGGTGGAGGCATCGCACGGGTGCCGGCATCGTTGCCGGCACTGTCCCATCCCCGCGGTTTATGACGGAAGAATGCGCGTCGTCGGGTCAGCCCCGGTGCTTGCCGACATCGACCAATTGGCCCGGGACGGCATCCAGCACGTCACCTTCGGTGATCCCGATTTCCTGAATGCCCCGCGATACTCACTCGACCTGCTCAGGGAGGCTCACGCCGCCCACCCCGAGTTGACATTCGACGTCACGGTCAAGGTGGAGCACATCTTGAACCATGCTGCCCTCTGGTCGGAGCTGGCCGGGCTCGGAGTCCTCTTCGTGGTCAGCGCTTTCGAGAGCACCGACCAGCGCACGCTGGAGATACTCGACAAGAACCACACGGTGGCGGACATGGCCGCGGCGGTCTCGGTGGTCAGATCGGCCGGCGTCCACATCAGGCCCACCTGGCTCCCCTTCCTCCCGTGGACCACCCCGGGGCACCTCGTCGATCTGGTCGGCTTTCTCGACCACCACCGGTTGTGGTCGGCTACCGACCCGGTGCAGCTCGCCATCAAGCTCCTCATTCCCCAGGGGTCCCTCCTCGAGACCCATCCGGCCGTGACCCCCCATCTATTGCGCTACGAGCCCGAGTCGCTCACCTGGACCTGGAACTTCGAGGACCCGGAGGCGGGGCAGCTGCACGTCGACCTCGACTCCATCGCGGCCGAAGCATCCGACTGCGGCGCCGAGGCATCAGAGACCTTGACTTCGATGCGGGATCGGATCGCCGGGTCCGCCGATGCTCGCTTTCCCCCGATGCCGGTGTCCGGCCCTACGCCGCGCCTGACCGAGAGCTGGTTCTGCTGCGCGGAACCGACCGGGGCGCAGGCGGGCGCGGTCGGGCTGAGAATCGGTAGGGTGCCCGTCGCATCCAAGTAGGGGATTCGATGGCGACGGTGTTGGCGGCCCAGGGCCTGAGCAAGAGTTTCGGCGACCTGGTGGCGGTGAACGAGGTCAGTTTCGAGATCGCAGAGGGCGAGACCTTCGGGTTGCTCGGACCGAACGGGGCGGGAAAGACGACCTCGATCTCGATGGTTGCCGGGCTTTTGGAGCCAGACCACGGGGTGGTCGACATCAACGGCACGACCATCCGCACCCGCTCGACCGCGGGGAGATCGGACATCGGCCTGGTGCCCCAAGAGCTGGCCATCTACCCGGACCTCACCGCGGTGGAGAACCTCAAGTTCTTCGGCCGGCTCTACGAGATGTCGGGCTCCGAGTTGGAGAAGCGGACGGCAGAAGTCCTAGAGGTGATCGGCCTCACCGACCGCAAAGACGACCTGACCAAGGAGTTCTCCGGCGGGATGCAGCGAAGGCTCAATATCGGGATCGGCCTCCTCCATCGCCCCCGGTTACTCATCCTCGACGAGCCCACGGTCGGGGTCGATCCCCAGTCGAGGAACGCCATCCTCGAGTCCGTCGAAGAGCTATCCGGTCAGGGGATAGCCGTCCTCTACACCACCCACTACATGGAGGAGGCGGAGCGGCTCTGCGACCGGGTGGCCATCATCGACGAGGGTGTGATCAAGGCCGAGGGGACCCGGCGGGAACTTGTCTCCTTGGTAGGGCAGAAGGACCGGATCCACGTGGCGATGACGGGTGATGTGTCGGAGGTGGCCCACATCGCCGCCGGGCTGAATGGGGTTCGCGAGACCAGTCCTTCGGACTCCGGATTCGACGTCCTCGCCGACGACGCGGCGAGGCTGCTTCCCGAGCTGCTGGCTTGTGTGTCGACCGCGGGAGCAAGCGTCTCCAGCGTCGAGGTCTTCGAGCCCAATCTCGAGGCCGTGTTCCTCCATCTGACCGGCAAGGCACTGCGCGACTGACCATGAGCGCTGCAACCCGCATCGCGGGCAAGGACCTGAAACTCCGTCTTCGCGATCGGTCCGCCTTCATCATCGGGATCATCACCCCCCTCGCCCTCGCCTACATCTTTCACCTGGTGTTCGGCAATGTCTTCGCCTCGGAGAGCCTCGACCTCCAGATCGGCCTGGTCGATCTCGACCGCACCGAGGTGTCCGGCTCGTTGGGCGAGGTGCTCGCCGATATCGAGGCGCAGGGGATTCTCCAAGTGACCCACTTCGAGGACACCGAGGCTGCCGACGCCGCAGTGGAAGAAGGTGAGGTCGGGGCTTACATCATGCTCGGGCCCGGGTTGGGCGATGCCGCAATCCAGGGCAGCTCGTTCACGATTCAGGTGATAGGGGACATCGACGCCCAGACCACCACCCAGGTGGCGAGCTCGATTGCCTCCGAGTTCGGCTCCGGGATCGGCCGGGCCCAGCTCTCGGTGGCGACGGCCGTCCATCTCGGGGAAGGCCCGCCACCCGCCGACGTGGTCACCTGGGGCGAGGAGGCGGCACTGCGGCCACCGGCCTACACCTTCTCCGACATCTCCTCCGAGACCCGCCAGCTCGACGCCTCCACCTTCTTCGCCGCCGGGATGGCGGTTTTCTTCCTGCTCTTCACCGTCCAGTTCGGAGTGCTCGGGGTGCTGGAAGAGGAGGAGAACGGGACTCTCTCCCGGCTCCTCGCCGCCCCCATCGGGCGGCGCAGCGTTGTGTTGGGAAAGGCCCTCATCTCCTTTTCCCTCGGTGTCATCTCGATGACGGTGTTGATCGTGGCCACCCACTACCTCATGGAAGCCACGTGGGGACCGGCGCTCGGAGTGGCTGTGCTGGTGGTCACCGGAGTCCTCGCCGCCACGTCCATCATGGGCTTGATCGCCTCGGTGGGGAAGTCGGCCGAGGGAGCCGCCAACCTGGGCGCCATCGTCGCGGTGACCCTGGGGATGCTCGGTGGGACCTTCTTCCCGATCGGGCAGGGCAACGACGTCTTGAGCCGGCTCACCTACATCACGCCGCATGCCTGGTTCATGCGCGGTCTGTCCGAGATCTCGGGTGGAGCCGAATGGACCGCTGCCCTGCCCTCGGCCGGGGCCCTGCTCGTCATTGCGCTGGTCCTGGGATTGGCCGCCTGGTTCATGCTGCAACGGAGGCTCTCACGATGAAGGTGCCGGCAATCGCCTGGAGCAACGTTCGCCGTATGTTGCGGGAGCGCTCGAACATCTTCTTCGTCTTCATCTTCCCCATCGCGTTGATCTTGCTCATCGGGGCCCAGTTCGGCGGTGACTTCGACCCGGCGATAGGACTGTTCCAGGAGGATGGGGATCCGCTGGCGACAGCAATTGCCGAGGAGATTGCGGCCGAGGAGACCCTGGCCGTCTCCGAGTACGAGAGCAGGGAGGAGTTGACCACGGCCGTGGAGCGCGGAGCGGTGCAGGCGGGAGTGTTCCTTCCTCCCGGGATGAGCGGGCACGCCGCGGACGGCTCCCCGGTCGAGATCGGGTATGTCGCCCGACCGGAAGATGCGGGCCAACAGCTCCAGTCTGTTGTGGCCGCCGCAGCGGCCAGGGTGATGACGCCGGTGGGAGCGGCCCAGTTCGCCCAGGCGAAGACCGACGTCGGGTTCGACGAGGCTTTGGAGGCGGCCAGATCTGAAACGGGTTCGGCTCCCGGGCTCGCAGTCGAGACAACGGCGGTGGGAGAGGCCCTGTTCCCCGCCACCCTTGGGCGTTTCGACCTGGGCGCCTCCCAACAGCTGACCCTGTTCACCTTCCTCACCGCCCTTGCCGGTTCGGCTGCGCTGATCCTGAGCCGGAAGCTGGGAATTTCCCGAAGGATGCTCTCGACTCCGACGTCGGCGCGGACAATCGTGCTCGGGGAGGCGGCGGGAAGGTGGGCGGTGGCCATGGTTCAAGGGCTCTACATCGTGGCCGCCACGTTCCTCCTCTTCCGGGTCAACTGGGGGGATCCTCTAGGCGCCCTGCTCCTGCTCATCACGTTCTCGGCCGCGGGCGCCGGGGCCGGGATGCTGATGGGGGCGACCTTCAGCAACGACCAGCAAGCCGGCGGAATCGGAGTGGTGCTCAGCCTGGGGCTGGCGGCGCTGGGTGGCGCCATGCTCCCCCTCGAGCTGTTCTCCCCGGCGATGAACCGGGTGGCGCACTTCACCCCGCATGCATGGGCCATCGACGGTTTCGCCGAGCTGGTGCGTAGGGACGGGACCGTGCTCGACATCCTCCCTGAGCTTGGTGTGCTCACCGCCTACGCCGCGGTCCTCCTCCTGTTGGCCTCGTGGAGGCTCCGGGTCGTGCTGACCCGGAGCTGATGTTTGAATGACGGCAATGGCTGATCAGAACCCCAACCCCGTCGGTTGTCTGGGCCGGGTCCTCACCTTCATCGGAGTCTTCTGGATCGGCATAGTCCTTCTCGCCGGCCTCGGGTTGTTCTCGGAGTTCGGCTTCGCAAGGGGATTCCTGGCCGGGATCGGGGGAAGCATCATCCCGGGTGTGTTTCTCCTCGCCGCGGGGCGCGCCCTCCGTCGACGGGCTCGGGCCATGGGAGAGGAGACCCCGGTGATCGTCACCCCGACCGGGCCGACCACTCCGGGCAAGAGGGTTCCCACCACCCGCACCGAGCGACCCGAGACCATCGTGACCCCGCCGGTTCTCCCGGGACAGACGCCACGCACGCGGCCGGTGCCCCGGCAACTGGACCCTCTGCCGCCTCCTCCCACCACCCCGACCCGCAGTCTCGAAGAGGTGATCCCGCCCCCGGAGAGCGAGCCCGAGCAGACAGCGGCGAGGCCGGCGCCGTCCCCGGCCAAGTTGCCCACGGCCCGGCCCAAGACGTCCCGGGAGCTGGTGGAGGAAGCGAGGCAGAAGTGGGGCCGGAAAGGTCGATGACCCGGGACAGCGACTAGCCCAGCGGGCGCGTCTCCAACCCGGCCGCAGCCAGGGCGCGGGCCTGACGGACCTCGGCGGCAAAAGCGGTGCGAAGCGCACTCACTCCTTCGACATTGCCAAGCAAGCCCCGGTTCGAGGCCAGCGAAAGGGCAGACTTGAACAGAACCTGGCTGGCGCTCTCACCCGAGATCAGCCTTTGCTCGATCCGGTACATGCGGGCCCGGGCAAGGCATGCCTTGAGGAAGGTCTTCTCGTCGAACTTCCCCCTCAGCGTCTCCAACTCGTCACCTACCACCTGGTATGCGTCGAGGAAGGGGAGCAGTGCCCAGTGGGCGACCGGCGCTCCAAGCCCGGCGTGGACCTCTCCAGCTCCGTTACCGGCAATGACACGATCCCATCCGGGGACGTCGACTGCGATGTCGGCTTCGACCTTGGCCAGGAACACGTCCTTCTCGGGGAAGAAGAACTCGAATTTGAGCAGGTCGCGGAAGGCGAGCAGCGTCTCCCGCACCCGCTCGGGCCGGTCGTCTCCGCTCTCGGCGGCAGACCGCAGCGCCATCTCGGCCAAGGCGCGGTCGACGAAGAAATGGACCACCATGTTCCGGTAGTAGGAGATGCGGATCATCTGGTCATCGTCGAGCCAGAACACGCGTCTCCCGACTGCCTCGTGGCTACTGACATTGTCGTGCTCGGCCAGCCAGTCGAGGATCACCCCAACCCGGCCTGGATCGCTCAAATCGGAGTCCTCGGTCAGGGGCAGGCCCCGGGCCCGGGCGAACTCCACCATCCGCGTCGTCTCTTCGGCGAGACGCTCAGCCGAGGTCGCGGTCCCGTGCAAAGCGAGCAGGGCCAGGCTGACAAGGGCGATGGGTGTGATCGGTGTGACCTGGCCGATCCGATACATCACCTCGAATGCCAGCTTCTGCAGGTCGACCGATTCCTCGTCGGCGTCCTCGGCGCTGCCAAGCGTCGCCCGGGCAGACACCGGCTCGCCGAATCGGACGTGGATATCGCCGTAACGCCGGCGCAGCGAGCGGACCGCCCTGAGCAGCCAGCCCAATGACTCGCGTTCCTTGTCCCGGCCCTGGGCCTCACGGGCATAGTCGGGCACGTCGTGGATCTGGTCGTAGGCGATCGACACCGGGATCAACTGCAGGTCTTCGGCCTTTCCCCTCCGCATCGAGTCGATCACGTAACTGAGCAGGCCGAGGCGTGGCGGCAACAGCTTTCCCGATCTCGATCTGCCTCCCTCCATGTACCACTCCAGGGGAAACCGCTTCTCGACCAGGTAATCGAGGTAGGAGCGGAGCACTGTCTTGTACAGCGGGTTGTCCTTGAACGAGCGGCGGATGAAGAAGACTCCGGTTCGGCGGACCAGGGGCCCGATCGGGAAGAAGTTGAGGTTGATGCCCCCGGCCGTGTGATTGGGGGGGAAGTCGTTCTCCCAGAGCATGTATTGGAGACTGAGACGATCGAGGTTGGACCGGTGGGAAGGGAGGAACACGATCGGATTGCCGCTCCCCAGGGCGGCGAGTCTCTTGAGGTCGTCGTCCGAATATCTGATCTTCCCGTAACCCTGGCTGTAGAGCTTGTGGATCGCGTTGGCGATCAGATCGATCACATAGGGCGAGTGGGTGGCGGCGATCTCGCGCAGATACTGCTCCGCCCTCTCCCGGGCAACTGCGGGGGTGGTCGAGGTCTCGGCAGCCACTGCGTCCACCGATTCGAGGAATTCACGTCTCGAGAGGATCGCCTCGGGTACGAATCGGGGGACCTTGTAGCGGTTGCCCACCAGCTTCCGCTCTGCCCGGTCGAGCACGAGCCATGCCCGACGGGTGACGTAGCTGGTGAGGGGGTCCACCTGTCCCGACACCTGGTAGTCCTCAGCTAGGGCCGACGAGTGCTCACCAGCGGCGGCGATCAGCCGGACCCGACCCGGCCTCGCCATGCGGATCCACCGCGCTCGCAGTCCACGGGGATCGCGGGCGTCTCCCGGTCGGAGAACGTCCCACCAGCTCGCCGACCTGCGAGTCCCCTTGAGCGGCGCCAGCCATATCACGCGCAGCGGGATCAGAAACGGGTCGTCCGGAGCCGACAGCGCTGCGGCGAGGCCGTCCCGGTCACCACCTTTCCCTCGACGCGACGAGGTGATCCGCACCGTGGCGACCTCGCCGGCGGTCCCGGCGCCCACCCACCTCTCCAGCATCTTGGCCTCGTAGTCGGATGCCGCGTCGAGCAGGTATACCGGGCGCGTCCCGTCCGGGCCGCGAAGGAGCTCTTGGGCATCGGACGGTCGCCTCGCCACGGCAACACTCTATTGGGCTGCCACAATCGCCACTCGTGCGCATCGTTCTCCAACGGGTGTCCAGAGCTTCGGTGAAGGTCGACGGTGCGGTGACCGGGTCGATCGACCACGGCCTTCTCCTTCTCGTCGGTATCGAGCCATCGGACACTGCAGACGACATCGAGGCCGCCACCGGCAAGGTCTGCAACCTGCGTGTCTTCGCCGACTCCGAAGGCCAGATGAACCTGTCGCTTCTCGACGTGGGCGGCTCGGCGCTGGTGGTGAGCCAGTTCACCTTGCTCGGCGACATCCGAAAGGGGCGAAGACCTTCGTTCACGGGCGCGGCGTCGCCGGAGATGGCGGCGCCGATGGTCGCAGACTTCGCCGACATGCTCCGGCGGGCCGGTATCCACACTGAGGTGGGAGTCTTCGGGGCCCGGATGGAGGTGGAACTCGTCAACGACGGCCCGGTGACCCTGGTGGTAGAAGTCAGGGACGGGCGGGTGAGCTCCTGAGGCGGGCTCTGGCGTCGCGCCAGTGCTTCGGGGCGACTACCGGGGACAAGCCCAAGGCGAGGGGAAGCAGCAGGGTGTAGTCGCCCACGCCCCACGGGTTGTCCAGCCCGGTGAGCTCCCATGCCAGGGCGGCGACGAGCAGAAAGCCAAGCGTGATCAAGCTCCCGATACCCGTCGACCTGGACAGAGCCGAGGCGAGGACGATGACGATCACCACGACGGGGAAGGCAGCGGGCCAGAGCCCGATTAACACCCCACCGGTGATCCCCAATCCCTTTCCTCCTTGGAATCGGTACCACACGTTGTATACGTTGCCGATCACCGCCCCCACTCCGGCCACCACACCGCCGACTTCGTTTCCGATGGCGAATCCGGCCGCTACCGCGGCCAGTCCCTTTCCCATCTCGACGATCAGGACGAGGAGGGCGAGAGGGAGGCCTCCCAGTCGCCGCGCATTGTTGGCACCGGGGTTCCCCGTTCCGCCTCTCCTCAGATCTACCCCCCACAGCTTGCCCAGCCAGTTCGCGGTTGGCACGGAGCCGACCAGGTACCCGGCGATCGCGGCCAGACCGATCACGGCCGGCCCACTTCGCGCTTGCCTTCCGTGCAGAAGCGGAGGAAATCGCAACCGTTGCACCAGGCCCCAGGCACCGGTTCGAACCTCGCTGCGTCGATCGCGTCGGTGAGCCGCTCGAGATTCACGCGGGCCTGCTCTTGCCATTGCTCATCGGCCCGTTCGGTGTGGACGTCGAGCCCGCCACCCAGGTAGACGAAGGAAACGTCGATCTGCTCCGGCTCCTCGAGTCCGAAGTCGACCTTTGTCGCCGCCACGGAATAGGCCTGAAGCTGGACCATGCGGGCCGGATCGTCTCGCCGCTTCCCGCTCTTGAAGTCGACGATCTCCCAAGACCGGCCCCTGGCGTAGACCGCGTCGATCCGCCCGCGCACCTGAAAGCCGCTCTCCATCTCGATGGTGAATGGCACCTCGACCAGTGGTGCCTGCTCGCTTCCGTAGCGGGACTCGAGAAACGCCTTGAATCCACCCGCTCCGAATGGCTCTCCATCGTCATCGATGACGTCGTAGAGGCCTGGCTCCATGTCCTCGAAGGGGACCTGGCCCCGCTGGTGGAGCTCGATGCGGCGATGGAGCCCGGTGCCGGCGATGGCAGCGTTGCTGCGGCGACGGGGCAGGGGATCGACATCGGACCAATAGAACCGCTTCGGGCACTGGGCGTAATTCACCAGCCCGGTGACCGAGACCACACGCTGTCTGCCCGGTTCCTCGGCGATGGTGCCGACGCTGTCCAGCTCGAACAGCGTCTGGCGCATCTCTTCCACCCGGCGCCCGTATTCGGTGACGAGACCGAGTCTCTCCGCCTCGGAGTGAGGCGCGGTCGCGTCCATGACGGCCTCACGCAATGCGCCGTCCCATCCATTGGTGAATAGCGGGTCGGGGGCGGGCCCGTCGGCAGGGGGCCGCAGCAGGGCCGGCCGCGGCGGCTCCTCGGCATGACCCTCGTTACGGGTCAGTGGATGCTGCTCGACCAGCTCGAAGAGCTCAGAAGGTTTCCTCGCGTTGACCGAAGGCTCTGGCAGGCCGTACCAGTATGCGCCGGTGACGATCAGTGTCGATCGGGCCCTGGTCGCCGCCACATAGGCCACCCTCCATTCCTGGAGGGCGTGGAGTCGGCGGAAGTAAGCGCGCCGCTCCTCGTCGTCCGATGGCATGTCGGATAGCGCCCTGTCGATGCGGTACTGCGGCGGCAGGTATTCGGCGAACCGGGCCGGATCCGGAAACTGCTGCGACTTGGTTGGGAAACTGCCGTCCGTCACGGCCGGAACGGCCACCACGTCCCACTCCAGTCCTTTGGCCCGGTGCACGGTGACCAAGGTCACGGCCTCCTCCCCGGACAGGTGTGCCGAGTCGAGCTCCTCCGCCGGCTCGTCCTCCATGGCGTCGAGATAGTCGAGGAAGGCGGCCAGTGATGGCCGCCCCCGCAGCGGACTCCACTCCTCGGCCAGATCGAGCAGACGATAGAGGTTGAGCCGGGCTGTGGTCCGCTGGCTGGGAGGAAGAGCCTCGAGATCCTGCCAGGCATGGGTCCTGTCCAGGATCAGTCGGCACACCTCGACCAGGCTGGCTCCCTGGCTCTCGGTCAGCACCTCGCGGTATGTCGCGAGGAAGTGCTCGAGCCCGGCTCTTGCCTTGGGGCGCAACCCTTCGATGGCGGCGTGGTGCTCGATCGCCTCGAGCAGACTGAGCCCGGGGATGTGGTCGCTGTCGATGTCCTCGACAGGGGTCGTGCCCAGCCATCGGCTGAGTGGGGCGATATCGGCATAGCCGAGGCGGTAGCGGCTGCCGAAGAGAATCTGGACCAGTGCGGCCGAGTGCTCCGGCCGGTCGATGACGGTCAACCACGCCCGAAGGTCGGCCACCTCGGGCACCGAGAGCAGGCCACCGAGGTTGGCCACTTCGACCGGGATGTCGTGACGGGCCATGGAGTCGACGACCACTGCGAAGTCCCTGTTCTTTCGGAAGAGCACGGCCATCTCCGACCATGGCGTACCTTCCCCGTGGAGCGCCTCGAAGCGACGGGCGATCCAGTCGGCCTCGGCGACTGCATCGGTCGCCCAGTGGGTGATCACCTGTCCGCGGGCGTCGGGGTCGGAGGAGACCAGGTTCTCCGACTCGGGGTTGGCCCGACGACGTATCTGGTTGGCCACGTCCAGTATCACCGGTGCCGACCTCCGGTTGAGGGTCAATGCGCGTTCGTGGGCGCGTCGGCCGCCGGGGGCGGGAAAGTGGTCGAAGAAGAGCTCGAAGTTCTCGGCGGAGGCGCCCCTCCACTCGTAGATGGTCTGGTCCTCGTCACCTACCGCCACCACCGGGAATCCGTTGCCGAAGATGGCGGTGAGCAAGGCCCTCTGCGCCGGGTTGGTGTCCTGGTACTCGTCGAGCACCACCGTCTGGTACCGATCCCTGATCTCGCCGGCCAGCTCCGGGTGCCGGGTCAGAAGAGCCGTGGACAGCGTGACCAGGTCCGAGTAGTCGACCACGCCCAGCCGTCGTTTGTCGCCCTCGTACTGGCGCAATGTCTCCAACATCTCGCCGCGCTGGGCCCACACCTCCTGAGAGGGGTCGGTGAAGGGGAGGAGGTCGTCGGCGACGAGGAGATGATCGCCCATCCGGTCGGCCAGGACGCGGATTCGGTCCACACCGCGTCTGTTGGTGATGTCGAGATGGCTGTAAGAGGTGTGGTGATAGGTCTCGGTCAGGAGCTGTCGGGAGAAGGTCGGGGTGATCACCCGCACCCTGCTGTCCACGCCGACCAGGGCACCGAACTCGGCCAGGATCTGGGCGGCGAAGCCGTGGTAGGTGTGCACCTCGGCTTGCCGTCCCTCGTCGACCGTCGGGCCCAGGAATGTCTTCACCCGGTCGGACAGCTCCGATGCCGCCTTGTTGGTGAAGGTGATCCCCAGGATCCGCTCGGGGTCGATGCCGTGGGCCGCGACCAGGTTGGCGATGACCAGGGCGACGGTGGTGGTCTTCCCCGTCCCGGCGCCGGCCTTGATCCGCACGCTGTCGAGCCCGAGATCGAGTATCGCCTGCTGCTCGGCCGAGGGGATGATGGCTGTCATGGCAGGTAGGCCCCTTTTCCCTCGGCCCAGGCCGGGCAGGAGCGACGGAACTCGCAGCTCTTGCATCGATCGCTGACCCGCGGCTCCCAACGCTCGTCGAGGATGGCCGAGGCCACTTCCTCCATGGACTGGCGGACGTCCGGGAGCAGGGCCATGTCGAAGGATCGGACGGTCACCGCCTGTGTCTTCGTTCGCGGGAACCACATCTCGGCAGCCACGACCGGCTCGCCCAACTCCGCCTCGACCGCGGTCGCATAGAAGCCGAGCTGCAGCGACCTGTTCGCCTCCTTGACACTTGTCGCCGACTTGGACGTCTTGTAGTCGATCACGCGCAGCCCCGCGGAATCCCGCTCGAGGCGGTCGATGTAGCCGACCCACTCGACCCCACCCATCTCGGTGGTCACCTTCTTCTCCAACTCGACGGGAACACCTTGACTGGGCCATCCGTCGTAGAGCTTGACCAGCGCCTGCCGTGCTTGGGCCAGCCAGGCCTCGTTGAGCTGTGGGGTCCCGAAGTCGGCCTCGGCCCAGACCTTCTCCAGGTGGGCGAGGGCATCCTCCACGTCGGCATGGGGTCGCCCCGACCCAAGACTCTCGGTCTCCGCGGCCTCCAGGGCGGCATGGACCAGTGTCCCCAGGGCGGCGTAGGGCGAGAAGGTGTCGGCGAGCCGCAACCGGCGCTCCAGCGCGTACCTGCGGGGACACGTGACATAGGCGTCGGCCTGGCTCGGGGAAAGCCGCAGCCCGGCGCCGAGGATGGGCCGCTCGGGACCTGGCTCGGGCACCCCCGGGAACGTCATCGGGTCCCACCACGGCGCGGGCGGGTGAGCGAGCAACCGGGCGGCGACGAGACGCTCCAATACCGGAGCGGAAGGGTCGAGGAGTGATCGCCGGAGGCTCGACTCGGCCTCGCTGAGGGTGACCGGCGGGCCCAGGACCACGTCGGGAGAACTCGGGCTCCCTTGGAGCTCGGGGTCGGCGGCGGCCATGAGGAAACGAGAGGGGCGATGCTCTCCCTGGTCGACCCCGGCCGATGTCGCGGTCCACACCACCTTGGAGCGGGCCCGGGTCATTGCGGTGTAGGCGAGACGCATCTCCTCCTGGATCTGAAAGAGATGTTGCGCCTCGGGATCTGTGATGCGCTCCGGGGAGAGCAACTCGGGTCGCAACATCCTCCGTCCCCGCCGTAAGTCGGGGAACACACCCTCCACGGCGTTGGCGATGTAGACCACCTCGAACTCGAGCCCTTTGGCCTGGTGGAGCGTGGTCAGCGTGACCTGCTGTCGGGTGGGTCGGTAGGGGAGGAGGGGTGTCGACTCGATACCCTCTTCGTCGGAGAGGGCGAAGACCTTGTCCAGGTTCACCCCCGGGTCGCGTTCGGCCTGTCTCTCCAGCACCTGGGAGAAAGAGGTGAAGGCGAGCCGCCAGTCCTGGCGATCGGGGTCGAGTACCACTTTCTCCAACTCGTCGAGACCGGTCCAGAGGTGCCAGAAACCATCGACGGCCGGCATGGTCGAATACCAGGACGGATCATCGAGCAGGGCAGCGATACCGGGGTGATCGGGAAGGTCGCGGGCCAGGACAGCAGGCCAGGCGTCCCAGCTCCGCCGGCGGGAGCGCAGGATCTCACGCTCCTTCCCCAGCCCGACCCCGAGCAGGGGCCCGAGGAGCAGGCGTCGCATCGCCCTGTCCGCCTCGGCTGTCTCCACCGGGGTGAGGAGGGGGATGGGGCCGCCGAGCTTTGCCACGGTGACGAGGTCCTGGATCATCCTCACTGCCGGATGCTCGACCAACCGAGACTGGGGCGAGTCGTGGGGCACACCCTTCCTGCCCAGGGCGCGGCTCAGCTCGTTGAGCATCTCCCGCTTGGAACGGACCAGCACGGCGATCGAGGAGGGCTTGCGGCCCTCGACCCTGATCTGGTGCTCGATGTCACGTGCGATCCATTCCGCTTCGGCCGTCTCTTGGTCGAAGACGTAGGTTTCGACGCGCCCGGCATGAGGAGCCGGGCTCACCGGGCCGGCCGATCCGGGGAGCTCGCCGCTGGAGACGATGCGGAGAGCGGAGTCGAGGATCGGGGCCGGGACCCGAAGACTCCGCCCCAACACGATTCGCCTTGCCTCTTGGTGATCCTCGCCGAAGGCGGCGATGTTCTTCAGCTCGGCTCCGCGGAAGGAGTAGATGGACTGATAGGGATCCCCGGCGACGGTCAGATTCCCGTGAGGGAGCGCCAGCAGCCGACCGATCTCGGCTTGGACCGGTGAAGTGTCCTGGTACTCGTCGACCACTACATACCGGTAGTGCCCGGCCAGCTCCTGACCCTCCGGCCTGGTGAGGAGCGACACGGCCGATACGAGGAGAGTGGCGTAGTCGGTTCGCCCTGTCTTCTCGAGTCTGCTCCGGTAGCGCCGGAACAAACCCGGGATCCCCCTCCAGTCGGCCCGGGGCTCGGCGCGTTGGTCCAGGTCCTCGGGCGAGAGAAGCCGCTCCGAGCATCTCATCAGGAAGTCGGCCACCTCCCCGGCGAAGGCGGGGGTGGTCAGGATGCCCCGGTATATGACCGGCCAATCCCCGGGGTCCTCGTCGGCCAAGAGGTCGGCGACCAGGCCGATCTGCTCCGGCGTGGTGAGGGGAATGGGCCGCTCCGACTCGGAGGCGGCTTCGAGCAGGCGCAGGGCGAGGGAGTGAAAGGTGGAGGCGCCCACCGGCATGCCTGAGGTTCCCAGAGCCTGGTCCGCTCGATGCCGTATGTCACCGGCGGCTCGGCGGGAGAAGGTGAGGATTGCGATCTGGTCTCTTCGTGCCTTGCCCGTCTCGACCAAGTGACAGACCCGGCGCACCAGGAACTCCGTCTTCCCCGTGCCCGGCCCGGCAACCACGATTTGTGCCCCATCGGTGTCGGCGAGGACCGGGTCCCAGTCTTCGGGCTCGAGCCGGATCTCGTTCACTGACACCTCATGATCGTAGATTCAGGCCGCCTCGGGAAGACGGGTGATGACCTCGACCAACTCGGCCTCGACGCCCAGTGAGGCGAGATAGGCGACCGGGTCGGAGTAGGGGTCGAAGAGGGGCTGTGTCTCGCTTTGGGATTGCTTGGAATGGCTCATGGGGGACAACCTATTTGTCGGGTGTGACAAATTTGCCGCCCCGGCCCGGCATAGGATGAGATGAGGTGCGTCTAGTTGATCGGAGGCCTCGGTGACCGCGCTAGTCGGCAACGAATTCGACTCGCCGATGTACAAGGAGGCCGCCGGACAGTTCGACCGTGTGGCCAGGCTGATGGGGCTCGACGACAACATCGCCGACCGGCTCCGCGTCCCGCAGAAGTCGACGATGGTCAGCTTCCCGTTCCGTCGGGACACGTATTCCGAGGTCGAGACCCTCTTTGGCTACCGGGTCCAGCATCTCACCACGATGGGCCCGACCAAGGGGGGGATCCGATTCGCAGCCGACGTCGACCTGGGCGAAGTCGCCGCCCTGGCCATGTTGATGACATGGAAGTGCTCGATCGTGGGGGTTCCCTTCGGCGGGGCCAAGGGCGGGGTGCGGGTGGACCCGATGGGTCTCTCCCGCGCCGAGCTGCAACGGGTCACCCGCCGCTTCACCATGGAGATCATCAACGTGATCGGGCCCGAGACCGACATCCCGGCACCCGACCTCGGCACCAACGAGCAGGTGATGGCGTGGATGATGGACACCTACTCCCAGCATGTCGGCCATTCGGTCCCCGCGGTGGTGACCGGCAAGCCTCCCGCCCTGGGCGGGAGCGTGGCCCGGAGGGAGGCGACCGGGCGCGGTCTCATGTTCCTCGTCCCCCAGGCCGCCGGTGTTCGCCAACTCGACACCGACGACCTGACCGTCGCCATCCACGGCTTCGGCAACGTGGGCCGGTACGCCGCTATCGCCGGGCATCAGATGGGGGTGAGGATCGTGGCCGTGTCCGACATCTCAGGCGCCCTCTACGACCCCGAGGGCCTCGAGGTGGATGCAGTCGCCAAGTGGGTCGACGAGAACAGGTTCCTCGAAGGATTCCCCGATGCCGACTTCATCGACGGAAACGACATATTCGGTCTTCCCGTCGATGTTCTGGTTCCGGCCGCGGTCCAGAACGTGATCCGTCGGGACAACGCGGCGGGTATCCAGGCAAGCATCATCATCGAAGGAGCAAATGGTCCGACCACGATCGAGGCCGATGAGATCCTGCGGGAGAAGGAAGTCCTGGTGATCCCCGACATCCTGGCCAACGCCGGCGGTGTCACCGTCTCCTACTTCGAATGGGTGCAGGACGTCCAGAAGTACTTCTGGACCGAGAACGAGGTGGTGGCGAGGCTCCGGGAGATCATGACCCGTGCCTTCAGCGATGTCCACAACATCGCCATCAACGAGGAGGTCGACATGCGGACCGCGGCGTTGATCAAGGGGATTCGCAAGGTGGCCGACGCCAAACTGGTCCGGGGGGTGTTCCCCTAGTCGGCCTGCGAAGCCTCGGCGAAGGCGGGGCAGATCTCCTGGAACGAGCACCAGTTGCACAGGGTGCCCGGTCTGGTGGGGAAAGTGCGCGTGGCCAGAGCCCGGTCGATGGCATTCCACAGGGCTCGGAGCTGTGAGTCCATTGCGTCGAGCTGGCGGTCGTCGATCTCGAGCCGGTAGAGGGTGGGTCCGCTCAGATAGAGAAGCCTCAGCTCCTTTGGCGTCTCCCTCATATTGCGCCGGATGAGGAGGGCATAGATCTTCAGGGCGAAGAATGCGGGCAGGGCGAATCGCTCCGGCGGAGCCTTCCCGGTCTTGTAGTCGGTGATGATTAGTCGGCCGTCGGTGTCGCGGTCGATTCGATCGAGAATCCCCCGGATCGTGATCCCGTCGAGGTCCTCGAGCATGTCGAGCTCCCGGTCGACGGGGTCGAGCTCGGTGGGATCCTCGAGGCCGAAGTAGTTGGCGAGCAACTCCAGCGACTCCACCCCCCATTGCCGCTCTTGCTCGACGTCGCCGAACAGGCTCTCGAACTCCTCGCTCCCGCGCAGCTCGGTCCATGCCTGTCGGAACAGGTCGAAGAGCAAGTCCGGCGATCTTTCTACCGAGGGGTGGTCGAAGAGACGCTGCAGGGCGAGATGCGCGGTGGTGCCACGAGCCTGGTAGATCGACGGTGGCTCGCTGAGACGATCGATGGCCCTGAACTTGAAGAGCTGAGGACAGGTCTTGAAGTCCCCGGCCCGGCTCGGGGAGAGGGTTTGCAGCGGGGCCAGTTCCAACTCGACTGTCACGATGACGAGTGTAAGACGGGGGTGTGACAGGATTGGGGAGATCCCAGGAAGGCGGCGGATCGGCCCCGGACGCGAGAGACCCCGAGAAAGCTTTGGCCGAAGCCGCAGCCCTCTCGGGGCTCTCAGTGCCACTAGACCGGGAAAGCGGGCCCCCAGTCAGGTGGCGATCCGGATCGGCCGAAGCCTCTCCTTCCCCGACCCGGGCGAACCCGAATCGGTAGCCGGCAAGGTACGAAAGACCCCTTGTGGCGTCAAGCCAAATCGTGGTGGAGTTTTCGCGGGCTAGACGATCTTTTCGCGCTTTGGCAGACGCATCGAAGCGTCCCGCAACAGGTGCTTCAGCAGGTCGGGTAGAGGACGATCGAGGCCAGGAGCCCGATCCATTCGTGCCCGACTTTGCCCACCCACTCCGAGTCGATGTCACGCGGAGGCGTGACCACCTCGATCTCGCCTTCGTAACATCGTCTCAGCAAAGTGGTCGCCCGATGGACGTGATAGACCGACGTGACTGCGGTCAGACGCGACCAGCCCCTCTCCATGGCGAGACGGCCGACCTCCTGGGCTTCGCCCCAGGTAGAGATCTCCTCCGTGTCGGGGCAAAACACCTGAAAGGAGGTCTCGTCTTCGCATAGGTCCGTTCTGACGTCGGATGTGTTCCCGTTGGGAATGACGAGATTTGTGGCGACGCCGTTCTCCATCAGCTCGACCGCCGTTTTCAGACGTGCCGGATTGCCGGCGAAAACCACCACGGCATCCGTGGGTTGGGCGGCTTCGCTCTCGACGGTTGGAGGGTTCACGAACCACACGAAGGTGAGGATGGCGAATACCGCTGCGATCGAGGCCAGAGCCCAGGGCAGGAACTGTCGAACCCGCTGTCTGACCGGGGTCGTCATTGGCCGACCGATCCAGGGCGACAGGGGGGGCGACCCTCGGTCGAAAGTGTGATCCGGCCACCTTCTCGGTGCTCGCCTCGCTGTTTCACGGCGCCAGTTCGTAGAACCTGAAGAACCCCGACTCGGCCACGGGCCTGAAGCCGGTGAACCCGGCCTCGACTCCGTAGGCCTCGAGCGTGGACGGGCGCATGACCGTCCCGGTGCCCGCCGACGGCTTGGAGGAGAGGCCGTCGGGAAGGCAGATGAGAATGCTGAACCCATACATCAGCTTCTCGAGGTCGTTGCCGTTCCCGGTGAACGTGTCGCCGACCGCCTCGTCCATGATCACCACCAGCCCGTCTTCCTTCACCATGTCCCTGACCGCCTTCAGCACATCGATAGGCCGTGGCATGTCGTGGATACATTCGAAGGCGACAACCAAGTCGTATCGGCCCTCGCCCTTTCTGGTGGCGGGGTCTTCGCTACTGAAGGTGATCCTCTCATCCAGACCGGCGTCGATTGCGTTCTGCGTCGCCATTTCGATCGACGGGGCGTCGATGTCGAAGCCAGAGAATGTCGCCTCCGGGTAGGCACGGGCCAACGCCACGGTCGACCAGCCTGCCCCGCATCCGATGTCGGCCACTTTCGCCCCTGGTCGTGAGGCGAGATCGTGGACTCGCCCCAGGCCGGCGAACACCCCGGATAGCTCATTTTGGAAGAAAGGCCGGTTCATGTCGGCCTGGCTCTCCCGCATGTCCTGCCCGTACATCTGCCACGACACCCCGTCGCCCGACCGGTAGGCATCGAGGAGCAGGGCCATCTTCTCCCCGGCGGTGGTGAGCATCCGGGCGAGCGGTGCGAGGTAGAAGCCGTTGTTCTCGTCGATCAGAACCTGACTCTGGGAATGGGGCAGGGTGAACAGCGGGCGCTCGCCGCCGAGATCCACTTCCAGGATCCCATAGGTGGCTTGTTGCTCCAGCCATTCCCGTACGTAGCGCTCTTCCACCCCGGTCTCCGTAGCGAGACCGGTGCTGGTCTTCGCTCCGTCGGCCAGGGCCCGATAGAAACCAAGCCGGTCCCCGATGTGGATCGAGTAGATCTCGACCGCGCCCAACGCCGACGTGAAGACCCGATCGGCGAATTCCTCGACATTGACCGGCATTTGATTCCCTTCGGATGCGGACTGGCACGCTAATCAAGTGCCACCAAGGCCTCTCCGCGAAAACGCGAACACCGGTCGCGAAAAACAATCGATGTTTGAGGTTGCCTGCCCGCAGGTCGGTCGTCTACGTTTCCGATCACGCCGCAGGGGAAACCCAGCAGCGGACCCGGACCAAGAGGTGCGGGGAGGCGAAAGCCACCCCGAGGCCGTGGCGAGGGTTTCCGGCGCCACCGGGAAACCGAGGGCACCGGGACGGACGGGAGATCGGACGGGGATCCTTCGGGATCGTCGAGCGGTCCTCCGAACGGCGGGTCTAACCACCCGCAAAGTCGTCTCGGAGACGAGATGACGCGATTTTCGGATCGCACACTGCCGTTGGCTTCGGCCGGCGGCAAGCCTCCGCTCGGAGTTGGGTCCCCGGCTCGACACCGAACGGACGAGAGTCCCGAGAGGGTTGAGGCTTCGGCCCAGGCTCCCTCGGGACTTTCTCGTTTCTAGTGCGGGGGGGCGACCCCCCTGCACCCCCCTCCGGGGGGAGGTCTCCTCTCCTTCTCTGAATCGGGTTAGCGGGTATGGGTCGTGGCCTTTGATGACTGCGGGGGGGCGACCCCCTGCACCCCCCGCCCGGGGTCAGGTACCGGTGGCTTTTCTGAATCGGGTTGGCGGGGCACCTTGCCGGTATGGGCGAAGGACAACCCCTTCTCGCTCGTCAGGGGGTGGGTTTCGATCGGTAGCCTGAGATCATGCGCTACCCAGAGAAGCTGCTCAGCCCCGACGAGGAGATCGTCTCCCAGTTCCGCCCGCACTGGTCGCGGATCGCACGTGAGGGTCTGCTCTCGATTCTCGTCTTGGTGCTGATCATCCTGATCGCCATTCAGGGCTTCAGTTGGGGGGGATGGGTCATCGTCGGCCTGGTGGCCCTCTGGTTCGTGATCGTCGTCGCAGGGTTCATCCGCTGGTGGACCACACAGCACGTGATCACCAACGAGCGGCTCATCCATCGGACCGGGTTGATCGCCAAGGCGGGAAAGGAGATCCCGCTCGAGGTCATCAACGATGTCACCTTCACGCAGTCCATGTTCGAGCGTGTGTTCGGCACCGGAGACCTCCTCATCGAGTCGGCCGGGACCCATGGCCAATCGAGGTACAGCGACATCCCGGATCCGGAACGGGTGCAATCACTGATCTACGAGGTGCGGGAGGATCGCAAGATCCACCTGGAGTCCGGGGGAACCGGGGCCGCGGAGACCCCGGCATCTCAGCTAGCAATTCTCTCCAGGCTCCACGACGAGGGGAAGCTGACGGACGCCGAATTCGAGGTCGAGAAACGGAAACTGCTGGGAGGCTCCTGATGCCTCACATGCAGGACGACTTCCCCCTAAACCTCTCGACACTTTACGACCGGGCGGTCTGGCTTCACCCTGACCAGGAGATCGTGTCGGTGGAGTCTGATCGCTCCCAGGTCCGCACCACTTACGGTGAGACCGATTCCCGGGTGAGACGTCTGGCCACGGCGCTTCGCAGCCTCGGTCTGTCCCCAGGCGACCCGGTGGGCACTTTCGCCTGGAACAACCGGCGCCACCACGAGCTGTATTGGGCAACGGCCAACACCGGGTTGGTCTGTCATACGGTCAACATCCGCCTCTTCGCCGACCAGATCGCCTACATCGTCAACCACGCCGGCGATCGGGTGATGTTCGTCGACCCCGATCTCGCCCCCCTGCTGGGTGCGATCTCAAGCCAGTTGGAGAAGGTGGAGACCTATGTGGTCATGGGGGATGCGCCGTCCGACGCCATCCCCGGCTCGATTGCCTACGAGGACCTGATCGGGGCGGCGGAAGAGCACGGGCCGTGGCAGCAGCTGGACGAGCGGTCGCCGATGATGTTCTGCTACTCGTCGGGGACCACCGGGAACCCAAAGGGCGTCGCCTACACCCAGCGTTCCACCTACCTCCACACCATCTCCAACCTGGCCAACTACGCCATGCTCCCCAGCGACAACGTCCTGCCCGTGGTGCCCATGTTCCATGCAGCCGCCTGGGGATACCCGTTCATGGCTGTGACTCAAGGGGCCAAGCTCACCTACCCGGGCCCGGATCTCAGCCCTGAGGGCCTCGTCGCCCTGCTGGAGAAGGAAAAGGTGACCTTCAGCGCCGGCGTTCCCACGGTATGGCTGGGGATCAAGCAGTATCTCGAGACCCATCCCGAGGTGGACCTGGCGTCGATCAGGGCATTTCTCTGCGGCGGCTCGGCGGTGCCCCGGGCCATGATCGAGTGGTACTGGACGGCGAAGGGCATCCGGGTCGTCCAGGGGTGGGGGATGACCGAGACCAACCCGGTGGCCTCGACCAGCCTGCTCAAGCCGGAGATGGAGGGCTGGGACCTGCAACGCCAACTCGACGTCCTCGAGACCGCGGGCATGCCCGTTCCCGGCCTTCAGATCAAGATCGTCGACGAGATCGGGGAGGAGTTGCCCCACGACGGCGAGGCATTCGGCGAGTTGCTGATCCGTGGCCCGTGGATCGCCGCCGAGTACTACCGGGACAACCGTTCAGCCGAATCGTTCGCGGACGGATGGCTGCGCACCGGCGATGTGTGCAAGATCACACCCGAGGGCTACATCAAGATCACGGATCGGGCCAAGGACGTGATCAAATCGGGCGGGGAGTGGATCTCGTCCATCGATCTCGAGAACGCCTTGATGGCCCATCCCGATGTGAGCGAGGCCACCGTTGTCGGCCTGAAACACGTCAAGTGGCAGGAGCGCCCGGTGGCCTTCGTGGTCGCCCGCCCGGGATCAGGGCTCGAGGAGCGAGACCTGCTCGCCTTCCTCGAGGAGCGGGTGGCGAAGTGGTGGTTGCCGGACCGTGTGGTGTTCGTCGAGGAGATCCCGAAGACCGGGACCGGCAAGTTCGACAAAAAGGTCGTTCGCAACGAATACGCCGACCTGTTGATGGACGACACCTGATCGCAAACATCGTCGAGATCTCCGAGTCACGGGGTGACCGGCTCCTAGTGCCCCGACCACTAATGCCTGCCGCGACCTCGCCAACGTCAGTGGCCAGAGGCCTAGACCTCGATCAGTTGACCCGTGGTCAGGTCGAGCACGAACTCCTTGTCGCTCCTCGAGTCCGCTATGAATTGAGCCAGACGAGCTCCGGATTGACGGACCACCCACCAGGCGAAGTCGTCGGATCCCGACTCGGCGTACTCGGCCTTGGCCGCCCTCGTCGCCTCCACCGCGCCGATCTCGTCGGCGAACGTGCCGATCACCACCTGATCGGGCTCCTCGCGGTCGCGCACTTCCACGAACTGCACCGCCTCGAACATGTACCAGCCTCCTCATCTCGATTGTATAGCGGTTGGCGGGGAGAAGTCCCTGGGTCCCTAAACTCATCCCGGTGTCAGAGCTCCACACCACCTGGGGTTACGTCGCGGCCGGGATCAGTGGGCTGGTAGGGCTGTGGGGTGTGCTGATCAGACGTCGCCAGGTCCCGCCCAGGGCGTTCTACTACGGAGTCGGTGTGGCTGTCGGCGGCCTCTTGCTCCAGATCGTGGTCGGGGTGATCGTGGCCAGCGGTGGGGTGGACCCGGGTAACCAGCACGTGTTCTACGGAGTCGTTATCGCGGTGACGTTCACCTTCGCCTACATCTACCGCGCCCAGTTCCGGAAGCGGCCCGCCCTCCACTACGGATTGCTCCTCCTGTTCGCGATGGGCCTCAGCATTCGGGGGATTCTGACCTTTGGAGGCAACTTCTGAGGTCTGTGGCTTGAATACGTACATCGATCCGACCGGCCACTAGGGAGGTGGCGATGCTGCTCGAGGACAAGAGACTGCTCATAACCGGGATCCTCACCGATGACTCCATCGCCTGGCACGTGGCCAGGATCGCCCAGGAGGAGGGCGCAGAGATCGTTGCCACCGGCTTCGGGCGGGGCCTCCGCATCACCGAGAGATCGGTGCAGCGTCTGCCCAACCCCTGTCCCGTCCTGGAGCTCGACATCAACGACCCGGCCCAGGTCGCATCGCTGGTGGAAGACTTGACCGAGCGATGGGGCCGGGTCGATGGGGCGCTCCATGCCATCGCCTTCGCCCCCGACGACGCTCTGGGAGGAAACTTCCTGACCACACCCCCCGAGTCGGCACAGATCGCCTTCATGACCTCTGCCTTCTCCTACAAGACACTGGCGGTGTCGCTCCTCCCGCTGATGGAGGCAGGCGGGGGAGCCCTGGTAACCCTCGACTTCGACAACACCCAGGCCTGGCCCGCCTACGACTGGATGGGGGTGGCCAAGTCCGCTCTGGTGAGCGTCACCCGCTACCTGGCCCGGGATCTCGGGTCGCATCGGATCAGGGTGAACGCGGTGTCGGCGGGCCCGCTGAGCACGGTCGCCGCCAAGTCGATCCCCGGATTCGACGCCTTCGACCGTGTCTGGAAGGAGCGTGCCCCCCTCGCCTGGGACGGGACCGATCCCGACCCGGTTGCCCGGATGGTCTGTGTGCTGCTCAGCGACTGGGCGCCGATGACATCGGGTGAGGTTGTCCACGTCGACGGCGGGTTCCACGCTGTCGCCGTGGGCTCCGACGAGACCGCCTGAAGCTCAGCGTCTCCCCGCCCTCATCATGGACGGTGCCAGGGGGAGCTCGACCACGAAGGTCGCTCCGCCGCCTTCGGTTGCCTCGACCCTGACCGCTCCCCGCATCACTTCGGCCAGGCTCTTGACGATAGAGAGACCGAGACCGGTGCCGCCCTTCGACCTGGTGTCCGACTGGTCGATCTGGGTGAAGCGCTCGAATACACGGTCCTTTTCGTCCTCGGGGATGCCGGGACCGTGGTCTACCACCGCGATCACCGCCTTGTTGGGACGCTCCCACGCGTACAGCTCCACCGGGCTGCCCACTGCGTACTTGGCGGCATTCTCCACCAGGTTGATCAGGATCCGGCTGAGATGGTCGCGGTCCGCCTCGACCTCGAGGTCGTCGGGCTCGATGGTGAAGCTGGGTTGCACCGAGACGACACGATCGACCTCTTCGAAGGCCTGCTTCAAGCTCACCGGCTCCAGGTGGACCGGGATGGCCCCACGGTCGATCCTGGAGACGACCAGGAGGTCGTCGATGAGCCGCTGCAGGCGGCCCGCCTGACGCCGCGCCGTGGACAGGAGCTGCTGGGCCGTTGCCTCGGTCGGGGCCAACTCGGGTCGGTTGACCGTGTCCAAGGACCCGATGATCGAGGTGAGCGGTGTGCGCAGCTCGTGGCTGACCGTGGAGACGAAGTCCGTCTTCATCTGCGCTACCTCTTCGAGTCGCCTCGCCATCTCGGCTTGGGCCTCGTACCGGCCGATCTGGGAGAGGACCAGACCGGCCGGGGCGGCCAGGGACCCGAGCTGGTCGAGCTGGCTCTCGTTGAAGCTGCCCACGTAGGGGTCTCCGACGATGATCGCGCCGACGCGAAGGTTCTCGACCTTGAGCGGGGCGACCAGGGCCTGGCTGAGACCCAGATCGCTGAGCAGGACATGGGCGTCGGTTTCCTGGTCGATCTCCCTCACGAAGAAGGGCCTGCCCGACCTATACACCTGGGCCACGATCGCCGGCGAGGCCACGTCGAGCACGATCGGGTCGGTATCCAGGGGATAACCGTTGACCCAGATCGGGCTCATCACCTCGAGGCGGTGGCGTTCGGCGTTGTAGAGGAGGACCACTCCCACCTGGGCGTCCAGGTACTTGCAGATGGTCCCCACCAGATGGGGGACGATCTCGGCCAGAGACTCGGCTCGGGCCAGGGTGGCGCTGACCGCGTAGAGACGCTCGAAGTCGAGCCTTTGCTGGTCGATCTGGTCCTCACGCGAGGCCGATTGGACTGCCTCCCGCTCGAATTCCATCCCCACCAGGGCGGTGGCGGCGGCGACGACCATCACCGTCAGCACAGGAGCGACCACGTCCTCGATCGGACTTGCGCCGCCGCTGAAGGCGACAAATGAGATGGCGAGACCGATGAGGACGGTCATGAACGCATGTGCCCACCAGGTGAGGAGGAGCCCCGACACCGCTGCGATGCCGTAGAGGATCGGGGTTGCCGTCGCCTCCAAATCGTCCACGAGGGCGAAGCCACCGATGCCGAGGATGAGACCGGTCAACCAGGCGACGGCGATCCACGGGGCTTGTCGGGTCGACATGGTCCGGTCCCAGCGCACCACGGCGGAGACGATCAACATGGCGGAGAGCCCCGCCATGGGGATCCAGAAGCCTTCCTCGGTGTACACCTCCTGTCGAACCGCCTGGGCGGCGATGATGATCAGGACCACCAAGGCCACGGCCGAGGCGCGACGAATCAGCGACGCCCGGAACCGCGCCATCGCTTGATGCGTTGTCGGTGTAATCCCGTCCATATCCCTCGATGGATGCCTATCGACTGTATTCTCGGCATCTCCGACCGAGGACTAGATACGTGGCTTTGCGCGCGCTTGCAGACGGCGCACTGTTCGCAGAGGCGTTCGGTGAGGCGCCCCCCAGGGTCCTGGCCCTCCACGGTTGGGCCCGGCGGGGCAGCGACTTTGCGCCCTCCCTTGCCGATTTCGACGCTCTGGCGCTCGATCTGCCCGGTTTCGGCGCCTCCCCTGCGCCGTCGGAGCCGATCGGTGCCGAGGGTTATGCCCGCATGATTCTCCCCATCCTCGCCGAGTTCGATGAGCCGCCGGTCGTGATCGGGCACTCCTTCGGGGGCAGGGTGGCGGTTTGCCTGGCCGCGGCTCATCCCGATCGGGTGGGTCCGCTGATCCTGACCGCATCGCCCCTGGTCCGGATGGCTCCGGCCCGCAAACCCCCTCTTGTCTTCCGGACGCTCCGCTTTCTGAATCGTCTCGGCCTTCTGACCGACGTGCGAATGGAGCAGATCCGGAGCCGGCGCGGCTCGGCCGACTACCTGGCGGCCAGGGGGCTGATGCGTGACATCTTGGTCAAGGTGATCAACGAGGATTACGAGGAACAGTTGCGCCAGATCCGGTCTCGTGTCCACCTGATCTGGGGGGAGGAGGACCGGGAGGTGCCGCCGGTGGTCGCGGAAAAGGCACTGCGGATCATGAGACAGGCCGGGGTGGCAGCTGAACTGGAGATCCTGCCCGGGGTGGGCCACCTGGTGCCGGTCCAGTCGCCGGATGCGATCACGAGGGCGGTCGAGGGAGTGCTGCGCTCTTGATCTGGCTTCTGGCCGTGGTCAGCGGGCTTGCCACCCTCCCAGCCGGGCTCCGTTGGCTGAGGGTGGCCCAAAGGGAGCACTACTTGCCCTCCGCGGTGGCGACCTTCGCCCGCCGCTGGTGGAGCAGCGGGCCGGTGAACCCGGTCCTGCTCCTCGTCATGTTCGTCGGGCTGGTCGGCTCGTGGTGGAGCCCGTGGTGGGGTTCACTAGTGGCGTTCGCCCAGTGGGGGCCGGTTGGCCTCACGGTCAGGGGGCGGACCTCCCCGCTGGTGTGGACGGGCAGGCTGCGGCGCGTCGCCATCCTCGCCGGGGTAGCGGTGCTGGCCTTTTACGTGGCGGGAGCAGCCATCGGATCCGGGTTCGTGATCGCCCTTGGGTTGTTCCTCCTCCCGGTGTTGATCGATCTGGCCCTGCTCGCCCTCGCCCCGATCGAGCGAAGGCTGGGGAAACGCTGGGTCGACCAGGCAGCGGCCAGGCTGAAGACGTCGGGGGCCAAGGTCGTGGCGATCACCGGCTCCTACGGGAAGACGACCACCAAGCTCTACATCGCCCATCTCCTCGCCGGATCGTTTCGCACCGTGGCCAGTCCCGCCTCGTTCAACAACCGGATGGGCTTGGCCCGGGCCATCAACGAGCATCTGGTCCCCGGCACCGAGGTGTTCGTCGCAGAGATGGGGACCTACGGCCCCGGCGAGATCGCCGACCTGACGACCTGGATCCCTCCCGACGTGTCCGCCGTGGTCTCGGTGGGTCCGGTCCATCTCGAGCGGTTCAAGACCGAGGAGCGGATCGTGGCGGCCAAGGCCGAGATCCTCGATGGGGCCGGGGCGGCGGTCATCGCAGTCGATCATCCGCTCCTCGCCGCCCTGGCCGCAGAGCGGGCCCCAGATATGGAGGTGATCACCGTCTCGGGGCAGGGCTCGAAAGCGCGGGTCATGGTCGGCGATGGGGTCATCCGCCTCGATGGTGCTGAGGTGGGCAAGGCACCTCACGGCGTATTCGAGGTGAACCTGGCAGTGGCGATGGGGATCGGCCTCGCTCTCGATCTTCCTGTCTCCGACCTCACTTCCCGCCTCGACGGGCTTCCGGTCGTCGAGCACCGTCAGAATGTCTCGACATCCGAGCGCGGCTTCACCGTGATCGACGACACCTTCAACTCCAACCCGGCCGGGGCCAGGGCGGGTTTGAGACTGCTGAAAGACCTGGGGGAGGGGGGCCGGACGGCGGTGGCGACTCCGGGAATGATCGAATTGGGCCCCGTCCAGCACATCGAGAACCGCGACTTCGCCGCCGAGGCGGCAGCGCTCGTCGACCACCTGATCATCGTGGGCGAGACGAATCGGCGGGCTCTCCTGGATGGCTCCGGAAAGGGCCGGGCGTCGGTTAGCGTCGTCTCGTCTCGCGAGGAGGCAGTCGAATGGGCCAGGGAGAACCTCGGCCCGGGTGACGCTGTCCTCTACGAGAACGATCTTCCCGATCACTATCCGTGAGGAGTTTGAATGGCGAAGCCGGCGGTGATCTTCGGCGGTCCGTCCGACGAGCACGACATCTCCATACTCACCGGGCTCCAGGTGACCAGGGCACTCGGCGATGTGCACGCCGTCTACTGGGCGAAGGTGGGGGATTGGTACGAGGTGGACCCCGCGCTCGAGGCAGCAGAGTTCGCCGACGGTGTGCCCCGCAAGTCCCGGGAGCTCACCTTCGTCGCGGCCCCGGGCCAGGGGCTCATAGCAAAGAAGCGGCCACTCGACATCGACGCGGTGCTCATCGCCTGTCATGGCGGCCCGGGGGAAGACGGGACCCTCCAGGGGCTCCTCGATGTAGCCGGGATCCGCTACAGCGGCCCTGGCCAGGCGGCGTCCGCGCTGGGCATGGACAAGCTCGCCTTCGGAGCGGCGATGGCGGCGGCGGGTCTGCCCACTCTTCCCCGCACCCTGGTCACCACCGGGACGGAGCCCGCTCCGTCCTTCGCCGGCCCATTCATCGTCAAACCCCGCTTCGGTGGATCATCGATCGGGATTGAGGTCGCCGAGGATTGGCCCACGGTCCTCGCCCTTCGGGGTGGGTCTTCGTACTTCGACCAGGGGGCAGTGGTCGAGCCGTTCCTGACGGGGAGCCGTGATCTCCAGGTGGCGGTGCGCACCTATCCCGAGTGGGAGCTTTCGGCGATCGAAGCCCCTATCCGGGCTGCTGCCGGAGGCATCTACTCCTACGACCAGAAATACCTCGCCTGGGGAGGTGAGGTCGGTTCGGCAAGGGAGCTCCCCGCCACGCTCGAGCCCGGGATGGAGGAGGAGATCCGCCGTCTCTCGGCCCGTGTGACCGAGGTGGCGGGTCTCAGGGGCATGACCCGCATCGATTTTCTGGAGCGGGAAGGCGAGATCGTCGTGAACGAGGTGAACACGATCCCGGGATCGATGGCGGCATATCTCTGGATCGACCCGCCGCTCAGCCGGGAACAGCTCTTCGGCGACATGGTGGACGAGGCGCGCAGCGGGCCGGTGAGGGTGTTCTCCGTGGCAGGTGCCGACGGTACCGCTCTGCGCAGTGCCGGGACCATCGCCTCCAAGCTGGGCTAACCAGAAAGGACCGGCGATTGCCGGTCCTTTCTCAGTCGGCTCGAGCCCGTATCAGAGATGCACCACTGGGCAGGTGAGGGTGCGGGTGATGCCGTCGATGGCCTGAATCTTGGCCACGACCAGCTTGCCCAGGGAGTCGACATCGTCGCTGGTGGCCTTGACGATCACGTCATAGGGGCCGGTCACATCGTCGGCCGAGTCGACACCCGGGATTTCTCGCACTTCCTCTGCGACCAGGGCAGCTTTTCCTACCTCGGTCTGGATCAGGACATAGGCCTGGACCAACTGAGCCTCCTTAGGGTCTCGGGTCGCCCCGACCCTAGTGAATGCACTTTGCACGGTGCACCGTCCTTTGGAGGATCGCCGGGGGAACCCACTTTCGGCCCTACACGCAGCCGGAGCAAGGGACATAATCGAGCCATGAGTCTGGTGCATGGTCCGGAGTCGGTGTGACCCGCGCCATCGAGGTCCACCACTTGGTCAAGAGCTATCGGGACACGATCGCGGTGCGCGATGTTTCCTTCTCGGTCGAGGAAGGAGAGATCTTCGGGATCCTCGGGCCCAACGGCTCGGGGAAGACCACGACAGTGGAGAGCCTTCAGGGGCTGCGGGCGATCGACTCCGGTACCGTTTCGGTGCTCGGGTTCGATCCGTCTAACCAGGCCGACCAGATCCGGCGTCGCATCGGGTCCCAGCTGCAAGAGTCGGCTCTGCCGGATCGGGTCAAGGTCTGGGAAGCGCTCGACCTCTTCGGCGCGCTCAGCGATCAGGGCCCGCCCGTGTCGGAGTTGCTGGCCGATTGGGGGCTCTCCGAGAAGAGAAATGCCCGTTTCGGAAGTCTTTCCGGCGGCCAGCAACAGAGGCTGCTCGTAGCTCTCGCCCTGGTCAACGACCCGCGACTGGTCTTCTTCGATGAGATGACCACAGGGCTCGATCCGGCGTCCCGTCGGGTGGCATGGGATCTGATCCGTCGCATTCGGGAGCGAGGGACCACCGTCGTCCTCGTCACGCACTTCATGGACGAGGCCGAGGCTCTCTGTGATCGTCTTGTCGTCATGACCAGAGGCATCGTGGCCGCCGAGGGAACCCCGGCCGCGCTCATCGATCGGTTCGGTGGCGGAGTCCGGGTGAGGTTCACCCTGGACGGGCAGGACGTCGGCTGGCTTTCATCGGTGCCTCATGTGACCGGGGTCGCCCGGGAGCGCAATCGCTACGAGGTGCGCGGCACCGGCCCCGTCCTGGCCTACGTCGCTTCTGCCCTGGTCGATCACGGTCTCGCACCAATCGACCTCCGCCAGGAGCAGGCGACTCTCGAAGAGGTCTTCCTCACCCTCACGTCGGGGGAGGGGGCAGACTCGTGAGGATCCTGGCCAAGATGACCTGGCTCGAGCTGAAACTGTTCCTGCGTGAGCCGCTCACCGTGCTCTTTGCTCTGGTGCTTCCCCTGATGGTGCTTTTCGTGATGGGTGGGGTGTTCGGCAACGAGGCGGATGCGGACGTCTATCGGGGAGTAGGCGCCATGAACTACTACGTGCCCGCTTACATCGCCCTGGTGGCGGCATCGGTCGGGCTGATCAGCCTCCCCACACACCTGGCGGGCAACCGGGAACGAGGTGTCCTGAAGCGGTACCGCGCCTCGTCGATGCCTTCGTGGGCGGTGGTCGGCGCGCAAGTGGCCGTGACCTTCGTCATCTCTACCGTGAGTGGCGTCACTTTGGTGGTGGCCGCCATGTCGGCCTACGACGTCGAAGGCCCGGATCGCCCGCTCCTGGTCATCGCCGGGTTCGTTCTCGTCGCCCTTGCCTTTTCCTCGCTCGGGGTGCTCCTGGGAGCCCTGCTTCCATCTCCCCGGTCCGCCCAGGCGCTCGGCGTGATGCTCTGGTTCGTGATGCTGATGGTCGGTGGCGCCGGACCGCCCCCCGAGGTCCTCACCGGTGCGATGGGAACCATCGGTGATCTGACCCCGCTCCGCCATGCGATTCGCGCCATGCAGGATGGGTGGCTCGGGCTCGATGCGGGCTACTCGTGGCTGGTGGTGGCAGTGCTGACCCTGATCAGCGCAGCAGCTTCCGTTCGCTTCTTCCGCTGGGAGTAGATCCGCCCCTTCACGCCGTGAAGCGCCTCGCCCCGGCTGCCATCGTCAAATGTGCCTGCAGTAGGTTCGCCAGCAATCGAGAGGAGCGACCTCATGTCAGGACAAGAGCCAGTCATCGAGCTCGACCCGCGTTTCAGCAGCGATGGTGCCACGGCGCGCCCATGGTCCGAGGCATTGGCCGTGATCGAACAGGCTGAGATTTTCTGGCTGTCCACCGTGCGTCGTGACGGCCGCCCCCATGTGACTCCGCTTCCGGCCATCTGGCTCGACGGAGCCTTGCACTTCTGCACCGGCCCGGGCGAACAGAAGGCGAAGAATATCGAGGGGAATCCACAGTGCTCCCTGACCACCGGCTCCGATCAGTTCCGCTCCGGCCTCGACGTGGTCGTGGAAGGTCGGGCGGTCCGGGTGACAGATGAGCCTCTGCTCCGGCGGCTGGCCACAATGTGGAAGACGAAGCTCGATTGGTCTTTTGAAGTGGTGCCCGGCGGATTCCGCGACCCGGTCGTGGAAGACACTGGTGAAGGGCAGATCGGGCACGTCTTTGCCGTAGCCCCTGCCAAGGTAATTGCCTTCGGCAAAGGCGAGCCGTTCAGCCAAACCCGCTACACGTTCGAGTCCTAGTACCCAGTACCAGGTACCAAGTACTAATAACCCTCTTGGCCCACCCGGATCTCGGTGACGTATGAGGTTCCCTCTTCCTCGACCATGTCGAACACGAGACGCTGGCCTTGACGGAGGGTGCGGAATATCGATCCTCTGAGGGAACCGGGCCTGAGGAAGACTTCGGACCGGTCGTCGTCGCGGACCACTATGCCGGCGCCGGTCACCGGGTCGTAGGTCTTGACCACACCCTGGGGCATGCTCAGGCCTTCTCGACCTTGCCGGCGCGGATGCAGGACGTGCAGACCCGGGCCCGACGCGTGTTGGATCCGTGGCGCACCCGAACGTTCTGGATGTTGGGAAGCCAGCGGCGGTTGTTGCGCTTGTGGGAGAAGCTCACGGTCTTGCCGAAGCTCGGCTCCTTGCCACAGATCTCGCAGCGATAAGACATCTCGAAGACTCCTGGGACGGTCTGGAAAGGGATACGGGCGAGGGCCCGATCCGACCGAGCGAAAGGATAGCTGTGATCCGGGCCAAGTCCCAGCCGGGCGGTACCGTGGCATGGTGGGAACGATGCTTCAGAGGGACCGGTTGTGGCCTCTTCTTTGAGCCATCTGGCCGGGCTTCCGGTCTCCCAGGTGAAGGGCATGGGCGGCAAGGCCGTGCCGATACTCGCCAAGGCAGGGATCATGAGTGTCGCCGACCTGCTCCATCATGTCCCCCGGACCTACGTGGACCGAACCGACACCCCCCCACTCTCCCAGGTCCCACTCGGCTCTGAGATCACCGTGATCGGCGAGGTCAAGTCGATCAGCAGCAGGCGGCCCAAGCCGAAGCTGGTCATAACCGAGGCCAGGATCGCCGACGACACCGCTTCGATCACCGCGGTCTGGTTCAACCAGCGATTCCGGGAGAAGCAACTCCCCCCCGGCACGGAGGTGGCCTTCTCCGGCAGCGTGGAGTCGTATCGGGGCAAGCTCCAGATGACCCACCCCGAGGTCGACATCCTCGACCACGATGGCGAGCAGCTTCGCACGGGACGGATCGTGCCCATCTACTCCCAGGTGGGCGAGGTCAAGACCGGTCAGTTCCGATCCTCGATCCACAACGCCCTGACCCGGGCTCGTCCCGTCCTCGACCCGCTCCCCGATGTGCTGCTGGCCGAGCGTGGGCTGATGTCCCGGGATCATGCATATGCCGAGATCCACTTCCCCGAGACCCTGGACCGGGCGGACATCGCACGCAATCGGCTGGTCTACGACGAGCTGTTTCGTCTCGAGCTCGCCCTGGCCCTGCGCAAGCGTCGCCAGACCGAGGAAGCGACCGGATTCGCCCACACCCCGACCGGGGAGCTGGTCGACCGCTTCGTGTCAGGGCTCCCCTACCAGATGACCGGCGCGCAGAGACGGGTCATCGGCGAGATCGTCTCCGATCTCAGGGAGGCGCATCCCATGCATCGCCTGCTCCACGGGGAGGTGGGATCGGGGAAAACCGTGGTCGCCGTGGTCACTCTGCTCCATGGCGTGGAGGGCGGTTGGCAGGGAGCGATCATGGCGCCGACAGAGGTCCTCGCCGACCAGCACTACCTGGGGGTCACCGGGCTTCTCGCCGAGTCGGGGCTCTCGCCCGAGCCGTTCGGGGTGAGCAGTCAGCTCGGGATGGACAGCCTCTTCGGGTCGGATGAGCCGGCGGTGCACATCGCGATCCTCACCGGGTCGACCGCCGCCGCCAACTACCGCGCCGACATAACCCGGTCGGCCCTGCTCGAAGACGTCGCCTCGGGCCAGGTCGACATCCTGGTGGGGACCCACGCCTTGATCCAGGAAGGCGTCCACTTCTCCAAGCTCGGCGTGGTCGTGGTCGACGAGCAGCACCGGTTCGGAGTCGCCCAAAGGGTGATGCTGAAAGAGAAGGCAGAGTCGATCGAGCCCGATCTCCTGATCATGACCGCTACTCCCATCCCGCGGACCCTCTCGATGACGCTGTACGGGGATCTCGACGTGTCGGGGCTCGACGAGATGCCTCCGGGCCGCATCCCGGTGGAGACCACGGTCCTGGGACGGGGCCACGAGTCGCGGGCCTGGAAGAAGATCGAGGAGGAAGTGGCGTCAGGTCGTCAGGCATTCGTTGTGTGCCCGCTCGTGGAAGACAGCCCGAAGATCGAGGCCGCCTCGGCCACCGCCGAGCACCAGCGTCTCTCCGCCCTGTTGCCCGGCCTCCGGGTGGGTCTGATCCACGGCCAGCTGAAGCCGGCCGACAAAGATGCAGTGATGAGCGCCTTCCGGTCACAGGAGATCGATGTCCTGGTCTCGACGACGGTGATCGAGGTTGGAATCGACGTCCCCAATGCCACCGTCATGGTCATCGAGGACGCCGATCGGTTCGGTCTCAGCCAGTTGCACCAGTTGCGGGGCCGGGTCGGACGCGGTGAGCACCCAGGGGTCTGCCTGCTCATCGCCGACGCCGCTACCGAGGAGGCGGAAGAGCGCCTGGCTGCGATGGTGGCGACCAATGACGGATTCGAGCTGGCCAACGTGGACCTCATGATTCGGGGGCAGGGGACGGTGTTCGGGACACGGCAATCAGGCATGGCGGACCTGAGGCTGGCCGACATCATCAAGGACTTCGAGCTCTTGTCCAGTGCCCGGCACGATGCGTTCACCCTGGTCGACCACGATCCCGATCTGAGCCGGCATCCCGAGCTCGCCGAGGAGATACGTGCGCTTCTCGGCGACTCGGTCGAATGGCTGTTCAAGAGCTGAGCCATGCGCATCATCACCGGCGTGGCCAAGGGCCGTCGTCTCGTCGCCCCCGACACTCCGACCACCCGACCAGTGACCGACAGGGTGCGCGAGGCCGTGTTCTCCATCATCGGGGCCTGGGTGGAGGGGGCGAGGGTGCTCGATCTCTACGCAGGGTCCGGTGCGTTCGGGCTGGAGGCCCTCTCCCGAGGAGCGACCGCCGCCATCTTCGTCGAGCAAGGGCAACACGCTCTGGAGGCGCTGCGGGCGAATATCGAATCGACCTCGCTCGGGGGCACCGTGGTCACCTCTTCGGTTCAGGATTTCCTCGAGCGTTCCAGCGCCTCGTTCGACCTCGTGTTCATCGACCCGCCATGGGACATGGCCTCTGCGGATCTCGGCTCGGATCTGGCCGAGCTCGACCGTCTCGTCGCACCCGATGGCGAGGTCATTCTGTCCCGTCGCCACGGCGACGAGACGCCGGTGTCGCCTTCGCGGTGGCAGGTTGCCACCGATAGGCGTTACGGGGATACCAGAATCCTCAGATACGTGAAGGAAGCAGAGGCGAAATGACCACCGCACTTTGCCCGGGGAGCTTCGACCCTCCCACCAACGGGCATGTCGACGTGATCGAGCGGGCGATCGCGGTTTTCGACGAGGTCGTCGTGGCCGTCGTGGACAATCCTTCCAAAGAGTCGCTCTTCACCACGGTCGAGCGGGTCTCGATACTCGAAGAGCTGTTCGGGGGCCGGGCCCGGGTGGCTGCCTTCTCGGGTCTCCTAGTGGAGTATGCGGCCGGTGTCGGGGCCGATGTGGTGGTCAAGGGCCTCCGCACCGTCGACGACTACGAATACGAGATGCAGATGTCGCAGATGAACCGCCACCTGACCGGGATGGAGACCGTCTTCATGCCCACCAAGTCGGACTGGAGCTTCATCTCCTCCTCTCTGGTCAAGGAGGTGGCCAAACTGGGCGGTTCCGTCGACGGTTTGGTACCAAGCGTGGTGGAAAAGGCCCTCCAGGAGCGGTTGTCATGACCGACGAGCAACGAAACCCGGCCGAGGAGACGCCCGAGCAGGTCGAGCCCGAGCACCGCGCCGAGCTGAGCGATCTCCAGGACATGGTCGACGACCTCATCGTCTACCTCCACGAAGCCAAGAACGTTCCGCTGTCGAGCAATGCCATGGTCGATCGGGAGCAATTCCTCGGATTGCTGGAGAAGATCCGGGCGGATCTGCCCGACGAGCTGCGGGCGGCGCGCTGGATGGTCCGGGAGCGGGAGGCGTTCATCGCCCGGACCAACGAGAAGGCGCGCGAGATCGTGGATCGCGCCCGCACGGAGGCCGACGGGCTGGTCGCGGAGTCGAACATCATGGCCGAGGCGGTCGAGGAGGCCAACATCCTGGTGCGCCGAGCCGAGGGGGAGGCGCGTCGGCTCCGGCTCGAGACCGAAGACGAGATCGAGCGAAAGTTGCAGAGGGTGGAGCTGATCCTGAACCAGCTGTTGGATCAGATCCAGGATGCTCGCGACGAACTGCACGAGGCTCGTCCCAAGCCGCCCGACGTCCCAATCTGAGATGACACGCGATCCGGCGACCGGACCACTCGTGATCCCGGTCGGGGACCTCATCGGGTCGCCTGGGAAAGAGCGGCTCTTCTCGGGAATCCGTTCGGTGACTGCCCGGCTCGGGGACACCACCATCGACGGCCCGATGACGGTGACCGGTCGCGTGGTGGGCATGATCGACGCGGTCAAGGCTGAATTCACCGCCTCCGCCAACGCCCATTTCGTCTGCACCCGTTGTCTCACCGAGTGGGACGCGCCGGTCGAGGTCGAAGCCGAGCAGTACTTCGGAAACACCCCGGACGAGGACGGCTACGCGATCGCGAAGGACGAAGTGGACGTGTCGGGGCCGGCTCGGGACGAGCTTGCCCTGGCGCTCCCCGCGGTCCCTTTGTGCAGGGAAGACTGCCTGGGACTTTGCCCAACGTGTGGAACCGACTTGAATAGTGACCCCTGTGGCGGCCATGGAGAGGACCCCGACTCACCCTTTGCCGCCCTGAAGGATCTATTCGATTCCTGACCAAGGAGAGCACCAATGGCGGTGCCCAAGAAGAAAATGTCGCGCTCGCGGACCAAACAGCGCAAGGCCGCATGGAAGGTCTCCCGCCCGAGCGCCGTCGCTTGCGAGCAGTGCGGCAAGCCGAAGCTGCCCCACCGCGCCTGTCGTGAGTGCGGCACCTACGGCGGCCGCGAGGTAATCGAGGCCAGCTGAGTCTTGGCCCGGATCGCCCTCGACGCTATGGGGGGCGACAACGCCCCGACCGAGACCGTCGCCGGCGCGGTCGAGGCGGCCGAGCGCGGGGTCGAGGTGGTGCTTGTCGGCAACAACGCTGTTCTCGAGTCCGAGCTGGCCAAGCACGGCCGGCGGCTCCCCATCGTAAATGCGCCGGAGGTGATCGAGATGAGCGATGACCCGGCCCGCGCCCTGCGTGAGAAGCCGGGTGCATCGATCAGCGTCGCCGCCAAGCTGGTGGCCGAGGGTGCAGCCGCGGGCATGGTGTCGGCGGGGTCCACGGGGGCGGCAATGGCGGCCTCGGCGATCATCATCGGGCGGGTCAAAGGGGTGACGCGGCCATCGATCGCGTCCATCTTCCCCACTCCGGGCAGCCCGACGATCGTGCTCGACTCCGGCGCGAACCCGGATGTGAAGCCGGAGCAGCTCGTTCAGTTCGCCATCATGGGTGCGGTCGCCTCGCAGGCATTGCTCGGGGTCGAGAACCCCCGGGTGGGACTGTTGTCGATCGGGGAGGAGAAGGGCAAGGGACGCGATCTGGAGCGCGCTGCCTACGAGCTCCTGGAACAGGCGCCCATCCGATTCGTCGGCAACGTCGAGGGGCGGGACGTCGCCGCGGACAAGTCAGATGTCATCGTCACCGACGGATTCACCGGGAACATCTTCCTCAAGACGATGGAAGGGGCGGCACAGGTGATGGTGCGCTACGCCATGGAGGCCATGTCGGCTCTCGATGCCGAAGTCCTGGAGTCGGTGATGCCCGCTCTGGCCGAGGTGAAGCGCCGGCTCGACTACGAGACCTACGGCGGAGCCCAGCTCCTCGGGGTCAAGGGTGTCGTCGTCATCGCCCACGGGACTTCGAGCCGGGTTGCCGTGGCCAATGCGCTGGTCATGGCGGCGGAAGGGGCCGAGCACGACCTCCCCGGCCGTCTGGCGGCCAGACTCGCCTCCTGATGACCCTCGAACGCGATCTGGGCCACACCTTCAGCGATCCGGACCTGCTCGCCCTCGCTCTCACCCACCGTTCGGTGAGCAGCGAGGACAACTCCACCGCCGATAACGAGCGTCTCGAGTTCCTGGGGGATGCGGTGTTGCAGCTGGCGGTGACCGATTACCTGTATGCCCAATTCCCCAAGCTGGCCGAGGGCAAGCTGGCCAAGGTGCGGGCGGGCGTGGTGAGCCGGCCGACCCTCGCCGACGTGGCCCGGAGCATCGGTCTGAGCAGCCACATCAAGTTGACGTCGGCCGAGGACCGGACCGGAGGAAGGGAGAAGGACTCGATCATGGCCGATGCCCTGGAGGCGGTGATCGGGGCGGTGTACCTCGACGCGGGCCTGCAAGCCGCCACCGACCTCGTGCTTCGGCTCTGGGGCGACCGGATCGACGACCGGGCCAAACGGCCCGGGCTGAAGGACTACAAGACCCGGCTCCAGGAAGTGCTGGCCAAGGACGGCCGCCGCCCCGAGTACCTGACGGAGGGCTCAGGACCTGATCACGAGCCCAGCTTCGTGGCCAGGGTCGAGGTCGAAGGTGTCCTGCTCGGGATGGGATCGGGTCGCTCCAAGAAGGAATCCGAGCAGGCTGCGGCCCAACAAGCCCTGGAGACCCTCAAGGCAAGCTCGATCTGAGCAGCGGCCCCTGGCGCGCTCTCAGGTCGACGTACCACAGGGTCGTCATCACCGCGATGGCGGCGACAACCATGCCCTGGACGATGACGAGCACGACGAAGCCGAGCCCGTCTCCGATCCCGATTCCGCCGGCTCCGAGAACCGGGAGTGCAACCAACTGCACGAGCTGTGCCGCGATCGACCCGAGAAGCCCCACCAGGAGAAGGAATCCGACCGTCCGCCACCAGTGAGGGCGCACCAGCGAGATGCTCCGGCGGAGGGCTTCAACGGGCCCGACCTCCTCGAGTGCGATCACGGCCGTCACCATGGTGAGAAGGCCGGCCAGCCACAAGCCGGGGACGATCAGGGCGAACAGCCCTATCACCACCGCCACGAAGCCGAGCACCGCGGCGATGACCAAGGTGAGCAGTCTGCCGAAGGCCCGGGCGACGGCGGCACCAGTGCTCAGGGGTGCCCCGGAGATCTCCGATGCAACGAGAAGATGTGTCGTGAGAGTCACGAATCCTGTGGCGAGGAACTGGAAGGTCACCGCGATCAGGACCGTCTGAAGAAGGCGGAGGGCAGGCTCCAGCAGCTCGGCATCGGTCATCGCCTCGATAGCCTCCGGGTTGGTCAGGACGAGCTCGAGGAACTCGTCGGAGCCGGTGAATGCGAAGGTGGCGATGGTGAGGCCACCGAGGGCCAGAAATGACCAGAAGGCAGGGGCAAACAGGCGGCGCCAGACCTTGGCCAGCATGGTCATGCCCTCGGCGAGGATCTCGGCGAGGGAGCGGGGGGTTATCTCCATGGGCGGAGGTACGGTAATCAGCCGTCGAGTCGGAGCCCCGATGCCAGAACTGCCTGAAGTCGAGTTGACCCGGCGTCATCTCCATGGGGCGATGGCCGGCCGTGTCCTCGCCAAGGTGCGCACCAGTCATCCTCGGACAGCGCGGCACAACCGCGGCGGCCCGGCCGAGGTCGACTCACGTCTCGCCGGTCGGAGGGTGCTCGAGGTGGGCCGCAAGGGCAAGTTCCTCGCCGCACCCCTGGACGACGACCAGATCCTCATCGCCCATCTCGGGATGTCGGGACGATTCTCGGTCGGTCATGCCGACGATGGGGAGCCCACCCACACCCATTTCCGGGCAACTCTGGACGACGGCAGCGAGGTCCGATTCATAGATCCGAGGACATTTGGCTTCGTGGGCGTGTTCACCGACGACGAGATGGCCGGTTCCGGCTTCTCCCGGCTCGGACCCGACGCATGGGAGGCGATGCCCGATCTCAAGGGCCTCGCCCGTGCCCTGGCCAATAGGACTGCTCCGATCAAGGCGCTCCTGCTCGATCAGGGGGTCGTGTCCGGCCTGGGCAACATCTACGCGGACGAGGCGCTCCACATCGCCGGAATCCACCCGACCCGTCCTGGCGGGGAGATCACGGACGAGGAGCTGGGCAGGCTCCTGACTGCGGTCGGGAGCGTCCTGGCCCTCGCCATCGACAACGGTGGGACCAGTCTCAACGATCTGGCCTACCTGCTCCCCGACGGGAGGGCGGGGGAGAATCTGGAGAGGCTTCTCGTGTACGGTCGGGCCGAGCTGCCCTGCCTAACCTGCGGCACGCCGATTGCACGGGTCGTGATCAGGGCCCGGTCCAGTCACTTCTGTCCGAATTGTCAACCAGGGCCTTCATGACCACCAAGGCCGTGCACGCATTCGTCACCGGTCGCGTGCAACAGGTGGGGTATCGGCAGAGCTGTCGGCAGACGGCCCGGTCGCTGGGTCTGGTGGGCTGGGTGCGGAACACGCCCGACGGCCGGGTCGAAGTGTTTGCCCAGGGCGGGGGAGATGAGGTCGACCGTCTCGTTGCCTGGCTCTGGGGTGGGCCGGCCATGGCCCTGGTGACCGGGGTGCAGTCGGATGTGGTGGCCCCGGACAACACTCTGCGCGACTTCTTCATCCACCCCAACCCGTCGAAGGGATCGATCGATTGAGGAGATGAGCGATCGATGTGATGATCGATAGACGGGGGGAACCGCTGGTAGCCTGCTTCGGGTAATCACAGCTTTGTCATTCGCCAGGATCCATCTGTGTATTTGAAGTCACTGAAGGTGGTCGGGTTCAAGTCGTTCGCCGACCGGACCCGGCTCGAGTTCCGCCCGGGCGTGACGGTCGTCGTCGGGCCCAACGGCTCGGGCAAGTCCAATCTGGTCGATGCCCTGTCCTGGGTGATGGGCTCACAGTCGACCAGGGCGCTGCGAACCGGGAAGATGGAGGATGTGGTATTCGCCGGGACCGCCACCCGACCTTCTCTGAACCGGGCCGAGGCCACGCTGGTCATCGACAACGCCGAGCGGATCCTCCCTCTCGACCTCGACGAGGTGGCCTTGACCCGCCGCCTGTATCGAGACGGCTCATCCGACTACGAGATCAACGGGGTCGGATGTCGGCTGCTCGACGTGCAGGAGCTTCTCAGCGACTCGGGTGTCGGACGTCATCAGCACGTGATCATCGGCCAGGGTCAGGTCGACGGGGTGCTCAATGCCTCGCCCGAGGAGCACCGCGCCGTCGTCGAGGAGGCTGCAGGGATCCTCAAGCATCGCCGGCGCAAGGAGAAGGCGGAGCGGCGGCTGGAGCGCACCGACGAGGACGTGTTGCGTCTTCAGGATCTGGTCGGCGAGATCGAGCGACAGCTCAGGCCACTCCGTCGGCAAGCCCGGGCGGCCGAGCGCTACGACGGGCTGAAATCCGAGGTCCGCGATCTGCGTTTGTATTTGGCGGGTGTGGCCCTCGATGCCTACGAGACCGAGACGGCGACGACGAAGCAGAGGCTCGACGGGATCACCTCGGAGATCGGGAGCGGGGAGCTGGCGATCGAGGGTTTGCTCGCCGTTGTCGACGAACTGACCTCGCGTGCGTCGTCGGTAGGCGCGGACCTCGATCGTGACACAGCGGCGGCGGCCCGTCTCGAGACAACGGTGGAACGGCTGCGGCGGCTGGGAGCCGTTGCCCAGGAGAGAAGACGCGCCGTGACCGGCCGCAGAGAGGCCAGCATCGAGCGCCGCTCCGACCTCGAGATGGAGCTCGCCGAGATCGACGGGGAGCTGTCCGAGGTGTCCAACGCCGAAACCGAGGCAATGGGCAGAGCCGAGGCCACGGAGTCCCGGTTTCGCCGTCTCGAGGACGAGGAACGCGCCATCGCCACCCAAACCGCACTCTCTCCGGAAGGGGCCCTGGCCGCGGTGCGAGGCGAGCTCTCGGCCTTGCAGGCGGCGGGTGTGCGCGACGGGCGGGAGGTGGAGGCGATCGAGCATCGCATCGAGGTCGTCGACTCCCAGCTCGGGAGCGAGTCGGGGGAGATCTCGAGGATCAACGACGAAATTCGGGAGATGGATCAGGAGCTGTCCAGTCTCCAGGCCGCATATGAGAAGGCGACGCGCCAACGAGAGTCCGATCAGGAGAAGTGGGCAACGGCAGAGACCGCGTTGGCCGAGGCGAGGCTGGCCGTGGCGGCTGCAGAGGCCAGGATCGAGGCGGTGGGGGCCGCGCTGGCCGGTCGTTTCGATCTGGAGGCCCGTCGCACCGTCGAGACGGCCGAAGGCGCGGCGGGCACACTCGTCTCCCGGCTCGATATCCCCACCGGTCTGGAGAAGGCGGTCGACGCGGCACTGGGGAGGTGGGTCGATGCAGTTGTCTTCCGCGGTGTCGACCGGCTCGAGGAGGCGGTCGAGAAGGTGAAGAGAGAAGGCGGCGGTGGTGTGAACGTCGTGTCGGCGGTGGGCGCGAGCGATGCTCCGGCCGCCGAGGTGGCACATCGATCGGGCGTTCCCGCCCTGGTGGACCGTCTCGGGCCCCGCGCCGACCGTGATCTCGCCTGCCGGCTCCTCGGTGATGTGCTGATGGTGGAGGGATGGACCACCGCCACGGCGCTGATCGCCCGTCACCCATCGCTGCGGGCAGTGACGCCCGAGGGAGATCTGGTCTCCGCCGAGGGTATCCAGATCGCCCACCCCGACGGGGCGGGTCCCGCCATGCTCGAAGCCGCCGAGGTCGACGCGGAGAAGGCGCGCACCTCTTTGTCACGCGCCACCTCGCTGCACAACGCGGCGAAACGCGACTTCGAGGGGAGCCGTGAGATAGAGCGGCTCGCGCTGGAGCGGCTCGAGTCGGCCGAAGCCGGTCTGGCCGGACGGTCCGAGGCGATGGGCCGGATCCAGAAGTCGGTCGACGTCCTCGACGGCGAGCGAGGACGACTGCGGCAGAGGTGGGCGGCGTTGCAGGAGGCGTCTGAGGAGCGGGACCGGTCGATGGCCGATCTCACCCGGCGCCTCGAGTCTCTCGAAGGCGAGGAGGCGGAGAGGATGCGGTTCTGGGAGGATCTCGAGACGCGGCGGGTCCAGATAGGAGCCGATCGTGAGATGGCCCGCTCGGAGTGGCAGGAGGCGGCCTCGTTGCAGCGAGGGATCACCGAGCGCCGTCGGCTTCTCGAAGAGCGCGCTGCCCGCATCCAGGCCGATCTGGCACGTACCGATGGTGGCGGCGCGCAACCGGTGGAGACCGAGCAGTTGGACCTGGTCGAGCAGTACTCGGGACGGGCCGTGGAGATACTCCGGGCAAGACTGGCTCGGCTACGGGAACGTCAGGCAGAGTTGCGGTCGGAGAGCGACGTCATCCTGGCGGGCCTCTCCGCGGCGCGCAGCGAGCTCGAGCACCGCCACGACGCCGTGGCGGCGGCGAAGGAAACGGTCGCCGAGATGCAGGTTCGACTCACCGAGCTTCGGATGTTGCGTGAGAACGTCATCGAGAGTGTTCGACGCGACGCCGACTCCGAGCCGGAGGCGGCAAGAGGGGCCGCCCGGCCCGACTACCCCCACGACGCCGATCTGACCGGGCTCCTCGAGGAGAAGACCGCTCAACTCCGGCGTCTCGGGCCGATAAACCCGCTCGCCGCCCACGAGTTCGCCGAGTTAGACGAACGTCACTCCTTCCTCGCCGACCAGCTCGCGGACGTCGAGTCGTCCCGCTCCGAGCTGCGCAAGGTGATCAAAGCGCTGGAGGATGAGATAGAGCAACGATTCCAGGAGGCGTTCGCCGAAGTGGCGGAGGCCTACCAGCGTTACTTCTCCATTCTCTTCCCGGGAGGGAGAGGGCGGATCAGGCTCACCGACCTCGGCGACCCGCACTCCGGATTGCTCATCGAGGCGCAGCCGCTGGGGAAGAAGGTGAGTCAACTCACGCTGTTGTCCGGGGGTGAGCGCAGCCTGGCCGCACTCGCCTTTCTCTTCGCCATTTTCGAGGCTCGGCCCAGCCCCTTCTACGTGCTCGACGAAGTCGAGGCCGCCCTCGATGACTCCAACCTTCGTCGCTTCCTCCGCATCGTCGACGAGTTCCGGCAGAGGGCCCAGCTGCTGATCGTCACCCATCAGCAACAGACGATGGAAGCCGCTGATGTCCTCTACGGGGTCACCATGGAGCCGGGTGGCTCGTCACAGGTGGTCCGAAAGGACATGACTTCGGCCGGTATCGAACTCTCCGCCTGACAGTAGGTTGGCGGGCTCATGGATGTGCTCCCTGTCGTCCTGATCGTCATCGCGGTCCTGCTCGTCCTGCTCACCGCGGTCATCGTCGCGGGCCGCCGACGCCTTCTCGATGAGCCTGCTCCAGGGGCGATCGAGCATCGAGGGTCGAGAATCAGTCGCAGTGCCGCCGCACTCGGGGCGTCGTTGCGCCTGGCCTGGGGCGGAGGGGTGGGGGAAGGAACCTGGGCCGGGTTGGAGGAGGCGTTGCTCGCCGCCGACCTCGGCTTCGAGACGACCGATTCGGTGGTGGCAGGGGTCCGGGCTGCCGACCCGAAGACCCCGGATGAGGCTCGCCAGGTCTTGGGGCAACAGCTCAGAGCACACCTGGGGGAGAAGGACCGTCGACTTCGTCTCGACGGGCACCCTTCGGTGGTCTTGGTGATCGGGGTGAACGGCACCGGGAAGACCACCACCATCGCCAAGCTCGCTGCCCGTCTCGCCGCCGAGGGCAAGCGGGTGATCCTCGCCGCTGGTGACACCTTTCGCGCCGCCGCCGCAGCCCAACTGGAGACCTGGGCCGATCGCCTCGGTCTGGAAGTCGTGTCCGGGCAGGAGGGAGCAGATCCGGCGTCGGTGGCGTTCGATGCCATCGCCTCGGCCCGAGCCAAAGGGATCGAGGTGGTGATCGTCGACACCGCCGGGCGTCTGCACGCCAAGAAGAACCTGATGGCCGAGTTGGGGAAGATCCACCGGGTCGCAGCCGGGGAGAGGGGCGAGGTGGACGAAGTCCTTCTCGTCCTCGATGCAACGGGAGGCCAGAACGGGCTGACTCAGGTCCGCGAGTTCACCGCTGCCGTGCCGGTCAGCGGTGTCGTGCTCACCAAGCTCGACGGAACTGCCAAGGGGGGGATCGTGATCGCGGTCGAACGGCAGCTCGGGACACCGATTAAGTTCGTCGGGCTGGGCGAGGGGATCAACGATCTGGTCCCTTTCGACCCGGACGAATTCGTTGCCGATCTCTTGGAGCAGTCGTGAATCGAGATGAGCTGGTCGGTGCGGCGCGGGCCGCCGCCGAGTTGTCCTATTCGCCGTACTCCCACTTTCGGGTCGGGGCGGCGGTGGTTGCGGACAGCGGCGAGGTCTTCACTGGTGCGAACGTGGAGAATGCCGCCTACCCGTCTTCGAACTGTGGAGAGGCGACCGCGATCCACACCGCGGTGGCAGCCGGGGTCAGGAAAATTGACAAGCTGGCCGTTGCCTGCATCGACGCCTCGGATGTCCAGGGAGCCTATCCGTGCGGGCGCTGCCGTCAGATCATGTCCGAGTTCGGGGTCGACACGGTGTTCGTCGCTGCCGGTGAGGGGTCAGAGATCAGGGCCCACACCCTCGACGAGCTGCTCCCTCACCGGTTCACTTTCTGAGCATTGGTCGGATGACCGCTCGTCATCGGGAGAAGGCGTAAAGCGATATCGCCACCAATGCCGCGATCAAGACGAGTGCCACGATGACACCCTTCCAGGAAAGTCGGGACTCGGGCTCGTCTCGATCAGGAGGGAGTAGTTCTCGGTCGTAGCCCATACGGACTCCTCTCGACGCACCCTGCAGTGTAAGGGCATATCTGATTTGAGCCTGGCTCAGGTGCCGGGTGGCCAGTCGTCCCGGTTCTCCTTGCGGACTACGAAGCGGAGCCCGGACCACGTGTCGTCCACTGCGATCACCTTGTTGTCCACCATTCCAGTGGGGAGGAACAGGTCGCGCAGGGTCTGCTCGGTCAAGTCCGTCTCGACTCCGGAGCTCTTCTTCGGCCACAGCATCCATATCGCACCGTCGGCGGGGAGATAGGTGACCGCCCGCTGAAAGCCGCGCTCCGCCTCATCGGAGCGATCGGCGAAGATGACGAAGATGTCGGCCGGCAATTCGGTGCGATGGACATCGACATCGGGAGGAAGCTCGCCCAGCTCGAGCTCGTAGTAGTTGGGCATGTTGAGGATGCCCACAGTGAGGCCTTCCTTGATCCCGAGCTTCTGTGCTAGCGGCGTGCCGCTGTAACCGGCCATCAGCTGGTCGGGATCATGTCCCGGTGCTCGATCCTCCCGTCGGCGTGGATTGCGAACCGACCTTCGCTGCGATCGTGGACCGGGTCACGTCCGGACCAGGGCCAGCCGCCGAACTGGGTGCGGTGATAATCTTCGACGGCCTGTCGCAGTTCCTCGGCCGAGTTCATCACGAAAGGGCCCATCTGGAACACGGGCGCGCCGATGGGCTTGCCCTGGAGGAGGAGGAGCTCGGCAGGGTCACCGTGGTTCTCGATGTTGGCCTCGCTCTCGGGGCGAAGCCGGGCACCGACCCGAGCGCCGAATCGGTCGGCGCCGATCCTGAGGTCGGTCCCTTGGTAGCAGTGCAGCATCCGATTCACCCCAACGGGGGCGGCGGGCAACTGCCAGCGCGCGTCGGGCGCCAACCTGATCAGCCAGATGGCGAGGTTGGAGTCGGGCTTCGACGCCCAGGAGTCGGGTGGCGGAGAAGGCGGGCGGCTCCCGGCGATGCTGCCGGCGACCACGTCGATGCTCACGCCGGGTGCCGGTGTGATGGTCGGGATGTCCTCACCCCACAGCATCCCGAAGTAGGCCGGAACCAGTTTCGACTCCGGGGGGAGGTTGAGCCAGATCTGGAACAACTCCATCGGGTTGGGCCCCTCCGGATTGATCAGGGGGAACATCTCGGCATGCATGATCCCGGTCCCGGTGGTCAGCCATTGCACGTCGCCTTCGCCGTACCGCGCGGTGGCGCCGAGAGAGTCGGAGTGGTCGACATATCCGCGTCGGACGACGGTGACCGTCTCGAAGCCGCGATGGGGATGCTGGGGGAATCCGGGGACCACGTCTCCGTGATACATGCTCCAGCCGTCCAGATAGGAGAAATCGGCCCCGATCTGGCGAGCGGCGAGCGACGCGTCGGGGCCCAACAGATCGTTGCCTGCCGGGTATGCGTCGACGTGATGGACGGTGAAGATGAAAGGGTCGAGCCCGTGCCAGGGAAAGCCCAATTCGACCAGCTCGATGACGGGTTGGGTAGAGATGCGGTTCTCCTTGATGTGCCCGATCATGTTACGGGTGCACAGATCATTGCGGCCGAAGAGGTCCAGGCCGGGGCTACAGGTTGGGGCCTTTCGCCTCTGGCGGGTGCGTCCGACCTCCGTCATCGTGAAGATGCGACTCGATGAGGTGACGATGTATCGGTTCCGGATCTTGCGTGCAAGGCGCGCGCTCTTTGTCTCCATCCTGACGGCCTTGGTGGCTGCGTTCATGGCCGGAAGTGCCGAAGCGACCTATGCAGCCGTTCCGGAGGAGAGTGAGCGATTGGTCTACGTGTCCAACGGGGGAATGCCCGAACAGGCTTCGATATGGACTGCGGATCCCGATGGAGGCAACGCCAGGAATCTAACCGGGGGACTCGGGATTCGCGCCTTCGACCCCAAGTGGTCCCCGGGCGGTTTCAGTATCGCTTTCACCTCCGACGGTGAGATCTGGTCCATGGATGCCGACGGGTCCAATGCCCGGTATCTGACAGGGAGGCCAGATCGAAGCGCCTTCTACCCGGAGTGGTCCCCCGACGGATCGATGATTGCATTCAGCTCGTCGTCTGCGCTTTGGGTGGTGGATCGCGACGGCGGGAACGCCCGTCGCCTCGTCGACCAGATCTACTCCGAGTCGGTGTGGTCACCGGACGGGTCTCGGATCGCCTATGAGGTGCAGACGGGGATGGTCTCGATGGACATCTGGACGGTGGACGTGGACACCGCCGCCAGGAACAACCTGACCAGTACTGCGAACTCGCTCGACGCCGAGCCGACCTGGTCCCCGGACGGGTCGCGGATCGCTTTCTCCTCCAATCGCGACGGGCATACCGGCCTGTGGATCATGCCTGCAGGAGGAGGACAGCCGGTGAAGGTGGCCGGGGGTTCGGGTGAGATACGCCTGATGTACCCGGCGTGGTCTCCGGACGGGCATCGGATCGCTTTCATCTCCGACGACGACTTGTGGGTGATCGGCGCGGACGGTGCCGGGGCGGTGAGGCTCACCGACACACCTGATATGACGGAGCGACTGCCAGCGTGGTCGACGGATGGCTCGAGGATCGCCTTCGACGCCAGCCCCAACGGTTCGGATGTCTGGGTGGTCGAGGTGGACACCGGCTTGCTGACAAATGTGAGCAACTCCCCGGGATCAACAGAATGGGCGCCTTCCTGGCGTCCTCTCTCGCCGTCACTCGGCTTGGTCGACTCGGTGACCGGGGTGTGGCATCTCCGATCCTGGGGCGAGGAGACGCAGTTCTACTATGGCAATCCAGGTGACGAGCCCTTCGTCGGGGACTGGGACTGTGACGGGGTCGAGAGCCCCGGTCTCTTCCGAACGTCGGATGCGTTCGTCTATCTGCGCAACTCCAACACCCAGGGCGTGGCTGACATCCGGTTCTTCTTCGGCAATCCCGGCGATGTGCCCTTGGCGGGCGACTTCGACGGTGACGGCTGCGACTCGGTCTCGATCTACCGGTCGTCCGAGCAGCGGTTCTACATCATCAACGAGCTCGGCCGAAACGAGGGCGGCCTCGGTACGGCCGAAGCCTCCTTCGTATTCGGGGACCCCGGAGATCAGCCCGTGGTGGGCGACTGGGACGGAGACGGAAGCGACGAGATCGGTCTCTACCGTGAGTCGACAGGGTTCTTCTACCACCGCAACTCCCTGTCCACCGGGGTGGCCGACGGTCAGTTCTACTTCGGTGACCCCGGTGACCGCTTCGTGTCTGGCGATTGGGGGATCGAGGATGGTGTCGAGACACCCGGCCTGTTCCGACCCGGCAACACCACGTTCTACCTCCGTTACACCCTCAGTCAGGGCATCGCCGACGGGCGCGCCCCATGGCCTGGCTCCAATCCTCAATGGGTGCCGATCGCGGGTGACTTCGGCCTCTGAACCCTGTTCTCCTTGCTGCCGGCCGCCATTTTACGGCCGATTTGATCAAGGGTCCGAGATCGGTCGGTTCCCCGGCGATTCGATCGACACCAGTTGCCCTTCGGGCCAGGGGAGCGCTTCGGGCAAGAGCAACTCGGCCGGGATCAGCTGCAGGGTGTGGGTGGGGCTGCATGCCGCCGCCAGCTCTCCGCAACCTCGCTGGATGAGGAAACTCCCGAACCTGACCTGCATCGGGTCGGGGGTCTCGTCGTCGCGAGCCCAACGAAGCGGCGGGGACAGTTGCAGCACCGGGTAGCCCGAGACCTGCCTCCCTTCGATGGCTGCCTCGAACACGGTCTGGTAGCTGGCGCCGAGGGCGTCGACGATGGAGCCGTCGACTTCGAGCTCGACCGAGTCGGACCCGGCGCTGATCCGATACGAGTCCCCCTCCCATCCTTGGCTCGCGATCTCACGGCGGGAGAAGGTGAGAGTCCCGGCAACGGGGGAGGTGCCGTCGGGCAGATCGACGAGAATCGTTCCCGAGACCCCTGTCAACCACTCGACCCGGGATGGCTCGAAGCTCACATCGAAGCTGGTGTCGTCGGGAAGGACGCCGCGTGTCGAGCCCGGACCCAGGAACTCGCCGGGGATCGAGGCGACTTCTCGCAGCGTTGGTGCCGTTTCGGCCTCAGGCAGAGTTGCAGGGAAGCTGGGAGCCGTCGATCGAAACTGGTCGTTCATCAGCGTGGGCGTCGAGGTGCAGGCTGCAACCAGCAGCAGACCTGCGGCGAGATGAGGTGCACGGCGCATCGTGTCCCAGTATTACGAGCGAGCCTCGGGATAGGTTCCTGTCGCTCTGGGCGAGCTGTCTCCGCCGGGGCCCCTACCGTCCCTCCAACGCCTCGATCAATTTGGGCACGACCTTGTGTACGTCTCCCACCACACCGAGGTCGGCGATGGAGAAGATCGGGGCGTCCGGGTCCTTGTTGACGGCGATGATCGTCTTGGAGTCCTTCATCCCCACCAGGTGCTGCATCGCCCCGGAGATCCCGACCGCGATGTACACGTCGGGCTTGACCGTCTTTCCGGTCTGACCGACCTGCTTGGAATAGGGCACCCACCCCGCGTCGACGATGGCCCGGGTGGCCCCGGTGGCCGCTTTGAGCGCCTTCCCGAGTCGTTCGACGAGGTCGTAGGCCTCGGCGGCGCCGAGACCGCGTCCCCCGGACACGACGATGGCGGCCTCCCCGAGCTGGGGACCCTCCCGCTCCTCGACGTGTGACTCGACGACCGTTGCATCGGCGTCTCCGGCATCGGGGAGGGCGATGCTCTCGACCGACGGCGCCGCGCCGCCGACCGGCTCGGCCACGAAGGACTTGGGACGGGCGAGCACGATGAACGGGCCCGTGCCGGCCCGGGCGGTGGCGATCCTGGTACCACCCAATATCTCGTGGTCGGTCTCGACGCCGTCATCGGTGAGCCGGACGTCACTGGAGTTGGAGAGGACACCGACTCCGAGCCGGGCGGCGAGCCGGCCGGCGATATCCCGGTCGTTGTATGCCTGGCCCATAAGGATCAGATCGGGCCCATCGGACGCGGCCCGGTCGGCCAGCGCGGCTGCGACGGGGGCAGAGGGAAGCCGGTCGCCTGCATCGACGTGCAGCACGCTGGCGGTCCCATGCTCGCCGAGGGTGGCGAACACCGCATCGGAGCCTGACCCGAGGAGGATGGCAGTGACCTCGCCGAGCTGGCGCGCTTTGGCCAGCAGCTCGAGGCCGACGGTGGTTGGGCTCTCCCCCTCCTGCTCCACCAGGACCCATACCGAGGCCATCAGATCACCTTCCGCTGTTCGAGCATCGAGACGATGGCCAAGTGCGCCTCGCCGTCGTCTTCGATCTTTTGGCCGGCGCCGCGCTCGGGTGCGTCCACGATCGAGACGACCTGCTGCTCGGGGGCGGGCTCGGCTCCGAGGTCGTCGAGTGACAGTGTCTCGACCGTCTTCTTCTTGGCATCCATGATCCCTTTGAAGGTCGGATAGCGGGGCTCGACGACCCCGGCGGTCACGCTCACCACGGCGGGTAAGTCCGACGTGACCACGTCGTATCCGGCCATTGTCTGGCGATGGATCGTGACCTTCCCGTCGCCGACCTCGACCTGGGTGGCGTAGGTGAGGGCGGGGACACCCAGGACTTCCGAGATCATCTGGGGAACCACTCCGGAGTAGCCGTCCGTCGACTCGGTCCCGGCGATCACCAGGTCGAATCCCTCACGTTCGATCGCTGCGGCCAGGACGCGCGCCGTGGTCAGCGCCTCGGAGCCGCGTAGCGAATCGTCCTCGACGAGGACCGCCTTGTCGGCTCCCATGGCCAGTGCCTGGCGGATGCCTTGGCCGTTCCCGGCGGGGCCCATGCTGACCAGTGTCACCGTGCCCTGGCCATCCTGGGCGAGTTGCAGGCCCATCTCCACGCCGTATCGGTCGGTGTCGTCGAGGATCTGCTCTTCGGGGCGTATCAGCCAATTGCTCCCCTCCTCGAGACGGTAGGGCGTGGCAGGGTCGGGGATCTGCTTGACGCAGACGACGACCTTCATTCGCGCTTACTCCTTGGTGGGCTCGGTGCGGGCGATGGTAACGAGCCGAGGCTGGTTTGAGTAAACGCTCAAATTCCGTCAGCCTCGCCGATCCGCTCGATGATGAGCTCCGGGGCAGGGGGGGCGCCGTCTTCGATCGACCAGGCGGATGCGAGCAGATCTCTCTGGGCTTCCCATCTGCCTTGATCCGAGTATCGGACTCGGGCCAGGGGCATGCCGGCTGTGACCCGATCACCGACTTTCGCCTCGAGTGTTATGCCGACGCCGGGATCGATGCTGTCCTCCTTCCGCTCGCGCCCGGCGCCGAGCCGGGTGGCCGCTACCCCGATGGTGAGGGCGTCGCAACGGGTGACGTAGCCGTCCCTATCGGCCTCCACCACAGTCTCATTGGCGCAGCTGGGGAGCAGATCAGGGTTCTCGATCACGGCAGGATCTCCGCCTTGGGCGATGGTGACGTCGATCAGCTTCTGCAGTGCTGCACCGGAATGGATGGCTTCGCGTAGACGGTCGCGCCCACCGTCGATGCCGGCCAATCCCAGCATCTCTTCGCCGAAGGCGAGGGTGAGCTGGGTGACGTCTTCGGGACCCACACCGCGGAGCACGTCCAAAGACTCCCTGATCTCGTTGGCGTTCCCCACCTCATACCCGAGAGGCTGATCCATGGATGTGATCAGGGCAACCGTCTCCACTCCGTTTCTGGTTCCGATACCGACCATGGTCCGGGCCAAGGCGCGCGAGTCCTCGAGGACCTTGATGGACGCCCCGGAGCCGGTCTTCACGTCGAGGAGGAGCCCGTCGAGACCCTCGGCCAGCTTCTTGGACATAATCGAGGAGGCGATCAGAGGGATGGAGGGTACGGTCCCGGTGGCGTCGCGCAGCTCGTAGAGCTTGCGGTCCGCCGGGACCATCGTCTCCGACGCCCCGGCGAGAACCATCCCGTGCTCGATGAGGATGGAGCGAAACCGGCTCGGTTCGAGGCGGGTGGTGAAGCCCGGTATCGACTCCAGTTTGTCCAGAGTCCCACCTGTGTAGGCGAGACCACGCCCAGAAATCATCGGAACTGCCACCCCACAGACGGCCACCAGCGGAACCAGGGGGATCGAGATCTTGTCACCCACCCCGCCGGTCGAGTGCTTGTCCACCTTCGGCGCCGGGATGTCGGAGAAGTCCATGACGTCGCCTGAGTGGAGCATCGCCTCGGTCCAGGCGGCCAACTCGTCGGTGGTCATTCCGTTGAGGAGGATGGCCATCGCCATGGCCGCCATCTGATAGTCGGTGACGGTGCCATCGGTGTAGGCCCGGATCAGCCATTCGATCGCCTCGGGGGAAAGCGAGCCCCCGTCTCTCTTGGTCTCGATCAACTCGACTGCAGTGAATGCCATCGTCGGGACGTTATCGCCTGAGCCGGCGCCCACCCGCGCCATCGCGGTCGCCACCCGGAGGGAATGGCTCGCGGTGCGCTCGTGCCATGAGCTGACTGGAAGCTCGCACTTGCTGTATAACGCTCCTATGGACGGCTCCGGAGACCGGTGTGGGGCGTAGGACCAATCTGGCACTGGCCGCCTTGCTGCTGACTGCGGTGATCACCGGTCTGGCCAGCCAGGCCATAGGGGTCGATTGGCCTCTGGACACCGCCGCGATCCATGGTGCGGCGGGTCTCGCCATCCTCGTGCTCGCTCCGTGGAAGACAACGGTCGTTCGCCGCGGGCTGGGTAAGAGGCCGCCGGGAAGGTTGTTCTCCTTGGTCTTGCTCGGTCTGGTCGTCATCACCCTGGTCTCGGGGCTCATCCATTCCCATGGCGACATCTCCCGAATCGGCCCCGTGACCGTGATCCAGATCCACATCGGTGGTGCGGTGCTCGCACTGGGTCTCGCCATTGACCACTTCCGGCGACACCCGGTCAGGCCACGTCACTTCGACGTCGACCGCAGGGCTTTTCTGAGGGGCTCGGTTCTCACTGCGGCCGCGGCCGGGCTCTGGCTCCTCTGGGAAGGGGCCCTGGAGGCACTGGAGGCGCCGGGGCGGGAGCGACGCTTCACCGGGATGCATCAACGCGGGTCACACGATCCCGGCGCACTGCCCGTCACCTCCTGGTTGGACGATCGGGTCCCCGCGATCGAGGCGGGGGCGTGGACCGTCGCGATGGCCGGGACGAGGATGTCATTGGCCGACCTGGAAGCGATGCCTCAGGACACTTTCGCCGCGGTACTCGACTGCACGGGTGGCTGGTACTCGGAACAGGAGTGGAGCGGCGTGCGTCTCGATCACCTTCTCGACCCGGGTGATCATCGCAGTTTCGTCGCCTGGTCTCACACCGGGTATGCCCGCAGGTTCCCCGTCCGGGATCTCGAGAGCACATGGCTGGTGACCCGGGTGGGCGGTGAGCCTCTGAGCCGGGGGAACGGTTTTCCCGCCCGGATCGTTGCCCCGGCGAGACGGGGCTTCTGGTGGGTGAAGTGGGTCACCAGGATCGAGCTTTCGCCGGTTCCGTGGTGGATGCAGTCGCCCTTCCCGCTCACCTGAGCAGAAGCCCCGTCGTTGTCTCGACTCAGCCCCGTTCCACCGGCACGTTGACCAACGACCCGTACTCGGTCCACGACCCGTCGTAGTTCTTGACGTCGCTGTGCCCGAGCAACTCGGTCAATACGAACCAGGTGTGCGACGAGCGCTCGCCGATACGGCAATAGGCGATGATCTCACCGCCGTTCACGCCGGCGCCCTCGTAGAGCTCTCTCAACTCCTCGGCGGACTTGAAGGTGCCGTCCTCGTTGGCTGCCTTGCCCCAGGGGATGTTGTGGGCTCCAGGGATGTGACCGGCCACATATGGCTGCTCCTGGGGGAGATGATCGGGGGCGATCTTCTCGCCGCTGAACTCCTCCGGTGACCGGACGTCGATCAGGGTGGCCGAGCCGAGTGTCTCGAGGACATGGTCGCGAAAGGCGCGGACCTGGGGACGCTCGGGGCCGCTGATCGTGAACCGAGTCGGTGTGATCTGGGGTTTTTCGGATTCAAGCGGCAACGACTCGACGTTCCACTTCTTCCGGCCGCCGTCGAGCAACTTGACGTTGTCGAAGCCGCGGTACTTGAGCAGCCAGTAGGCGTAGGCCGCGAACCAGTTGTTGTTGCCGCCGTAGAGCACCACGGTGGTCTCGGGGCCCACGCCTGCCTTCGAGAGCAAGCTGCTGAACCCTTCCTGGTCCAGGTAGTCACGTCGCAGCGGATGGTGGAGATCATCGGACCAGCTCCAGGCGATCGCACCGGGAATGTGGTCCTTGTCGTAGACCGACGCGTCTTCGTCGACCTCGACCACCCGGACGTTGGGGTCGCTCAGATTCGCTTTGAGCCAGTCGGTGGTGACCAGGGCGTCGGGATTTGCATGAGGCATGTGTTCATCGCTCCTTTGTGAAATCGAACAGGTGAAGACGCCGGGAAAAGGGGGGGTCGCTCTCGAGCGGTGGCGTCGTTCAGGAGCGCAGACGGCGTGTGGCCTCGGCGCCCGGGCGGCCCGCCCGAGAGCTCTCACAGAGACACACACACATCGTCATACGTGACACGGCCGAAAAGATATGCGGCGGACGGGGCGAAGTCAATGCGAGTCGCCTGTGACTCACCCGACGAGCCCTTCGAACTCGGGAAGGCCCAGGGCCAGGTTCAGGTTCTGCACCGCCTGCACCGCGGCACCCTTGAGCAGGTTGTCCTCGGCGGCCACCACCACGGCATTGAGCCCGTCCTCGCTGGTCTGGAAACCGCCGAGGATCAAGCCCGGGTGCCCGGTCCCATCCTTGAGCTCCGGTATGCCGTCGCGGATCTCGATCAAAGGCTCGTCTGCGTAGTGCGCCTCGAACCTGGCCCTGATCTCGTCCTGGCTCGTCGCCCGGCCCAACGGGACGTGAGCCGTGACCAGCAGGCCGCGGAAGGCGGGATGGACATGGGGCATGAAGCGGACCGGGATGCCGAGGTGACGGGTTGCCTCACGCTCGTGGTTGTGTCCCACCAGCTTGTAGGGCATCAGGTTGTCGGCGAGACGATCGGGGTCGTTGCGGGGCCCGGGGGCGGAACCTGCGCCCGAGTGGCCCGAGACGCCGAAGACGGCGGGAACACCCGAGATGGCGTCCACGAGGGGGGCGAGGGCGATCTGGGTGGCGGTGGCGTAGCACCCAGGGTTGGCGATGCGGGTTGCACCTCTCAGCTTCTCGCGGAACAGCTCAGGAAGACCGTATTGCCAGGTGTCGTCGAAACGGTGATCGGCCGAGATGTCGACGATGACGGTGTTCCCCCCGACGGCCTGTGTGTGGGGTTGGCCCGCTCCGTCGGGCAGGGCGAGGAACACCGCTTCGATCTCCCTGCTTGCCAGGTCATCGGGCCCGATCGACTCGAACAGGATGTCGTCCTGTCCGGGAACCGGTTGGCCATCCAGCTCCCGGGAGCCGGCGAAGGCCAGTTCCAGCCGGGGATGATCCCGGATCAGACGCAGCAGCTCGGCGCCGGTGTAGCCCCGGGCTCCCACCACCCCGACCCGGTGGCCCTCAGCCATCGTCGTCCCCGACGAAGGATGCGGGCATGCCCGCGATTCTCTCCACCACAGCATCGACGCGGCCGAAGTCTGTCTCACCCTTCCAGAAGATGGTCCAAGGCCCTCGCTTCACCGATCCGTCGGCCTCTTCCACGTAGAAGGAGTTGAACCCGTTGTCCGTCCGCGAGCGCCAATAGAGAACCGGGTGGTCGGCTGTGAGCCGGGCCCACACGGTGCGGGCCAGGCCCTCGCCACGGGCATCTTCGAGGATGGCGAACTTGTCCAGGTAGGCGAAGTCGTCGATCCGGGCCACCAGGGCACCGGCACGCATGCTCTCGGAGAGGTAGGCGGTGTCCAGGTCGAGGGCGTGCCACCAACCATCGTGCAGTGTCCTCCCGAACGCCTCCTCCACCAGCTTGATCACCTGGCCCTCGTCGATGGCGGCCTTGTCCTTCTCGACGCCGATCAGCTCCCCCTTGCGCACCAGGGTGCCCGAGCCACCATGGGTGAACAGCTCCTTGACCAGACCCGAAGGCGTAGTGATGGACACCGAGGTGGAGAGGGGCGTGTCGTCGAGGAGACGCTTGATCTCGGCCAGCTTGAGCCTCATTCCGGAGTGGACCCACTCCTGGGCCATCAGCTGCTCGTAGTCAGAGGCCAGGTTGATCGACTCGATGACCCGGTCGTCCTCGTCGAGCAGGCCGCCGACGTCGGCGAGGAAGATGATCTTCATCGGCTGCACGGCGTGGACCAGGGCTCGGGTGGTCGAGTCGGCGTTCATGTTGACGATCTGCCCCCCGGCGGCCACTCCGAGACAGGTCAGGATCGGGATCGCACCCGAGTCGACGATGGACCGGATCAGGGCGATGTGAACTTCGGTCGGCTCGCCGACCAGGCCGTACCTGTCCCGGTCGACGTAGTCGGCCTCGAAGGCCCCGGCGGTGAGACCGTGGGCGGAGACGCCTTGAGCCCGGATCGCCTCGACGAGGAGGATGTTCTGCTCGATGAAGGTGCTCCTGGCCGCGTCGAGCACGTCGGCATCGGTCACGCGCAGGCCGTCGAGCTTCTTGGTCTCGAGGTTTCGCCGGCTCAACGCCTCGTCGAGCTGTGGACCCCCACCATGGATGACGATCGGCGTGAGACCCACCGTGTGAAGGAAGGCGAGGGCGGCCGCCGTCTCCTCGAGGTGGTCGGCCAGCACCGAGCCCCCGATCTTGATCACCGCGAAGCGCGACCGGTCGACCTGGGAGAACCGTTGCAGATAGGAGCGGATCTCCTTCCCGTCACTCATGTTGGAGAGGAGGTGGACGATGGTCTGGCGCACGTCCCGATTCGGGCTGGGCACCTGTGCTTGGTTCATTGCCCCACCAGTCTGGTCATGATCGCCTTCTGCACGTGGAGCCGGTTCTCGGCTTCCTCGTAGGCGATGCAATCGGGACCGTCGAAGACCTCGTCGGTCATGATGACGTTGCGACGCATGGGGAGACAGTGCGAGACGAGTGCGCCGTTGCTCATCGACATCTTCTCCTTGTCGACGATGAAGTGCTGGTACTCGTCACGGAGCGGCTTCTCCTCGTCCCAACGCCCGAAGAACGGGATGGCGCCCCAGCTCTTGGCGTAGACCACGTCGGCCCCGTCGTAGGCGGCCTCGATGTCGTGGGTGATGGTCACACTCCGCCCGTTCGCCCGTGCGTCTTCGGTGGCGATGTCGATGTAGCGATCGTCGAGGATGTAGTCCTCGGTGGGGCAGAGCAGGGTCACGTCCATCCCGAACTTGGCTGCGGCGACCAGTGCCGAGTTGGCCACTGCCGTGTTGAGCGGTTTGGGGTGATAACTCCAGGTGAGTACGTACTTCTTGCCCTGGAGGGAGCCCAGTCTCTCTTGGAGCGCCATGATGTGGGCCAGCTCCTGACAGGGATGGGTGATCGTCTCCATGTTGATCACCGGCACCTCGGAGTGGGCGGCGAAGGCCCGCAGGATCCGATCCTTGCGGTCCTCCTGCCAATCCTCGAACTTGGGGAATGCCCGGATCCCGATGAGGTCGCAATACCGGGAGAGGACCTTGGCCGCCTCCTTCACGTGCTCCTCCGCATCACCCAGCATCACCGCCCCGTCCTCGAACTCGAGGGGCCACATCCCACCGGAAGGGGAGAGGACGACGGCATGGCCGCCGAGCTGGCGAGCCCCGACGTCGAACGAGGTCCGGGTCCGCAGCGAGTTGTTGAGGAAGAGCAGGGCGATGGTCTTGCCGGCCAGCACGTCGCCGAACGGGGAGGTCTTCAGGCGGCGAGCCTCGTCGACCATCGACTGAAGCTCCGGTGTGGTCCAATCAAAGGTGTTGAGGAAGTGCCGCATGGGCGGCAGTCTGTTCAGGGCCGACGCCAAATCCAAGATGCATCAGGAGTTGGTCTCGGTGTCGAACCCGCGTTCCGCCCAGGCCCCCATCCCACCGGTGACGCTCTGTGCGTCGCGGTATCCCAGCGAGTTGAGGTAGAGGACGCCCGGCAGCGAGATGTTGCCCCTGGCACATACGGTGAGGACCGGAGTGTCCAGGTCGGCGGGAAGCATGTCCTGGCGGTCGGGAAGCTCGAGTAGGGGGATGTTCACGGAACCGGGGACGTGCTCCCTGGCGAACTCGTCGGGCTGGCGTACGTCGACGACGAATGACCTGCCCGTCTGCCACCTGTCGTGGGCCGCATCTACGTCGATGGTGAGATGGGGGTTGTGCCGGGTGTGCTCGATGATGGCGTCGAACAACTCCTCGCGTCTGCTCTTTGCCCGTGGCATGACCGCAGGAGCCATTCCCTCGATGTGCCTCACCATCGAGGAGGCGTACTTGAAGACGTTGTCCGGGAACATGACGACCACCCGGTTCCCGGGCGCGTCGGGGATGGTCGCCAGCGCCCCTGCCAGCGCCATGCCCGAGCTGGGTCCGGCCGGGATGCTCTCCTCCTGGTTGAGCCGGCGGGTGAGGGCGTAGGCCTCCTCGTTGGATATCTCCAATATCCCGTCGTACTCGTCGGGGAGGAAGAACTCGGTCTGCTGCAGCTGGCGGATGCTGCGCACTCCGGGGATGTCATGGCCCTCGGCGGGGTGGATCCCGATCACTTGCACCTGGCGGCTCTTCTCCTTGAGGAAGCGCCCGGTCCCGGTGATGGTTCCGCAGGTGCCCATGCTGGCCACGAAATGGGTGACGGTCCCCGCGGTCTGCCGCCACACCTCCGGGCCGGTCGTCTGATAATGGGCCTCTGGATTGGAGGGGTTCTTGTATTGGTTGAGCATGTGGAAGTCGGGCTTCTCCGCGATCTCCATCGCTCGGGCGATGGCACCCTCCGGGGCCCAGGGAGCGGGGCAGAGATCGTCTTCGAGCTCCTCGACGGCCGCCCCGAAGAAGCGGAGCATCGTCCGCTTCTCGAGGGGTATGCCAGTGGAGAGTGGGGTGGTCAGGCTGTAGCCGAGCGCGTTTCCGATCATGGCCAGCCCGAGGCCGGTGTTTCCCGACGTGGGCTCGACCAGATCCTCGTCGACCAGGTCACCCTGCTCCCGGGCCTTCTCGATCATGTTGGAGGCGATCCGGTCTTTCACCGAGCCGAACGGGTTGTACCACTCCAGCTTGGCGTAGACCTCGGTGTGTTGGAAGGGGACGACACGGCTGAGTCGGACCATTGGTGTCGGGTTGTCCGCGTTGGAGAGCATCCCGAGCATCGAGTCGTAGATGCGGAGTGAGTGGTCGTTCATCAGGGGGCCCGTATGTGAGGCAAGGATAGAGCCGGGCCGGATATTCCGCCCGTGGCGTATGGCCGGCTCAGCCCTCCAGGGCGAATTGGACCTGGAGGGTGATCGTCACCGCCGAGGTCCCCGGCTCGATCGGGGTCACGGCCCGCTCGGCGCCGGCAATGTCGCCTTCGTAGGGGAAAGGCACCGGCGGCATGCTCACCGTCTCGGTTATCGAGGTAGCTTCGCCCAGGGTCTGCCCCGAAAGCTCGGCAAGCTGGGTCGCCTTGGCCAGGGCATCCTCCCACGCCGCCTCTCGGGCGGCAGAAACCAGTTCGGTGTTGTCCTCGATGCTGAAGCGCAAACCGCTGACCCGGGCTTCGTCCCCGGCCGCGGCACTGGCCGCGTCGAGCACCGAGCCGATGCTCCCCGTGTCCCTGACTTTGGCTCGTACCGTATTGTTCACCCGGTAGCCGACGAGACGCTCCTGGTTGCGCGAGTAGTCGTATTCGGGGTAGATCGAGTAGTCGGTGGTGGTGATGTCCTCGCGGGCGACGCCGTTCGAGGTCAGCGCCGCAATCAGAGCTTCTGCCCGTTCCGCCGCGGTGGCGGTCGCCTCGTCGACTGTTTCGCTGAGCACCGACACGCCGAGGTCGATCTCGACCGTGTCCGGGGCGCCTGTCACCTCGCCCATGCCGGAGACGGAGATGCCCGTCTGCGCCGCTTCCGAGTTGTTGACCGTGACCTGGGGCGTGGAGCCACAGGCCGCCAGGAGGACGGCCAGGCCGCTGATAGCTGCGATGGTTTGCAGACGAGTTTTCGAGTTCATGGTATTTGGACGCGGCGAACGGCTCAACGGTTCCTGACCGTCATCACCTTTCCTCCGACGACGAGGACGCCTTCGTCCCTGAGCAATCTTGCCTGCCGCACCCGCGGCGGTGTCCGGATGTGGCCGCCTGCCCCAACCACCCTCCACCAGGGAACGCCCTCGTCGCAGTTTCGGAGCACGGTGCCCACCGCGCGCGCTGCGCCGGGAAATCCCGCCTGCTCGGCGACCTCGCCGTAGGTGACCACCTCGCCGGGCCCGAGCGATGAGATGACTTCGAGGACCGTGTCCTCGAAGCGGGTCACAGGGTCCCGAAGAGCCGATCCCCCATGTCGCCCAGGCCGGGGGCGATGTAGAAGGAGGGGTTGAGCTCGCGGTCGAGGGCAGCGGCGACGATGCGAACGTCGGGATGATTCTGCTCGATCACCGAGAGGCCTTCGGGGGCAGTCACAACACAGACGGCGGTGATGTCCTTGGCGCCGTTCTCCTTGACCTTGTCGATGGCCCAGGAGAGGGAACCGCCGGTGGCCAGCATCGGCTCGAGGATCAGGACCCGGGCCGAGGAGAGCTCGGGGAATTTGTTGTAGTACTCGATGGGCTCGGCCGTCTCCTCGTTGCGCTGGACCCCGGCGAATCCGATGGCGGCATCGGGGACGAGAGTCAGAACCGACTCGAGAAGACCGAGACCTGCCCTGAGCACGGCCACCGCCACCACCGGACGGCGGAGCTGTTGGCCGGTGGTCGTTTCCAGTGGCGTGTTGATCTCGACGTCCACCGTCGACATGTCGGACAAGGCCTCGGCCACGAGGAGATAGCCGAGACGTTCGGTCGTCTGGCGAAACTCGGGTGGCTCGGTGTCCTTGGTGCGCAGCACCGAGAGCAGATCTGCGGCGAGGGGATGGTCGAGAAGCGTGAGCATCGCCCCAGCCTATTGGCCGGGCCCATGCTCAGTATTCGGTTCTCGGTAGTCGGCATACGGAAATTCCGACCACGGACTACCGACTATGGGAACACCGGCTGAGCACAGCTCAGCCGGTGTTCCTCATTCCGGCCGCGATGCCGTTCACGGTGAGCAGGAGGGCACGGCTCAGCTCGTCACCCGACTCTCCGGCGCGGCTTCGGCCCAACAAAGAGACCTGGAGATAGTTGATCGGGTCGAGGTAGATGTCGCGGACGGCGAGGGTCCTCTTGAGGACCGGCAGATCTCCGAGGAGATCGGGAGCGCGCCTCAGGGAGAGGATCTCCTCGGTGGTCAGCTCGGATTCGGAACGGACCAGGTCGAGCAATCCTCGGTGCTCGCCAGGGACCAGACTGGCCACATAGCGTCCGGCGATGTCGAGGTCGGTCTTGGCCAGGGTCATCTCGACATTGGAGAGAAAAGTCTGGAAGAAGCCCCATTCGGCGGCCATCTCGCCCAGCACCTCCCCGAACCCGGCCTTTCGGGCCGCCCTGATCCCGGCGCCGACCCCGAACCAGCCCGGGACTATCTGTCTCGTCTGGGTCCAGCCGAACACCCATGGGATGGCGCGAAGGTCCTCGATGCCCCCCACGCCGCCGGGTCGACGCGAGGGTCTGCTCCCCAGGTTGAGCCGGCCCAGCTCCTCGACCGGGGTGGAGGAGAGGAAATAGGGGACCAGGCTGGGGTGGCCGACGAAGTCCCGGTAGGAAGCGTATGCCTCGGTCGAGAAGCACTCCATAGCCTCGGTCCACCGATCGAGCACGTCCTTGGGCTTGCGGGAGCGGCGGTGGAGGAGTGAGGACTCCAGGACCGAGGCGAGGGCCAGTTCCAGGTTGCGGGCGGCGATCTCGGGGTGGCCGTATTTCTCAGAGATCACCTCGCCCTGCTCGGTGACCTTGAGGTCTCCGGCGATGGTCCCATAGGGCTGGGCCAGGATTGCGGCATGGGTGGGGCCGCCGCCGCGGCCGATCGTCCCACCTCTGCCGTGAAAGAGACGGAGATGGATCCCGTGTGCCTCGGCCACGTTTCTCATCGCTCGCTGCGCCTTGTAGATCTCCCACTGGCTGGTGGTGATGCCCCCCTCTTTGTTCGAGTCGGAGTAGCCGAGAACCACCTCCTGGCTGTCGCCGCGCAGTGCCAGGATCTGCCGGTACTGACGATCGGTGAACAAGTCCTCGAGCAGGGTTCCCGCGTTGCGCAGATCGGTGATGGTCTCGACCAGGGGGACCAGCCCGATTTGCGCGATTCCCCGGCGGAGATCGACGAGACCGGCCTCTCGGGCCAGCACCGCGGTCTCGAGGACGTCGGCAGCGGTTTCGGTCATGGAGATGATGTAGCTCTCGATCACCTGGTCTCCGTAACGCCTCTTGGACTCTCTGATGGCATGAAAGGTCTCCAGGGTCCGGTCCGACGCCTCGCTCAGCGTCGTGGTCAGACCGCTCAAAGGCCGCGTCCCCTCCAGCTCCGTGGAGAGGGCGAGGCGCCGCGCCCCCGGCTCCATGGTCTGATAATCGACTCCGACCAGGGAGAACAGCTCGACCACGGCCTCCCGATGCTTGGAGGCGTGCTCCCTGATGTCGAGAGTGGCCATCTGGAACCCGAATGTCTCCACCGCACGACGGAGCCGGGCCACCGCCCCGCGGGCGATCAGCTCGCCCTTAGCCCCGATCAGGGACTCGCTCATCATGTCGAGCTCGTCGAGAAGTTGGTCGGGATGGGCGTAATCCCGGGCTTCGACATGGGGCAGTCCGCTGTGGAAGCGGTGATTGGTGTTGATCAGGCGGGCGTGGATATAGGAGCACTTGAGCCGGTAGGGCTCGGACTCGGTGCGACGACGCTCCCGCAGCCAGACATCGGGCAGAGCCTCGCGGTCCCTCTCCAGGGAGCTGCGGAGGGAGTCGCTGACCGGGGCGAGACGCTCGGAGACCGAGAGCTCCTCGGACAGCTCCTCCACCAGCTCGATGAGATGCCGGAGCCCGCGGTCGTGTTGGAGGAGCAACGTCTCTGCGGTGGTCTGGGGCGTCACCTCCGGGTTGCCGTCACGGTCGCCGCCCACCCAGGAGCCGAACCGAATCGGGTTGGGTCGCGGGGTCACCCCGAGCCGGGTCAGCTCGACGGCGACCCGCTCACCGAGATCGGGCATGACGTTGGAGGCGATCTGAACCAGGTAGTAGAGGGCGGACCGCGCCTCGTCGACCGGGCTCGGCTTCTCGAGACGCAGCTCGTCGGTCTGCCAGATGAGGTCGATCAGCTCGGCGGTCCTGCGATCGATCCGGTCCAGCTCGTCGTCGGGAGCCTCGAGACGCTCTTCGATCAACTCGGCCAGGTTCACGGTCTTGCTGAGGATCGAGCGCCGGGCGGCCTCGGTCGGGTGAGCGGTGAACACCGGTCGCATCTCGAGCCGGCCCATCACCTCGGCCGTGATCCCCGGGTCCACTCCGGCTTCGAGCACCCGGTCCACGGTCGCCGCCAGCCCCAAGTGGGCGATCCCGAGCTGATCGATCCGGTGCACCTGCTCGGCCACGTTGGCCAGGTAGAAGTAGGCGGTGAACGCCCTCACCAGAGGGATGACGTCGTCGATCGACAGGTCGGCGAGCAACTCGTCGAGTCGGGCCGCCGCCTCGGTGCTCCCACCTCGACGCGACGACTTGCCCAGGGCCCGGACCTCCTCGACCAGGTCGAGCAAGTCGGGGCCGTGCTGTCGCACCAGGGCGTCGCCGAGCTGGGTTCCCAGCCGTCTGATGTCGGCTCGGAGTGCCTCGTCCGGGTTCTGTGTCACCCGGACAGGGTATTCACCGAGCCGCGGCGCCCAGGACGACGCTGCTCAAGCGTCTTCGGGCCTCTGCTTGTGGACCCGGCCCTCGATGCCATGCAGAGAGAGTCCGGTGCCGTGGCCGTAGCGGACCAGGGTCATCTCGGCCAGGATGGAGACGGCGACCTCCTGGGGGCTCTCCGCCCCGATGTCGAGACCGACCGGCCCCCGCACCCGGGCGATGTCCTCCCCGGAGAAACCCATGTCACCCAGCCGCTCGACCCGGAGGTCCTGGGTGCGACGGCTGCCCATGCAGCCGATGTAGCGGACCGGGCTCTTCAACGCCGCGGCCAGGACCGGGTCCTCGAAGCGCTTGTCGTGGGACAAGATGACCAGCCAAGTTCGTCGGTCGAGTGGGACCTGGTCGATGACGTCCGCGGGCCAGCCGACCAGGATCCTGGCCCCGGGGAACCGTTCTTCGGTGGCGAAAGCTTCACGGGAGTCGATGACGGTGACCCGGTAACCCATCTGGGCGGCGAAGCTGGCCAAGGACTGCCCGATGTGGACGGCGCCGACGATCACCATCTCCTGGGGCGGGGCCAGCGACTCGACGAACACAGTGTGGGGCGGGTACTCCATCGCCCGGTGCTGCTCGTGGTTCATCAGCTGGAGGGCGTCTTCGGTGACATGGGCCGAGATCTCGGCGGGAAGCTCGCCCGCTGCCACGTCTCCGCGCGAGTCGATCACCGCCTTCGAGCCGACCAGTGGCCCCTCGACGAAGGTGACGACCGCCCCGTACTCCTCACGGTCGAGAATGCCCTGGATCGCTTCGAGAGGCCTCACCACGGCTCGATGAAGACGTCGATGGTCCCCCCGCAGGCCATCCCCACCTCGAAGGCGTCGTCGTCGGCGATCCCGTAGGTGACGGTCTTCGGCTTGCCGGTCTCGATCACTTCCTGGGCGTGGAGGAAGACGTCGTTTTCCACGCAGCCCCCGCTCACCGAGCCTTCCATGTCACCGGCATCGGAGACCAGGAACTTGGACCCCTCCGGTCTCGGGGCGCTGCCGTGCACCCGGATCACCGTGGCCACTGCGACTTTCTTGCCCGCACCGGCCCAGCGATTGCGCACCTCGAGTTGCCCTCTCATCGTCTTGCTCCAGCCACGGAATCGAGCACCCGGATCACCCCTCTGAAGTCGTTGACGCTAGCTGCCGGCAATAGCTGGTCGACATGAGGGAGGACCGCCTGCATGCCCCGGGTCAGCGGCTGGTACGAAGCCCTGGCGGCCAGTGGGTTCAGCCAGATCACCTGGTGGACCGACCGGGCCAATCGGGCCATCTCGATCGCGAGGACCTCGGAGTCGCCACAATCCCAGCCGTCGGAGAGGATCATCACCACGGGCCCTCCACGGGCGAGCCGTCGACTCCAGCGTCGGTTCCACTCGGCCAGCGCCTCTCCGATCTGGGTTCCCCCCGACCAATCGGTGACTCTCCGGGAGACACGGGCCAGGGCGGCCCTGGTGTCGCGGCGGCGCATTTCGTCGGTTATCCGGCTCAGGTGCGTCGAGAATGTGAAGATCTCCACCTCCCGGAGTCTGCGCTGTGCGGCATGGGCGAATACCAGGAAGATGTCGGAGTACTTCTCCATGGACCCCGAGATGTCGGCGATGATGATCAGCGGCCGCTCCTTTCTCGTCCTCTCCTTCCAGTCGATCAGCATCAGGTCGCCGGTGGGCCCGACCGCCCGGTGCAAGGTGCGTCGCACGTCGAGGCGGCTCCCATCGCCGCCCGCCCACCTGCGGGTCTTGTAGTCGGTGGGGTGCCACATCATCTTCATGACCAGGCGTCTCGCCTCCTGCAGGTCGTCGTCGTCGAGGTCGGCGAAGTCTCGGGTGGATATGCGCTCCACCGCCGAGGCGCCCCCCTGCTCTGCCACCTCGGTCGAGGAGCTTCCTGCGCTTCCCTGGAGTGTGTAGCCGGCGCCACCGGACTTCTCGGCGTCCGGGTTGCGATCGACGAGATCGGGGCCCCCTATCCGGTCGAAGAACTTCTCGAACTCCTCGTCGAAGAGCGGGATCTGAGCCGGGTCGGTGACCGACAGCGACCGGAGCGATGCCGACGCCCGGGACCTCCGGGACAGGTCCACCAGGGAGAGCGCGCGAGCCATGTCGGCGGTCTGGTCGGCGGTGATGGTCAGGCCCCGGCTGCGAAGGGCCGCCGAGAAGACGGCGAGTTGGTCGATCAGGCCGGGCCGGCTCATCCCACCAGGCTGTCGACTCCGGCAGCGCGGACCATGTCGATGTCGTCCTTGTACTTGAGGACCACGCCCAGGGTGCTCTCGATCGTGGCCCCGGTCAGCTCGCCCGCCTGGAGGAGACGAAGCGACTCGGCCCAGTCGAGGGTCTCAGCCACACCGGGCGGCTTGAACAGCTCCATCTCCCGCAGCCGTCGCATCGCATCGGCCAACGAGTCGGCGAGCTTGCCCTCGACGTCGGGGACCTTGCGGGTGATGATCTCGGACTCGCGGGCCGGAGTGGGATAGTCGATCCAGTGGTAGACACAGCGACGTTTCAGGGCATCGTGGATCTCACGGGTCCGGTTCGAGGTGAGGACCACGATGGGTCGGCTCTGCGCCTTGATCGTCCCGATCTCTGGGATGGTGACCTGGAAGTCGGACAGCAGCTCGAGGAGAAAGGCTTCGAACTCCTCGTCGGCCCGGTCCAGCTCGTCGATCAAGAGGACCGGGCGGTGCCCGTCTTTGCTGGCCTCGATCGCCTGGAGCAGGGGACGGGCGATGAGATACTCCCGGCTCATGATGTCTTCGGGCGTCGCCGTTGCCCCGGCGCCGCGCGCCTCTAGGAGGCGGATGGCCATCATCTGCCGGGCGTAGTCCCACTCGTATAGAGCCTGGCCGACGTCGAGTCCCTCGTAACACTGAAGCCTGATCAGGTCGGCGCCGGTCATGGCTGCGAGGACCTTGGCCACCTCCGTCTTGCCCACACCGGCCTCGCCCTCCAGGAACAAGGGGCGTCCCAGGTGGACGGCAAGATGGATGGCGACGAGCAGGCTCTCATCGGCGAAGTAGTCGAGATCGTCGAGGCGCTTCTCGAGAGCTTCGATCGTGTCGGGGATCACACCGAAAGCCTAAGTGGCTTCTGATGCCAAGAAGGAGAGGGGCTCCTTCTCGAACGCCGTCTTGCAGCCTGGTGCGCAGAAGTAGTAGGTCTCGCCCTGGTGCTCGCTGATCCAGCGTGCGGAAGCCACCTCCACTTCCATCTGGCAGACGGGGTCGATGGCGGTATGGACGTGCTCCTGATGACCGGCCCCGCCGCTCATCTCGCCCGATGCGCGCATCGCCACCAACTCGGCGATGATGGCCAGGCCGATCTCCCGATGCTGGATATGACCGAGGTCGATCCCGGCGGGGGCGGTGATACGGTCGAGCTGCCCCCGGGGGAGGCCACGGTCGCGGAGATAGCCGAGAACGGTCTCGGCCCGCTTTGCCGAAGCCACCAGGCCGATGTAGCCGGCATCGGTCCCCAGCGCCGCCTCCAACGCCGGCTCGTCGTAATGGCCCTGGGTGGCCACCACTATCGAGGTGCGGGAATCGATCTCGTCGGGCATGGCCAGCGAGGTGATCACCTGCCCGGCACCGGGGTGGTCGGCAGGATCGCCGTTGTCGTCGACCACGGTCACCCGCCAGTCGAGGGCGGCGGCGACATTGGTGAGGGTCTTCACCGCCGGGGAGCGTCCCACCGCGACGACATGGGGTTGGGGCAGCATCGGTTCCAAGAACACCTCCAGTGCGCCTTCGCTGGTGCAGGAGATGGGCACCGAGATCACATCGGGTCGATCGATCTCCCGGATGTCCTCTGGAGTGCCCAGGAAGAGCAGCCTCGGTTTGCCATCGGCGATCGCTTCCCTGGCCTCACGTCTCACCACAGGCTCGGCGCAGGCACCTCCGATCCACCCGGTGACGTTTCCCCCGGCGTCGATGATGGCCGACGAGCCGCGTTTGCCCGACGAGGGCCCGCGGGCCCAGACCACGGTCGCCACCAGGAACGGCTGGTGCCGCCGACTGAGCTCCGCCGCCAGCGTGAGCAGCTCGCGGTTCATCTACGACTCCTCAGCTCTTGGCCTCTTCCATCGCCGCCCACACCCGGTCCGCCGACACCGGCATGTCGATGTTGCGAATACCCAGAGGCCACAAGGCGTCGATGACCGCGTTGACAAATGCGGCGGGGGAGCCGACGGTGGCCGACTCACCCACCCCCTTGGCGCCGATCGGGTGGTGTGGCGACGGGGTCACCGTCGCCCCCAGCTCGAACCGGGGTGTCTCCCAGGCGGTTGGGACGAGATAGTCGAGGAAATTGGAGCCGATGCAGTTGCCCTGCTCGTCGAAGCTGATGTGCTGCATCGAGGACATGGCGTACCCTTCGGTGAGCCCGCCGTGGATCTGCCCTTCGACGATCATCGGGTTGATCCTCACCCCACAGTCGTCGACGGCCACCATCCTCCGCACCTTCCACTGCCCGGTGTCGGGGTCGATGTCGACCACGACGATGTAGGTGCCGAACGGATAGGTCATGTTGGGCGGGTCGTAGTAGTGGACCCCCTCGAGCCCGGCCTCGATGCTCTCGGGAACATTGGTGTAGGCGGCGAAGGCGATGTCCTGGATGGTCACCGAGGACTCCGGGTCGCCTTTGACCGAGAACTTGCCCACCTCCCACTCCAGGTCGTCCTCGGATGCCTCGAGGAGATGGGCCGCGATCTTCTTGGCCTTGTCCCTCAGCTTTCGTGCGATCACGGCGGTGGCGGCGCCGGCAACCGGCGTCGACCGGGAGGCATAGGTGCCGAGACCGTAGGGCGTGTTGTCGGTGTCGCCCTCCACGACCTTGATGTCGGATGCGGGTATGCCCAGCTCCTCTGCCACGATCTGGGCGAAGGTGGTCTCGTGCCCCTGGCCCTGGCTGCGCACACCGAGCTTCAGGATCGCCTTCCCGGTGGGGTGCACTCGTAGCTCGGCCGAGTCGAACATGCGGAGCCCGAGGATGTCGTAATCGTCGCCATGGCCCGCCCCGACCACCTCGGTGAACGAGGCGATCCCGATGCCGACGAGACGTCCTTCGGCCCGAGCCTGTTCCTTCTCTTTTTGGATCTCGTCGTAGCCGACCATGTCCAGGGCCAGCTTCATCGCTCCCTCGTAATCGCCGGAGTCGTAGACGAACCCGGTCGGGGAGAGATAGGGGAACTGGTCCTTCTTGATGAAGTTATTCATCCGGAACTCAGCCGGGTCCATCCCCAGCTCGTACGCGGCGTTCTGCACCAGGCGCTCGATCATGTATGAGGCCTCGGTCACCCGGAACGAGCAGCGATAGGCGACACCACCGGGCGCCTTGTTGGTGTAGGCGCCCCGGGTGGTGACGTGGGCCACCGGATAGTCGTAGGAGCCGGTCACGATGTGGAACAACCCCGCCTTGAACTTGGTGGGCTGGGCGTCGGAGAAGAAGGCCCCCTGGTCGGAGAGCATGTCCACCTTCAGGCCGAGGATCTTTCCCTCATTGGTTACGGCCAGCTCCCCGTGCATGTGGTAATCGCGGCCGAAACCGGTGGAGATCAGGTTCTCGGTCCTGGTCTCGACCCACTTCACGGGCTTGCCGATCACCAGTGAGGCGGCGGTGGCCACCACGTACCCCGGGTAGACGGGCACCTTGTTGCCGAACCCGCCACCGATGTCGGGGGAGACGATCCGGATGTTCTGCTCGGGGAGGCCGGCGACCAGTGCGAACACGGTTCGGTGGGCGTGCGGCGCCTGAGACGTCATGTACAGCGTTGCCTGACCGGTGGCCGAGTTGACGTCGGCCACGATGGCGCAGGTCTCCAGCGGAGCGGGGTGCGAGCGCGGGTAGAAGGTATCGAGGGACACGACTTTGTCCGCTTGGGCGAAGGCGGCGTCGGTGGCTTCCTTGTCGCCCGACTCCCAGGTGTAGCACTCGTTGCTGGTCTGGCCCTCCTTGTCGTCGCGGATCAGGGGGGCGTCGGGCTCCAGCGACCGCTGCGGGGTGACGATCGACTCCAGCTCCTCGTATTCGACCACGATCCTGTCCGCCGCGTCCTGGGCCAGGTACCGGTCGGTGGCGATGACCGCGGCGATCTCCTGGCCCTGGAAACGGACCTTGTCGGTGGCCAGGACCGCCTGGGTGTCCCCGGACATGGTTGGCATCCAGGCCAGGTTGTATCCGGCCAGCAATTCGCCGGTGACCACGGCTATCACACCTTCCATCGCCGCTGCTTCCGACGTGTCGATGGAGAGGATGCGGGCGTGGGCGAGCGGGCTGCGGTGGATCGCCATGTGCAACATCCCCGGGAGCACAATGTCGTCGACGTAGTTGCCTCTTCCTTCGACGAATCGGGCGTCTTCGACCCGCTTGCGGCTGTGACCGAGCCCGCTCACCTCCGGAGTCGTCAACAGGCTGTGTGGTTCGGCGGTGGTGGTCATGCTGAGACTTCCTCACTCTTCATGGCGGCTGCTGCCTGGATCGACTTGACGATGTTCATGTATCCGGTGCACCGGCACAGGTTCCCCGATATCGCCCATCGGATCTCGTCGTCGGTCGGGTCGGGGTTCTCCTCGAGCAATGCGGTCCCCACCAGCATCATTGCCGGGGTGCAGAATCCGCACTGGAGACCGTGCTCCTGGTGAAACGCCTGCTGGATCGGTGAGAGCTGGCCGTTCTGCTTGAGGCCCTCGACCGTGGTGATGCTGCGCCCGTTGGCCTGGACTGCGAACACGGTGCACGACTTGACCGGCACCCCGTCGAGGAGGACGGTGCACACGCCGCAGCTGGTGGTGTCGCAGCCGATGTGCGTCCCGGTGAGGCCCAGGGTCACCCGGATGAAGTCGGTGAGCAGCAGCCTCGGCTCCACCTCCGCCGAGCGCTCGGCCCCGTTGATGTTGACTGTGACGTTCACGATTGACCTCCCTGGGCGATCTCGAGCGACTTGGCCAGACCCCGCTCGGTGAACACACCGACCACATGTCGCTTGTAGGCGGCGGTTCCCCGATGATCGTCGGCCGGGTCGCACGCCGCTCCGGCGATGGCGGCGGCTTCCTTGAAGAGCTCGGTGCCGGGCTGATTGCCCCGGAGCAGGTCCTCGGCCTCGGTGACCTTGAGATTGTGGGCGTAGACCGAGGTGAGGGCGATCCCGGCTTCGCTGATCGAGCCGTCCTCATCCAGTTCCAGCGATGTGGCCACACCCACTGTGGCGTAGTCCCCGACTTTGCGTTCCAGCTTCTGGTAGTCGCCGCCGCCCCGGGCGCTGTGCTTGTTGACCCGGACTTCTGTCACCAGCTCATCGGGCCGGCACATGGTCTGGAACATGTCGACGCAGAAATCGGTGATGGGGAGCACCCGTTCCCCTTGGGTGCTTCGCAGGACGACTTCTGCACCCGTGGCCAGCATCACCGAGGCCCAGTCTCCCTCCGGGTCGTGATGGGCCAGTGACCCGCACACGGTGCCGAGGTTGCGCACGATGGGGTCGGAGACCCAAGGGGCGGCCGCGGCCACCGTGTGGTTGGCGGCTTTGACCTCGTCGGACCTGACCACATGGTTGTGCCTCACCAGAGCGCCGATTCGAAGGTGGCCGTTGGAGGACTCGATGAAGTCGAGGTCGGGAAGCCGGTTGATGTCGAGCAGTGCCGGCGGGTTGGCCAGCCGCAGCTTCATCATGGGCACCAAGCTCTGCCCGCCGGCCAGGATCTTGATCTCGGGCCCTTTCTCGGCGAGGACGCCGAGGGCGTCGTCGATGGTCTCTGGGACGAGATAGTCGAACTTGCTCGGATACATGGACGCCTCCGTTCCGCTGATTCCGGTGGGGCCCGGAATCCTCCTCTGACCTTACGCAATCGTTCGCATACGCGTCGGCGTCAGCCAATACGTTCGCGGAGCCGGGTGCGGTTCGCCGTTACCTACGCCGTGAGCAATCCATCTTCCTGGCTGCCCTCGATGTAGGCATCCTTGATCCCTTCCAGGACCTCGGGTTTGAACAGCCCGCCGAAGATCTCGAGCATGGCCGGCGTGACCGCGGCCAAGCCCTCGGAGGTGAGGAGATCGATGTCCAGTGCCCGCTGCAGGTGCGAGTGCATCACCACCGCGCCCAATTGCATCGCCATCTGGACAGCCACCCTCGTCTCCAGATCGGGGGAGTCGTAGATCAGCCCCTTGGCGATGGCGATCCGTGACACTTCGATCCCCTCGCGCACCATCTCGTCGAACAGCTCGCCGGCCGCCTCATGGCCCCGGGACAAGGCCCAGCCCAGATAACGAAGGAGCGGCTGGGCCATCTGGTAGGCGGTGGCGGCAAAGGACCGGCTGAAGAGGTTCTCATCCTTCAGTGCGGCCTCCTTCGTCTCTCGAAAGAGACGCACCACGTATTGGTCACACGCCTCGCGCAGCCCATCCTTGGAGCCGAAGTGATGAACCACCAGAGCGGGAGAGACGCCGGCGTCGGCCGCCACCGCCCTGATGGTCGTCCCACCGAACCCGTCTCGAGGGAATCGGGACAGGGCGGCGTCACGGATCCGGGCCCTGGTGGTGAGGTCTTCGCTCCCTGTTGCTGAACGCATGATCAGCATGTTAAACGCGTGTTCAGCCTCAGTGCTATCATCGCCCGTCATGAGCACTTCGATATCCGTCTCCGGTCTGGTGAAGAACTTCGGCCAGGTGCGCGCCCTCGACGGGCTCGACCTCGAGGTGGCCACCGGGGAGGTCCACGGTTTCCTCGGCCCGAATGGGGCAGGGAAAACCACCACCATCCGCGTCCTTCTCGGTCTCCTCCGCCACGATGCCGGCTCTGCCTCGCTGCTCGGGGGCGATCCTTGGAGCGAGGCGACAGAGCTCCACCGGCGTCTCGCCTACGTGCCGGGCGATGTCATGCTGTGGCCCAATCTCACCGGGGGAGAGGTGATCGACCTTCTGGGCCGTCTCCGGGGCGGTCTCGACTCCGGGAAGAAGGCGCAGCTTCTCGACCAGTTCGACCTGGATCCGACCAAGAAGGGCCGGACCTATTCCAAGGGAAACCGGCAGAAGGTCGCCCTGGTGGCGGCTCTCGCCTCCAACGTGGAGCTTCTCATCCTCGACGAGCCGACTGCGGGCCTCGACCCGCTGATGGAGGCTCAGTTTCGTGCGTGCATCGAGGAGGACCGCGACAACGGTCGGACTGTGCTCCTCGCCAGCCACATCCTGGCCGAGGTCGAGGCCCTGTGCGACCGGATCAGCATCGTGCGCAAGGGCAAGACCGTGGAGACAGGGACACTTGGCCAGCTGCGTCATCTGACCCGGACCACGATCATCGCCGAGCTCGGCTCCGATCCCGCACCAGTGGCCGCCTTGGCCGGTGTCCACGACCTGCGGCTCCACGACCATCGCGTGGAGTTCGAGGTCGACTCCGACCGGCTGGCCGACGTGGTGCGGACCCTGGCCCCGCTCGGCGTGGAGAGCCTGGTCAGCCATCCTCCCACGCTCGAAGAACTGTTCATGCGTCACTACGAGGATGGGGAGATCCGTCAGTGAGCACGTTCACCGCAACCGGCAAGCTCACCCGGTTCGTCCTCAGGCGGGAACGGCTTCGACTCGCTGTGTGGGTCTCCATCCTCGCCCTGGTCCCGATCGCCACCGCCAACGCCTTCATCGGGCTCTATCCCGACGAGGCCTCGCGTCAGGGCTTGGCTGCAACCGTGGCCTCGAGTCCCGCCCTGACCTCGCTGCTCGGCCCCCTTTACGACTCGAGCATCGGAGGTCTGACCGCATGGCGATCGGGGACTCTGGGAGCCTTCATCGTGGCCCTGATGGCGGTACTGACCATGATCCGTCACACCCGGGAAGAAGAGGAGACCGGCCGCCGAGAGTTGCTCGGTTCCACGGTATTGGGTCGCAATGCTCCGCTGGCAGCGGCCATGATCGTGACCGTCGGCGCCGGCGTGGTCCTCGGCGCGATCCTCACCGCGGGGCTGGTCGGTGTCGGCCTGCCCTTGGAAGGCTCGCTCGCCTTTGGTCTCGGCTTCTTGGGGGTGACCGTCGCCTTTGCCGGGGTGGGCGCCCTGGCAGCACAGTTCACCGAGGCCGCTTCCACGGCCCGGGGGCTCGCCGTCGGGGCCGCCGGACTGGCCTTCCTCCTGAGGATGGGCGGCGATTCCGGGGGCGAGAGCGTGGAGTGGTTGTCCTGGCTCTCCCCGATCGGCTGGTTCAGCCGGCTCCGGCCGTTCGCCGGGGAGGAGTGGTGGGTCCTGGCGCTCTGGGGCTTTCTCGGAGCAAGCACGATCCTTGGCGCCATTGCCATAGCCTCCAGACGCGACGTGGGTGCGGGAGCTTTCCCGCCCCGCTCGGGGCCGGCCGACGCCGGGGCGGGTTTGGGCAGCGCGCTCGGCCTCGCCTGGCGACTCCACCGCGGCTCTGTCTTTGCCTGGACCGCCGGCCTGGCGGTGCTGGGCGGGGTCTACGGAGCCGCTGCTGACAGTGTCGGGGACATGCTCGAGGGGAACCCCCAGCTCTTGGAGATCTTCGAGCAGCTGGGTGGGGAACAGGGGCTCACCGACGCCTTCTTCTCGGCCGCGGTCGGGATCATCGCCATCGTGACCTCGGCCTACGCAATCCGGGCCGTTCTCCGACTGCAGATCGAGGAAGAGGGGCTCCGGGCCGAACCGGTGCTGGCCACCGCCACCCCGCGGGTTGGCTGGGCGTGGAGCCATCTGCTCTTTGGCGTCCTGGGCCCGGTTTTGATCCTGGCTGTGGCCGGTCTCGTGTCCGGCGCCACCTACGGAGCCATCACAGGCGATGTCGCCGGCCAGGCGACGAGAGTGCTGGGCGCGGCCATGGTCCAGGTGCCCGCGGTCTGGGTTCTGACCGGAACGGCCATGGCTCTCTATGGGCTCGCTCCGAGCCGCACCGGTCTCAGTTGGAGTGTCCTGGTGCTGTCCCTGATCCTGGGACAGCTGGGCCAGATCCTCCAGTTCCCGCAGTGGACTCTCAATCTCTCGCCTTTCAGCCATATCCCGCTCTTTCCTGCCGAGGACCTCGAAGTCCTGCCGCTGGCGATCCTGGTTGCGATCTCTGCGGTCCTGGTCGGAGCCGGTCTTGCCGGGTTCCGACGGCGCGACATCGCGTCGGGCTAGTCCATAGCACCTGGTCCCCATCTACCGTTGTCGCCCGATGTTCGACAGCCTCACCCAACGATTCGAAACCGTCTTTGCCTCCTTGCGGAGCAAGGGACGGCTGTCGGAGAGAGACATCGACTCCGCCCTTCGTGAGGTACGTCTGGCCCTTCTCGAGGCCGACGTCAACGTCAAGGTGGTCAGGGACTTCCTGGGGAGGGTGAAGGAGCGAGCCCTGGGCGAAGACGTCTCCAAGTCCCTGTCACCGGGGCAGCAGGTGATCAAGATCGTCCACGAGGAGCTGGTCACCACTCTCGGGTCGGAGACGGCCCCACTCGAGAGAGGCGCACCTCCGCTGACCATCCTCATGGTCGGCCTGCAAGGCTCGGGCAAGACCACTACAGCCGGGAAGCTGGCTCGGCTCCTCTCCCAACAGGGCAGAAAGCCCCTGCTGGTCGCAGCCGACCTGCAGCGACCGGCGGCGATCGATCAGCTGGAGACCCTGGGTGGGCGTATCGACATCCCGGTCTTCACCGATCGCAAGGGAAAGCCGGCCCGGCTGGTCAAGGCGGCGATGAAGGAGGCGTCGAGGACAGGTCGCGATGTCGTGATCGTCGACACTGCCGGCCGGCTCCAGATCGACGAACAGCTCATGAGCGAGCTGGGCGACGTGCGCAAGGCGGCCGACCCCGACGAGGTTCTGCTGGTGGTCGACGCCATGACCGGGCAGGACGCGGTCAATGTCGCAGCCGGGTTCCAGGAGCGGGTCGGTCTAACGGGCGTGGTGCTCACCAAGCTGGATGGCGACGCCCGCGGTGGGGCCGTGATTTCGGTCCGGGAGGTCACCGGTGCCCCGGTCAAGTTCGCCGGCGTCGGGGAGGGCCTCGACGACATCGAGGCGTTTCACCCCGACAGAATGGCTTCCCGCATCCTGGGCATGGGCGATGTCCTCTCGCTCATCGAGAAGGCGGAGGCCACTTTCGACGAGGCTGAGGCGGAGAAGGCGGCGAGGAAGCTCCAGAAGGGCGAATTCACCCTCGAGGACTTCCTCGGTCAGTTCCAGGCGATGAAGCGAATGGGGCCTGTGAAGGACATCCTTGCTATGCTCCCCGGCTCCGGGTCGCTCCTACGCGAGGTGGATGTCGACGACCGTGACCTGCGTCGGGTCGAGGCAATCATCCAATCGATGACACCCGAGGAGCGTCGGAACCCAAAGGTCATCGGCGGCAGCCGAAAGCGCCGGATCGCCTCCGGGTCGGGCACCAGGCCGCAGGACGTGAATCGCGTGCTCAAGCAGTTCGGCGAGGCGCAGAAGATGATGAAGATGCTGTCCGGAGGCAAGGGGACGCCCTCTCTGCAGGGCCTCCTGTCGGCGCAGCGAACCAAGAGGTGAATCGATGGCGGTGAAGATGAGGTTGATGCGGATGGGGAAGAAGAAGACCCCTTCCTATCGAGTCGTGGTGGTCGACGGCAGATCGCCGCGCGATGGCCGCTACATCGAGCAGATCGGGCGTTACGACCCGCAACAAGATCCGTCACTGGTCGAGATCGACAACGAGAAGGCCACCTCCTGGCTCTCCAAGGGCGCCCAGCCCACCGAGGCGGTGGAGAAGCTGCTCAACATCTCGGGTGCGCTGAACACCATGAAGCTGCGCACCGGCCAGATCCACACCGTCGGCGTCAAGCCTCCCGCCGCAGCGGAGGAAGAGGCGACACCCGAGGCCAGCGAGCCGGAAGCCACCGAGCCGGTCCGCGCCGAGATCGCCGCCGAGGTCGCCGACGAGATCGCAGCCGACACCGCCACCGAGGAGGAGTGATCTTGGCCAAAGGCGAAATCGTCGAGCGCGTCGTCACCTACGTCGTGAAGAGCATCGTTGAGGAGCCCGACGAGGTGTCGGTCACCATGGTCGAGCAGGGCCCCGATGAGGTCGTGGCCGAGGTCCGCACCGCCAAGGGCGACATGGGCCGCGTCATCGGGCGCCGGGGCCGGGTGGCCAAGGCCATCCGCGCCGCCGCCGGCGCCGCCGGAGACGAAGAGGGCATCAACGCTGGCGTCGAGTTCCTCGACTGAGCGCCAGCGGTTCGTAATAGGGCGGCTGGGCCGTCCCCACGGCCTGGATGGCTTCCTCGGTGTCTATATCGACGAGGAAGACGTCGTGAGCATCCAACCCGGTGCCACGGTCTTCATCGACGACCGTCCGCTGGTCGTGCGTGCGATCCGTCGCGTCGACCGTGGTTACCAGATCGCCTTCGAGGGGATCGACGACCGCGAGACGGCCGAAGCGGTGCGAGGCCTCGATGTCGCCGTCGCACAGCGACGTCAGCTCGGCGAGGGGGAGTTTTGGCCGGAGGACCTCATCGGGCTTGCCGTCGTGGAGCCTGACGGCCGTGTCGTCGGGGTTGTGGCAGACGTCGTCTTCGGTCCGGGTCAGGATCGCCTCCGCATCGAGCAGGAGGGGGGCAGCGCCACATTCGAAGTGCCTTTCGTCGATGCCCTGGTGCCCCGGGTAGACCTCGAAGCCGGCGAGGTCGAGATCGATCCGATCCCCGGCCTCATCGAACCGTGACATCGATGGTGACCCCGGTCGGCTCCCCGTCGTCCGGGCTCTGCTCGCCGACGAAGAGCGACACATCACCGGGAGGAAGCTGGATCGATGAGGTGAACTCGCCCCAGGTCTCGGTCCATTCGGCGGCCGTGGTGCTGGTCTCAGCCACCATCTCGCCGTCGACCGTGGCGACGATGTGCATGGTTGCCTCGAAGACACGGGAGTAGCCCTTCACCTCGAGCGGGACGCCGGCGGCCGCTTTACCGCCGTCTTGTGGATCGGTCAGCACCGTGTTCCCGGCGTAAACCGCAGAGCTGTCGAATGGCTGGATCCCGCCCTGCATCTCGAGCGTCAGGCTGGCCGGGGAGTTCGTCGTCTCTGCTCGAGCCTGAGCTGGGTCTTTCAGATGCAGGTCGATGAACATGCCGCCGGCCAGGGCCCTGACCACGAACATGCGGTCGACGAGCGGTGTCTCCACCAGGTGATCGGTGACGACGGTCGAGTCGGCGGCCGTCCAGATCCTGAGCACCTGTCTCGTCTCGATGAAGTCGAGCACGATCGTGGGCGGTGTCGTGGCCGGGGCGCCCTCGGTTGTCTCGAAGCGGATGGTGAACCGCTCGCAACCCTCGACCGCCTGCCACGAGATCAAGCCGATTGTGGTCGTGTCCGAGGTGGGCTGGTCGAGACGGAGGACTCTCCCCGCGTCGACGAACCCGGAGTCCTCCGGGCAGCCGGCCTCGACCTCGGAGGTCCCGGGTGGGGCGATTGTCGACGTCGTTGGAGAGGTGGCGGTTGCGGCGGGCGGTGTCGTAGTCGTGGTGGTGTCGATGACGCCGCCATCGACGGCGCAGGCAGTGATCAAGAGCAGGACGAGCCATCCCAACGACCTCATGACGTCAAGGCTACGGGTAGTCGTATGATTTGAACGAGTGATCAAGATTCATCCGCCCCGACCCGAGGAAGGCCAGTCATGCCCGAAGCCGTGATCGTCGCCACTACCCGCTCCCCGATAGGGCGTGCCTACAAGGGCTCGCTCATCGATGTCCGGGCAGACGATCTTGCCGCTTTCGCCATCGACGCCGTGATGTCCAAGGTACCCGAGGTGGAACGGGCCTCGGTGGAAGACGTCATGGTGGGATGCGGTCTCACCCACCACGAGCAGGGATTCAATCTGGCTCGCCCGGCGTCGTTGCTCGCCGGTATGCCCGAGAGCGTCCCCGCCACCACGGTGAACCGATTCTGCGCCTCCTCGCTCCAGACCATCCGGATGGCCTTCCACGCCATCCGACAGGGGGAGGGCGACACCTATGTCGCCGCCGGGTCCGAGTCAGTGACGCGGACCTACGGCAAGGCCCTCGACGCCGAAGACCTGAACCCCAGGTTCACCGACCCGGGCCGGGACGACTTCATCGACAACGTGTACATCCCGATGGGCGAGACCGCCGAGAACGTAGCCGAGAAGTACGGGGTGACGCGGGAGCGGATGGACGAATTCGCCAAGCGTTCCCAGGACCTGGCCGTGGAGTCGCAGAAGAACGGTTTCTTCGACTGGGAGATCACCCCGATCGTGCTCCCCGACGGGCGAACCATCAGCAGCGACGACGGTCCCCGCCCTAACACCACGCTGGAGAAGCTGGCCGAGCTGCCACCCGCCTTCAAGCCCGACGGTCGGGTCACTGCCGGGAACTCCTGCCCCCTCAACGACGGCTCGGCGGCGGTCCTGGTCATGTCCGAGGACCGGGCCACCGATCTCGGGCTGCAGCCTTTGGCCCGGATCGTCGCCTCGTCGGTGGTCGGCCTCGAGCCGGAGCTCATGGGCATGGGTCCGGTCGGAGCCGTGAAGACCGTGCTCGATCGAGCCGGGATGAAGCTCGATGACATCGACGTCATCGAGATCAACGAGGCTTTCGCCGCTCAGGTACTGGCCAGCGCCGATCAGTTGGGGATCGACATGGATCGGCTCAACCCCCACGGCGGGGCAATCGCGCTGGGTCATCCGTTCGGGATGACCGGTGCCCGGATTATGGGCACCCTGATCAACGACCTGCGCACTCTGGACCAGACGATCGGCCTGGAGACCATGTGCGTGGGAGGTGGCCAGGGGATGGCGATGATCGTCGAACGGCTCAGCTGACGACCTGACCGTCCCCGATCAGCGGACGATCTCCCCCAGGGCGGCGAAACGAAGCATGTGGGCCTGGCCACTGTGCAGGGCGTACTCGTCGAGCATCTTCACAAGGGTGGCACCCAGCGGTAGCCCGTGACCGGCGCCCGCCGAATCGAGAGAGGGGAGAGCAGCGATGGCGTGATCCGACCTCTCGATCTCGGCGAGATATCGACCCAGGTCCTCTTCGATGGTCTCCACCGACCCACCGGCATAGTCGTCGTCTCCGTAGACCATGATCTGCTCACCTCCGCCGAGGCCCCAGGCCAGGTAGACGTGCTCCATCTGGGTCATGTGACGGACCAGCCCCACCACGGAGAGCTCGACCGGAGGTATCGCCCATTGCACAAGTCCCTCCGGGCCCAGGTCACGCAGCTTGCGGAGGAACTCATGGCGCTGATAGCGAAGCCAATCCTCCAGGGTCTGACGCATGTCCTTGGTCGGCTCCGGCTCCTCCCACTTGGAGAAGTCCAGACTGGGGAACAGCTGGGAGGACACGGTCCCTTCATACCACGTCTACTTGACCCATGTGCCCCCCAGACGGTGGCACTCCTACCCTGGCCCGATGCGCGTCAACGTGGTCACCATGTTCCCCGAATTCTTCGACGGGCCCCTCCAGGTGTCGATCGTGGGACGCGCCATCGAGTCGGAGGCACTGGAGGTGAATCTCGCCGACCTGCGCGAACATGGCCTGGGGGCACATCGTCAGTTGGACGATGCACCCTTCGGCGGGGGCCCGGGCATGGTGATGATGATCGAGCCGCTCGCCGCGGCCCTCGAGCCGCTCGCCGGGACTCATCGGGTGCTGTTCACCCCGGTTGGCGTCGTCCTCACCCAGGACACCCTGGACCGGTGGGCCGATCTCCCCGAGATCACCTTTGTCTGCGGGCGCTTCGAAGGCGTCGACCAGCGGGTGGTCGACCACTTCATCGACGAAGAGGTCTCGATCGGGGATTTCGTCCTCGCCGGCGGCGAGGTGGCGGCAGCCCTCTGCATCGAGGGGATGGCCCGTCTCCTCCCCGGCGTGGTGGGTAATCCCCGGTCGACCCAGAGCGAGTCGTTTCGTGATGGTCTACTCGAAGAGCCGGTGTACACCAGACCGGCCGACTTCAGGGGATGGGAGGTGCCCGAGATCCTGCTCAGCGGGAACCATGGCCTCATCGATGAATGGAGAAAGGACCAGCGGCGACGGCGGACGAGGGAGCGCCGACCGGACCTTCTCCCGGATGGCGAGACTCCCGATACCTGATACAATTCCGGGCGGGTCGGGACCGATCAAGGCCTCTCCCGTCCGCTCTAGGAGTCCTCCATGAACGATCTTCACGTAGTTGAGAGCGCGCACGTTCGCGACGACATTCCCGAATTTCGGGCCGGAGACACGGTCAAGGTCCATGTCCGTGTGGTCGAGGGGGGCCGTGAGCGCGTCCAGATATTCGAGGGCCTCGTGATCGCCCGCAACGGCGCCGGTGCCCGAGCCTCGTTCACGGTCCGCAAGTTGAGCTTTGGCGTCGGGGTGGAGCGGGTCTTCCCCCTCCACGCTCCGATCATCTCCCGGATCGAGGTCGTGCGTCGCGGCGACGTGCGTCGCTCGAAGCTGTACTACCTGCGCGACCGGGTCGGGAAGTCGGCTCGCATCAAGGAGCTGCGCGACTGACCTCGCCCATCCCGAGCCCTGTGGAGGAGGACCAGGCGCCTGTAGCCCCCGAGGAGCCTCGCAGACGCTCGTTCATCGCCGAATTGCCCGGGTTGCTGCTCACCGCGCTGGTCATCGCCGTCGTCATCAAGACCTTTCTCCTCCAGCCCTTCTGGATCCCCTCCGAGTCGATGCTTCCCACCATCGAGGTCAACGACCGGGTGATGGTCAACAAGCTCGCCTACAGATGGGGAGAGCCTCAACGCGGTGACGTCGTCGTGTTTCGCGACCCGCGCATCGAGGAGACAGCGGAGTCGATTCCCGAGGCGGTCATACGATCGGTGCTGGAGGCGGTCGGGATCCGAACCAGGGGAGACGAGGACCTGATCAAACGGGTGGTGGGCCTTCCCGGTGAGACGATCGAGGTGCGCAACAATCAGGTGGTGGTCGATGGGAGCCCGCTCGATGAGTCGTATCTGCCCGATGTGTTCATGCCGGACGAGCCTCCGATCACCGTGGGGGATGCCGAGGTCTTCGTCATGGGAGACAACCGGGACGCCTCATTCGACAGCCGACGGTTCGGCCCGATCGCTCTCGACGACCTGGTCGGGGAGGCATTCGTCACCATCTGGCCCATCTCGCACTTTGGCGGTTTCTGAGAAAACGTCACCGCCTTTTGTTAGCTCTTAGGCAACGAGTCGTGCATATCATCGCTTCTCGGCTCGCGTAAGAGGAGAAGATGGAAGAGGACCTGGAGCGTTACGAATCCGAGGTTGAGCTCAAGATCTACAAGGAGTACCACGACGTCCTCCCGATGTTCCGGTACGTGGTGGAGACTGAGCGAAGGTTCTACCTGGCCAACCAGGTCAACCTCGAGGTGCGCGAGGCAAACGGGTCGGTCTTCTTCGAGGTCGAGATGAAGGATGCATGGGTTTGGGACATGTTCCGACCGGCCCGCTTTCTCGAGCACGTCAAGGTGCTCACCTTCCGGGACGTGAACGTCGAAGAGCTGGAGCAGCAAGAGATCTCGATCTGACCGATCGAGCAGTCGTGGGGAGAGTCGGCGAGCGGATAGCGGCGCGCTTCCTCGAGGATCACGGTCTCACCATTGTGGCGGAGAACGTCGACGTGGACGGGGGCGAGCTCGATCTCCTCGCTCTGGACTCGGGAACCCGGGTCGCGGTCGAGGTGAGGACGATCACGGGAGGCGGCGACCCCGTCGATGCAGTCGACCCGGCTAAGCGGAGACGAGTGCGCAGATTGGCCTCGCGAACGGGCGCCGGTCGGGTCGACTTCCTCGGCGTTCGGCTCGGCCGTGACGATGTCGTCGTCCACTGGGTCCCCGGGTGTGGTTGACTCTCGCCCCCATGCCATCTGAATCGCGCCCTGCATGAACCTGACCGAACCTGCGATCCGTGTCCAGGGTTTGGTCAAGCGGTACAAGAGCGTCATCGCTCTCGACGGTCTCGACTGCGTTGTGCCGTCGGGCGCCATCACCGGGCTGCTTGGGCCCAACGGGGCGGGCAAGACCACCATGTTCCGGTCCCTGCTCGGGTTGACCCGCACCGACGCCGGCCGGATCGAGATCATGGGCCGGGAGATCCCCCAGGGCCTGGTCGAGGTCACCAAGAAGGTCGGCGCGATCATCGAGGAGCCGGGTCTGATCCGGGCTCTGACCGGGCGGGTCAATCTCAAGGTGGCTGCCGACCAGCTGGGGTTCGGCCACGAGCGCATCGAGGAATTGCTCGGATTCGTCGAGCTCGAAGCCGACGCGGATCGGAAGATCGACGACTACTCCAAGGGGATGCGCCAACGTCTCGCCCTGGCGGCGGCATTGATCGGCAACCCCGACCTGTTGCTGCTCGACGAGCCCCTGGACGGTCTCGACCCGGCCGGGCAGATGGCGTTCCGTGCCCGGCTCCGTGACATAGCCGACCGCGGGCAGACGGTGGTCGTCTCCAGTCACGACCTGGCCGATATCGAGGCGCTCGCCGACTACGTCGTTGTGCTCAACCACGGCAAGGTCATCACCGAGGGCCCACTCGAGGAGATGCTCTCCGCAGGCGCCACCTGGGTGGTGACAGCCGACCCCCATGCTGCCCGCGTGGCTCTCACCGCAGCCGGGATCGAGGTCCGGGAGGACGGGGACAGGCTCCTCGTCGCCGAAGACGACGGCAGCAGGGTGGTCCGGGTCCTGGCCGCGGCCGATATCTACCCGAGCGAGGTGAGCCCGGCGCGATCCACCTTGGAGTCGGTGTTCCTGGGGATGACCAGGGAGGGCTCGTCGTGAGCTTGGTCCACGCCGAGTACCTGAAGCTGAGCCGACGCCGCCTCTACCTGGTGATGGTGGTCATCCTCGCTGCGCTGGTGGGACTGCTTGCCTTCTTCCTGCTCATCTTTGCCCAGATCGCCCCCGATCTGGCCGAGGATGTGCCGCTACTGGAGAAGCCAGGTGCGTACATCTTCGGTGCCCAACAGGTCGCCGGCCAGACATGGTTCCCGTTGATCCTGGCCGTGGTCATGTTGGGAAGCGAGTTCGGAAGCACGGTATGGGCCACCGCGCTGACCAGGGACCCCCGTCGTGTCCGTCAGATTGCGGCCCGGTTCGGAGTCCTCGCTGTTGCTTCCTGGCTGGCCATCGGGCTGGGCATCGTCGGCTGGTCGGTGGTCACCGCCGTCGCAGTGCCCGGGGACGGCGGTGTTGCCGCCGGGGACTGGCTGGGCCTGGTGTGGAAGGTTGGGCTGATCGAGCTGGCCTGGACCGGGATCGGACTCGGTGCCGTGGCCATGCTGAGGTCGGTGGGACCGGCCATTGGAGCCGCCCTGGCCCTCTACTTCGTCGATCCGATACTCGGTTTGTGGGGCCCCTGGGAGACGGTCTCCCTGTCCGCCGCCACCAGTGCCTTGTTCCAGATCGACATCGGGGGCGGGTTCGGGGCCTTTGTGCCCGGCGGCGACTTATCCCTTATCCATGCGGTGGCGATCGTGTTGGGCTGGACCGCTCTCGGGCTATTTCTGACCTGGTGGGGGCTTCACCGACGTGACGCCTGACCGGCGCCGAAGCGCCGTCTCATCTCTTTGTGCCAGCACCCGTGGTGCCAGTGACGCCGCAGATCCGGCTCGATGTCCGGCACCACCACCAGATGGAAGGTGCCGGGGCTGATCGTCATCTCGCAGCCCGGACAGACGTACTCCTTGCGTGCCGCATAGCCCTGCACCGGGGTGACGGTCACCCCGAGAAGATCGCCCATGCCAACACCGCGAAGGTGGCGATGAGAGCCACGACCATGGCCACCAGGTCGGCGGTGCTCCTCTCGTGGTCCCGAAACGGGTTGAAACCCATGCACGCACGGTAATCCCGATCCGGGATGTCTACCGTCTTGTCGTGACCTGGCTTCTCACCGAGGACCGGGGGCCGGTCAGATGGCTGACCATCAACCGCCCCGAGCGCAAGAACGCAATCCCGTTCGACGGTTGGCCCGAGTTGGAAGCTGCCTTCGCGGCATTCCAGGCTTCCGATCAACGAGTATTGGTGATCATCGGCGCCGGGGGTGAGTTCTGCGCCGGCGCCGATCTCGATCCTTCCCGTCTCGATCGGCTTCAATCAGTCGAAGCCCGCCATGCCCGGATGAAAGCGGTCGGGGCGGCTGCAATGGCGTTGCATCGGCTCACCAAACCCAGCATCGCCGCAGTCGATGGGGTAGCCGTTGGGGCGGGAATGAACCTCGCCCTGGGTTGCGATGTGGTGGTGGCCACCGAGCGAGCCCGGTTCTCCGAGATCTTCGTGCGGCGAGGGCTCACCGTCGACTTCGGGGGCTCCTGGCTCCTGCCCCGGATCGTGGGGCTGCAACGTGCCAAAGAGCTCGCCCTCTCCGGGCGGATGGTGGAGGCGGACGAGTCGGCGAGGATCGGCCTGGTCGCCGAGGTCGTGGCGGTTGAGACACTCGAAGAGCGTGTCACCGAGATCGCCGGGACGTTCCTCGATGGTGCCCCCGTGGCGCAGATGTTCGCCAAGCAGGCGCTGAACGCCTCGTTCCAGGTCAGCCTCGCCGACGCCCTCTCCTGGGAGGCGGAGGCGCAGTCGGTGGCCCTGGGCACCGAAGACGCCATCGAGGGAGTGCTTGCCTTCCTCGAGAAGAGAACCCCGGACTGGAAGGGGAAGTGACCGTCTCAGATTTCTGAGATTTCTTTTTGGATCGGTCCTTTTCTGGCCTTTTCTGTCACACCTCGTTTCTACGTTGTCGCTATGGAGAGTGAGAGGTTTTCCAACGATCAGGTGGATCAGGTTCTCGGTCATTTGTTCTCTGCGCTGGCGGTGTTTCATGCCGGCATCTGTGAATGGCTGGTCGAGGTGGATCGGGGTCAACGGTTCTTGGCCGACGGTTCTCCTGATCTGGTGCAGTGGGTTTCGGCCCGATTTGGGGTCCGTCATTCCACCGCTGGTCAATTGGTTCGGGTGGCCCGTCGGCTGCCGGATCTGCCCGTTCTCCGGGCACGGTTTGCCGAGGGTGTGTTGTCTTTGGATCAGACCGATGCGATTTCACGGATGGCGACCCCGGAGAGCGAAGAGGTCCTGATCGAGGAGTGTTTGGGTCTGTCGACGGCTGCCCTGGACCGGGTGGCGCGGAGGGCGAACCCGCCGACCATTGATGATGAGCGTTCGGTGTGGGAGCGTCGTCATCTGGGATTGCAGTGGAACCTGGACGAGTCCGAGTTGAAGTTCGGGGGTTCTCTTCCGGGGGCGGAAGGGAGATTGTTCGAGTCTGCGGTCCGGGACCGGGCCGATCGGATTCCAGAGAATCCGGAATCGGGGATGTTCGACCCTTACCCGGCACGATTGGCCGACGGTCTGGTGGAGCTGGCGGCAACCTCTGGTGATCAGACCGCGGCTCCGGCGCAGATCACCGTGTTCGCCGATCTAGATGCTTTGACCGAAACCACAGAAACGATGGGCGTGGCCGAGTTGGAAGCAGGTCCGGTGATCGCCAATGAGACTGCCCGCAGATTGGCCTGTGATCCGATCGTGGAATGTGCCGTCTATGACCACGCCAGGACTGTCGGCGTTGGGAGGAGGACCAGGCTGATCCCGGGCTGGCTGAGACGTCAGCTCTGGCATCGTGACGGTGGCTGCCGCTTCCCCGGTTGTGGCCGGAAAACCTGGGTGCATGGTCACCACATCCAACATTGGGCCGACGGTGGCCCGACCGATCCGGACAATCTGATCCTGCTGTGCGGATATCACCACCGTTTCCTTCATGAGCACGGGTGGGGAATCCAAGACAATCTCGACCTAACACCGATGTTCACCAGGCCCGACGGGCGGGAATACCCGCCGGAACGTCCCAGGCTCGACTCGAGACTCCGCCAACTGGTCGGGCTCCGAACTTAGGGGCACCCGCCCCCAGCCCTCGCTATACCTCTCCGATGTCTTCGTTCCACAGCTCGGGCCGGGCCTCGATGAAGCCGGTCATCATGTCGACACATCGCTGATCATCGACCACCACCACCTCGACCTCGTTGGCCCGGAGCAGGTCTTCGGCGCCGAGGAAGGTGCGGTTCTCTCCGATGACGACCTTCGGGATGCCATAGAGGAGGATCGCCCCCGTGCACATCTGGCATGGTGAGAGGGTGGTGTAGATCGCCGATCGCCGGTATTCGGAAGCAACCAGGCGGCCCGCGTTCTCCAGGGCGTCCATCTCCCCGTGGAGGATGGGGCTCCCCTTCTGGACTCGTCGGTTGTGGCCCCGTCCCGCGATCCGCCCGTCTACGACGAGAACCGAACCGATCGGGATCCCGCCCTCGGCCAGACCAAGTCCCGCTTCGTCGATGGCGGCGTCGAGAAATGGGTCAGGCACAGGAGCGATGCTACGTCCGAGTGCGCGAGGCGAGCTTGCCCACCGCACCGGTGTGGATAGCCTCGATGTGGTGCGCTTCGGTCTCTCTTTCCCCAACTTCGGCGCATATGCCGAACCCACGACGATGGTCGAGCTGGCCATGGCCGCTGAGAGCGCGGGTTGGGATGGCTTCTTCGTGTGGGATCACATCGTGATCAGCGATGGGATGCCGGTCGCCGACCCCTGGGTGCTCTTGGGTGCGATCGGCCAGGCAACCGGCTCGATCAAGATCGGGCCGATGGTGGTCGCCCTGCCTCGTCACCGCCCATGGGTGGTGGCTCGTCAGGCGGTGACCGTCGACCGTCTCACCGGTGGGCGGATGATCCTCGGGGTCGGGATCGGGTATCCGCCGGATGTCGAGTTCGCCACGTTCGACGAACCGACCGGGGATAGACAGCGGGCCGACATGCTCGACGAGGGCTTGTCGATCATCACCGCGGTGTGGTCGGGGGAGCCCTTCGAGTTCAAAGGCGAGCACTACAGCGTTCGTCGCAATCGGTTCGCCCCCAAACCCGTTCAGGAGCCGGGCATCCCGATCTGGGTTGCCGGGATGCTGCCCAACCTGCGTCCCTTCAGACGGGCCGCCCGTTACGACGGTGCGTTTCCGATCCGCAGCGACATGGAGGATCTCACCCCGAGCGACGTGACCGGGGTCGCCCGGTACGTGAAGACGCATCGCGCCACCGACGACCCCTTCGACGTCGTGGTCGGTGGGCCGGTGCACGGCGACGTGTCTGTGATGCGAGATGCCGGCGCCACCTGGTACGTGGCCGGGCCCAACCCGGCCGGAGAGTCACTCGAAGACACCCTGACCTGGATCTCGTCCGGCCCTCCCTCCTAGGGAGTGGGCAAGGGCTGGCCTGCGTTGAAAGCCGCCAGGACCTCGGAGGCTGCCGGCTCGGACCGCACCAGGTAGGAGACCCCGCCCTCTTCGGTCCCGACCACCGGGAGTGTCACCGAGTCCGTTTCCGCAGCCGACCGCATCGACCATCCGGTTTTGGCGAGAACGAAGACGGAGAGGTCGGAGTCGGCGGTGAGATGCGAACCGACCGCACTGACGACCAGCGGGCTGCGCACCATGCCCGAGACCGAAGACGCCTCGCCGATGATCTTGGTCAACACCTCCCGCTGACGGGCGGCGCGGGCGATGTCACCACCCCCCTGGGCGACCCAAGCACCGTCGCGGAACTCCTCGTAGCTGCGGGAGCGGGCATAGGCGAGAGCCGTTGCACCGTCGACGGTATGGACGCCGGCCTCGACGTTGAGACCCGACTTTGCGTCACGGGCTGCATACGGGAACTCGATCTCGATGCCACCCAACGCGTCGACGATCCCGGCGAACCCCCCGAACTCCACCTCCAGATAGTGGTTCGGTCGGATGCCGGTGGCGATGGCCACCGTCTCCACGAGCAGATCAGGCCCGCCGAAGGCATAGGCGGCGTTCACCTTGTTCACTCCCTGCCCCGGGATCTCGACCCGGAGGTCGCGAGGGATCGAGAGCAGCTGGCGACGGCCATCGACAACCTGGGCGAGGATGATCACGTCGGCCCTGGCCCCGCCGAAGTCTCCGAAGTTCCCCTGATCGAGGTCATCGGGGAGGTTCTCCCGATTGTCGGTGCCGACGATGAGATAGACCCCTTCGCCGTCGGCGAGCGAGGGCACCGGCCCCGCATCTCCCATCTGGAAGTCGGCGAGGACGGTGACGGCGAGCAGACCGGCGGCGGCGATGACCAGGATCGCCAGGATCCAGAGGAACAGACGCTGACCTCGACTGAAACGACGACGACGTACCGGTCGAGGTCCGGGTCTGGCTTGGGCGGAATCGTGGCTCATGAGAAGCGGCACCCTCAGGTGCCGAGAAGACGGTAAACCTGGCGGCGCGGTTAGTCGCGCTCGGATGCGCACACACCCCTTCAAACCGCCTCTTCCGGCCCGTACCTTCGCTCACATGTATGCGGCCACCACGTCGGTGGCGCTCGTCGGGGGAGAGGCGCGAGCGGTTCGTGTCGAGGCCCACGTAGGGCGACAGGGCGAGGCCTTCAAGTTGTCCGGTCTGCCCGACACCGCGGTCCGGGAGGCCAAGGATCGGGTGCGTGCCGCCGTGGTCTCGGCCGGGATCCGATTCCCGAATCGCACGGTGACCGTCAATCTGGCCCCGGCGGACCTGCCCAAGGCAGGCAGCGACTACGACCTGCCCATCGCCCTAGGTGTTCTCGCGGCGAGCCGCGAGATCCCGGACCTGCGCCGAGCGGTGGTCGTCGGCGAGCTGGCTTTGGATGGTGAGGTGAGGGCGGGCCCGAACGCCCTCGGCGCAGGCGTGATCAGCGCCCGGGAGAACATCCCCTGCCTGGTCGCCTCGGCATCCGCCGGGGAGGCGGCGTGTATACCTGGATCGAGGGTCTACGGGGTGGCAAGTCTCGCTGCCGCCGTCGACCTGCTGCGAGGAGGCCTGGAGAACGTGGCCCCGGCCGAGCCTGGGCCGCCTCCGCCGCCGGTTCCGTTCCCCGACCTGTCCGACATAAGAGGCCAGACGATGGCGCGCCGCGCTCTAGAGGTGGCGGCGGCCGGTGCACATCACCTGCTGATGCACGGCCCGCCGGGGTCGGGGAAGACCATGCTGGCCCGTCGCATGGTCGGGATCCTCCCGCCGCTGACGCTCGCCGAGGCTGTGGAGTCGGCGATGCTCTGGGCCGCTGCCGGGCGTCGCCGCGGCCTCGATACCACCCCGCCGTTCCGTTCGCCCCATCACACCGCCTCGAAGGCGGCGCTGGTCGGTGGGGGAAGCGGGACCCCTGTGCCCGGAGAGGCATCCCTGGCTCATCGCGGTGTGCTCTTCCTAGACGAGCTGGCCGAGTTTCCCCGTGGTCATCTCGACACGCTGCGCCAACCGTTGGAAGAGGGTGTCGTCTCGGTTGCTCGACGGGGCATGTCTCTCGACTTTCCGGCCTCATTTCAACTTCTCGCAGCTACCAACCCATGTCCGTGTGGATTCTTTGGCGACGGACGGCGTCCTTGTGATTGTCGGCCCGCCATCCGGGGTCGATATCGAGCCCGCATCTCGGGCCCTCTCCTCGATCGGTTCGACCTGATCGTCCACGTGGGCCGGGTGGAGGCGGGCGACTACGCAGGGGCGAAAGGTGAGGAGACGGCCCGCGTCGCACCCCGGGTGGAGCGGGCCAGGGCTGCACAGATGGAACGGGGCCAGGTCAATCGCCATCTCGTGTTGTCCCAGGATGGGGCGGAATCGGCGGACGCCCGGCGCCTGGTGGCGACGGCGGTTGCCGGTGCGCTTCTCACGGCGAGGGGGGCTGACAGGGTGCGCCGGGTGGCGCGAACCATCGCAGACCTCGACGACTCGACCCGGGTGGAAGAGCACCACGTGGCGGAGGCGATCGGTCTTCGTGGCGAGTGGCGCGATGAGTGAGCAGCGTCTCGTCGCCCCGGGCGCCGACGAGTACCCCTTGGGGCTGCTCGACCTGGAGCAGCCACCGCCGTTGTACGTCAGAGGGGAGACGACGACGGCGCCGGCGGTTGCGGTGGTGGGCACGAGGCGATGCACCCGATACGGGCTGAACCTGGCCGAGGCATTCGGGTATGCGCTTTCCGAGACAGGATGGACCACCGTGAGTGGACTGGCACGGGGTATCGACGCCGCAGCCCACCGGGGCACTCTCCGTGGGCGGGGCGACGCGGTGGCGGTGCTCGGGTCGGGGGTCGACGTGATCTATCCCGCCGAGAACGCAGATCTCTATCACGCCGTTCTCGACGGGCGCGGGGCGGTCATGTCCGAGTATCCGCCGGGGACCCGTCCCGATCGATGGCGGTTCCCGGCCCGCAATCGAATTATCGCCGCCATCGCCTCGGCTGTGGTCGTGGTCGAAGCCGGAGAGAAGGGCGGGGCCCTGATCACGGCCCGTCTCGCCGCGGAGCTGGGCCGCCCGGTGTTCGTGGTGCCCGGTGACCTGGATCGACCTGCCTCGATGGGATGCAACCGCCTGATCCGCGATGGCGCCCATCCCGTTCTCGGCGTGGACGACCTCATCGCGGAGCTCGAACTGGTCCTGGGCGCTCCGATTCGCCCGACGGGCAGGCTCTCGGATGCGATTCCGGCAACTGGTGTGGCCGTAGAGGACCTGCCCGGAATATGGGGTTGCTCACCGGCCGAGGCGTTGGCCCGGCTGGCGCGAATGGAGGTCGCCGGTGAGGCTCGGCGGGCCGGAGACGTGGTGCTGCCGATTTAGGGCCCCGGCCAATAGCATCGCCGGTGTGAGTCTTCCTTCGCTGCCTCCGTGGGCGTCCATCTCGGTCGATGACTTCCTCGATCGGATGCGCGACCAGCGTGAGCTTTCACCGCACACCATCGACGCCTACCGGCGCGACCTGGCCCAGTTCTTCGCCTACTGCGAAGGGGAGGGCATCGACTCGATCCAGACGGTCGAGCGCCAGCATGCCCGCCGCTATCTGGCCCATCTCGCCGCCGGGGGCTACTCGAAACGATCGATGACCCGGAAGGCATCGGCGGTTCGTTCTTTCTACAACGACGCCGGCAGGCGTGGATCCGCCTCGGTAAACCCGTTCGAGGGTGTCTCCCGGCCCAGATTGGACAAGCCTCTTCCCCATGCCCTGGCGACGAGGACGGTGATCCACGCCATCGAGGCGATCGATGCGGGCTCCGCCGAAGGGCTGCGGGACCGGGCCCTGGTGGATGCCCTGTACTCGACCGGTCTGCGCATCTCCGAGCTGGCATCCCTAAACGTCGACGATGTCGGATCCGACATGGTCACGGTGACCGGGAAAGGCCGAAAGACACGCCGCGTCCCCATCGGCCGGCCCGCTCAGGAGTCCATACGCCGCTATCTGAGCCAGGGGAGATCGCAACTGGCCGGGCCGGAGTCGGGAAACGCCCTTTGGGTCGGGGTCAGGGGCGGTCCGCTCGGCACCAGGGGCATTCGCTCGGTGGTCCGCAAGCACGTGGCCACCTTTCCCCACGCCCTTCGCCACAGCTTCGCCACGCACCTGCTCGAGGGAGGCGCCGACCTGCGCACGGTGCAAGATCTGCTCGGACATACCGACCTGGCGACGACCCAGATCTACACTGCCGTGACCCGCCAACACCTGAGAGGGACATATGACCGAAGCCACCCGAGGGCCTGAGACCAACCAGGTCGACGCCCTATGGGAGCGCTTCAAGGCGTCTGCCGACGAGAACGCCCGTGAGCGGTTGATCCTCCACTACTCGCCACTGGTCAAGTATGTGGCTGGGCGGGTCGGCGCAGGCCTGCCACGCTCGGTCGATCACAACGACCTGGCCAGCTACGGGCTGTTCGGCCTCATCGACGCCATCGACAAGTTCGAATTGGAGCGAGGGTTCAAGTTCGAGACGTACGCCATCAACCGGATAAAAGGGGCGATTCTCGACGAGCTGCGCGCCCTCGATTGGGTTCCTCGCTCGGTTCGATCCCGAGCACGGCAGATAGAGACCGCCATCGCCGAGTTGGAGCACAACCTGCAACGTGCACCCTCCGACGATGAGCTGGCCGAGACCCTGGAGATGGAGGTCGAAGACCTGCAGAGTGCGCTCGCCGAGATCGGGCGGTCGGGGATCGCCGCACTCGACGAGTTCGTCGGCACCGACTCTTCGACCTCGGTCGGGGACATGCTGGCCGACCCCACCGGGGTGTCTCCGGAGACGGTCTTTCAGGCCGAGGAGACGAGACACGGGCTGGTCGATGCGATCAACCGCCTTCCCCAGCGGGAGCGTCTGGTGGTGACCCTGTACTACTACGAGGGCATGACTCTCGCCGAGATCGGGGACGTGCTCGGCGTGACCGAGTCACGCGTGTGCCAGATCCACGCCAAGACGATGATGTCGTTGCGCAACCGTCTCGGCGAACCTTCCTGGGGTTAGCCCCGGGCAATTACCCAACGGCGGTCCCTGCCCGTACAATCGGGGCCATCACACACGCTTGTCGACTCTCACTGGTCGGGCGCGTCCCGTAAGAGGGTCACTCGAGTTCTCGGGTTGGCTTCGGCCGGCAAGCGGAGGAACAACCAGAAAGGAATAGTTGTGGCTGCAGTCACGATGAAGCAACTGCTGGAGGCGGGTGTCCATTTCGGGCACCAGACCCGGCGATGGAACCCAAAGATGCGTCCCTTCATCTTCGGGGAGCGAAATGGGATCCACATCATCGACCTCCGCCAGACGGTGGACCAGATCGCCGACGCCACCAAATACATCAGGGAGCTCACCTCGAACGGGGGGACCGTCCTCTTCGTGGGGACCAAGAAGCAGGCTCAAGCCGCCGTGGCCGAGCACGCCACCCGCTCCGCGATGCCGTTTGTCAACTATCGCTGGCTGGGCGGGATGCTCACCAACTTCCAGACGATCCAAAAGCGGATCTTCTACATGCGCGAGCTGCGTCGACTCGAGGCCAGCGGTGAGATCAACGCCCTGCCCAAGAAGGAGCGGCTCAAGCTGCGCCGCGAGCTGGCCAAGCTGGAGCAGAACCTGGGCGGCGTGGTCGATCTGCAAAAGACCCCGGACGCGGTTTTCATCGTCGACGTCAACACCGAGACGACCGCGGTCGCCGAGGCCGCCCGTCTCGGTCTTCCGGTCATTGCCCTGGTCGACTCGAATAGCGACCCCGATCTGGTCGACTTCGTGATCGCCGGCAACGACGACGCCATCCGCGCCGCCGACCTGGTGGCGGGGGCCATCGCCGACGCGGCCATCGAAGGCCGGCGTCTCGCCAGCGGGAAGGCCGGGAAGGGCGACGAGCCGGGCGAAACCGACCTGGACGACGCGGACCTCGCCTTGGCCGCCACCGAGGAGCTTTCGGCCGGGGCCGGCGAGGAGGCGGACTTCGAGCCGGAGCCGCCGCCGGAGGAGACCGCGACCGATGCCGGGGCCGAAGCGGAGACCGTCGGTGGCTGAGTTCGGCGCCAAGGACGTCCAGAAGCTGAGACAGGACGCCGGAGTGGGGATGATGGACGCCAAACAGGCGCTCACCGACGCAGGAGGCGATCTGGAGCAGGCGTTCGAGCTGCTGCGGGAGAGGGGCCAGGCCAAGATGGCGAAGCGGGCCGACCGCGAGGCGAGCCAGGGAGCCATCGGAAGCTACATCCATGTCCAGAACGATCGCCCGGTGATGGGTGTGCTCGTGGAGGTGGTCTGCGAGACCGACTTCGTCGCCAAGAGCGAGGAGTTCCGCCAGGTGGCGGACGATATCGCCATGCACGCCTCCTGGGGACGTCCGACCTGGGTCACCCGTGACGACGTCGACCAGGATGCCCTGGCCAAGGAGCGAGATCTGATCGCACGTCAAGCGGCTGCCGAGGGCAAGCCCGAAAGTGTGGTCGACAAGATCGTCGATGGCAGGATCGAGGCATGGTTTGCCGAAAATGTCCTCTACGACCAGAAATTCGTGAACTCGGACAAGTTCGACGGCACCGTGGGCGACATGGTGGGTCAGCTCGCGTCCAAGATGGGCGAGAACATCTCGGTGCGCCGCTTGTCACGGGTCGCCGTCGGCGAATAGGAGGCAGACGTGTCCCAACCTCCGATGAGAAGGGTGCTGCTCAAGCTGTCCGGTGAGGCATTCGCCGATCCGAAGATCGGCTACGGCATCGACCCCCAAACCGTCGTCCACGTCGCCGAGGAGATCGCCGAGGCTCACACCGGCGGTGTCCAGATCGCAGTGGTCGTCGGCGGTGGCAATATCTTCCGGGGTGTGTCCCAGGCGGCCAAGGGAATGGATCCCGCCTCGGCCGACTACATGGGGATGCTGGCCACCGTGATCAACGCCCTCGCCCTCCGTGACGCATTGGAGAAGGCCGGGGTGGCTACCCGGGTTCAGAGCGCGATCACCATGCAGGAGCTGGCCGAGCCCTACATCCGTCTTCGGGCGATCCGCCATTTGGAGAAGGGGCGCGTCGTCATCTTCGCCGCCGGCACCGGGAACCCGTTCTTCACCACCGATACCACAGCCGCCCTGCGTGCCATCGAGGTCGGAGCCGATGCCCTGCTCAAGGCAAGTCAGGTGGACGGCATCTACGACTCCGATCCCAAGTCGAACAGCGACGCCACCCGTCTCGAAGAGCTCTCTTACATGGAGTTCATCTCCGAGGAGCTCAGGGTCATGGACACCACCGCCGTTACGATGTGCAAGGAGCACGGTGTGCCGATTGTCGTGTTCGACATGCTCAAGCCTGGCAACATCGTCAAAGCGGTGAGCGGCGAGAAGATCGGCACCGTGATTCATTGACGAGGAGATGAGAGTGATCAGCGACCTCCTGACCGAGGCTGAGCACAAGATGGAGCTGGCCACCGAGCACGTGGCCTCCGAGTTCTCCACCGTCCGCACCGGGCGGGCCAACCCGCAACTCCTGCAACGGATAACGGTCGAGTACTACGGGTCGCCGACACCTCTCCAGCAGCTGGCCTCGATCTCGGTGCCAGAGCCGAGGCTGCTCGTTGTCCACCCGTTCGACAAGTCGACGGTCAACGACATCGAGCGGGCGCTGCAAACCTCCGACCTGAGCCTCAACCCCTCGAACGACGGAAGCGTGATCCGCATCGCCTTTCCCCCCCTCACCGAGGAGCGGCGAAAGGACCTGATCAAAGTGGTCAGGAACATGGCCGAGGAGGGTCGGGTCGCAGTCCGAAACATCCGCCGCCACTCCAAGGCGGACATGGAGTCGATGCACGGCGAGATCTCCGACGACGACATCCGACGGGGCGAAGACGAGTTGCAGAAGCTGACCGATCGCTACGTGGAGAAGATCGACAGCCTCCTCGGCAACAAGGAAGACGAGCTTCTGGAGGTCTGATTTGGACGAACAGACACCGGACGACGAGAAGACCGTAGGTCATTCGGAGGACACCCCCGACGACGACGCAGAGGTGTTCACCCTCCCCTTGATCTCGGACGATGAGGAGGAGTCGGACGAGGAGCCTGAGGGGCAGCCAGGTGACGACGACGTCTCCGACCCGGTGGATGTGGAGGACTACGAGGCGTTGAGCCTCCCCCGGAACCTGGACGACTACGAGGCGGAGCAGTACACCGGGTCGACGACCCACGAATACCAGGGTCTGGCCGAAGAGGTGAGCAGGGCCTCTACCGAGGAATGGGAACAGCAGGCGGTGGCGGCCATGGTCCCCGGAGTCGACAGCGGTCTGGTCGGGTTCGACGATGTCACAGGCTCCAAGGGCGGCACCGAGGAGGACTACGAGGCCAGGGAACAGGCCGCCTCGAGCGACTTGGCGATGAGGGTGGCATCTGCTCTTGTGGTGTTCGGCATGTTCCTGGGGAGCCTGCTCCTCGGGGGCTGGTGGTTCACCGGCTTCGTGATCCTGGTGATGGTCGTTGCCACCGGCGAGTTCTACGCGACGGTCCGTTCCGACGAGACCCGCCCCCTCGCCCTGTTCGGCTTGCTGGGCGTGGTCTTCATCGGCCTGGGCGCCCACATGTCGGGGGCCGCATCCATTGGTGGTTGGGCCGCCGCCTTCGCTGTCGCCACCGTGCTCTATCTCGCCCTCTCCCCAAGACGCAATCCGTTGGAGGATGCCGCGGTCACCGTGGCCGGCATGGCGTGGATAGGTCTGCTCGCTTTCGCCATCCTCATCGCCCTCGGTCCCCGCCCGGTCGCCTTCATCCTCTTCCTGGTGTTCCTGGTCGCGGCCAACGACATCGGCGCCTACTTCGTGGGACGAGCCTTCGGTCGGCACCAGCTCTCCCCGGTCATCTCGCCGACCAAGACATGGGAGGGCCTGATCGGTGGTCTGGTGGCGAGTCTGGTCGTGGCCTCGATCCTCACCACCTTCCCTGCCTGGGAGCCGATCGGGATCGCCAAGGGCCTGGTCGCCGGGGCGCTGGTCGGCCTGGTCGCCCCCATCGGGGATGCGGCCGAATCGATGATCAAGCGTTCGCTCGGCGTCAAGGACATGGGTTCGGTCCTTCCCGGCCATGGCGGGATGCTGGACCGGATCGACGGATTCCTGTTCGCGGTCCCCGTCATCTACTTCCTGTTCCGCGGTTTCGGGTTGCTGTGACCCGGAGCGTGGTCGTTCTCGGGGCGACCGGGTCGATCGGGTCTCAGACAATCGAGGTCGCCGTCTCGCTCGGGTTCGAGATAGTGGCGCTGGCGGCCAGATCTCCGTCGCCCAAGTTGGCTGCACTCGCCGCCGCCCACTCCTCGGCCCGCATCATCGCCGCCGGGGGATCGTCCGATGAGCGTGCCGAATTCGAGAAAATGGTCGATCGGCCGGTCGAATTCGACATCGACGCAGTGATCGACGCGGCGCGGACCCCGGGAGCCGTCGTGGTGAACGGGATCGTCGGAGCTGCCGGTCTTCGAGCCACGATCGCCGCATTGGAGGCGGGCAACCGCGTTGCGCTGGCCAACAAGGAGAGCCTCGTCGCCGGTGGGCCGGTGGTGAAGAAAGCCCTCCACGAGCACGGCGGCGAGTTGATTCCCGTCGACAGCGAGCACTCGGCCCTGCTTCAGTGTCTCGCCGGCGAAGACCCCGAGTCGGTGGCCCGGCTGGTCCTCACCGCATCGGGAGGACCGTTCCGGGGCAGGTCACGGGAGTCTTTGGCCGATGTCACGCCGGAGGAGGCGCTGGCCCACCCGACCTGGGAAATGGGCAGGCGCATAACCGTCGACTCGGCGACGTTGTTCAATAAGGGTCTGGAGGTGATCGAGGCCCACCATCTCTTCGACGTCGGCTACGACCGCATCGCGGTCGTGATCCATCCCCAGTCGGTCCTCCACTCGGCCGTCGAGTTCGTCGACGGCTCATGGAAGGGTCACCTGGGACAACCGGACATGCGGATCCCGATCCAGTACGCGCTCACAGCGCCGGCCCGCGCCCCCTCACCGGCGAGAGCCTTCGATCTGCCCGGGCTCTCCCTCACCTTCGAGACGCCCGACGTCGCCGTCTTCCCCGCCCTCGAGATCGCCTATCAGGCGGGGCGCGAGGGCGGCTCGTCTCCGGCGGTGCTCAATGCCGCCGACGAGATCGCGGTCGAAGCGTTCCTGCAGCGACGGCTCGGGTTCCTCGGGATCACCGAGGTCGTGTCGAACACTCTCGACGCGGTCGACTGGCGGCCCCTGGAACTCGTCGACGATGTGGTGGCCGCCGACCTGGAGGCCCGGGCCATGGCCTCCTCTCTCGTTGCGGGATCCTGCTGACTAATCGGCCCCGACAGGTAGCGTGTCCTGATGCTCGGAGGCTTCGCTGCTGCCGCGGCCATCATCCTTTTCGTCACCGCTCACGAGGCGGGCCACTTCTTCGCGGCCAAGGCGACGGGTATGAAGGTGACCGAGTTCTTCTTCGGTTTCGGCCCCAAGCTCTGGTCCACCCGCAGAGGGGAGACCGAATACGGGTTCAAGGCGCTCCCGCTCGGCGGGTATGTTCGGATTATCGGGATGAACCCCCTCGAGGAGGTGGCGCCCGCCGACATCGGCCGGACCTACCGGGAGAAAAAGTTCTGGGAGAAGAGTGTCGTCGTGCTCGCCGGGGTCGGCATGAACTTCCTCATCGCCTTCCTTCTCTTCTACGGAATCGTCCTCGTCAACGGCGTCTCCGAGCCGGTGCCGGTGGTAGATCAGGTGGTGGAGACCACGATCGTGGGCGAGGACACGATTCCCACTCCTGCGGCGGCGGCCGGTCTGCAGGATGGTGATGTGTTCGTTTCGATTGCCAACCACAGGATTGGGTCGTGGGCCGATGTGGAGAATGCGCTGAGCGAGGTAGCAGCCGGGCCTACAGATTTCGTGATCAGTCGTGACGGGCAGTTGATGGCTCTCGAGGTCGATTTGATCGAGCGCGAGCCCGTAGATGGCACCACCGGGACGAGATACCTCGGCCTTGTCCCAATCGTCGAGCCCCGTGATTCAGGCGTCATCGCTTCAGTCGGGGTGGCGGGCAGTCAGGTCTGGCAGGGGATCGGGTTCACCTTTCAGGCGATCGGTGACATGGTCAAGCCGTCGAGCCTGGCCCAGTACGTCGGCGTCCTGGCCGGCGACACCGACGTCGACGAGAGGATTCGACCGGTCAGCCCGATCGGGATCGTCAACATCGGCGCCCAAACCGAGTCGGCCGCCACCTTCCTCGGCATCCTGGCGTTCGTCAACGTGATCCTGGCCACCATCAACCTCCTTCCCCTGTTCCCCCTCGACGGAGGGCATTTCGCCGTGGCCGTCTACGAGAAGGTGAGTGGCCGCGAGGCCAATGTGCGCAGGCTGGCGCCGGTGGCCGCCGCCGTCATCGGTCTCTTCGCCTTCCTCGGGTTCGTCGCCATCATCCTCGACATCGTGGATCCGTTGAGTCTTTAGCCGCTAATCGGTAGTCGGTAGTCGGTGCTCGGTATTCGGACGGATCCGTATACCGTTCCTGGTGATGATCAATCGGCGGCAGACCAGACAGCTGCATGTTGGCAATGTGCCGGTTGGTGGTGGCGCGCCGGTCTCGGTGCAGTCGATGACCACCACCAAGACCGCCGACGTAGACGGCACCCTTGCCCAGGTCTATGCCCTCGCCGGTGCCGGCGCCGACATCGTCCGCATCACCTGCAACGAGGTCGAGGCGGCGCAGGGTCTGGCCGAGATCGTGCCCCGGTCCCCGGTGCCGATCATCGCCGACATCCACTACCAGTACCGGCTGGCACTGGCGGCCTTGGAAGCCGGGGTGCAGGGGCTTCGTCTCAACCCCGGCAACATTCGCAAGGAAGACCAGATCAAGACGGTGGCGCGTGAGGCCAAGGATCGGGGCGTGCCGATCCGGGTCGGGGTCAACGCCGGCTCCCTGGACAAGGATCTCCTCGAGAAGTACGGGAGCGCGGTTCCCCAAGCCCTGGTCGACTCCGCCGTCATCGAGATCAGGTACCTCGAGGAAGTCGACTTCCAAGACATCAAGATCTCCGTGAAGCACTCCAACGTGCCATCGATGATCGAGTCCTACCGGCTCCTCTCCGGGACGGTGGACTATCCCCTCCATCTCGGTGTGACCGAGGCCGGGCCACCGCCGGCGGGGCTGATCAAGTCGGTCGCAGGTATCGCCACCCTTCTCAACGAGGGGATAGGGGACACGATCAGGTTCTCGTTGACCGCCGACCCGGTGGAGGAGGCAAAGGCGGGGCGTCAGCTCCTCGAGAACCTCGGCTTGCGCGAGCGAAAGGGGCTCGACCTCATCGCCTGCCCGTCGTGTGGACGGGCCGAGGTGGACGTGATCGATGTCGCTACCCGAGCCCAGGCCGCCCTGGAAGCGGAGAACCTTCCCATCCAGGTGGCGGTCATGGGTTGTGTGGTCAACGGCCCGGGGGAGGCGAGGGAGGCAGACATCGGCATCGCGGCCGGCCGGGGGAGAGGTCACCTCTTCATCAAGGGACAGGTGGTGCGGGTGGTGCCCGAGGCGGAGATGGTGGAGGCACTGCTCGACGAGGCGCGCAAACTCGTCGCCGAGGGCGTCGAGAGCAGGCTGGCCCATGCCGAGGCCAATGCCGCCGAACTGGCCACCGCCACCCGCGAGGAGTTGATCCAGATCCAGGGTGACGCCAACCGGTCCGCCGACCGCCGGGCCCGAGTCGCCGAAGTAGCCCAGCCCGACTGAACCCGCACCGCCTCGCCGAGCTACTACCGTCGCCGTCCGTCAACCCGATTAGAAATGCGCTGGTCACAAGCATTCATCCCCACATTGAGAGAGCCCCCGGCCGACGCAGAGGCGATCAGTCACAAGCTCTTGGTTCGTGGCGGTTTCATCCGTCAGCTCGCCGCCGGCTCCTACACGGTGCTCCCGCTCGGGCAGCGGGTGCGGCTCAAGGTGGGCGGGATCATCCGTGAGGAGATGAACGCCATCGGCGGCCAGGAGATGGTGCCGCCCACGCTGCACCCTGCAGACATTTGGCGCCGGTCCGGCCGCTACGAGGCGATGGGGGACAACCTGTTCAAGCTCGTGGATCGAAAAGGCGCAGATCTGGTCTTGGGGATGACGGAAGAGGAGATCTTCGCCCTCACCGCCCTCGAGCTGTCCTCATATCGGGAGCTTCCCCAGATCTGGTACCAGATGCACACAAAGTTCCGTGACGAACCGCGGCCCAAGTCGGGTCTGCTACGGGTGCGCGAATTTACCATGAAGGACTCGTACACCCTGGACATCGACCAGGAGGGGCTGGACATGGGATTCGAGAAGCATCGCGGCGCGTACCAGCGGATCTTCGGCCGCATGGGGCTCGATGCGGTCGGCGTGGAAGCCTCGTCGGGGGCGATGGGTGGGTCGGAGTCGGTCGAGTTCATGGTGCGAAGCGAGGCCGGGGAGGACTGGATCGTCACCTGCGGCAATTGTGACTACAGCGCCAACGTGGAGCGGGCCACCTCGGCGCTTTCGGCTATCGAAGACGGCGACCCGGCTCTCCTGGACCGCTTCCCCACTCCCGGTCTTCGCACCATCAAGAGCCTGGCCGAGGGCCATCCCGAGATAGCGGCGCCCGACCGTCAGATAAAGACACTGGTCTACGTGCTCGACGGGGAACAGGTACTGGTCATGCTCAGAGGCGATCACGAGCTCCAGGAGCAGAAACTGCTGGATGCGACCGCCGCTGTCGAGGCCCGACCGGCCACCCCCGAGGAGATCCGGGCCCTGCTCGGGGCCGATCCCGGCAGTCTGGGCGCGGTTGGAGTCGAGGAGTCGAGGATCATCGCCGACGAGGCTCTACGGGGCAGGGTCAACCTGGTCACCGGTGCCAACGAGGACGATTGGCATCACTCCGGCGTCGACGTCGACCGCGACATCGCGGTCAGCCAGTGGGCCGATCTCAGGTCGGTTGCATCGAGCGAGCCCTGCCCCGTCTGTGGCAGCCCGCTCGAGTTGTGGAAGGGGATCGAAGTAGGGCACATCTTCAAGCTGGGCACCAAGTACTCGGAGACGTTCGGGGTCTACGTCCAGGACGAGAAGGGGGCGAGCCATCCCATCATCATGGGCTCCTACGGGATAGGGGTGGAGAGGGGGATGGCCGCGGTGGTCGAGAGCTCACACGACGAGAAGGGGATCATCTGGCCGGTGTCGGTTGCACCCTACGAGGTCGTGATCACCGTGGTCCGCGCCGACGACGAGCCCACTCTGGCCGCGGCGGAGCGCCTGTATCGAGAACTGGGGGAGATGGGGATCGAGGTCCTGCTCGACGACCGGGAGGAACGACCCGGGGTGAAGTTCGCCGATGCCGAGCTGATCGGGATCCCCTACCGGGTGACGGTGGGCCCGCGCGGCGTCGAGCAGGGGACTGTGGAGTTGACGACGCGGCGCGACCTGAGCACCGAAGAGCTGTCCTTGGGTGTCGTGATGAGCCGGCTCACCGAGATGATCGTCGCCGGGCGTCACGGCGGCTAGCCAGCCGCAGCTTCTCAGGCCTTTACGTCTCGTCTCACCAGGGAGCGACACCGATCAGCCCGTCTGGGATCGAGGCGCGCCTCCGGGTCAGCTCGGCTCGATCCTCGTCCTCATCACACAGTGGTTCTTGCCTTTGGGCCGCTCGTACTCGAACCCGGCCTGCTCGAAGAGGCTGCGGGTGCCGTTGTAGAGGAACGAGGCATTGATCTTGTTTCCCTGGGTGTCTTGCGGGTACGCCTCGACGACGCCACCACCCGCCTCTGCGATCAGGTCCAACGCTCCTCGCAAAGCTGCCGCTGACACCCCGTCGCGTCGGTAATCCCTGTCCACGAAGAAGCAGGTGAGCCGGTAGTCAGGGCTCTCGGCCAGCCCGGCCTCGTACTCCTTGCGGTGATAGATGTTGGGCAACTCCTCCGGCGGGCCGTACTGGCACCATCCCACCGCGCGATCACCGTCGAACACCAGCGAGGCGTGTGCCTGACCCTCGTTGACCAGTCGCTGCTTCAGGTTGCGATTGCCCTCGAGGCTCTGTCCCCTCTCGGGGAATTTCGGGTGGAACGAGAGACACCAGCAACCGCCCCAGACACCGTTGTGCCGCTCGACCAGTTGCGCAAAGGCGTCCCAGGTGTCGGGGCTAAGCGGTTTGACCGTGTACTCAGCCACGTCGGCAGGGTAAACGCGATAGCGGACGGCAGGCGTCCGGTATACCCACCGGGGCAAAGCGCGACGATGCTCAACCCGGGGGCGGGCACCGAAGACACGGTGAAGGACCTACTCGCTGAAGCTCACCACCGGGCCAGGAAACGTTACGAAACACAAAGGAATAGACGTCCAGGTAGCGGTTGACGCACATATCGAGCGAGATCTGGCTGTGACGAGAACGCATTTCCACGAGACGAAATCGGGAAGATCTCCGTGTGGCCGGGTGTATCGCCGGCGTTGAGCTCAGCCCTCAGCCCGGCCTATACTCGCCTTCGACAACAAGGACGCTATTTCCAGGTGGGCGCCTTTGGCACCCGCCTGAATTTTTGCGTAGCAACGAAGCCTGGAGCATCGATTTTGACGACGGTTTCCGACATTTGGACGGTGGTCGAGCCCTTTCTCGCCGCCGAGAGGCTGGAGCTCGACGACGTCGAGCTGCGTGGCCGCGGGCCGGGAACACTGCTGCGGGTGGTCGTCGACGGGGAGAACGTGGACATCGATCGTCTCGCCGACGTGTCCCGGGGGATCTCCCGGTTGCTCGACAACGAGACCGAGCTCGATGCTGCCTACCGGCTCGAGGTGACCTCGCCCGGTCTGGAGAGAGACCTGCGCCGCCCTTCTCACTACGCCAAGTCGGTAGGTCGGGAGGTCGTGGTCAAGATCGCGGACGGCGACTCCAAGACGACCATCAGAGGGACGCTCGCCGATGCCGGCGAAGACTCGTTCACGATCGAGTCCGAGAGCGGAGAGACAGTCGTGGGTTACGAAGACGTGCTCACCGCCAAGACGGTGTTCAGGTGGGAAAAGGCCCCGAAGCCGGGCCACTGAAGGAGAATCATGAAGCTCGACACGATGATGGAGGCGATCGAGGTCCTCGCCCGCGAACGCGGCGTGGCCATCGACACCATCCTCGACGCGTTCGCCAACGCCCTGGTGGCCGCCTACAAGCGAAGTCCCGGGGCGGCGGAGGAGGCGCGGGTCACCATCGACCCCGATTCCGGCGAGGTGATCGTCTACGCCCAGGAGCTCGACGAGGAAGGCAACGTTGTCTCGGAGTGGGAGGACACGCCCGAGGGCGAGGCCTTCGGCCGGATCGCGGCACAGTCCTTCAAGCAGGTGATGCAGCACAAGCTGCGCGAGGCCAAGCGCGAGCACGTCTTCGAGATGTACGAAGGGCGCGAGGGCGACCTGGTCACCGGGTTGGTGCAACAGGTCGACTACCGGTCTGTCATCCTCGACCTCGGCGATGCCGAGGCGATCCTCCCCGGCTCGGAGCGCATCCCCTTCGAGAGGCTGGAGCGGGGGAACCGGGTCAAGGCCCTGATCCTGGAGGTGCGCAACGAGGCGAAGGGGGCCCAGATCGTGGTCTCCCGAAGTCACCCCGATCTGGTGCGGAGACTGCTCGAGCTCGAAGTGCCGGAGCTGACCGACGGCACGGTCGAGATCGTCAACATCGCCCGCGAGCCGGGTCACAGGACCAAGATCGCCGTAATCTCCCATGACCCCAACGTGGATCCGAAAGGTGCCTGTGTCGGTGCTCGGGGATCCCGTGTCCGTCAGGTGGTCAACGAGTTGCGCGGGGAGAAGGTCGACGTGGTCCAGTGGCGCGACGACATCGGCCAATTCATCGCCGAGGCCTTGGGCCCGGCCAAGGTCAAGGAAGTGCACATCGACGAGGAGACCAAGACCGCCGACGTCGTCGTGTCCGAGCATCAGCTCTCCCTCGCCATCGGCAAGGAGGGCCAGAACGCCAGGCTGGCCACCCGGCTCACCGGCTTGCGCATCGACATCAAGAGCGAGAGCCAGGCATCCGACGAGGCAGCCGGCATCGTGCCGGGCGATTCCGTCGAGTATGCCGAGGGCGAATGGGTGCAGAACCGCGAGACGGGCGACATGGAATGGCACGCCGCCGACGGCTCGGTCGTCAGCGCCCAGGAGTGGGCCGAGCAGGCCGATGCTCCCGCTG
>DATHUP010000006.1:0-30395 GCA_035462175.1 Acidimicrobiia bacterium | reverse complement strand
AAGCGCGGGTGCGCCCCACACGTCGGTTCCCAGGCTCGACCCCCAGTGCAGAGTGGAGCCGAAGGCGACCACGGCCCCCGCCCCGGGCAGCCAGAGGCGCCAGAAGGCGTCGCCGGCCGGGAGCAACCGGACCGCGATGGAAGACACCGCGACGATGCCGGCCATGACCAGCCAGGCCGGGCCCGGATCCATCAGCCGGTGCAATCCGACACCGATCCCGACCGGCGCAAGGGCCGCCACCGCGGTGAGGACCACGGATGCCTTCTCCCACGACGAGCTGCGTCGCAGATGGGCCCACGCGGTGAGCCCGGTGAAGATGATCAGGGTCGGCCAGGGATCAGCCAGTGCCAGCAGAGTCCCCACTCCCGCACCGGTCGCGGCGAGGGCCATCGCGGTTGGGGCCGCCGGGGTAAGACGAGCGGTGAGCTCGATGAGGAGGAGGTAGGCGGCGACGATCATCAGCCCACCGACACCGGTTTCGACAAAGGGGACCAATGGGGCGAGGACCCCGGCCAGGAGCAGAGGCCGGGCCACCGGCATCCACGAATGTCGCTGGTGCCAGCGGGCAAGGATCTCGACCGACACGAATGTGGCCGCCCCGAGGAGTGCGACGGCCCATGTCCGCTCCCAATCCTCGCCGACCGTCATCGACACGGTGAGCAGGTAGGCCACCGGCACGCCCACCAGCGCCGAACGGACGGTGGGCAGGCTCAGCCGGTGCCGGGGCCGGCGCAGGGCGGCGCTCAGGGTGGCGGCGATCCCCAGCGCGGCCAGGGCGGGTTGGGGGGAGACGAGCCGGGTGATGGCGTCGCTGACCAGCGGCTCGTCGGTCTTGAACGCGAACCCGGCAGTGAGCGCAGCGAGCCAGAGCAGGGGAGTGACCAGATATCGAAGAATCGAATCGTGACGCCGGTAGGTGTAGTAGGCGTAACCGACGGCGAGCAGCACCGATGAGACCACCATCGCAACGATCAGCCCGCCGCCGCTGAAGTCGGGTGGAAATGGTGCGTTGTCGACCAGGCTGGCGAACAGGATCAGCGGGAGGATCATGCCTCCAACCAGCTCCATTCCGTCGGCGACGTGCTCTGCCTGCTGGCGACGGAGCACCCAGGCCCAGGCGAAGAAGATGAGGGCTATGCCCAATTCGATGAAGGGCTGGGCCTGATCCGGGATGTCGGTGAAGGCGAAGAGGAGAAAGCCCAGGATGGCGACGAAGGTGAGGAGCACGCCGAGATAGGAGAAGCCGTGGAGGGCGACGTCGGAGGCCACCGCCTCCCAGATCCGGGACAGCCTGCTCGGCTGTGGCGGCGGAAGTGGAGGGGGAGGGGTTGGTGGCGCCACCGGGGCCGGCTGTTGCGGGGGCGGGGTCTTCGCCAGAGCGGGGGGTGGGGACGACGCCGGCGCGGTGCCATGGGTGAGCGTCTCGAACAGCGTTGGACCGGGCGCCGTGAGGGTCTCGGTCTCCAGCAGGGCGAGCAGTCGCCGGTGGGTCTCTTCGTCGAGGATGCCCCTGATCCGGGCTTCTTCGACGAAGGTGGCGATCGCAGCCCGGCGGTTCAGGTCATCATCGGGGTGAGGGCGGGGCGGCGGTCGAGGCGGTGAACCGACGTCGACCCGGCCGGTCGTGCGGGACAGTGACCAGCTCGAGCCGGGCTCCGCCGGGCTCAAGGCCCCCACGAGGGGGAACCAGATGAGGACCGGAGCCAGACCGAAGAGCCCGAACAGACCGATCGTGCCCAGACCCTTCTTCCCCTTTTGGAAGGAGACGTAGGTGCAGACTGCGTCGGCCAGAGTCAGCCCGATCAGTATCGGAAACTCCATCTTCAGTCCTCGTCGCTCTCGTTGCCTATCGGCATGCGGAGATTCTCCGCTCGCCCGATAGCGGTGACGATCCGGGATATCCCTGATTCGACTCTCAGGGCGGGTCGGTTGTTACCGCCTCGGGTCGAGAGGCGGAGGGGTGAGGGAGCGGGCTACTCGGTCGGGGTGATGGCGATATTGATCAGCACGATTTGGGGCACGATCCTGGCCACCTTCTCCCGGGTGATCTCGTCGCGGGCCAGCCCGTAGGCCTTGGCGTCGATCGGTCGCTTCCCCAGATAGTCGATCATGAACTCGAGTGCGTTTTCCTCACCGGCCACGGCTTCGGCCTTCCCCGTGTAGTTGCGACCGGCGATCCGCACCTCGACATCGTGGGCGGTCTCGAAGTTCCGCCACCAGCGGCGCGCCCGCTTGGTGACCACGGTCACGGTGTCGTCCTCCCGGTGGTAGCTGACCGGGATCGTGTAGGTCTTGTGCGTCTTCCGGCCGGTGAAGGTGAGCAACGCCACCCCCTGGCCCACCATGGCCTGGAGGCCCGGTGTGGTCAGCGCCCATTTCATCAATGAGTTGGCCCACGCGGGCGGCTTGTCGTCGGGGAGCTGCACTTCGGCGATCACGGTATCGGTCATTTCTGGACCTCCATTACTCGATCCGTGTTGACGCTTCGATCGTGGAACGGGGCCGCCAATTTGCCTAGAGGCGAAGGTAACGAAATGCAGGACGCACAGTGGATCGCCGAAATCCCGATCCGGTCCGCCGAAACGCCCGATCTAGCGGGCGAGAAACTCGGAGTGACGCTCCAGCCCGGCAACCACCGCCTCGACGTCCTCGGCCGAGTTGTAGCAATGCCAGGAGAGCCTGATGTTCCCGTCGCGGGGAGAGGTCAGGATGGCGTCATCGGCGAGGGCGCCCACCAGGGCCTTTTCATCGGTGGTGGCGACAGCGATCATCGGGCCCCTCCGCGCCGGGTCGCGGGGGGTCACCATCCTGGCGCCGATCCGGTCGAGACCCTCGATCAACTGGTCGGTGAGACCGGCGACGTGCTTCTCGGTCTCGGCGATGCCGATCTCGTCCATGAGGTCCATCCCGGCGATACCGGCGTAGATGTTCGGAATCGGTGGTGTCCCGCTCTCGAACTTGGTCGCCGTCGCCGACGGTGAGTAGTCGTAGATGTCCATCTCGAAGATGTCCTCGTCGGCGAACCACCCGGTCTGGGTCGGGGTGATCTGGGGGAGCAGGTCCGCCCGGCAGTAGAGGAAGGCCAGCCCGGCGGAGCCGAGGAGATACTTGAGGGTGCCGCCGGCGACGAAGTCGACACCGAGATCGCGGACATCGATGGGGATGGCGCCTACCGCCTGGAAGGAGTCGAGGAGAACCAGGGCGCCGGCCTCGTGGGCCAGGTCGATGACCGCCTTGACATCGGTCTTGGAGCCGTTGCGGAAACAGACATAGGTGATGGCGACCAGCGCCGTCTCCTCGTCGATCGATTCGGCGAGCCGGTCGAGGGGGATGGTGACGTCCGCCGAGGCCGGGACGTGCTCCACCTTGGCGCCGAGAAGCTCCTGAGCGTGGACTATCTGGCCGATGGTGGGGAACTCGAAGTCGCTGATCACGATCTTGTTGCGGCCGTCGGGATGACGCAGGCCGCTGAGCAGGGAGCTGACTCCGGCGGACACCGAAGTGGTCACGGCGATCTCATCGGTCGAGGCGTGGAGCAGCCGGGCGAACCGGGATCGGGCAGCTCCGGCCAGCTCGACCCAGAGGTCCCACGGGGCGCCTTTCTCGTCCCAGTCGGTGAGATAGCGCTCATACGCCGCACGCACCTCGTTGGACAGGGCCCCCTGGGAGCAGCTGTTGGTGTAGACCGCCCGCTCCAGGAGCGGGAATCGGTCTCGGATGGAATGCGGCAGTGCGTCGTTCAATATGGGTCTCCGGCCGGGTCAGCGCCCAAGATAGGCCTTCTTCAGGTCCTCATGCTCGGAGAGAGCCGCCGCGGTGTCGGCGAGGACGATTCGGCCGGTGGCGAGGACATAACCGTGGTCGGCGATCGAGAGCGCCATGTTGGCGTTCTGCTCCACGACCAGGATGGAGACACCCGACTCGTTGACCCGCTTGATGATCTCGAAGCTCTGCTCGACGAGGATGGGCGCCAGCCCCATCGATGGCTCGTCCATCAACAGGAGCTTGGGTTTCGACATCAACGCCCGACCCATGGCCACCATCTGCTGCTCTCCGCCGGACAGGGTGCCGGCCGGCTGCTCGATGCGCTCGGCGAGGACGGGGAACAAGCCGTAGATGTCCTCGAGGTCGGCCGAATAGTCGTCGCTGCGGAGATAGGCGCCCATCTCCAGGTTCTCGAGCACGGTCATCGGAGCGAAGAGCCGCCGGTTCTCGGGGACGATCGCCATACCCCGGCCGATGCGATAGCTGGTCGACTCGTCGGTCACGTCGACACCGTCGAACTCCACGGTGCCGCTCCGCGGCTCCACGATTCCCAGGATCGTCTTGAGGGTGGTCGACTTTCCCGAGGCGTTGCCCCCGAGGAGACAGACCAGCTCACCGGGCCGTATCTCCATCGAGATGCCCTGGAGGATGTGGATCTGCCCGTAGTAGGTGTTGATGTCCTTCAGGGCGAGAAGGGGCGCGGTGTCGCTCATTTGCTGTCGGCGGCCCGGTATCCGAGGTATGCCTCAATGACCTTGGGGTCCCCGGCCACGTCGCCGAAGGAGCCCTCGGCAATCTTCACCCCATGGTCGAGGGCGACCACCCGGTCGGAGATTCCCTCCACGACGTGCATGTCGTGCTCGATCACCAGGATCGAGTAGCCGGCCTCGTCGCGGAGACGGCCGATCAGCTCGGTGATCTCGTGGGTCTCGACCGGGTTCATCCCCGCCGCCGGCTCGTCGAGCATCAGCAACCGCGGGTTGACGGCCATGGCCCGGGCGATCTCCAGGCGCCGTCTGTTGGCATAGGACAGGCTGTAGGCGGGCTGGTCCCAGCGGTAACCCATGAGCCGCTCCCCGAAGAAGCCCAACTTGTCCTCGGCGAGCCGCTTCACCTCATCCTCTTCCCGGCGCGCCGCCCCGGTTCGCAGCACCGATTGCCAGATCCGGGTCTTGGTCGCCCCATATGTGGCGACCATGACGTTCTCCCTGACCGTCATGTTGAGGAACACCCGCAGCGTCTGGAAGGTGCGTGCGATCCCCAGGTTGGCGATCTTCTCCGGGGGGAAGCCGACGATGCTCTTCCCGTCGAGGAGTATCTCGCCCGCGTCGGGCTGGTAGATGCCGCTGATCATGTTGAACAGGGTGGTCTTCCCGGCGCCGTTGGGGCCGATCACGCTGACGATCTCGCCAGCTCCCACGGTGAGGTCGAGGGCTTGGATCACCCTGAGGCCGCCGAAAGCCTTGGAGAGCCCGCGGATCTCGAGGATCGGGGTGGTCATGTGATCTCCACCCGTCGGGTCCCGAGCATCCCCTGGGGCCGGACCGCCATCATCACCATGAGAACCCCTCCGAAGAGCAGCTGGCGGGTGACGCTGGGCTGGAGTGCCAGCTTGTTCTCCCACACCAGGATGGCCAGGTAGGCGGTGGGGATGAGGGCGGCCATTCTCCACCAGCCCTTGGTGACGATGACTCCCAGCACCCCGACGAGGGCGAGGACGAAGGCGTAGTTGCTGACGATGTCTTGTTGGTCCCCGAGGACCAGGAGCCAGCCGTCGAGGAGCCGGCCGGTGAAGGTGTCGTTGGCCACCCCGAGGATCGACTCGTCCCAGACGCTGAGGACGGTGAGCCGGACCAGGAGGCCGAGGAGGATCACGCCCGCCGCCGCCACCGCCGCCAGGGCCCGCTTTTTGAAGATGCCCACCAGCACCGCGACCAGACCCCCATAGAAGAGCCACCCGGCGGTGCCCGGGTTGCGCAACAGCTCCGGGGTGAAGGCGACCGCCACCGCGCCGACGACGGCGCCGGGTATCGAACCCATACCCCCCAGGATCAGGGCGGCGTAGACGGTGATCAGGAAGACGAGGAGGAAGTTGTTGGGGAAGACACCCACCTGGACCGCGGCGAAGATGGTCCCGGTCAGCCCGGCGATGGCCGCTCCCACTGCGAAGGCGAGCATCTTGAGCCGGTTCACCGGCGTGGTCATGTGCTCCGCCGCCAGGGTGTCCTCCCGCAGTGCCCGCCAGGCGCGGCCCGTCCTCGACTTGTCGATGTTGTGCAGCCCGATGATGAGCAACACCAGGAGGCCGAGGAGCAGATAGAAGTTCTCGGTGAACGTGTCGAACTCGAACCCGAACAGACGCCACGGCTCGACCCCGGTGATCCCGTTGGGCCCGCCGGTGAGATCGAAGTCCGGGCTGACCCCGGGCAGACGCTGGAAGTTGCGCACGATCTCGACGAAGACCTGGGCGAAGAACAGCGTCATGATCGCCAGGTAGTCGCCGGTCAGTCGCCGCGAGGGAAGGCTCAAGAGCGCCCCGAGGAGCGCGGTGGCGATCACGATGACGGGGATGGCCACCCAAGTCGGCCAATGCAACGACAGCTGGTCGGAGGCGACGATGGCGTAGAAGTAGGCGCCGAAACCGTAGAAGGCGACGTAACCGAGGTCGAGCAGCCCTGCCCAGCCGACCACCACGTTGAGCCCCAGCGCCAGCATCGCCAACAGCAGCACCGTGATGCCGATCCTCACCCCGCCCTGGCTGACCAGGAGAGGGAAGGTCGCTGTCGCCACGGTGAAGATGACCAGACCCCACCGGGTGCCGATGCGGTCGAAGAGCCTGCGCACCGGTGCGGTCCAACCGGAGTACTGCTCCTGACGTCCCCCCGACTCCTCCACCCATCGGTCGACGCCGATATCCGACACGAGCTACACCTTCGCCAATTCCGGCCGGCCGAGGAACCCGCTGGGCCGGATCAGGAGGAATGCGATGAGCAGGCCGAAGACGATGAGGTTCTGGAAAGTGGAGGATATGTAGGCGGTGGTATACGCCTCGGCGAACCCGATGAGCAGACCGCCGAGCATGGCCCCCGGAATGCTGCCGATGCCACCGACCACGGCCGCGGTGAAGGCTTTGAGCCCGGCGACGAACCCCATGAGATGGAAGATCCGCCCGAAGACCAGGCCCACCATGACCCCGCCCACGCCGGCGAGGGCCGATCCGATCAGGAACGTGACGACGATGACCCGGTCGACATCGACCCCCATCATCGCCGCGGCTTCACGGTCGTATGAGACCGCCCGCACGGCCTTGCCCACCTTGCTGCGCTCCACCCACCAGGTGAGCAGGATCATCAACACCACCGCGGTCACGATCACCAGGATCCTGACCGTCCACACGTTTATCGGCCCGATGGCCAGACCCGACTCGATCGGGATGAGAGTGGGGGCCTCGTAGCTCCTCGAGTTGGCGGTGAACAGGAGAAGGGCCGAGGCCTGGAGGAAGAACGACGCTCCGACCGCGCTGATCAATGGCGCAATCCGGGAGGAGTTGCGCAGTGGGCGATAGGCGAAGCGTTCCAGGGCGACGCCGATGCCCGAGGCGACCACCATCGAGGCCACGAACATCAGCATGATGGCAACCCAGACCGGCACCAGCAGGGCCGACGGCCCGCCCAGGACCGTCAGCATCCCGTAACCGGCGAAGGCGCCGAACATGTAGACCTCGCCATGGGCGAAGTTCAAGAACTTCAGCACCCCGTAGACCATCGAGTACCCCAGGGCGAGGAGCGCATAGACACTGCCCAGCGTCAGACCGTTGACGGTCTGCTGGAGAAAGTTCTCCATGCGGGTGTGTCTCTACTCCTCGCCCGGGGGTTCCATTTGTCTGGCTACTCGACCAAGGTCTTCGACCCGTCCTCCTGGATCTGGAAGATGAAGAACCGGCCTTCGGCGAGGTCGCCGTCCTCGGTGAACGAGATCGGCGAACCGAGGATCGAGTCGGCCTGGTCGGTGTTGCGCACCTCGGCCTGGACATTGGCCCGGTCGGGAGTCTGTCCGGTCTGGCATACCCGGTCGATCGCCTCGAAGATCACCCGCGCCGCCGCGTAGACCGGAGGCCCGAAGGTGTTGGTGTCATCGTATTGCTCCAGATAGCCGTCGAGGATGCTCTGCGAGCCCTCGATGGCGGAGATGTCCGGGGCGAAGGCGGCGATGTAGGAGCCCGGCTCGGTGAAGTCGTCGGAGTCCATGCCGTCAGATCCGAAGATCACTGCTTCCTTGCCCTGCTCCGTCATCTGGTTGGCGAAGATCTGGCCGTTGGCCGCCACCTGCCAGGGCAGGTAGACGAAGTTCGCCTCGTCGGGGATCGTCCCCACCAGTGCCGAGAAGTCGGTCACGTCCTGTGCCACCGAATCCGTAGTCACGGTGACGTTCGCCGCAGTCAGGTTCTCCTCGACCGAGTCGGCCAGTCCCGTCGAGTACGACGACTGGTCGTCGACGACGAAGACGTTCTCGGCGCCCTGGGCAACCAGGAAGTCGGCCGTGGTCGGTCCCTGGTCGTCATCGGTCGGGACCGTGCGGAACATCCCCGTGTACTGGGCGGTGATCCCTGATCGGGTGGAGGAGGGCGAGATGAAGGTGAAGTTCGGGTCGCCCGCCTCGTACACCGCGCCTGCGGCGTCGACCTGGTCGCTTCCCGCCGGGCCGACCGCAGCCACCATGGCAGTGTTGTCGAGGAACTGCTGGGCCAGGGTCGCACTCTGCGCCGTGTCGAACTGGTTGTCGCCTTCCACCATCTGGAAGTCGTAGCCCATCTCCTCGTTCCAGGTGTCGAGGGCGTAGTTGAACCAGTTGAGCTGGACCCCGCCGATGAAGGCGACGTCCCCGGTGATCGGGCCGATGAAGCCGATCGTGGCCTCACACGAGTCGACCGGCTGGGCACCCTCGGTCGTGGTTGTGGCCTCACCACCTTCGGTGGTGTCGGTGCTCCCGGCGGTGGTGTCGGTGGCCCCGGCGGTGGTGGTGCTTTCCCCGGCGTCGTCGCCGCAGGCCGCGGCAACGAGGGCGAGGGCCAGCAGCGCCGCCAGCAGCCTCCATGTCGATTGTCGTCTCAAGGTGGTCCTTCCCTTCATTGTCCCTTTGCATCTTTTTCGTACGCCTCGGCGGCGCTCCCCGCGGGGTGGAACACACCGAGGACTCTCAATGGCCTGTCGCCCGTGTTCTCGACACAGTGCTCGACAGGGGGTGGAAGATGGATGCAGGTGCCGGTGGAGATCGCAGTGTCGGGTTGGCCCTCGAGATGGAGCACGCCCTCACCGTCGAGGATGTACATGACCTCGTCATAGAGGTGGTAGTGGGTGGGGGCGCGTCCCGGTGGGATCCAGCCGACGAACTGGGTGACCTCGCGGCAGCCGGCGGCGGGGTCGACCACGAACTTGAACTCTCGGTCCTTCCCGGCGGGGATGACCGGCTGGTCGGCGACGTCAACCGTCACCTTTCTGACGGTCTCGTCGTCTTCGTCGGGTGGGGGAGCGGTCACCGAGACGACAACCAGATCGTCGCTCCCGTTGTTGACCACCGTGTAACTCTCCCCGGCCCTGATGTAGACGCCGAGGTCGGGGTGAAGGTCGTGGGAACCCCCGTCGAGGATCAGCGCCCCGGTGCCCGACACCACGTATGCCACTTCGTCGCGGTCGTCGTTGCGGCGCGGGGGCGAGGTCCCGGGGGAGAACGAGTGCACCCTCTGGACGAGACGCTCGGCGCCGACCGAGCGGTCGATCGTCGTCCTGGTCGAGACCGAGTCACCGGCCTCGCTCACAGGTTCGATCTCGCTGACATGTGTTACGTAGCCGGCCATCCCTCTTTTTCCCGACCCCAGGTGTTTTTTTTGGACCAGCGATTGTGCCACGGATGGAGGATCCGCGTCGGAAAGGGTCACTAGACCACCAACTAGTGCGCCGAGAGGATCTCGGCCAGCTTGGCGGCGTTGATGTTCCCCCCGGAGACGATGCAAACCACCTTGCCATCGCCGGCCCCGCCCTTGATGGCGCCGGCCACGCCTGCGGCCCCGGCGCCCTCGGCGACCACATGGTTGCGCATGGCCAGGTTTCGCACCGCCGCCTCGACCTCCTCCAGGGACGACACCAACGATCCGGCGAGGAACTCTTTGACCAGCGGCCACATCTCGTCGAGGACCCGGCCCGAGCCGATCCCGTCGACGAAGGAGGGGATGTATTCGATCTCTGTGGGCTCCCCGGCGGCGAAGGCGGCATGCAGCGCAGCCGAAGTGTCCACTTCGGCACCGTAGACGGGAACGTCCGGCTTGAGGTGCCGCAGTGCCGAGGCTATCCCCGAGCTGAGACCGCCGCCGCCGTAGGGGACTACCACTGCGTCGAGGTCGGGGAGATCCTCGACCAGTTCCAGTCCGATGGTGCCGTTGCCGGCCATCACCGCTCGGTCGCTGACCGGGTGGACGAACACCCCGCTCTGTCCTTCATAGCGGTGGGTGACGATGATCTGCCACCACTCCTCGAAGGGGACCTTGACGATGGAGACGCCGAGACGGTCGAGGGCGTCCAGCTTGGCTGCGGGGGCGTGGTCGGGAACCACCACCGAGCAGCGGACCCCGAGCCGGGCCGCGTTCCACGCCACCCCTTGGGCCATGTTCCCCGCACTCGCCGTCCACACCCCGTCCTGGAGCGCCTCCTCCCCGGCGATGGCCATGGCGTTGCCGGCACCCCGGATCTTGAAGGCCCCGATCGGCTGCAGGTTCTCCAGCTTCAGGTAGATCTCGCGGGGCCCGGTGTCCATGTTGAACCGGACCAGCGGGGTCCAAAGCGCCAGACCATGGAGGCGTTCGGCGGCCGCCTCGATCTCGGCGAGGGGGATCGGTTCAGCCATGACGGGCGCCTCCGAACTCGATGCTCACGCCACGGCCCGACGCCAGGGCGTTGCGGTAGACGAGGTCGCCGGCGGCGATGTCCTCCACGGCGAGGCCCAGGGAGACGAAGGTGGTGATCTCCTGGTCCGAGCCCCGGCCTGGGTGGGCACCGACGATGAGCTCGCCGAGCTCGGCGACGATGTCGTCTTCGCCGACCACCCCGTCGGCCTGGGCAATCAGGAAGTCGCCCGACTCGTTGAGGGTCGACTCGCGCCGGTCGACGAAGATCCGGGAGCGGGCCATGGCCTCGGAGTCGAGCTCCCGGGCGAAGGGAACGCTGGAGCCGACCGCGTTGACGTGCATCCCCGCCTCGAGGAGCGACCCGGAGAGGATCGGCTCCGGGGAGGCGGTGGTGGTGCAGACGATGTCGGCGCCGGCCACGGCTTCGGCCACCGAGCCCACGGCGCGGATGGCGGCGTCCCCGGCACCCGCGGCGGCGAGACCGGCGGCGCTCTCCGGGTTGCGGCTCCACACCCTGATCTCGGTGATCGGACGAACCTGGGGGATGGCCTCGACGTGGCCGTGGCCCTGCACACCGGCGCCGAGCACGGCGAGCACCGATGAGTCCTGGCGGGCGAGAAGGTCGGTGGCCACCGCCGAGGCGGCTGCGGTGCGTATCGCGGTGATCTCGGTGGCGTCGATGACCGCCTTCAGCCGGCCGTTGCCGGCGTCGAACAGCATGACCGTCCCCTGATGGGAGTCGTACTCGGTGCCGGCGTTGCCGGGGAAGACGGTCACCGTCTTGATGCCCATGGTCTCGATCGACCCCAGGTGGCCGGGCATCATCCCCAGGGCGCCCACCCTCCCCGGGAGCCACATCACCGGCCGCAGCGGCTGGATTCCCTCGCCCCGGGCCAGATTGGCGAGCGCCTGACGAACGGCCTCGATGCAGTCGGCCATCGGGAGCAGGTCGGGCACCTCGTCCTGGCTGATGAACAGCGTCTCCATCAGCTTTCGTCCCCGGTGAAGATGGCGCCGATCTCGTCCCACTCCGTCTCGCTGAGTTGCAGGCCCAGGGCCTCCTCGATCGGTTCGAAGTGGGAGGGGCGGCGGGGGCCGACGATGGAGGAGGTGACGTCGGGGTGGTGGTACAGCCAGCCCAGGGCGAGCCCGGCCATGCTCACCCCGGCCGTAGCGGCGATGCCGGCGAGCCGATCGAGACGGGCGAAGGTGGTCTCGTTCCAATGCCGCAGGTAGGGCTCGGGTCGCTTGGTCATCCGCGACCCTTCCGGGTAGTCGCCGTCGAGGCGGTACTTGCCGGTGAGCAGACCGCCACAGAGCGGGCTGAAGTTGGTGAACCCCAGTCCCTGGTCACGGCACAGTTCGAGCACTTCGGCCTGGTCGTCCTTGTCGACGAGGTTGAACGAGTTCTGGATCCACTCGAAGCGATGGCCCCCGGCGACGTCGCTGATCCAGAGTGCCTTGGTCATCAGCCAGGCCGGGAAGTTGGACGCCCCGATGTAGCGGACCTTCCCCGCCGCGACCAGGGTGTCGAATACGTCGAGCGTCTCCTCCAACGGGGTGTCGGGGTCGGGCTCGTGGACCAGGTACATGTCGAGGTGGTCGACCCCGAGCCGGTCGAGACTGGCATCGACCTGCTCCAGGATGTGCCGTCGCGACAGGCCACGCTGGTTGGGCCCGGGACCGACCGGGTTGGCCACCTTGGAGCTGATCAGGAGGTTGTCGCGGACCGAGCGGTCCTTGCTGGCGAGCCACTTGCCGATGGTGGCCTCGCTGCGGCCACCGCCGTAGGCGTTGGCGGTGTCGAGGTAGTTGATGCCCAGATCGACGGCCCGGTCGAGGAGGACGAAGGCCTCCTCCTCGGACTCACCCTGGCCGAAGAAGGCGGGGGCGCTGCCGATGCCCCCGAAGTTGCCGCATCCCATGCCGAAGCCGGAGATGCGCAGACCGGTCCTTCCCAGGTTGTGAAACTCCACTGGTCTCCCTCCACGATCGGGACATCACCATAGAAGCCGTTCTCCGGGCACGGTCCTGGCCACGTTCACTAGCGTGAGCTGTCCCGCACCGGACACCGAGAGGAAGACTTGACGACGCGGCTGATTCCCGGCCCCACCGGCCGCAGTGCCCATGTCGACCCCTTCTGCAGAGAGGGTTTGCCCCAGGTGGAGGAGTGGCCGGTTATGCATTGGGACGACCCCCGCTTCGCCTATCCGGGGCAGCTGAACGCCGGAGCCACTCTCCTCGACGACGCCATCGACCGCTCCTGGGGCGACCGCCCCTGCATGATCGCCGCCGACGGGTCGGTGAGCCTCAGCTACGGCGAGCTCCACGAATGGTCGAACCGGATCGCCAACCTCCTGGTGGAGGATCTCGGCCTCCAGCCGGGAAACCGGGTGCTGCTTCGCTGCTTCAACCACCCGTGGGCGGTGGCCGCCTGGTTCGCCGTGGTCAGGGCCGGAGGAGTGGTGGTGACCACCATGCCGCTGCTCCGCGCCAACGAGCTGGAGACCACGATCTCCAAAGCGGAGATCGGGCTGGCCCTGTGCGACTCCCGGCTAATGGAAGAGATGGACAAGGTGTCAGCCGATGTGGTGGTGGTCCCCTGGGGCAACGGGGGAGCCGACGACCTCCTGGTGCGGGCACAGTCGAAGTCGGACCGGTTCACCCCGGTGGAGACCGCCGCCGACGACGTGGCCCTCCTCGCCTTCACCTCGGGGACCACCGGCGAGCCCAAATGCACCATGCACTTCCACCGCGACATCCTCGCCATCGCCGACATGTTCAACCCGGTCCTCGCCCCACGGCCGGACGACGTCTTCTGCGGCAGCCCACCCCTCGCCTTCACCTTCGGCCTCGGCGGCCTGGTGATCTTCCCCATGCAGGTGGGGGCTTCGACCATGCTGACCGAGCGGCCCGGAGCCGAGTTCCTCGACGCCATCTCCAGGCTCGAGCCCACCGTCTGTTTCACCGCTCCCACCGCCTATCGGGGGATGCTGGCGGCGATGGACCAGTACGACATCGGGTCGCTTCGGGCCGGGGTGTCGGCCGGCGAGACCCTGCCCAAACCGACCTGGGAGCAGTTCAAGGAGGCGACCGGCGTCGAGTTGATCGACGGCATCGGCGCCACCGAGCTGCTCCACATCTTCATCTCCGCCTCCGGGGGCGACATCCGCCCCGGAGCCACCGGCCGTCCTCTGGCCGGGGTCGAGGCCCGCGTGGTCGACGACGAGGTGGAGCCGGTTCCCGACGGTGAGATCGGCCTGCTCGCGGTGCGGGCGCCCACCGGGTGCCGCTATCTCGACGACGACCGGCAGACCGAGTATGTGAAGAAGGGGTGGAACCTCACGGGCGACGCCTATGTGCGCGACGGCGACGGCTACTTCTGGTACCAGGCCCGGACCGACGACATGATCATCTCCTCGGGATACAACATCGCCGGGCCCGAGGTGGAGGCGTCGCTGCTTCGTCATCAATCGGTGGCCGAGTGCGCCGTGGTCGGAGTGTCCGACGAGATGAGGACCCAGGTGGTGAAGGCCTACGTCGTCCTCCGCCCCGAGGTAGCGCCCAGCGACGAGCTGGCAGGCGAGTTGCAGAGCTTCGTCAAGGACGACATCGCCCCCTACAAGTACCCGAGACAGATCGAGTTCATCTCCGCCCTGCCCAAGACCCAGACCGGGAAGGTGCAGCGCTACCGGCTGCGGGAGATGGACGAGGCGAAAGTCGAATGACCGTGAAAACAGGAAACGACACCCAAGAAGGGGAGGAATGACATGACAGTTCTAGGCAATCTGACCGGGGCCCTCGCCTCCGGCTCGGTGGAGGTGATCGACCTCACCGCACCGTTGTCCAGCGAGACCCCCCTGCTCGAGCTGCCACCCGAGTTCGGGCAGACCGCTCGCTTCGAGTTGGAGGAGATCTCGGCATACGACGACCGTGGCCCCGCCTGGTACTGGAACAATTTCCACACCGGCGAGCACACCGGCACCCACTTCGACGCACCGATCCATTGGGTGACCGGACGGGACAAGCCCGACATCGCCTCGGTGCCCGTCTCTGCCTTCGTCGCCCCGGCGGTGGTCATCGACGTGAGCAGCCGGGTGGCCGAAGACCCCAACTTCGTCATCGAGAAGGAGCATCTCGACGCATTCCAGGACGAGCACGGCCCCTTCCCCGACGGCGGCTGGCTGTTGTGCCGGACCGGATGGTCGTCCCGGACCACTCAGGAGGAGATGGTCAACAACACCGAGACCGGGCCCACCAGCCCGGGGATGTCGGTGGATTGCGCCCGTTGGGTGGCCGAAGAGTCGGTATTGCAGGGGATCGGGGTGGAGACTATCGGCACCGACGCCGGCGCCGCCCACTCGTTCGACCCACCTTTCCCGTGCCACGCCTTTTTCCTCGGAGCGGGCAAGTACGGGCTCGCCCAGTTGCAGAACCTCGACAAGCTGCCTCCCACCGGCGCGGTCGTGATCGCCGCTCCCCTCAAGATCGTCACCGGCTCGGGCTCGCCGGTGCGGGTGCTCGCCCTCGTCGACCGCTGATGAACGTCTCCGAGGCGGTGGGCCGCACCCTCGTCGAGCGGGGGGTGCGTCAGGTCTTCGGGGTGGTGGGCTCGGGCAACTTCCACGTCACCAATGCCATGGTCGACGCCGGCGCCCGGTTCGTCGCAGCCCGTCACGAAGGCGGCGCCGCAACCATGACCGACGCCTACGGGCGGATGAGCGGGGAGGTGGCGGTTCTCAGCGTCCATCAGGGATGTGGGCTCACCAACGCCATGACCGGGATCACCGAGGCGGCGAAGAGCCGCACCCCGATGGTGGTCGTCGCCGCCCAAGCCACCCAGCCGAGGTCCAACTTCTACGTCGACCAGGAGATGCTGGCCATGTCGGTGGGCGCGGTCCCGTTGCGGATCGGTTCGGCCGACAGTGCGGTCGCCGACGCCGCGGCGGCCGTCGACCTGGCCCGGCGGGAGCGGCGCACCGTGCTCCTCAACCTTCCCCTCGACATCCAGGGCGACGAGGTGGAGAACCTCACCGTGCCCGCGCCGATGGTGTCGCCGGATCCCATGGTTCCCTCCGATGACGATCTGAACCTCCTGGTCGAAGCCCTGGAAGGGGCGCGACGTCCGGTATTCGTGGCCGGGCGCGGTTCGCGTGGCCCGGGATGCCGTCAGGCCCTCGCCGACCTGGCCGAGGCGACAGGTGCCTTGCTGGCGACTTCGGCGGTGGCCAAGGGGCTGTTCAACGGCAACGAGTGGTACCTCGATGTTTCCGGTGGGTTCTCCTCACCTTTGGCCGCTGGGTTGATCAAGGGCGCCGACCTGATCGTGGGGTGGGGGTGTGCGCTCAACATGTGGACGATGCGTCACGGCCGGTTGATCGGGGAGGGGGCACGGGTGATCCAGGTCGACGACGACCCCGATGCCATCGGCGCCCACCGACCCATGGCCCAGGGCGTCGTCGGGGATGTGCGTGCCACAGCCGAGGCGGCGTTGAGCCGGGTCGGCGAGCCGTCACCCGGATATCGGTCCGAGGATGTCCGCCGGCGTATTGCCTCCGAGATCCGTTGGCGGGACGTCCCCTATGAGGAGAACAGCACCGGTGAGAGGATCGATGCCCGCACCCTGTCCATCACCCTCGACGACCTGTTGCCCGAAGAGCGAATCGTCAGCATCGACTCGGGCAACTTCATGGGTCATCCCAGCATGTATCTGTCGGTGCCCGACGAGTGGGGGTTCTGTTTCACCCAGGCGTTCCAGTCGATCGGGCTCGGTCTGGCCACGGCCATCGGCGCGGCCCTGGCCCAACCCGACCGGCTCCCGGTGGCGGCGCTGGGGGACGGCGGCGGGTTGATGTCGATCGCCGAGATGGAGACGGTGGTCCGTCTCGGTCTCCCCATGGTCGTGGTGGTCTACAACGACGAGGCCTACGGCGCGGAGGTCCACCATTTCGGCCCCGACGGCCACGACCTCGACATCGTCCAGTTCCCCCCCACCGACATCGCCGCCATTGCCCGCGGCTTCGGTTTCGAGGCGTTGACCGTGCGTGAGAAGTCCGACCTCGATCCGGTGGAGGCGTGGGTGGCAGGGGACCGGGCCCGGCCGTTGCTGATCGACGCCAAGGTGACCAGTCAGGCGTCGTGGTGGCTGGAGGAGGCCTTCGGGCATTGACAAAGCGGTGGCGGGCCTCCAGCCGCCTGGCTCGCTAGCGTCTCCTGGTGCCGACTCCCTCTCCGCTCAAGCCCTCCCGGGGCATCCTGCTCATCGCCGACATCACCGGGTACACGGTGTTTCTCAAGGAGTCGGAGCTGGAGCACGCCCACGGGGTGTTGTCCGATCTCCTCTCCGTGCTCGTGGAGGGGACCCGGCCCCCACTGGCGGTCTCCAACCTGCAGGGCGATGCGGTGTTCAGCTACGGCATCGACACCGGGGCGGTGAGCGGACAGACCTTTATCGAGATGATCGAATCGATCTACATCGCCTTTCGGCGGGCAATCGAGCAGATGACGTTGAACCGCACCTGCGACTGCAATGCGTGTGCCAACCTCGGCACCCTCGACCTCAAGTTCATCGTCCACCACGGCGAGTTCCTCGTTCAGAACATCGGGGCCAACCGGGAGCTGGTCGGCACCGAGGTGATCGTCGCCCACCGTCTCGCCAAGAACACCGTGACCGCCACCACCGGGATTCGGGCGTACGCGGTCTACACCGACTCCGCGGTCGATGCCCTCGGCCTCACCCACCTCACGGCCGAGTGGACATCTCACCGTGAGGTCTACGACTCCACCGAGGTCGAGTGCTGGGTGGCCGACATGACCCCGGTCTGGGAGCGGGCGCGCACCGTTCGGTGATCGAGATCCCAGAGTCCGAATATCGGGGCGAGGCGTCGGTGGACATCCCTCTGCCCGTGGAACAGGTGTGGGACCCTTTGGGCGATCCCCAATAGCGCAAGATCCTCATCGGTTCGGGACCGGCAGGTTTGTGAGAACAAATGGAGGCTCGGTCAGGGTGACGTCTACCAATGTCATCACGGCGACTGCCAGCACATCCATCCTCACTCCGTGCCCGGCTGGTCGCCGGATGGCGCTCAGCGGTAGAGCCCGGTGAGGGTGGCCTCGGCCAGGACGTGTCCATCCATCGCCTCGACCACGTCGACTTTGCTCGCTCCTTCGGCCAGGCCGAGTCTGATGTCGAGCGCGAAGACGCGGTGCACGTAGCGATGGGTCCCCGATGGGGGACATGGCCCGTCGTAGCCGGTCCCGCCCGAGGTGTTGACCCCGGCGGTGCCCAGGGCTCCCACGTCACGAGGGATCTCGGCGGTGGGATCGATGTCGTAGGCCACCCAGTGGTCCCAGGTCCCGCTCGGGGCGTCGGGGTCGTCCATGACCAGGGCCAGGGTCACGGTGCCCTCCGGTATTCCGCTGATGAGGAGGGGCGGGGAGGCTCCCTCCCCGTCGCAGGTGTACTCGGCGGGGATCTTCCCCTGGTTCTGGAATGCGGTCGAGGTGAGTCTCATCGTGCCTTCCTGGGTGGGAGCCGTGGTGGTCGAGTCCGAGGTGACAGGCTTGGTCTGCTCCTTCCCGCAGGCGGCCAGCAACAGGAGCACGGCGACTGCGGCGTTGGCGGGGGTGGTTCTCACGGCCGGTCTCGGGATATCCAAACCTATCAACTCCCGGCGCGACCCGGTCCGGTTGCCGCCATCACATGTCGAGCAGGTCCTGGAGATGTCGGGCGGAGCGGATCCCGTAGTCTGAGTAGCAGTTGCTCATCGGCGTGGACGGTGTCGGCGCGCTCCTCCAGTGTCGTCAAGCCGGGCACCCATTCGGCCAGCTCCTCTCCGCTGTACTCGTAGCGGAACCGTCAGGTTCTCAGCCTCATCCTCGCCATTCGGACGAGATCGTCACTCGCCCGCGCCCCGGAAACGGATCGGTTGGAGTGGAGAACGAGAAGGAAAGGGCACCTCTAGAGCGCCAGGTGGACTCGGAGAGCTTCGTCGAGCGCTCCCGGTCTCACCGCGTCGATGGGTCTGGGCCTTTCCATCTCCCGCCAACTCGCCCGGCTCGTGGGAGGAAACCTGAGTTACCGTCAGGAGCCGGGCCTCAGCGTCTTCACCCTCTCGATGCCGACCCTGGCCGCGTAGCCTTCAGGCCCACGAGACATTGACCGGGATGGGTCGCTGGAGGGGTGTGTCCTACCGGAAAAGTGGAGACCACCTCCGGAGATGACTTAGGTCCCTAGACGCCCAGCGATTCGCTCACCAGTGTCGTACCTGAAATGGTTCTGGATCCCGGGCCTTGCTGAAAGGACAACCATGACGATCGTCTCCAGTTCCCCCTCGGGCTCCGCCACGGCGATTCCGGAGAGCATGGACGCACTGGCCCTGCTCGGTCCCGATGAGTTCGAAGTCCGAGAGGTCGAGGTTCCCCAAGCCTCAGCCGGTGAGGTTCTGTGCCGGGTTCACTCCGTGGCGGTCTGCGGGACCGACACCGAGATCATCTCGGGGCATTTCCTCAAGCGCGGCTGGCCGCGCGGCTATCCGTTCACACCGGGGCATGAGTGGTCGGGCGAGATCGTGGCACTCGGCGACGGAGTGGCCGGTCTCGGCTTCGAGGTGGGCGACCGTGTGGCCGGCACCGCCCACTGCGGGTGCGGATACTGCCGGATGTGCGCCATCGGCCGCTACACGCTGTGTGAGAACTACGGGCACGAGGAGCGCGGTCATCGCCACTACGGCCACTACAGCACCGGTGCCCTCCGCCAGTTTCACAACACGTCGATCAAGTCCGTGTTCCCGATTCCTCAATCGATGACACTCGAGCAGGGCGCTCTCGTCGACGCCAGCTCGATTGCGCTTCATGCGGTGAAACGAGGCAAGGTCGTACCCGGGGACACGGTGGCCATCATCGGCCCGGGGGCACAGGGTCTCCTCGCTGCCCAGTGTGCCCGTCTGATGGGAGCGGCCCAAGTGATCGTCGTGGGAAGGGGAGCCCGGCTGGAGACTGCGGCCGGGCTCGGTGCGGAGGTGGTCGACAACAGCAAGGTCGACGGCCCTGAGGCGGTGCGAGAGTTGACCGGAGGCAAGGGCGCCCACATGACCGTCGACACCGCAGCGCGGGGTTCATCACCGGCGGACGCGGTGGAGATGACCCGCAAGGGGGGACGTGTCGCCTTGATCGGTGTCCCTCTCGAAGGCTGCGAGTTGCCGCTTTCCCGAATCGTCCTCGAAGAGATGGATCTGTTCGGGGTGAGGGCCAACCCGGGAACGTGTGCCGAGGTGATCCCGTTGATCGCCGCCGGCAAGCTCGACGTTGATTCGGTCACCACCCACGCCTTCCCGCTCAAGGAGTTCGCCCGCGCCTATGAGACGTTCACCAAGAGGATCGATGGGGCGCTGAAGGTCTTGGTCCAGCCCAATGCCCAGTGACCGACCAGGCCTGACGATGCGAGTCCGAGCGGAGCGTCTGGGAGGTCTTCCCCCCGGCCTGGCGGACGACCCTCGCCTGAGCCTGCTGTCAGCCTGGGGAGAGAGATTCGACAGGCTGGGCATCAGCCCGGGTGCCTCGGGGAATCTGAGCGTCCGCTCGGATCGAGGGTTCATCATCAGTCGGACCGAGGTGGAGTTGCCCCGAATCGGCCGTGATGACTGGGTGGAGGTGACGGGGATGGTTCGCCAGCCCGACGGGACCCTGACCGTCGAGTACTACGGGGACCACGTTCCTTCCCGGGACGCCTTCGTCCATGGGACGGTGTACGGGCGACAGGCCGAGGCGCAGGCAGTCTTCCATCTCCACGATCAGTCGATGCTCACCGCAGCGCCGGACCTGGGCATCCCATCCACCGAAGAGTTCTTCCCGGCCGGCACCGAGGGGTCGGTACGCCAGATCGAGAGGTTCTTGGACAACCATCCCGGGGTGCAGTACTTCGTGCTGGTCGAGCATGGAATCGTGGCCTGGGCCGGGGATCTCGACTCGGCCGGCGCCCTGGTCGAGACGCGGCATCACAGCGCCATGGTGAAGGATGACTGAGTCGACGAGGGTGATGGCGGTGGGTACGGTGATGGTGGATGTGCTGGCCGTGGGGATACCGCATGTCGCCGAGCCAGGTCACGTGGTCTACACACCGAATCAGATAGAAGCCCTGATCGGGGGGCACCCGATCGACGTCGCCATCGACCTCGCAGAGATGGGCATTCCCGCCCCCTCCATCGGGCTGGTGGCGGCGATCGGCGAAGGGATCTACGGCTCCTACGTGGACGAGGTGATCGACTGTTACGGCTTCGAGACTCACCTGCAGCGCGTCGCCTCCCGCGACACCGGAACGAACATCGTGCTCGAGGTCGCCGGCGAAGACCGTCGTTTTCACATCGACCCGGGAGCCAACTGGGACCTCAGCCCCCGATTCGTGGCGGACGCCATCGCCGGTTTCGCCCCTCAGATACTCACCATCCGACCTGGATACACCGGAATCGATCGGCACGTCGCCGAGCTCCTCGAGCCACTCGACGAGACGCTGGTGCTCCTCGACGTGATGCAACCTCATCCCAGTCGTCCCGTCGACCTGGTCATCCCCGCACTCGAGTACGTCGACCTGGTCCACTGCAACCAGCGTGAGGCCCTCACGGTGACCGGCGCCGCCGACCTGGATGAGGCGGTGAGGGTGTTCTTCGAGCACGGGGTGGGAATGATTCTCGTCACGTCCGGCGAGCACGGGGCAAGTCTCATCACCCCCGCCCAGGCGATCAGCCAGCAGGGATTCGAGGTCGACGCGGTCGACGCCACCGGGTGCGGTGACGCCTTCTGTGCCGGGATCATCGAGTTTCTGATCCGGTCCGAGTCATCCCCGACCCGCGACACCCTCGATGGGATGGGTTCCCAAGACCAGGCCATGATGCTGGCCCGGGGTCAGACCGTCGGGGCTTCGGCTGCCACCAAGCCGGGTTGTGTGGAGGGGGTGTCGAAGCAGACCGTCGACGCCATCTGGTCATATCAAGGGGAGTCCGTTCTCGAATCGACCGACATATCAAGGAGGTAGGAAGTGGAGTACCCGCAGCCGGAGTTCGAATCCAACCCGGTGGGTGAGCTGAAGCGACGGATCTGGGAGGCATCCGACGAGGAGATCGATCGCATCCTCACTGACGACTACGCGATCCCTTCGCCCGGCGAGATGGAAACTCCAGGCTGTTACATCCAGATGACCCACCCCGCCGAGAAGGAGGCGAAGCTCTCCAAGAACGATGTGGTGCTCATCCCGCTCGGCTCGACCGAGCTCCATGGCCCACACAGCGTCAGTGCCCAGGACACGCTTCAGGTCACCAGGCTGGTCGAGGGCGTTCGCCGCTACACCGCCGAGCAGGGCCATGAGGTCAACCTCGCACTGTCCCCGTGGATCTACGGGAACCATCCCAAGCACCACATCGGGATGATCGGCACCATCCCCATCAGTCCCGGCGTGCTCGAGCGGCAGCTGGTCGATGTGATGTTCGGGCTGTGGGCGCAGGGGTATCGGAAGATGGTCTTCGTCAACAACCATGCCCAGCATTGGATCATCGCCTCTGCCATCGACGTCTTCGCCCTGCGCTATCCCGAGTTGCCGTTCTATGCGGTGGCCGTCGACTGGTGCTGTGCGATGGGCGAGTTCTTCCGCACCAAGGATCGGGGCGGCCCGTTCGAGGACGACTTCATCCACGGCGATGAGGCGGAGACGTCGCTGGCGCTGCTGCTGGCACCCGAAACCGTCGACATGGGTCGGGCCGTCGATACCACCCCGACCGGCTATCTGCCCGATGGGCACTTCAACAAGTCGGCTGCGCAACGAAGCCGTCCCAATCTGTGGTGGAGTGTGCGCAACAACGGCCCGCTCGAGGTTCGTGCCACCCCGGTCGGTGTGGTGGGGCGGGCCACGTTGGCATCCGGCGACAAGGCCAAGCGAGCCGTTGCCGCCGCCCTCGGTTACCTGACTCTTCTCGTCGAAGACATCCTCGAGGCGTTCCCAGCGGGGGTGCTGCCACCCATCGAGGAGGTCACCCTGTTTCGCCAGGACGAGATCGAAGGTTTTCTCAAAAGACCGGGCGAGCCCGGATACCGCAACCCCTATCAACTCTGGCGTCCATTCGAGTGAGAAGAATCGAAACGCCTGGCTCAGGAAAACGGGACCACAGTCGGTGAGGCCGTCGCGATTGCCGCTCGTCGTCTCCTACAGCAACGAATCGGCAAGGAGCTGAGTACTCCACTCTCCGAGGAAGAGGTCGGCTGGCTCAATGCTGACCTCAGGTGATGTCGTAGATCCCGACCTGGGCCTGCCTGCAGGTCGAAAGCAGGGTTTCGTCACCCGGTCGTTGTCGTCACTGCTCAGGAAATCCTCGATGAGTCGGCAAGCGTCGTCCAGGTTGTCCCGTTGACAACGACGATGAGGCAAACGGGACTGACTCTGAGTGAGTCGAGGGCGGCGGAGGAGCCGGCTGGGACGATGATCCCAGGAGCCGAGGCTTCCCCGAGTTATCGTCACCTGCGATGTCACGGCGAGAGCCTGCTCCTACCGGGACCGGGTCGGCGACGAAGCAGTGGAGCATCCCGTCGAAGCTGACTCTGGGAATGGTGCCGATTGCGGTGGTGGCACTGCTTCTCGGCGTTTTCCTCGTCTGGAACCTGGTGAGCTCGGACCCGACACCGGGTTTCTCCGGGGTCGACGTTCTCGCCCTGATGGTGGCGGTGGTGGTCTCCGTGGTCGCTTTCGGCTCACTCTTCGTCGCCTACCGGATGGGCCGGTCGATGTCGAGCCGGATTGGGGCGGTATCCGATGCGGCGAATCGGATGGCACGCAAGGACATGGTCGATCTGCTCGACGCCCTGCGTACCTCCGAGCCCGACCCGCGGGTGATCGCCCCGCCCAGTCTCGACACTGACAGCGCAGACGAGATCGGCGACCTGGCACGTTCCTTCCAGATTCTGCACGGCTCTCTGATCGAGGTCGGCGCCCGACAGATGGAGTCGCTGCGGGCGGGAGTGTCCAACATCCTGATCACCCTGGCCCGGCGGAACAGCTCGTTGGTCGATCGTCAGCTGGCCGTGCTCGACGAGCTCGAGGCCCGGGAGGACGACCCGGAGACCCTGGGCGGCTACTACCAGGTCGATCATCTCGCCGCCCGGATGCGACGCAACGCCGAGAGCCTGCTGGTCCTGGCCGGCTCCGAGTCGCCGCGGGTGTGGGCCAAGGCCGCCGAGATGTCCGATGTGGTCCGGGCCGCGGTCAGCGAGGTCGACGAATATCAGCGAGTCGAGGTGCTTGCCCTGGAGCCGGCCCGGCTCTCCGGGGGAGCCGTCACCGACATCGCCCACCTCCTCGCCGAGCTGCTGGAGAATGCGGTGCAGTTCTCACCACCGACTGAGGCCGTCCGGGTCACCGGCCTCTTCGGTGTCGACGGCTACGAGGTTTCCATCTCGGACAAGGGCATGGGCCTCTCCGATTCGAGGGTGTCCGAGCTGAACCGGATCCTGGAGCGGCCGCCGTCACTGGGCCTCTCGGTGGAACCAACCATGGGCATATACGTGGTGGCCAAACTGGCGCATCGTCACGGGCTCACAGTCCGGTTGATCAGAAGCGTTCCCGGGATCACCGCCAAAGCCGCGATCCCCCGCGACCTTCTCGAGCTGGTGCCGGCCCAGACCGATTCGACATTGACCCACCAACCCGAGGACATGTTCGATCCGGTCGAGGTCATCGACCTGACTCAACCGGCGATGACCGAGCCCGAAGATGTGCCCGAGCCGGTCCCCGTTGCCGAGACGGCCCCGGAAGCCCTGCCGGTTCGGGTCCCCGGAGAGGTCTTCCGTGACGATGACCCCTCGCCGAGTGTGGTGGCTGGGATGGGAGCCGCCACCATCAAATCGGCCCTGGTCGACTACGACCGGGGGCGTCGCGCCGCCGACGAGCAAGGCGAGGCCGGGTCACAGGGTGAGGAGGAGAGATGAGCGACGCCGGATCCAACCTGAACTGGCTGCTGGAGCGTCTCTGCACCACCGTGCCCTCGATCAGACAGGCGATCGTGGTCTCCTCGGACGGGTTTGCCCTTGCCAAGTCGGAGGAGGTCGACCGCGAGACGGCGGACCGTCTCGCCGCGGTCTCCTCGGGGATGATCGGGCTGGCCTACGGCTCGGCGGGAAGGTTCGGGGCCGGACCGGTGTCGAACATCATCGTCGAGATGGAACGGGGTTGGCTGTTCGTCACCGGGATCCGCAACGGCTCGCTTCTCTGCTGTCTAACCAGCAAGGAGATCGACCTGGGGGCGGTCGCCTTCGAGATGTCGATCTTCGTGCAGCGGGTCGGCGACAGCCTCACGCCCCAGGTCCGCGAGGAGCTAAAGGCGCGGCTGGTCCAACCCGAGCCGGCATGACCTCCGACCGGGCTACCCAGACCGGTGGCCGAATGGTGCGCCCTTACGCCATGACCGGCGGCCGCACCGGCGCCGGCCAGCCCCTACTTGCGTTGGAGGCCCTGGTGGCGGTGACCCCGGCCGGAATGCGGATGCGGAACCGGTTCCGCTGGGAGGCAGCCGAGATCGTCGCCCAGACCCGTAGTGAGACCGCCATCGTCGAGCTGGCGGCCTTGCTCGAGGTGCCAGTGGGGGTGGTTCGGGTCCTGGTCGCCGATCTCCAGGAGCAGGGTGCGGTCAACGTCACCCACCCGGTAATGGAGCCATTCGTCGACGACAACGCCGCATACACCGAACTGCTCCACAAGGTGCTGGATGGTCTCAATGCCCTCTGAATGGGCCGGGCTGACCCCGGTGAAGATCGTGGTGGCTGGTGGCTTCGGAGTGGGGAAGACCACCTTCGTCGGCGCCATCTCCGAGATCGAGCCACTGCGCAGCGAGGCGGTCATCACCGAGGCCAGCTCCGGGGTCGACGAGCTGTTCCCGGAGGGGAGCAAGACCGAGACCACGGTGGCTATGGACTTCGGCCGGATCAGCCTCAAACACGACCTGGTCCTTTATCTGTTCGGAACCCCAGGGCAGGAGCGGTTCCACTTCATGTGGGATGAGCTGGCCCGGGGAGCGATCGGTGCCGTGGCATTGGTCGACACCCGTCGCATCGAGGCCTGTTTTCCCGCCATCGACTTCTTCGAGAGGCGGGGTACCCCGTTCGTGGTGGCGGTCAACACCTTCCACGGGCATCGGGTCCACACCGCCGAGCAGGTTCGGGCGGCGCTCCGGATCGGACCCGAGGTTCCCATCGCCTTCTGCGATGCCCGGGTGCGTGTAGACGTGCAGCGGGTTCTGGTGGCGGTGGTCGAGCACACCTTGAAAAGGGTGTTGAGCGGGGCTGTCGCCAGCTGAACTAGGCGGGGATACCGACCGGCTCGGTGTCGAGCTCCATCCCGATCTGCTCCGAGGGGAGACGCAGCCCGAAGATGTTGTGCCCGTCGCCGCTGCGCCGGTAGACGATGTCCCCGTCCATCTGATGTGCTAGATGCCGGGCGACGGTGAGGCTGAGACCCGCCGCCGCCGGCTTGGTCACCGGATGGCCTCTGCGCAGGTCACCGTTGAAGATCCGCTCCCGATCCGAGACCGGGATCTCAGGTCCGTCGTCGATGACCTGGATCACGGTGTCCGGCCCCGAACTGGTCGTTCTCACCGCCACGGCAGACCCGCCGTAGCGGATGGCGTTGCTGACCAGGGTGGCCAGGATCCGTTGGGTCAGGGCGGGGTCGGCCCACAACGATGTTGCCCTGATATCGACCGGTACCAGTTCGCCTCCGGGCACGCCGGCCAGGGTCTCCCGGCACAACAGCTCGGCATGGAGGGTGCGAGCGACGACCGTCACCGGCACCGTGTCGGCCCGGGCGGAGATGATCAGGTCGTCGACGATGGCGGCGGCCACCTTGGCCTCCGACTCGACCTGGCGGACGATGTGATGGAGGTCGGCGGGATCGCGATGGGCCTCGGCGGTCAGGTCGAGGATGCTGCCGATCGGCGCCCGGATGTCCTCGCCGACCGCGGCGACAAACTCGTCCTTTCCCCGGTTCAGGCTCTCCAGTCGGGTCTGCTCCCGATGGGCGCCGCTCCCGTCCTCAAGCTGGAGCAGAACCGTCGCCGGCTGCTTCGGGGCGCCGGGGACGAGGGATAGAGAGAGACGGGCCCAGAGCCCCTGGCCGTCACCGGTCAGGCACCGCATCCAGGTGGTTGTGGATCGGGTTGCTCCGTTGCCCATGTCCTCCCAGGCCTGGCCCAGGTCGCCGAGGTCGTCGCCGTGGATGATGCTCCTGATCCCGGCGCCGGCCAGCTTTCCCGGCTCGTAGCCGAGGATCTTGCTGAGCACCCCGTTGACGTGGAGGAACTCACCGGAGGGGGTGAGCACAGCCATCCCGACCGCGGCTTTCTCGAAGCCGATCCGGAAGGTGTCGTCGCCGCTGGTGCCGGAGGCGTCGGTCCTCTTGGTCACCCTCCACCCTGTCATGAGCAGGAACACCAGGATCAGGCTGAATCCGAGCTGGGTCGCCGGCCAAGACACCGGGTCGGCTCCGGGGGTTGGTGAGGTGAAGGAGTCCCGGTAGAGGACGAGCACAGAGAAGAGGTGGTATGCCACCACGTAGGCAAGCCCGGTGAGAAGCAGCTTTCGGTCGTGGTAGAAGGAGATGGCCACCAGGGCGAGGTAGAAGGCGAACTGGGATGCGGTCGAGCCGTCCAGGTAACGGACCAGGATCCCGGCTGCGGTGATCAGGCCGAGGGCGACTACGGCGGCGGCCAGGGTTTTGCTTCTCGCCGTCATCCCGACCACGGCGAGGACGACGAGGAGGAGGGAGGCGACCACGATCTCGTAGATCGACACCCCCTGGAACAAGCCGACCGCGGCCAATGCCGGTACCTGGGCGAGTAGGACGACGAGCACGAAGCGGTGCCGAGTGGCGAAAGCGGTGGCGTCGGGTGGCTCCCCCCGGTCCGGAGATGCTCTGCCCCTCCTCGGAACGAGCCTGAGGCTCCTCGACATGGGTACACCGTATCGCCGCAAGGCCCCAGAGCCTGGTCTTATCGACCGGTTGGGTCCTTGGTCGTGGCGTCGGGCAGGCGTACGGTATTGGGCAATGGGCATCGTGGAGATCATCGAGATGGCGCTGGCCACGTCCGACGAGCGGCGGGTCAAAGTGACCACCCTGGAGCCCGCCGAGGTGTCCATGGCGGCTGTCACTGGGCTGGCCGAGCTGGTGCTGGAGCTGATCGGCAACTCGATCGCCCTGTCCGCGCCCGAGCAGACCGTCCGGGTGACCGGATCCTTCGATGGCGGTTGCTACCACATCTCGATATCGGGCGGTTCTGGCGATGGGTTCGATCTGCTCAACCGGATGCTGGAACAACCGGAGCTGACCCTGAGACTCGCTTCGGCGGCTCGGCTGGCTGCCCGGCACCGACTCGAGGTGCGCTTCATTCCCGATGGCTCGGAGATCATGGCAGAGGTGACCGTGCCCACCTACCTGTTGGAGGGCGTTGAAGTCGAGGCGGACACCGTGAAGTCCGCAAGCGCAAAACCGGTGACCGATTTCACATCCGATGAGGGCGAACCGCCCGAGGTCGATTGGTCCGCCTCACCCAAGTGGACATGGCAGGAGTCGGAGGCCTATCTGGAGAGCGTCCTTGGTCCGCTTCGGCACGAAGCCGATTGGGCGGCGAGGCACAGCGATGCGAACGGTGACATGGGCTCTCCGGGCATCGAGCGAGAGTCAGACAACGTCCTCGTGCTTCGGGTGCGTGAGCCCGGTCAGAGCTTCCCGCTCACCGACGACGACTCTCCCAGCACCGCTGCCGCCGAGGGAGCCGTCGACCTGAAAGCAGCGCTCTCCACCTTCGACGAAGGCCGCCGCTCGGCCGCCGGGCACCAGGGTTAGGTCGATCCGGCGCTCTCCGCGAGCGTTGGTGCCCGCGGCGATTCAGGTCGTTGTGCACGCCGAGCTGGACGAATACTTTGCCTGGAGTCGTCCGCGGACCCGGAGTTGTGGGGACCGGCCGCTATTTTATGTGGCATGTCATACAGACTATCCTTGTTGTATGACGATGCTCAGTTTTCGGGTAGACAGCCAGGTGGCGACGGAGGCTCAGACATGGGCCGATAGACTCGGTGTCGACCGATCCGAGCTGCTGCGTGAGGCGCTCCATCGCCACATCGTTCGGCTTCGTGCCGAGAGCGAAATCGAGGCGTGGCAGGTGGCGCCCCTCTCCGAGGACGAGGAAGCCTTTGCCCGGGTCGCCGACTGGGGGCCCGCAGAGGATTGGTCGGACTGGGTCGATGCAGCGGGGTGAGGTCTGGTTTGCTGAGACTCCAGGCGGTGATAGGCCAGTTCTTGTTCTGACCCGTGATCCAGTTGCCGAACGTATTGGTGCAGTGGTCGTTGCGGTTCTCACTCGTACCGAGCGAGGACTCGTCTCTGAGTTGAGACTGACGCCCGATCAGGACGGTGTGCCCACGGACTGCGTGGTCAACTTCGACAACCTCCACACTCTGCCTCGGGGCGTCTTTCGACGGAGAGTCACCAAGCTGGGAGACGCGCGACTCGCTGAGTCGTGTCGAGTGTTGATGGACGCCACTGGCTGCTAGCCGCGACGCCCGACCTGGAAACGGGAGTGTTGGCAGATCTGCATACCTACTGGTATGCTGAGTTGCATGCCAAGCACGAGTGTCCGGATCGATCGTGAGACCCATGAGGAGTTGAAGCGATTGGCGCGCGAGCTGGGAACCACGGTCGGCGAGGCGGTCGCGATCGCTGCCCGGCGGCTTCGGCAGCAGCGGATCGGTAAGGAATTGAGCGCGCCGCTCACCAGGGATGAAGTCGACTGGCTCGATGCTGACCTCAGGTGATGTAGTAGCAATCGACCATGGCAGGCCCGCAGGACGAGAGGCGGGATTCCGGCACCCCGTCGTCGTCGTCACAGCTCAGGAAATACTTGACGAATCGGCGAATGTCATCCAGGTCGTGCCCCTCACGTCAACGCTCCGTTCCTTCGGATCAGAGGTTCGGCTGACGGCCGATGCACAGAACGGTTTGGATGCCGACTCGTCAGCTCAGTGCCAGCACATTCGATCGGTGTCAACAGAGAGAGTCGAAACGGTGAAGGGGAACGTCGGTTCCGCGGCACTTTCCGAGATCCGTCAGGTCCTCGGCCTCATCCTCGACATCGACTGAGATCGTCACCCCGCCCGCGCGACCTGGAAACGGGACATGTAGCGATGTATGCTGCACTGTATGTCAACTCGCACTCAGATCTATCTGACTGATGAGCAGAGACGTCGCATCGACGAGTTGGCCGACGCCGAGGGTGTGACGATGGCAGAAATCATCCGCCGTGCCCTCGACGGCTACCTCGACGACCAGGCGAATCCCGAGCCTGCCTTGGCTGCGACCTTTGGTGCCGCCCCGGACATCTCGGTGCCGACACGAGACGAATGGGATCGTGGCTGACTTTTTGGTTGACACCGACGTATTCGTCGATCACCTGCGTGGGGCGCGACGCTTCGAAGCGAAGTCACATCGAGTTCACTATTCCGTTGTAACACGGGCTGAGTTGTTCGCCGGCAACACCGCAACCGACCTCATCAGCGTCCTCCTCGCTCCGTTCCGGGAGATCGAGGTCGGACGCGGCGTGGCTGAGCGAGCGGGGCGCCTTCGTCGAGAGGCCGGTGTCCGCTTACCCGATGCCCTCATCGCGGCGACTGCGATCGAACACAAGCTCAGCCTGTTCACGCGCAACAG
>DATHUP010000005.1:0-23167 GCA_035462175.1 Acidimicrobiia bacterium | reverse complement strand
CAGCCCCCTTCGAGAGGGAGCGGTCGACACTCTTGTCTCACCGGCGATCTGGCTTCTCCGGTCCCCTTCATTTCACCTACAGCGACCCCGACCTCGCCACCGACGTGACGAAGTCGTTCCCGTGGGCCCAACATCTCGTGGTGGTGGCGTCGGGCTATCTCGGCTCGACCACCGCCCCGGCCCGAAGCGGCCCTCAGGTGGGCAGATTCGCCGTGAGCGACCAATACGAGGGCATTCGTCGCATTACCTCGGAGCTGGTGTCTCGACTTCGTCGAGACGGGCACCGGGCCGAGATCTTGAGCGACGACAACCGTCTCGTGGACAGGGCGGCCGCGGTGCGGTCGGGTGTGGGATGGTCCGGGAAGAGCACGATGACCCTGGTCCCGGGGCATGGCCCATGGGTCCTCCTCGGGTCGGTCGTCACCGATGCCCCACTGGCGATCACCGAGCCGATGAGCCGGAGTTGTGGCACCTGCATTGCCTGCATCCCGGCCTGCCCGACCGGTGCCATCACCGAGCGAGGCCTCGACGCCAGACGGTGCCTGTCCACCTGGCTCCAGACCGCGGGCTCGATCCCGCATTGGATACGACCCTTGCTCGGGCGACGGATCTATGGATGCGACGACTGTCTCACAGCCTGCCCGCCCGGGCAGCCTGCGCTATCCCGGGCCGGCGGGGATCCTGACTCCCTGGATTTCGGCGAGCTGCTCGCCATGAGCGACGAGGCGCTCCTCGAGCGCTTTCACTGGTGGTACGTGCCCCGAAGGGACGGAAGATATCTCAGACGCAATCTCCTCGTGGCAGCAGGAAACTCCGGTGAGCCGAAGACCCGGGAGCCGATCGAGCGGCACATGAGCCACCCCTCCTCGATGATCCGCGGTCATGCCGCCTGGTCCTTGGCACGGAGCCTCGAGTCCGGATCGGCGCCGACGCTGCGGGCGGCACTCGACTCCGAGGCTGTGCCGGAGACCAGAGAGGAGCTAGAACTCGCCCTGCTCATGGTCGAGCGCCCGGAGGCGCATCGGGTGGTGCTCGCAGCCGACGAGTGGGGCCGAGCGAACGCGGTGCAGGGTGTCGCCTTGGTGGCAGATCGAAGCGACGACCGCCTCACCTTTGTCCTCATCGGCAACGTGCCCCACCGCCCGGCATGGGCTGAGGAGCCGCATCGGGTGGAGAGCCATGCGTCCGTCGACGATTTGTCCGAACGTGATCCTCGGGTAGCGGAGATGATCAGGGTCTACGACCCCGACCGAGGTCTGCAGCGCCGCCGTGATGAGGCCAGGCGCCTCACCCGGCCTCAGGCCTGATCGACGCTCTCGTCCTCGACGGGTGTGACCGTCACATCCGAAGCCGCGGAAGCGTCGGGCATCACGTCGGAGTGGGGAGTGGGGGGCTGGGTAGCCGGCTCGGCATCGCCCTGTTCGGCAGCCGCCCAGCGCTCCTTGGCTGCGGCTATCCCCTTGTCGAGGACCTCGCCCAACTCCTGTGCCGCCTGCTTGGCCGACTCGAGGGCGCTCATCCTGCTCTCGCGGGTCGCGTCCCAGGCGGTGCGGATCGCATCTCCGGTTCGATCCAGCGCCTCCTGCACCTCTTCGAGCCACCGCTGCCGGGCCTCGCCCGACTCGGTCGTCTCGTTTCTGGTTCCACTATCGGTCATTTGGTCCTCCGTTCGTTTCTGTGGACCTTCTCATTGTCGTCCCAATCGGATGTTGAGGAGGCCGCAAGCACGGGTAGGAAGCTCCGGGCCAGCTTGACCGTCTCGACGACGATTCCGATCCCGATTCCAATCATGCCCAGCACCATGACGAACCGGGTCACCCGCTCCCAGTCGAACTCGTACCTGGAGAAGTCGAAGGGGAATACCTGGAACATCCGGATCGCCACCAGCATGCTGATCGAGCCCAACCCGATCTGACATGTGGATTTGAACCAGGCAGGGTCGTACCACATATGTGCCAGATTGACGGCGATGGTGGCCAGCAGCGAGACGTCGATCAGCCAGAGGACCGTGGTGAACTCGCGGGTGAGGAACGGAACCACATCCCAGGCGAGCAGGTTGTTGGCCACGAAGAGGAGAGCGAGGTTGACCACGATGGCGATCGTGTACCCCGCCTGTCTCGTCACGTGGGTGCGGCCCACGCCCAAGGCGGGGCCGGTGGTTGTCGTCATTGAAACCTCCTGAGCCTTTCAACGTGATCCTGTCTCGCCCACACCCGATCGACCAGGGGAGAAGGTCCATCCCTGATCGCTGTTCGGCCCCCGGGTTCGGCCAGGTGGCTACCCCCGGATGACCCACGCCCACGCCACAATGGTGGGCGTGGAACTCGGAGTCACCACCTTTGCCGAGACCTACCCCGATCCCCGGACGGGGGAGACCATCGGTCATGGCGAGCGTATTCGCCAGGTCCTCGACGAGATCGCGCTCGCCGAAGAGGTGGGTCTCGAGGTCTATGGCGTGGGTGAGCACCATCGACCCGATTTCGCCTCGTCCGCACCGGCCGTCGTCCTGGCCGCGGCCGCGGGGATGACCAAGCGCATCCGGCTCACCCCTGCCGTGGTCATCCTCTCCTCGGACGATCCGGTTCGGGTTTTTCAGGACTACGCCACCCTCGATCTGGTCTCGAGCGGGAGGGCCGAATTGCTGGTGGGCCGCGGGTCGTTCATCGAGTCTTTCCCCCTTTTCGGGTACTCACTCTCCGACTACGACGAGTTGTTCACCGAGAAGCTCGACCTGTTGCTCGCAATACGTGACAACGAGCGGGTGACCTGGTCGGGTCGGTTCCGCTCCGCCCTCGAGGACCAGCCCATCTACCCCCGTCCCGAGCAGGACCCGCTTCCGGTCTGGATTGCGGTCGGGGGAAGCCCCGAGTCGATCGTCAGGGCCGGAACCCGAGGTCTTCCGGTCGCCCTGGCCATCATCGGGGGGAATCCGGACCGCTTCTCGGTCTTTGCCGACCTCCATCGCAAGACGCTGCTCGAGTCGGGCTACGACCCGGCGCTGGCTGCGCTGGCGGTCCATGCCCACGGCTACGTCGCCGACACCACCGAACAGGCGGTCGAGGAGTACTACAACTCATACGCGGTGGCAATGACTCAGCTCGGGCGGGAGAGGGGTTGGGGGCCGATGAATCGGCAGCAATTCGAGATGATGCTGGGCCCGGGAGGCTCCCTCGTTCTCGGCGACGTGGAGACGGTGGCGAAGAAGATCATCCGGATGAGGGAGATCCTCGGAATCGACCGATTCATGCTCCACATCAGCGTGGGCACGTTGCCCCATCACCAGGTCCTCCACGCCATCGAGCTTCTCGGAAACGAGGTGGTGCCGCGGGTCGAGTCGGCTTGATCGGGGGCGAGGCCACCTGGGACGACGGTCAGCCGCCCGGCTAGCTGTCCCGGCTGTGGGAGTCGAGGATCAGCTCGGCGTAGAAGAAGGGCCACCGGACCTCCGGACTCTCCTCCCGGTATCTCTCGTCGGCCAGCCGCAGCCATTCTGTGATCTGGGCGACGGTGGGCTCGAAGTCGAGGTGATCGCCGATCTGGCCGTGGAGACGGTGGGCATACCACTCCGCCCAACCGTCCGCGGCGCCGCCCGTCGCCTCGTGGTGCTCTCGGGCGACACCTCCCAGGAGCCTGCCCAACGCCGTGATCTTGTCCCGATCGGCCATGTTTGCCAGGTTATCTGTCCCGCGAGAGCGCTGGATGACAGGGTCGCGAAGAAGAGAGCTAAATCGCGAAATTTCCTCGGTACTTCGGCTTGCCGATCGCGACTCGGCTGTCCTAAGGTGGCGGAGCCGACTTGGAGGCAACTCCAAATCGGACTCGGAGTGACCGAGAGGTGACTGCGAGACCTCGCTGGGAGACCGGCCCTCGGGCCGGAGTGCCAGCAAGGTCGAGAACCCCGAGAGGGTGAGGGCTTCGGCCAGCACTCCCTCGGGGTTTTTCGCGTTCGGGTCGTGACCACCTCGTAGCTGGGCCTCTCAACCGGCAAACCCGGCCCGGGCCTTAGTCTTCGTGTGATGGCAGAGATGACACCCGCACCCACCAATCGGATGTCGATGGATGAGGTGCGGCGCCGCTACGACGAGATGGCCGGCAATTGGCGCATGCTGGGCATCATCGATTGGCTGCTCCTGGTCAAGCGTCTCCGCGAGAAGCACTTCGCCTCTGCCTCCGGTGAGGTGCTCGATGTCGGCTGTGGCACCGGCGAGAACTTCGAATACCTGGCTCGGGCAGACCTGGTCGCTGCCCTCGACCTGTCCACCGCGATGACGAGCGAGGCCGAACGACGCGTCGCTCAAATGGGGAAGACGGTGGCCGTTCTCGCCGGGGACGCCCAGCAAATGCCCTTTCCCGACGATCGGTTCGACACCGTGATCTCGGCCTTCTCTTCCTGCACCTTCCCCGACCATGCGGCCGCTTTCCGGGAGATGGTCCGGGTGACCCGACCCGGAGGTCGCATCCTGCTCCTGGAGCATGGCCGGTCGTCGTTGGGCCCCATAGCCCGACGCCAGGATCGCAACGTGGAACGGGTCTATGAACGGTCGGGTTGCCGCAACAACCGCGACGTGGTCGTCGACCTGGCCGAGGCGGGTCTGGTCCCCACGTCGCATGTGGTGAGTCATCTCGGGATGATGAACCGGATCACCATCGAAGTCGACGGGGAGGGCGGCGGCCCGGTCTAGGGGGCGAGCAGTCTGCGGTACCCGCTCCGATAGTGGACCATGGGGTCCTGGAGATCGGAGACCTCGACCTCGTCGACGCTTCCCACGATCAGACCCGACCATCCCACTTCGTCCCCGGACACGAAACTGCAGTAGGCGCGGTCTGTCAGATCGGCGAGCACCGGTCCCCATTCGCTGTCTGTGCTGGGGACTTCGGCGAACAAACCCCCGGGAGAGGGCCAGATGCCGGCGAAGACGTCGGCGAGTTGCCGATCGTCGTAACGGCAGACGTGGATCACGAAGCGACCTGTCTTCGCAGCGACCGACCAGAGGTCGGTCGTCGGGCCGACCACGATGTGGGCCTCGGCAGGCTCTCCCTGGATCACCAGCAGAGACGAGATGGTGAGGCCGGTCCGATCGGCTCCGGATCCTGCCGTCACGATGGTCACCCCGGCGGCGAGCCGGCCACGTAACTGTCGCGCCAGGTCACGTTGCCCGGGCTCGGGCCGGAACGGGTGCTCGGAGTGGATCATCGACGGGACCCTAGGCAAATCTGTCACAGCGGCCGGTCACGATGGCGGTATGACCAACCAAGGATGCGGACATGACCACTGAGACCCTCGCCCTCGCATTCGCCGTCGCCTCGGTGCTGAGCGTCATCGCACTGACCGCAGTCCTCGTGGCGAAGCTGAAGCCGAAGAGCGATCCCAAACCCGCCGAGACCGATCTTGCCCGCCGTCTCGACGACCTGCAGAGCACCCTGGCCGGGCGGGAGGGGGCACTCGGCGCCCAGGTCGCCCAGCTCGACACCAAACTCGCCCATCTGCAGGAATCGGTCGTCGGGCGTGAATCCGCCCTGGACGAACAGGTGCGAGGAATAGGAGCGCAGATGCAGGGCATCTCCGCCCTGTTCGCCAACGACCGCGCCCGGGGCAGCTGGGCCGAGATCGGGATGAAGCGGGTCTTCGAGCAGGGTGGGCTGGTCGAGGGGCGCGACTACACCTGCCAGCTCTCCAGCGGCGACATCAAGCCAGACGCCGTCGTCCATCTCCCGGGCGGTCGAAACATCGTGATCGACGCCAAGTTCCCCATCGCCCGCTTCAGCGAGGCTCTGGAGGAGGAGAGCCCAGAGCGTCGTCGCCTCCTTCTCGTCGAACAGGGCAAGGAGTTGGAGCGGCTCGGAAAGAGCCTGTCCGGGAAGGGTTATGCCGCACTGGCCTCCGGTGGCTACGTCGTGATGTACCTACCGTCCCAGGCTGCCTACGAGGCGGCCGCCTCAGCCCATCCCGATCTGGTCGATCGTCTGATGGCAAGCCGGGTGATCATCGCCGGTCCCAGCACACTCTTCGCCTTGCTCTTGAACGTCGGGTCGCTGCTCACCGAGTTCAGGGCGCTGCAGCAGGCCGACCAGATCCTCGACGACGCCCGCGAACTGCATCGTCGGATGAACACGTTCGTAGGTCATCTCCAGGCCGTCGGCGCCGGGTTGGGCAGCGCGGTGCACGCCTTCAACGGTGCGGTCGGGTCCTGGGGGAGCAGGGTCGCCCCCCAACTCAACCGGATGAGCCGGCAGAGTGGCGAGCCTGAAGTCGTCGAGCCGGCGGCGATCGAGGAGGTGATCAGCGAGCCACTCGATCCCGGGCTACGGGTGGTCGGATAGGGCGAATCGCCCGAGATCCTTGGTTTGCGGTCCCGAAACGGGAAGTATGTCGCCGGGCGGGGGCTCTCTCTGGGTTTGTCAACGGTCGAGGGTGGGTAAAAGGGCTATCAGGAGGTATGAGATGATCACCGAAATTCACCAGGTCTCTACCGACTCACAACGTCAATCCGACATCGAGTTCGCCACGAGGGCGGTCGTGTACCTCGAGAAGAAGGGTCTCGGGTTCGAGGAAGTGATCGAGTGTCTCATGGATGAGTTCGATCTCGACCGCGAGACGGCTCGCGCCCTCGCTTCCGTAGCTGCCTGATCCCCGTAGCGGCCGATCCTCGCAATCTTGAGCCACTCGTTACAGATCGTCATAGCTTGTGAAGATCCCCTCACTCTGAGCCGGTTTTGGGCTGCGGCGCTGGGCTACATGGTTCAGCCCCCGCCAGACGGGTTCGAGACGTGGGATGAGTTTGCCGACTCCGCCGGCATTCCCGCGGAGATGCGTAATGACATCAACGCCGTGGTCGATCCCGAGGGGTCGGGCCCCCGGATCTTGTTCGAGAGGTACGACGGCGGCGAGCCCAACCAGCGCCTCCACTTCGACATGAATGTGATCGACAGGCCGGTGGCGGAGGAAGAGCGCAAGGCGATCCTCGGCCAGGAGAGATCGAGGCTCGAGTCGCTCGGCGCCACCTTCAAGCGAGAGGCAACAGGGATGGCGGGCGAGCAATGGATCGAGATGTTCGACCCCGAAGGCAACTGGTTCTGCGTGCAGTGAGGGGTCAGTCTCCGGTGATCTCGGCGGCGAGGCGGGCGGGCGCCACTGTCAGGTAGGCGTCGAGCACGACGTCGTCCAACTGGTCCCAGTCGACAGTGCGGTCCAGATAACAGCCGACCCAGCCTCTTACGCCGACATAGGGCGGGACGAAGAAGCGATCGGGATCGGACTCGACCAGCATGCGTTGCGCTCCTTCCGGGGCGGCGCACCAGAAGGCCACCCGGTTGTCGTGATGATGATCGGCGTAGGTCACAAACTGCTTCTTCCCGCTCACGAACCAGGCCGGCTCGCCGTGACTCATCCGCTCCTCTACCTCCGGAAGGGAGAGACAAACCTGGCGGAGCCGGGGGAGGTGATCCGTTGTCATGACGAGATTGTGCCCGCTCGGGAGGTGTAGCTTGGCTGCATTCCCGTTCCGAGAGGTGAGCCATGAGTGACAGAGCGCCGGGCTTTCCACGGCGACACCCCGACCATCATCGATCACTTCTCCCGATTCGAATGACCACGAGTGTGCGGTGGGCGGCGGTGGTGCTGGGAGCGGTCCTGCTCGTTTCCTGCAACGGGGTCGCCGAAACCCCCGAGTCGTCTCTGGTGACCACTTCGACCTCCCTGCCTGCCGCGAGCACGTCGACGACCGTCACCACTCCGACCACCACGCAGCCGGTCACGACCTCGACACCCCCGCCGGGCACGTCGACGCCGATCAGCGCTCCCGATGTTGGCGCCTCCGGCTCTGGCTGCACCCCGGGAGACGCGGTCACCCTGCCCGAGGGGGAGTGGTTCGGCTTCGTGGAGTCCACATCGGCGAGCGGTATCGAGTTCGACCTGGCCTGCTGGTTCACCGGGCAGGCAGCGGTAGACGCCGCGGCCGAGGATGGGGAGGAGTCGCCCCCACCCAATGACTATTACGTCCGTAACGACAACCCCACGATCCGGTCGCTTGGTGTCTCCTCCGAAACCGAGGTCACCTGGTACCCGACGGGGGATCCGGCTTCGGAAACAGTCGTCACCTTCGAGGAATGGGCGGAGGACGTGGTCGGGCGAGGCTTCATGTTCGGTGTCTGGTTGGCCGTCATCGACGGCGAAGTGTTCGCGATCAGGGAACAGTGGGTGCCCTGAGTCTCACTCCAAGAGGCGGATAGCGGTCAGATCGGCCTGTTTCACCCAATAGGGCCGCGGTCGTCGCTGATCGGCGACCAGGTAAAGCGTCCCGGTCGGGATGTGGTCCTCACCGTCACTCGCCGAAGGGTCGACCCACCAGCCGAGGGCGAGCACCCTGCCGGCGACCGGGGGTTTGCCGTCGCCGGGATCGGCGCTGGTCTCGACATCGAGTTTCTGACTGACCGACACTGCGAAGTCGGCGTGATGCTCCACGACGCCAGCCTATCCCTTCTTACCCAGGTGGCCCCGGCGATCGAGGCTTCCATCGTTTCGAGGATGGTCTGGTCGACATCCGTGAACTCGATGCCGAGCTCGCGGCGAACCTTGGAGTGCGACGAAACCGGAAGCGCCCGTGACCAGAATCGGGGGTATCTCTTATCGGATCAGATCTCATCTGCCCAATCTGGTGTGGCGTCTCTCAGTCCCCGTGGGGCCGGTCGTCGGCGCCGCGGCCGACGACGAACCAGATGGCGTGGACCGGCTCGTCTCCCATGTTGAAGAGGCGGTGGGGCTGGGTGGAGTCGAAGGCGATGGAGTCGCCAGGTTCCAGGGTGTAGACGTCGAACCCGAGCTGTATTCCCATTCGCCCGTTCACCACGTAACCGTATTCCCTGCCATGGTGCCTCATCAGCGACTCATCGGGCGTCGAGGCGCCTCCGACCTCGTAGATCGCATGGAGGAAGTCGACTCCTTCCTCGGTATCGGCCGTGAGCTGTTCCCAACGCACGCCGGAGGCGAGATCGATGGCCTTCCGGTCTTCGGGGTGAACCAGTGGGCGTCCCCGGCCGCTTTCTCCTTCAGGGTCCGACTCCGAGCCCACTCGGCCAGAGTGGTGGTCACCCCGCAGCAACTTGTCTAGGGACAGGTCGAGCTCGGTGACTATGGCGTAAAGCGTCCCCACCGATGGCTTGGAGAGACCGCTTTCGAGTTGGGAGATGAGACTTGCCGACAGGCCGAGACGGCGCGCCAACTCCCGCTGGCTGATCCCGGCCCGGGTTCGCTCGGTGCGAAGACGCTCACCGATCCCGTCGAGTTGCTCAGTCATCTTGACTCCCGTCAGAGAATAGGGAGACGGCTCCCCGGCTACATGAGCAGCCAACCGCTGTCCACGTAGAGGTTTATACCGTTCACCGACCGGTTCTCCAGGAGGAACACCGTGGCATCCACCACGTCCTCCATGGTGGCCAACCGCTTGGTCGGGGTGCGGGCCACCACTGCGTCGAGAGGCTTGTTCTCCCAGTACGGGCTGTCACCGACAATGCCGGGGTGGATCGCGTTGAACCTGATCGGGGCAAGCTCGACCGCGAATGTGGTGATCATGGTGGCGATCGCCCCGTTGACCGCAGTCACCGTGGTCGAGCCCGGGTAGGGGCGGTCCTTGGCCCGGCCTCCGAAGAGCACCACCGAGCTCTCGTCGGAGAGACGGGGAATGAGGGTGTGGATGGTCTCGGTGTAGCCGACCAGTTTCATCGTCGACAGATTCACGGCGCTGGCGATGTCGTATTCACGCACCGGGTTCTCATCTCGGGCGATCGCACTCAACACCAGTTTGTCGACCTGGCCGACACTCTCGAGGGCTGACGCGATGGTCTCCGGCTGGGCGAGGTCGCATCCCAGGGCGCTGGCTTTGCCACCCAATTCGGCGGCGATCGACTGTGCCCGGTCGGCATCGCGTCCGGTGATGATGACTTCGCGGCCTTTGTCCACGTAGTGGGCGGCCAGCTCCCTGCCCAGGCCACCGGTGCCGCCCACGATCAACACTGCTCCATCGGCCATCGGTTGCGCTCCTCGCTTGAATGATCCGACGGTGATCCTACCTCCCGACCCCGGCCCACTGTGCAGTGAGACTGAGCACCGATCGTCTCCGGGTTAGTCTGCCGCCAGCCGCGCCCAGCTACCGGGTAGAGGAGGATGCCGGTGACCTACGACGTCTGCATCATCGGCGCCGGTCTGGTGGGCCTCGGCGTGGCCAGGGCCCTGAGCGAGAGTCATGACGGGGTCGGCATTGTGATCCTCGACAAGGAGCCGGCGGTCGCCATGCATCAGAGCAGCCACAACAGTGGTGTGGCCCACTCCGGGCTCTATTACCGGCCCGGCTCATTGAAGGCACGGCTTTGCGTCGAGGGCCGGCGCTCGCTGGAGGAGTATTGCGAGACCAGGGGCATTGCCTTCTCTCGCTCCGGAAAGCTGGTCATCGCCACCGGTCCTGCCCAGCTGGGACCGCTGGCCGAGCTGGAGCGAAGGGGGATTGCCAACGGCTTGTCCGGGCTGGAGAGGCTCAATGCGGCTGGCCTTCGTGAGCTCGAGCCGGCTGCGGTCGGGCTCGAGGCCCTGCACGTGCCAGAGGCCGGTGTCGTCGACTTTCCAGCTGTTGCGGTCCGATTGGCGGCGGAGTTGTCGGAGCGGGGTGCCGACCTCCGTTTCGGTCATGTGGTCACTTCCATCGACCACGACGGGGCAGGGGCGAGGATTCGGGTGGCAGATCAGGAGATTCGAGCCCGGCTGGTGGTCAACTGCGCCGGTCTTCACTCGGATCGGGTTGCGCTGATGGCCGGGGTTCGCAGCAATGTCCGGATAGTCCCCTTTCGGGGTGAGTACTACACCCTGGTCCCCGAGGCGGAACACCTGGTGCGGGCTTTGATCTACCCGGTTCCCGACCCCCGCTTTCCCTTCCTCGGGGTGCACTTCACCCGGCGGATCGACGGTGCCGTGGAGGTAGGCCCCAACGCGGTCCTCGCCCTGGGCAGAGAGCACTACCGCGATGTCGGGCCCGACTGGGGCGAAGTCAGGGAGACACTGGCCTTTCCCGGGTTCCGCAAGCTGGCGCGCAGACACTGGCGGACCGGTGCGAGCGAGATGATCAGATCCAGGTCCAGGTCGATGTACGCCCGCTCAGCCCGGAGCCTCGTCCCCGACATCCGCCCGCAGCACCTGATCCCGGGGGGTGCGGGGGTGAGGGCTCAGGCCGTGTCGCCCGACGGGAGTCTCGTTGACGACTTCGTCATCGAGGAGGCGGGGCCAACGGTCCATGTGTTGAACGCTCCGTCACCCGGCGCCACCGCCTCCTTCGCCATCGGGGGGCATGTCGCCGAAATCGCCGCCCGGCATCTCGGCAGATGACAGCGAAGTCAAAGTGTGTAGTGTCACTAAGCATCTTTGACAGGGACACGACCGAGGATGCAGGGACCAGACAAGGAGACATCGATGACGATTGAGTTCCCAGTAGCCACCAGCCCGGCGCCGGGCGTGATCGGAGTCGATTGGGAGAGCCGGGTCGACTTCGAGCGACTTCGCCAGCACCGCATCGCCCGCACCAAGCAGTTGATGCAGGAGGAGGACCTAGGCGCACTTCTCCTCTTCGAAACGTCGAACATCCGGTACGCCACTTCGACCCAGATCGGATACTGGGCCTTCAACAAGGGCGAGCGCTATGCCCTGGTGACGCCCGAGGGGCGACCTCGCATCTGGGATTTCGGCTCGGCGGCCAAGGCCCACCGGCTCCAGCTCCCGCACATGTACGACACCGAGAACTCGGTCGGGGGGAACACCGGGCTGCAGGGGGCGATCGGGCCCGAGACCGGTCTCCACGCCCGTGCCGCCGCCGAGATCCGCCAGGTACTCGAGGCGGAAGGTCTCGCCGGCGAGCGTCTTGGCGTCGACATGGCCGAGACAGGAGTCCTGCTCGCCCTCCAGGCCGAAGGCCTCAACGTCGTCGATGGCCAGCAGGCGATGATGAAGGCCAGGGAGATCAAGAGCCCGGACGAGATCATCCTCCTCACCCAGGCCTGCGCCATGGTCGACGGTGTCTACCAGGACATCTTCGAAGCCCTCAAGCCGGGTGTCCGCGAGTCGGACATCGTGGGGTTGGCCCACGCCCGTCTCTTCGAGATGGGCTCGGAGTTCGTGGAGGCGATCAACTCCATCGCCGGCGAGAGATGCAGCCCTCACCCGCATGTCTTCTCCGACCGGCTGATTCGTCCCGGCGACCAGGCCTACTTCGACATCATCCACGTGTTCAACGGATATCGCACCTGCTACTACCGCACCTTCGTGGTCGGTCGTGCCACCCAAGCCCAGCGCGACGCCTTCAAGCAGTCGCGTGAGTGGATGGACGCCGCCATCGATCTGGTCAAGCCCGGGGCGAGCACCGACCAGATCGCCAAGGTCTGGCCGCGGGCCGAGGAGTTCGGCTTCGAAGACGAGATGGACGCCTTCGGGCTCCAATTCGGGCACGGGGTCGGGGCGGGCCTCCACGAGCGGCCGATTATCAGCCGTCTCAACTCCCTCGAGTCGCCGATCGAGATCAAAGAGGGAATGGTGTTCGCCCTCGAGACCTATGCGCCGGCGGGTGACGGACGGTCGGCGGCCCGCATCGAGGAGGAGGTCGTGGTCACCGCAGACGGATGCAAGGTGATAACCCTGTTCCCGTGCGAAGAGCTGATGGTGGCCAACGCCTACTGATCGGGCGCAACCTAGGGTTTGCGGAGTTGAAACTCTCGCCCTCCCTCCATCGAATCGGTTCAGACCTGGTCAACGTCTATCTGGTCGAGGACGACACCGGAATTACCGTCATCGATGCCGGTCTGTCCGGTCAATGGGCCGATCTGGTGTCGGAGCTGACAATGATGGGTCGCACCATCGACGACATCCGTGGGCTCGTGCTCACCCATGGCGACACCGATCACATCGGTTTCGCCGAACGGCTTCGTGCCGATCACGACGTCCCGGTCTATGTCCACGAGCTCGACGCGGCCCGGGCCCGGGGCGAGGACAAGAAGGACATCGGGTGGGGGAAGGTCAAGGTCGGGCCCTTGCTGCGCTTCTTCTGGTATGGCGCTCGTCGGGGAGGTCTCCGCACCCAGCCGGTGTCCGAGCTCGTCACCTTCACCGATGGCGAGACGCTCGACCTTCCCGCGAAACCGAGGGTCATCCACATCCCCGGTCACACCCCGGGCAGTGCCGCAATTCACGTCCCTCACGTCGACGCACTGTTCGTCGGTGACGCCCTGACCACCGGGCACGTCCTCACCGGGGAGATCGGGCCCCGCCCGGCGCCATTCACACTGGATCCGAGCCAAGCGATCGACTCGCTCAACCGACTCGAGACGATCAGGGCGAAATGGGTCCTACCCGGCCATGGGGCGCCGTGGAGCGGAGGTGTCGGTGATGCGATAGCGCAGGTCAGGGAAGTGGCGTTCTTCGAGGTTGGCGGCACGGCCACCGAAGGCGACCAGATCGCATAGGCTCTTTCGATGCGGCGTTGCTTGTTGACGCTCGTGGTCATGTCGTTGGCGGCATGCACGGGGACGACCGGAGATGCTCCGTTGATCCCGACCACGTCCAGCGCGGCGAGCAGCATTCTCAGCACCACCCCGGCGTCGGACACCACTTCCGTCGTTCAGCCGCAAACCACCCTGTCTACCGCATCCACGACGACGACCACTCTCCCGAGTGCTCTGGCGCCCGAGGACCTCGTCTTCGAATCGTTCCCGGTGCCGTCAGGATCCCATCCCCACGATGTCGCCCCCGCCCTCGACGGCGGGGTCTGGTACACCGCTCAGAACGCGGGTGAGCTGGGCTGGCTCGACCCCGCCACCGGGGAGACCAGACACACCGACCTTGGAGCGAGCTCGAGCCCACACGGTGTGATCGTCGACACGGCGGGCACCGCCTGGGTGACAGACAGCGGTCTCAACGCCATGGTGGCCGTCGACCCGGCGGGTCTCGAAATCACCGTGTACCCGCTTCCCGACGATCGACCCGGCGCCAACCTGAACACGTCCACGATCGACGGGGACGGGATGATCTGGTTCACCGGTCAAAGCGGGGTCTACGGTCGTCTCGACCCGGACACGGGCGATATGGTGGTGTTCGACGCCCCGGAGGGCCGGGGGCCTTACGGGATCACCACCACTCCGGCAGGAGAGGTCTACTACGCCTCGCTGGCCGGATCGTTCGTAGGGCTCATCGACGACGACGGGACCACCACGGTGCTCGAGCCGCCCACCCCCGAACAGGGGGCGCGGCGAGTCTGGTCCGATTCACAGGGCGGGATCTGGGTGAGCGAGTGGAACGCGGGGAATCTGAGCCGGTATGCCCCGGACAGCGAAGATTGGGAAACCTGGCATCTGCCCGGAGACAGCCCGCAGACCTACGCGGTGTACGTGGACGAGGCCGACATGGTCTGGGCCAGCGACTTCGGCTCCAACTCGATCGTCCGCTTCGATCCCATGACCGAGCAGTTCCATGCCTATCCGCTCCCACACAACCCGGGGAACGTGCGTCAGATCCTGGGCCGGCCCGGTGAGGTCTGGTTCTCCGAATCGGCGGCAGACAGCCTCGCCGTGATCAGGACCATGGGTGAGCCCTAGGCCGCCTCTTTCCGAAGCGACGGCGACGGGTCGGTCACTTCCTCCCCACCGTCCCGACCGTTACCAGTGGCGACCAGAGCCACGCTGACGAGGATGAGGGGTAGGGCGAGGAGCACCGACTCGGTGATCGCCTCCCGTCCGAGGGTGAGGCCGAGACCAACGGCCACCACCGGGTTTACATAGGCGCAGCTGGTGGAGAGAGCGGGTCGGACCGCCCTGAGGAGGTAGATATAGGCGGTGAAAGCGACCAATGATCCCATGATCGCCAGATAGGCGAGAGCGACCCAGGCCACAGTGGAAGGTGGGCCGGCAATCCGCTCGCCCATCAAGGGCCCGGCCAACGTCATGATGGCACCGGCGGCGATCAGCTCTATGGCGGTGGTCAACGGGCAGGTGTCGATGAGCATCCGATGATGGTGGTAGGACTCTGATGAGGAAAGGCCCCCGAGGTCGTTGGACGGGGTTCAGGTAGCGGAACTTCGACCTGCTCTGCTTGTGGGGTTCATCGGAACCGGCTCCTTCCAGGATGGCCAGATGGTTCATAACGCCAGACCGGGTCATCTCCGGGATATAGGTGCACAACTCGCCCAGCGTCTGGCCGCCTCGTTCGAAGAGCTCGTCGAGGAGCAGCCTGCGGCTGGGTTCGTTGATGGCCTTGCGTCAATCCATGTATCAAGGTAGTGACCCCGCCTCTCCTTCACATCGTGCGGCGTTGGCCGCACTCATGAAAGGGAGAAGGAGAAATGAACTTCATAAGTGGTGACATGCAGCTGGCCCTGGCCCACGACCGGATGAACCGGCTTCAGGCCGAGGCCGAGAGCCACCGCAGAGCAAGGCTTGCCAACGGACAACGGCGCGGAGTAGTGGATCGGTTGGCACCGGCGATCGATCGGGGCCTGGCCTCGATCAGAGAGAGCTTCAAGCTCGACCGTCGTCCGCGAATCCCTGCAATCTGAGGATTCTGGGGAAGCCGACGGCCTTGACCCCGGCGGTGGGGGCCAGAGAGAGAGCGACCCCCGGGGATTTCCCTGGGGGTTCGCTCTTGCGTTACTGGGCCTGAACTGGAGACGCGCAGGGCGAGGCGGTAGGAGCGACGACGCTGACGGAGCCATTCGATTCGTAGGCCAAGCCACTAACGCTGCTGTGCACGACGCTGGTTCGAACATTCTCTGTTAACTGCATCGCCAGTGAGATTGGAGTGGCAAATGAGGAACCGCTCCACTTCACAAGTGGCGGAGTTGTACCGCTCAGGCCGACGATGTCGGTTCCCGGGGCGGTGCGGTCGATCCAGGGCCTACGATGCCCCGCAGTGGGGGCGGTCCTGATCGCAAAGTGATCCGGTGGGCCTTCGTCGTGGTAGTCCCAAACAACCTCGGTGCCGTTGGGATCGGAAGCTCCCACCGCGATGACGTCGGCGAACGCTGCTGGCCAGAAGGGAGAGTATGGCTCATCAGTTGACTCATACTCGTTGCCCCCGGCGGCAAACACGGGTTTGCCGTCGGTATGGCAATACCAATAGTTGATCGCGGCCCGCATGATGGCGGAGGAGAAGTCATCAACGGTGTATGTACCAAGCGATAGGTTCAGTGCGTCCAACGACTTGGGGTGACGGTGGCAGAGAGTGACGATCGCTTCGTACAGATGGACTTCGGTCGATAGCTGAACCCCGGAGAGGTCGGAGCCGTCGGGGCCCTTGACTTGGCTGTGGTCAACGAGGGGCAATCTGACCATTGAGACTCGATGGTCGCAGGCAAGCTGACGGAGCAATCCCGCCACAAATGTCCCGTGACTAGCGGAGAGTCCTTCGGCTGTCGGATCCTCTCGGTCGAAGGGGTCGTCAAGGTCCACATAGTCGCTCAGCCAGGGAGGACATCCGGCAGCAATGCCCGAATCGACCACACCGATGACACGGTCGGCATCGGTCGCCCGTGGCCCGATCAGCTCATCGTCAACTACCACGGGCTTTGTGCCCGGCGCATAGCCCCAATGATTGGCCAACGCCACAACGTTGACGACGGTCGCGCGGATTCCTTGTTCTCTGAGCTCGGTCACTGCCGTTCCCGCTTCTGTGACTTCGAGAAACCCCAGTCTTGCCCCTACCGTGCCGCGAGCATCCGAACGTAACGAAGGAAGCTCGGCGTCGATCGGTATCGAGGTCTCCTCCAGAAATTCGTCAATAGTTCGAAGACCATTGTTCGGCGTACTCCCAGCGGCCTCCTCCAGGTCGTCGGTTGCCACGGCAACGAACTTGCTGACGTAAGCGGCCTTCGATGCGCTCATGACCCAACCCCCTTGCAGAGCATCGTGTCCAGAAAGTGGCGCTGAACGTCGCCCCCCAGATGTTCAACTTTACTTATCATGACCCGACGGTGACGGGGGAAACCAATGGACGCTCCGGCAATATCAAACCTCGCGGATCTTGCCCGCAGCGACTCTCGCCGCGCCCTGTCTATCGGCGAACGGTGGCTGGTGGAGTTGGACTCGGCCGATCACGAGAATCGCTCCAGGGTGCTGCGGGCGATGTGTATCGCAGCTCGAAATGCGTCCACGATGGATCAGTCGATCAGCTATGGGAGAGAGTCCGTCGCCTTAGCGGACCTGACCGGCGACGACACCCTTCGTGCCGATACGGTGACCACCTTGGCTGGGTCGTTAGCGATTGCGGGAAGGAAGGACGAGGCGCTTGCTGCTCTCGACTTTGCGGCACAATTCGCACCGCAGCAGAGTCTTGCGACGCTCGAGTTTCAAAGAGGGACGATCTTCGCCACACGCAGCGAGGTTGAACGCGCCCTCAAGGCATTCTCTGCCGCTTTATCTGCCTTCGAAGCGATGGGAGACGAGGTCCAATTGGCCTGGACCCTGCACAACCGTGGACTGTTGAGGTTGTTGGCCGGGGATCTCGACGGAGCAGGCGACGACCTGAATAGGGCGCGTGATTTGCACGCTCGGCACGGACATGCCGCATGGCTGAGTGGAGCAGAGCACAACCTCGGTCTTCTCGCTGCCCATCGGGGCTACCTGCCCGAGGCTTTGCGTCGATTCGCCGTAAGCGAGGAGCTCGAGATGGAACAGACTGGCTTGACGACGCCCATCCACGCAAGTCGTTGTGAGGTGCTCTTGTCGGCGGGGTTGTTTCGGGAGGCCCTGACACTGGCAACGAAGGTGTATGAAACGCATGTAGCGTTTGGCCGGAGCGAAGACGAGGCCGAAGCCCGATTGGTTGCTGCGCAGGCGGCGCTGCTGGGCGGCAATCTAACCGAAGCCTCGAACCTCGCGGATCTGGCTGCCAAGCTTTTTCATGATCAGGGCAAGGAGCGCTGGGTTGCGAGCGCCCGGCGAGTGGGTATTCACGCCCGCTACGAGGCGGGAGCGGCCGATTGGTCGCTCCTGGTGGCAGCACGAGATGTGGCCGAAGAACTGTCGGGAGGCCTGGCAGTTCCGGCCTCGGACGCGCGGCTGCTAGCGGGTCTCATAGCGCTCGACCTCGGACTGATTGAGGAGGCGGCAGGTGACCTTGAGAAGGTGGCCCGCTACCACATCGGGCCTATCGAGCTTCGTCTTCATGCTCGAGTGGCCCGGGCGCGTCTCTGTCTGGCCAGGGGCGACACGAGGGGGGCTGCTGCGGCAGCGCATGCCGGGATGAGACAGCTGGATCAGTTTCAGGCGGCCTTGGGTGCCACCGACATCCGGTCAGGGATCGAGAAGCATGGAGCGGCTCTGGCCACACTCGGACTGTCCCTTGCGCTCGCGTCCGGTCGGGCACGACGGGCGTTCTCGTGGATGGAGCGAACTCGAGCGCGGTCTCTCCGATTTCGGCCGGTCGGTCCCCCGGACGATCGGGCTCAAGCATCGGATCTGGCCAGGTTGCGCCTGATTGGAGCCGAGCTGAGAAGGTCAGACGGCAATGACATCCCGGAGCTCTCGAGCCAGGTGCGTCAACTTCAGGAATCAATCCGGAGACGCACAAGGGAGACCGCGGGAGATTCGACTCAGCATCCGGGGTCCGTGTCGACGGAGGATCTGTTGGCAGCGCTTAGGAGAGCGGTACTCATCGAGTTGGCCACAGATAGTGGACGATTGTGGGCGGTGAAGGCCGATGGCGGGAGAATGCGGTTGCTGGAGCTTGGCGCCGAGGCGGAAGTAGCCAAGGAATCGGAGAGCCTTCGCTTCATGCTGAGACGCTCTGTCCGCGGCAGGCCCAGCGGCTCACTTGAGAGAGTGGCCGATCGTCTCGATCAGCTCATCTTCGGAGCCATGGACATCGGAACTCGCCCCGTCATTCTGGTACCGACTCCGGGGCTCTATGCAGCACCTTGGTCGATCCTTCGCTCTTTGCGCGATCGACACCTCGTTGTGGCGCCGTCATCGGAGATGTGGCTGAGGGCTACACGGATTCGGGCCATAGGTGGTGGCATTATCGCTGCAGCTGGGCCCGGCCTAACGGTCGCGGACCAGGAGGTGGTGAGCATTGCATCCTTGTATGCCGGTGCCGAGAGCTGGGACTCTGGTACGTCCAAAGTCGACACCATCACAGCCGCGCTTGAGAACGCCAGAGTCGCGCACCTCGCCTGTCACGCCTTCTTCGAGATTGACAACCCCATGTTCTCCTCGCTTCGCCTGATGGACGGCGACCTCTATGTGTATGACATCGAACGACTCCGAAGCCCCCCTCAGCTCGTGATCCTCTCCGCCTGCGACTCGGGGTTCACCGAAACGCACGCTGGGGAGGAACTGATGGGTCTGAGCTCGGCGCTGCTCAGCATGGGCACGCGTTCGATCATCGCCAGTGTGGGGCTGGTGCCCGACTCGGAGGCCACCAAGGACCTGATGGTGGCGTTGCACCGGGGACTGATCGCGGGTCTGAGCCCATCGGTTGCTTTGCACCAGGCTCAGACCGAGGCGGCTCGGACACCGGAAGGCTTCATCGCCGCCAGCTCGTTCATCTGCATCGGCGCCGGTTGAAGGTTTCTCGTATTTGGGGGCCGGGTCGACCCTCTGATCCGTACGATGATGCACATGGCCTCCTTGGCGCGAGCCACGCACGGCGAATTGCTCGCCAGGGCTGCCGAGGGCGACCAGGAGGCGTGGGACGCCTTGGTCGATCGGTTCAGCCAAATGGTGTGGTCGATCGCCCGCGGGTTCAGGCTGGACGACGCCACTGCCAAGGACGTGACCCAGACGGTCTGGCTTCGTCTCGTCGAGAACCTCGATCGGATCACCGACCCGGAGCGGCTTCCCGGCTGGCTGGCCACGACCTGTCGCCGCGAGGCGCTCCGCGTCAAAGGGGTGCGCGAGCGAATGATCCCCACCGAATTCGAATACGACATCGCCGATGAGAAGCCGTCTCTTGAGGCGATGTTGGTCGAGGACGAGCAGGCGCGGGAGGTCCTCGTGGCGTTCGAAGGGCTCAGCGAAGACTGTCGACAGCTGCTCAGGTTGCTCTGTGCGGACCCACCGCTGAGTTATGAGGAGATCGCGGAGATCGTGGGCAGGCCGATCGGCAGCCTTGGACCGACCAGGTCGAGATGCCTGGAACGTCTCAAGGCGGCTATGTCGGCACGTATCAGTGGAGCCGACGACGGCTCTGTTAGGACAGGAGATGATGACAAATGACCGAGTCGAGCCAGCAGAGTGAAGACAGGGTCATGTCGCTTCTCCGGCGAGGGCTGGACGAGTCCGATCCCGTGCCCGTCGATATCGTCGATTTCGCCAAGGCCGCACTCGCCTGGCGCAGCATCGACGCCGAGCTCGCCGAGCTCTCCTATGACTCCAGCCATGAGCAGACTCCAGCCGGGGTGCGGAGCACCGCCACGGCGCGCATGCTCTCGTTCGAGACCGGCGACTGGCTGGCCGACCTCGAGTACAGCGCGGCCACGGGACGGCTCATGGGTCAGGTGGAGCCGGCCCGGATCATGACTGTCGAGCTGCATTTGGGCGGCAGTGTCGTCGCCACCGACGCCGACGAGTTGGGGCGGTTCGTTTTCGACGGTGTCCTTCCCGGGCCGATTGCCCTCGTCTTCCGACTCTCCGACGTTGAGACAGTCAAGACCGAGTGGGTCGTCATCTGATCACCCCGGCCTGAGATCTCGGTATCACCCCCCGGGTGCCGTCGCTCTTCCATTCAGGAACGTCGTCATGAGACGACGACCGTGAGCGAGAGAGGTGCGACATGACCAACCGGTCCCAATCTCGGGATCCGAAATCCAGCCGGCGCTGGGCTTGGGCGACGCGCCCCTTCGAGCCAGTCGACAACCCCCTTCGCAGGTGGTTGGGCAACCGCTCGGTGGGGAATCGTCTTCAACACAAGCACCGGCCTCAGGTCCCGGATCGCCTCATTGTTCGCCCCGCCGTGTGACGGACGAGGCATACGCCTCGCTGACGGAATCAGTAGACCCCCGCCTTCGGGCGGGGTCTACTTCTGTCCCGTCTCATGAGAAAAGGAAGAGGGGCCGCAAGGGCGGCCCCTCCTTCCTGCCCTGTGGGATCGCGCGGCTAGCGGGCGATCCTCTCCAGCGGATTGGCTTCTGTGTGTGGAGGAGTGTTCCGCTCCTCCTGGAGCTCGTGGGCCAGCCTTTGGTCCACGCTGCTGGATCCAGCCCCGGTGACGTCGAGCTGGCGGGCGTTGGCCATCCTGGCCAGTTCCGGGTTCGTCCCGGGATAATCCACGGCTCCGCCGGCAGAGAGCTGGCCGGAGTTGGCCATCCTGGCCGCCTCGGGGTTGGTCCCGGCATAGGCCCTGGCCTCGGCGGCCGCGATCATCTCGTAGATCCGCTTCAGCTCGCTGGGCCAGTTCTCCGGATCGGTCCGGATCCAGTGCTCGGCCAGACCGGTGAGACGGTCTGACTCCGCCTGGAATGCCGCTTCGTTGATCCGGGCCTCGACTCCGCTGACGGTGGCCTCGTTCCCCTGGTTCACCGCGAAGACGAAGCCGGCGGCGATGACGACAGCCAGTGCGGCTGACGCTATGCCTAGACCGCGGCCCGAACGTCCGACCCGGGGGGTGGTACCCGACTGGGTAGCACTCGTTGACATGATTCCCTCCTATCCCATGACTGGGGCGATCTGCCCTGTCGACTGAGAGAGGTCGCGCCTCTGTGTCTGATACGTGTCTTCCCACGAAAAGAAGGGTCGTCCTGAGACGACCCTTCTTTTCGCCCTCCCCCGATCGAGCTAGTTGCCCGCCTCCTGCGCCCGCTCCATGAGGAACTGGTAGTAGTCCTGATACTGATACGACCAGGTGGGCTCCACCTGCCGCTCGGCCAGAAGCTCGGCCTTGGCCCTGTGGGCATCGCTCACCATCGGTTGAGCGGATCGAGTGTCGGTCACGGTGACTGCATCATCCTGGCTTGCGGCAAAGCCGACGCCGATGGCGATGACCACCGCCAGACCGGCCGCGGCCAGGCCGAAGTTCCAACTCGGCACCCCCATGCCGGCGCCCGAATGGGTGAGACTGCTGGACATGACTACTCCTCTCGTCGACGTCGATCGTTCGTCCACGTCGGCAGAGAGAGCCCATAGGCGGCCTGCTGATACAAGTCGCGGGATCCGTCTCGTCTGTGGCCGAGTCATATAGCCTGCAGACCCATGAGCTTCATCCTGCGTCTGGCGATCACCGCCCTTGGTGTGTGGGTCGCCTTCTCCATCGTCCCTGGCCTCGATTGGACCGGGTCGTTCTGGAACCTGGTCGTCGTTGCGCTCCTGATCGGCTTGGCCAATATCATCGTCAAGCCGCTCTTGGTCCTTCTCAGCCTCCCCGTCGTGATCCTGACCATGGGTCTGTTCCTGCTCATCACCAACGCCCTGGTCCTGCAGTTGGTGATCTGGCTATCCGAGCCGGAGCGTCTCGACCTGGGCATCACCTCCACCGGGTTCTTTTGGGCGACCTTCCTCGGCGCCCTGGTCATCTCCGTCATCCGCTTCGTGGCGGAGCGCGTGGTCAAGGTGGACTGAACCCCGTTCCTAATGCAGGGCGTCACGAATGCGTGACGCAGTGCATAACGTTCGACGAGAAACGCCCTCCGATGGAGGGCGTTTCTGCTTGCCCTGCTCCCGCCAGATCGTGGTGGACCCAGGCGGGAGAAGCGGTGATCGCTACATGTCGCTGAGTGGGTCCGGCCCGTGGGCCGAAACCCGCTCCCCCAGAGCGATGAGACCGTGGCCGAGAGAATCCCGAAACGCCGCCACTTGCCGCTTCAGCCCGGCACTCCAGTCGATTAAAGGGCGAGCTCGGGGTGGGGTCCGCGAGGAACGGGCCAGTCGATAGTTCGCCGCGGCAGTGCGACGATCGTCCATGCGTTGGGTGGCTGTCGACCAATTGACCGATGGTTGAGATTGATGCACTTGCGTCTTCCTTGTCCGGGTGCGTAGTCGGAACGTAAGGGCTGGTTCTTGTAGATAACTTGCAGGATCGTTCGAGGTCTCTTGAGCGGTGGGGCCTGCTTTCAATCGTCTTACAAGCGCCGATCCATACGGTGACGCCGATGACTCAGCTGCATCACCAGGCTGGAAGTGGGACAATCGTCGATGTGGAGTACAGGGTCCTCGGCCC
>DATHUP010000004.1:0-29975 GCA_035462175.1 Acidimicrobiia bacterium | reverse complement strand
GGCCCGGCCACTTCGATGTTCACATCGGTCACACCTCCGAGCGTGATGGCGATCTGCTCGAACAGCGCCTGGGAGATACGGGTGCCGGAGGTCTGATCAGTGGCCGAGAACTCCGGCACCACCACGTTGAAATCACCACCGATCGGGCCCAGGCTGACCGCCACGTTCACGATGTCGCTCGTTGTCGCCCCCTGCTCGTCCCTCACCGTGAATTGGAACGAGTCGGGCCCGTTGTACCTCCCCGGGCCGGTGTAGGTGACCTGTCCCCCGCCCCGGTCGACGACGGTCCCGCCGTGAGCCGTTTCGTTGGCGATGGAGAAGACGAGCCCGGCCGGGTCCTCATCGGTGACCCAGGATGCGATGTCGATCTCGGTCGGGATCCCGCCGATGGCCGAGACCTGCTCGGTGGCGACCAGCGGGGGCCGGTTGCCTCTCACCACGAAGGACGCGATGAGCCCTCCGACCACCAGGGCGGCCCCGAGCAGCCACACCCAGAGGGGAAAACCGTGCCATCGACGACGCCATCCCCCGATTCGCTCGGTGAGATGGTCGACGTCGTCCTCGAACCGATCGGGACGCACCGTGATCGCCTGCAGCTGGGGAATGCGTTGCAGCGGCTCGGGCAGCTCTTCGGCCTCGGGCAGGGGGGCCTCCCCGACCAACACCGGGATCACCTGGACCCGCCCCAGACCGAGACCGGTGACCAGCTCACGTCTCACCCAGTCATCGGCTTCGTCGAGACGCCGGCGACCATCCTTTTCCGCAGTCAGCCAGTCGGGCCCGATGATCGCCAGCAGCACGTCACTGTGGGTCAGCGCCTCTTCCAACGCCTCGGCGAATGCCTTTCCGGCGCCGATGTCTTTGTGATCGAGCCAGACGGCCCTGTCGCCGTAGTAGTCGGCGAGGGCGCCATGGAGCCGGCCCGCATGTCCACCCGCATCGCTCCTGCGATAGCTGATGAAGATCTTGGGGCTGGCCAGACCTCGTTTCAGCCAGGATCTGAGTCCGATTCGAGCAACCTAGTTTCGGGGGCGAACCGGGTCCGCCGACCGCCCCAAGACATGCGGCCACCAGGTCGTCGCGTCCTCTCGGCTCACCTGTTCGCCGCAACGAGTATCTCACGTCCCCTTTCGGCATCTATTGGGGGAACAACCCCTATATGCATGTCGTCTCAGAAACCGTAGGTTTGGGGATCTCGCCGTAGAGGCGAGGCCCCCACCGAAACACATCCGACGGAGCATGGGGCGGCCGGGAGAGATCATGAGTCGTCACGACCCTGGCAAGAAGCAACCGCTTCCGAAGCAAACCGTCCTGAGGCGCTCAGCGAAACGTCCCTTCACGCACCGGAGCCACTCGAGATGACATCCGTGGAGGTGCCCGCGGTCGAAAGAAGGCAGATGGCAGCCGCCGATGCGCTGCGGGTGTTCATCAGCTCACGCATGGTCGAGTTGGCCCCTGAGCGCGGCGCAGTCCGCGACACACTCGCCGCGGCAGGCTGCGCCCCCTGGCTGTACGAGGTGGATGCCGGAGCGGGTCCCGGTCCGCCCCGTCAGACTTATCTCGACGCCCTCTACAACAGCGACGTGTACCTGGGTTTGTTCTGGAGAACCCGTGGTGCCTACACCATCGACGAGTTCGACGCGGCCCGCCGAAGTGGGATCGCCTGTCTGGTCTACGAGAAGATCGCCGCCCAACGTGAGCCGGAGCTGTCGGCGTTCCTCGATCAGATCGGCCACGTCGAGGAGGGGGTGACCATCCGACGCTTCCGAAGCCCCGAAGAGCTGGGGCAGCTGGTCTCCCACGACATCACCCGGGTCCAAGGTGAGCTGATCAGGGTTCAGGGCACCAACGGTCGCACCTACACCGGAAGCCGGTACGGGGGCCGATTCGATCTGACCGCACGGGCGACGCCGATGAGACGGCATCCGCTGCAGGCAAGCAACGGCCCACGACCTCCAGACCCGTTCGTGGATCGCAACGACGTAGTCGATCGTCTCAAGACTGCAATCGGGTCCGGTGAGTCGTTGCTGGGTGTGTCGGGGGTCCCCGGAATCGGAAAGACGTCGGTACTGCGACGGGTCGCCCACGATCCCAATGCTTCAATCGAGCGCTACCCAGACGGCGTTGGTATCTACATCGAAGGCGAGGCGTGGCCCCGGGCCGGGGATCTGCTTCGGGCATTGTGGTCGGAGCTGTACCGGGTCGCCGACCACACCTTCGTCCCCGACGACACCGCGCTGAGAGCAGACCTCCAGGCGAGGAGGGCTCTGGTGTTCGTCGACGGTGTGCGACTCCGCGCCGATGAGGTCGACCGTCTGCGTGCCGACGTGCCCGGCTCCACGTTCGTCCTCGCCGCCGACGAGGCAGAAAAGGGAGACCCCGGTCCTCTCGCCTACACGAAGGCGGTCCCGCTGGCCGGTCTCGAGGAGCCCGCCGACATCGTCGCCCTCTTCGGGGCTCGCTACGGCCAGGAAGTTCCCTTTGAGCTGGCTGACGCCGTCGTAGCTCTCTGCCGAAAGGACGGGACGGGCCCGGGGATGATCACCAAGCTGGCTCACGAGGCGTGGGGAAGCGGGCTCCCCTTGGCCGATTGGCTCGGCCGAAGGCAAGACGCGGCGGCTGACCCAGGCGACGACTCGAGCGAAGACGATCGCCGGGTACTGGGGATCCTGGCGGCCTTCGGGCCCGATGTGGCTACACCAGGAGAGATGACGACGCGGCTTGGTGTGTCTGCCGAACGGATGGCCGGGCTGATGATGTCGGGACAGGCGATACGCGACGGGCCCGACCACCGTCTCGCAGGCGTCGAATACCAGCCCATCGTCGAGGTGGTCGATCTCGAAGCGATTCGCGGCGAGATCCTCGAAGAAACCGTGCAGTGGATCGGTGAGGCGGCCCCACTTCGCCTCGAGGAGTCGCGGGCCTTCATCCTGCGGGTGCTCGAGTGGGGCGTCGAACGCGACCGGCATCGAGGGGTGCTGCTGCTGGCGATGGCGATGGCTCCCCACCTTGCGGTGATTGGAGCCTGGGACTCATGGGGAGTGGTCACCGACCAAGCGTTGAGGTCGGCTCGGTCTCTCGGTGCCAGCAGCGGCGAAGCCTGGGCGCTTCACGAAGCAGGCACGCGCCAGCTGATGCTGGGCAACAAGCGAGAGGCACGCCGCAGTCTCAAGGGGGCCCTCCGGCTGCGGCGCCGACTGAAGGACATGCCTGGGGCCGCGATCAGCACCCACAACCTTGGTCATACCGGCGGTTTCGCCACGACTTGGAGGAGATGGGCTGTCCTGGCCGGGGCGGTGATGTTGATCGGCGTCTGGGCCCAGACGACCGAGGCCGGCGCGGTTCTCGACTTCGGAGAGGTGGCCACCGGAAGCGTGAGTCGCCAGTACCAGACCTTCAGCAACGAGGAAGAGGAGTTCACGGTCCACCGGATCGAGGTCGTTGGGGATCCGGCTTTCTGCGTCGTCACACCTGAAGGGCCGATCTGTGGCGCCTCAGGTCAGCCTGCCGTGGAATCCGAGCCGGTCGTGGACGGTTCAGAGGTCCCCGAGTGCCGGTTCGAGCAGGTTGAGCAGGTTGAGCCGGCTGGTGCCGTGGTCCGGATACGGGTCGAACCACAGTCGGAGTGCGCTATCTGGGTCAGCTTCGCCCCGACTCTCAACCTTGGCGAGACGAGTCGCGAGGCACAAGGTGAGTTGCACATCACCACCGATGAGGGAGAGGAGACCGTCGAGTTGAGAGGCGTCGGGGTCCGCCTCGACGAGGCAACCACTACAACAACGACCGGCGTCACCACGACGACCGTCGAGAGTTCATCTACCACCACAATCCAGCAGAACCGGCCGCCTACCGCGGCCGATGATTTCGAGAACGTGCCGGAAGGGAGCTCCGTCCTCATCTCGGTGTTGGCCAACGACACTGATCCCGACTCGGACGACCTGATTGTCGAGATCGTGCGATCCCCCGAGAACGGAGATGTGACTCTGGAGTCAGATGGTGCGATCACCTACAGGCACAACGGTTCGGAGTCCAGCCAGGACTCGTTCACCTACCAGGTCTCCGACGGGACGGTGGCCTCCGAGCCGGCGACTGTCACAATCTCGGTGTCGCCGGTGAACGATCCACCGATTGCGGCTGATGACCAGGAGGTAGTGAACCAAGGTGGTCAGGTCCGAATAACGGTACTGGCCAATGACAGCGACGCTGATGGGGATGACCTAACGGTCACCACGCTGTCTCAACCCACCTACGGCTCCGTCCAGGTGATCGACAACGTGGTGCTGTATTCCCACGACGGATCGTCTGCTGAGCCCGACAGCTTCGATTATCGGGTAACCGATGCCAACGACGCCATCGCCGACGCGACGGTGTCGATTGAGGTCTTGCCCACGGCAACCACCACGAGCACCACAACAACACCAACGCCTACATTTCCGCCTATTCGATGACCATCGCTCTGACTGATACGACGGAGACCGAATCCGCTCGATGACGACCCTCCCCGGCTCACCGCTCAAATCCCAACCGATCGACCTCACGTAATGCGACCGTCCTCCGACGGGGCGAGGACACTGAAGGACCTCAACATCTTGGTGAGCCCAACGTTCGGCACATACCGATAGCCGGTGACGGGAGCCGCGGGAGGGCGCCTATCTATGCATCTCGACGCATAAAGGAGACAAGGCCCCTGCACTTACGAGCCGCCAAGGAAACCGGACTGGATACCGGATCGAGCTACGAGGGCCCCCTGATCGCTTAATCTGATAATCTGATCTCATGCCAGATATCTCAGCCACCGAAGCAGCAAGACGCTTCGCCGATTTGCTGGACAGCGTTGAGCACGCGAACCAGCACTACACGATCGTTCGTCGCGGCAAGGCCGTGGCACATCTCGAGCCGATCAACAGGGGCCGTGGTTCCGAGGTGAAGGAACTCCTGAAGCGCCACAGACCAGATTCAGCTTGGGCAGAGGAACTCTCACGTCTCCGCGAGTTGGTTGAGATCGACAACAGATCATGAGCGTCGCGCTTCTCGACACGACTTTCCTGATCGACGCCGAGCGAACCGACATCGATCTCGACGCTCTGATCCAGGAAGACGACGACATAGCAATTGCGGCAATCACAGTCGCCGAATTGGTCGTGGGGGTCGAACTCGCATCCCCGCATGCCAAGGCCGACCGACAGGCTTACGTGGACGACATCCTCGCCTCGGTTCCAGTCATTTCCTATGACCGGGAAATCGCTTTGGAACATGCTCAGCTTCTGGTGGCAGTAAGGCAAACAGGGCGTCCACGGGGCGCGCACGACTTGCTCATCGCGGCCACAGCTCGCGCCACAAAGCGCATGGTGCTCACCGCCGACGAATCAGCATTCGCAGATCTACCTGGTGTGACCGTCCGACACTACCGCACCAACCCGTAGATCTCCCCTCCAGCTCAGGCGATAGGGAAAGGGGACGTGGTGGTCACGACCTGAACAAGTTTCTCGGCATTCCTCCAAACAGAAAGGCAAGGCAGTCAAACGGGCGCCGCCCACCGCGCCTTATCGCGTTCAACGGCCATCGGACTGGCCCGACATGTGTCTCGACGTGGGCGAACGCGTAACGGTTCGAGACTCTGGCAATCCCAGTGCGACCCCTCATGACCCATGCGTAGGATGAAGCCGAGAGGTGCTTCTCGTGTCGGCAAAGCCCGTCGTCTTCATCAGTCACAAGCACTCGGACCGCGCCATAGCCGAGACAATTGCCCGGTTCGTCAAGAACAAGAGCGCGGGGAACGCCCGTGTCTACCTCTCCTCGAGCCCCGACTTCGAGGGGCCACGCTTTGGCCAGCCACTCAACAGCGAGTTGAGGCATGCCCTCGGCGATTCCGATCTCGTCATCTTGGTCTACACCGACGATCGGGAGGATTGGTCCTACTGCATGTGGGAGTGCGGCGTCGCGGTCGACCCGAGAGATGAGCATCCAACGACGGTCGTGGTCGTGCAGTGCACCGCAGACGAACCGAAGCCATTTGCCGATCAGCTGCGGGTGGATGCCCGAGATCTCGACTCTGTTCAGGCCTTTGTCAAGGCCCTGCTGGCTGGCAACGACTTCTTCTCCCGACGGGAGGAGCCGATGACCGGGTTCGCTCCCGAGGGCAATGAGCTCCGAGAGTTCGCTGCCGAGCTTCATGGCGACCTAGCCGAGGTCATTCCCACCGGGATCGGCGGCGAACGGACCACCCCCACCTCTCCGTTCCTCAGGGTCCGTTTCAGCAGCGAAGCCGCCGACGAGATCAAAACGGCGTACCTCGCCGAGGCAGGGGAGCAGAACATGAAGATCGTCGAATCCGAGGCCCTGATAGTGGAACAGGACGGGGCGGGGGCTTTGTTTGGCATGCAACTCGGGCCTGACTCGACCTTGGGCGATGTGCTCGCCGACTGGCGAAGGGAAGAGGTCAATGCCGGACAGGAACCACGGTGGTTCGAGGCGCTGACCGACCAGATCGAGGCGGCGCTCGTCGGCAGGCTGCGCCCGGTCAAGTGGGCGGCATACCAGGCGGTGAAAGGTCAGACCGATTTGCCCTTCGTGGCCGGCTCCCGTCAGGTGGCAGACGGCGTGGAGATCGATGTGTACATGGTGCCGATCTCTCCCCGACCGATCCCGGTTCGGGAGAGGATGCTGCCGATCGAACAGACCTATTACAAGAACGCGGCGAAGGAGCCGCTGGAAGAGATCCTCCTCGCCTCGCTGGTGAAAGAGATGGGGAATCGGGATGTGACCCGGCTTCCCATCCTCGATGGGAAGAGCGCCAAGTCGATCGTTCACCGAGCGACGATCAACGAGTACCTGGCAGACCGTGCGATCAACGCCGGAACGGTCGAAGGACTCACACTGGCAGACCTCTTGGCGGACAACGCCGATGCCCTCGGCCATTCGTATGTCGAAGTTCCCCCGAACGCAACCATCGAGGAAGCCATGGACGCGATGTCCGCCCAGGAAGGCTGTCAGGACGTGTTTGTCACCGAGAACGGCGTGGTGATCGGATGGATCACCAACGTGATGTTCATCGAGGACTGAAGTCGATCAGACCTGCTCACTAAAGAGACGCTCTCACATTTGGCCCGCGGCTCGGGCTGCCCGACCGAGCTCGCCTACGAAGCCAATGCGGCAAGTTGGCGGCGGGTGTCTTCGACCGTATCCAGACCACCAAAGCCGACTGTGGTTATCGACCGGGAAACCGCCTCTCCCACCCGGGTCGCCACCTCGTGCCCTGCCCGCCGACCGATCCATCTTGCATGGACGGTGAGCACGAACCCGAGAAGAAGACTGAGTGCGAGCGAACCGGTAATGAGGAGCAGCGGCGTCGGGACCGGGCCTAGATAGGGAACGTCGATGGTGGCGACCGGCAGCTGACCTGGTCCGAAGATGACGATGAGGTACCAGGCGATGGCAAACAAAAGCGCCGCCCCCGACAGCAATTGCACGAAACCGATCAGGGGCCAGAGGATGGAGCGGGGGACGGTCAGTTCTCCGGCGACTTGACGAGTCGAACGGTCGAGAGCCCTGGTCACGTCGGTCTCGGCGTTGTCGGCCCCGAGGGTGTTCAGGACCGCCGGCCGGGTGGCTGCCGGAACCGCCCTCGCCGCCTTGACCAGGGCAGAGCGGACGGGATTGAGGATGTGGCCCAGACTCCCCCGCCGTCGCCACTCGAGCAGATAGGCCCCAGGATCTGCCTTGCGCCGCTTCCGTCCGGTGACCAGCGACAAGACGGTGAGGACCCGAGCCAAAAGCGACCCGCCTTGACGACGGGCCCGATGCAACACCGCCTCTTCCATTTGGCGGGAAACCCCGCGTGGATCGACCAGTGACATCGCCCCCTCCACCGCGGCGGCAATTGCCACCTCTCTCTCCTTGGCCGGGAGCAACGGGCTGTGCGACCTGCCCGGCTCAAGTCCGGCCGCCCGAGTAATGACATCGACCTCGGTATTCGCGTCGGTGGCGAGTTTTGCGGCCACGATCGCCTTTCCCTCGGCGGCGCGGTTCAGCGCCGCCCGCAGCTCATCGAACCCGCTGCAGTCGAGAGCCGAGACCATGTCGATGCTCGCCCCATCGATCCCATCGGCCGACAATCGGCGCCGGAAGTCGTCGATGAGCATCTGTTGTTGGCTGTGATCGAGACGGTCGGCCTTGTTGAAGACGAACCGCATCCGCTCGGCGTGGGGCGCGAGACGGCGGAGATACTCGTGCAGACGCTCGTCGTCGTACTTCTCGGGGTCGACCACCCAAGCCACTGCGTCGATACGGGGCAAAAGGGCGTCAACCGTTGCTCGATGCTCGAGACGAACACTGTCGACGTCGGGCAGGTCGAGAATGGCCACCCCCGACAAGTCGGCCCGGTCATGACCGACTACCCGCTCAACGCCGAGCCAATCGAGCAGCGGACGGATCTCCTCCCGAGCCTCGTTGGCCACCCAGGCCAACGGCTCCTCTGTGGTGGGTCGCAGCGCCCGGGCCGGGCTCACCTCCTCACCGGCGAGGGTGTTGAGCACCGAGGACTTACCCACCCCGGTGCCACCGACCAGGGCCATCACATACAGCTCGCCGGGGAAGCCGAGCCGTTGGCGGATCCGGTCGACCAAAGCCCGGGCAGAATCGGCCTGCTCGACCAGACCAAGGTCGGCCGCGGCGGAAGCAGCCTTCTCCAACCGCTCGAGCGGGGTCATTGCGGCTCCGTCCGGGAGGCGGCGTGGGCAGCCCGGCGCAAGTCGGAGGCGAGATCGGTCGTCTCCGCCATGGGGCCTAGGGCGGAGAGGAACCGATGCTGTTCGGAGGTGAACACCGAATCGAGGAGCTCATCGAGACGGGTCCGGGCTCGGTTGACGAAGGCGGCGACGTTGCCCTCACCGAAGATCGCTTCCAACAACTTCTGGTTGAGGACCGCGGTGGCGGCGCCGATGCCCAATTCGGCTCCGGTGAGACCGCCGGTCTGAATGAAGACGGCAAGCATGGCGCTGGTCCCGAGCACGTTGAGACCGATGCTGGCCGCCTGCGCCCTCACTTTGCGCTGGGCGCCCATGACCTGGATCTCATCGCCGATCACTTCCATCCATTCCTCCAGCCGGGGAGTCAGCTCCGACACCAGGTCCGGGGAGGAGCCCCACAATGCAGCCTCCTTCGAAACGGCCATGGCTCCATATGCATCGTCGACCCAGACCGCGGCCGTCTTCGAGGCGGCGGTGTCGGTGTGACGCAGCACCGAGGTCACCAGGTCGGAGAAGGCCGCCTCTCTCACCTCGGGAGCCGGCGGCGGCGGCGTCGGGCGGACCAGGTTGCGCAGGGCGGCGGCCACCCGGCCCACCCCTTCTGAGATGTAGCGAGCAACCGGCCCGGCGTTGACGAAGTCGAGCCATTGGCGGAGCACCTCGGTGCGGAGGAATGTTCCGGTCTCGATCTCCCGGTTGAGCTCGTTTCGTGCCGCCCGGTAGTTCGACTCCAGGGCTCTGCGAAGCGAGGCCGCGGCCTCCTGTTCGCGTTCCACTTCGGCGGCGATCCTCTCCACGGCCTCGGGGAGCCCGGCCAGGGCGGTGTCGAGGCTGCGCCGGGCCACCGAACGTCGCTCAACGTCGTCGTGGCGGAGCCGTGCGATCGCCTCGAGGATCGGTCCGATAGCTTCCCTCCGCAGACCATCGCTGACGGGGTCGATCGCACCCTCCGGGACCGAGACCACCTCCAGATCACCGAACGCCCCCTGGCGGTCGATCTCGCCCCGTTCGATCAGCGCCCGGTAGTCGGCCATCACCGCCGCCTCGTCGGCGGTGTCGGTGGGCATGCGGTTGATCACCGCCAGCAGCGGCACGCCCCTCTGACGAGCCCGGGCCAGGATGTCCCATGGGACCTGGTCGGCGTAGCGGGTGACAGTGGTGACGAAGATCACCAGATCGGCGGCCTCCAGCAGTTGCACCGCCAGATCCCGGTTGGAGCGTTCGACGCTGTCGAAGTCGGGGGCGTCGACGATCACCAACCCGGGGGCGATGGCAGGGTCGACGCGGACATCGAGCTGGTCCCGACCGGAGATACCGGCGAGAGAGCCGTCCTGGCGCAGGTTGGGGTCGTCGGCCGGGTGGACCAGCGCCACGGGGCGTCGGGTGGTGGGACGTATCAAACCCGATTCGGACAGCGGTCCTCCGGCGATTGCGTTGAACAGACTCGACTTGCCCACCCCTGTCGATCCCAACAACACCACCACAAGCGGGGCGGAAAGATCGGCGGCCCGAGGGGCGACATACTCGGCGACATGACGGCGCAGTTGTTCCGCCCGCTCCGCCCGACCCGGGTCGGGCGCCGTCTCGACCCGACGCGCCAGGGCAGTGGCCAGGTCTGATAGTGCCTTACTCAACCCCGCCACTGTATGGGCCTCGCCAGGTTGATCGTTGGGGTCTGCTGGGACGAGAGACGCAGCAACCGGGTTCTGAACACTGCGTGCACGACTCACTGGCCGATCATCGAGCAGGTCGCCGAGACGATCGAGCAGGACCTGGTCGTCCTCGACGGAGTCCGGGCCGCGGCTGGCGTCTCTCGGGAGGAGATTTCAAGAGGGGGCAACTGACATGGTCCAGCCAGGGCTTGTCGCGTGAGTAGAAACGCCCACGAACAAGGCCCCCGTCGGAATGTCCTTCGGGGGCCTCTGTCTTTTCAGATGTCTTGTCAGACTTATGTCAGCAGTCCGGGTCCTTGACAGGATCCGCGCATGCAGACTAGATCGACTCGACCTCTTCGTTGATTTCGATCCTCGGGGAGCCAACGACGCCGGCTTCGGTCATCTTGGCCTTGAGGTTCGGGTTGCTGAGGAATGTCTTCGCCAACTCGAGGGTGTCGAAACCGGCGACAACGGTCACCAGGTTGGGATCCTCAACCGAACGATTCACTCTTGCGTACTTCGCTCCTGCCGTTGTGGGAAGGAACGTGTCGTACACGCTCTTCCACTTGGCATAGTCCGTCACTGAATGACGGATCGCAGTATTAATCATGAGTCCTCCTCATATATAGCTGCTTGTGATGCATACTCTACCCAATATTTGGAGTTCTAAACCTTTTGCAGAATTCTTCCCGGCCGCGGTAGTTTTGGGTAGAGTTCAGGACCATCGATGCAGCTCAGCCTCAAACGAAAAGGCGACTACGCAGTCAGGGCCATGATCTCGGTGGGCCGGCACCACGGGACCGGTCTGCGCCAAGCCCGTCAAATCTCTACCGAGATGAACATCCCCTACAAGACCTTGACCCTGATCCTGGCCGGACTGGTCGCCGAGGGACTGCTGATAGCCGCCCACGGGCCCCGTGGAGGCTATCGCTTGGCACGCCACCCCAGCGAAATCAGTCTCCTAGATATTGTGGAAGCCGCCGAAGGACCCGCCACGTTCGATCATTGCGTTCTACGCGATGGTCCCTGTGATTGGGAACAGACTTGTCCCGTCCATGACACCTGGGCCCGCACCCAAGGTGCCCTCACCCGAGAGTTGGCTTCCTGTTCTCTTGCGGAGATGGCCGCGGTCGACGCCGCCATTGAGGGGGGTTCGTACCAGCCCGAAGCCCCTCCCCATAGTCGGCCCACGGATCGACACGGCAACCGCAACTGACATTGGCGGGTCTAGGGTGACCACGCCGAGTGGCGTCACGCGCGATCAGGGACTCGAGCCGAGTGATCCCGGCTCGGATGTGTGTATATTATGCACATGGCGAGAGTCAATGTTTACCTTCCCGACGAACTGGCCGATCAGGCCAAGGACGCTGGTCTCAATGTTTCCAGTCTGACCCAGGAGGCAGTGCGGTCAGCTTTGTCTGCCAAGAAGACCGGAGAGTGGTTGGACGAGGTATCGGCACTTTCCCCGACCGGCGTGGGGCACGAAGACGTTCTGGCCGCGCTCGAGGAAGCCAAGGACGAGCTCGAGAGCAATGGCTGAGTCACTCGTCCTCGACGCATCGGCGATGGTGGATCTCCTCGTCGGTTCTGATCACGCCAGCTCCATCGAGGCACGGCTGCACGACTCAGAAGTCCATACACCAGGGCATTTCGACGCCGAAGTCCTCTCCGCTCTTGGGAGGTTGCACCGGGCGAGTCAGCTGACCACAAGACAAGTGACAGATCGCGTCGACCTCTTTGCATCGTCGCCGATCGTCCGCCATCCCCTTGCGCCGCTGCTCACAGGAGCCTGGCGGAGACGCGGAAGCCTGCGGCTGGTCGACGCCCTTTACGTCGAGTTGGCTAGCCATCTCGACACATTGATTGTCACGACCGATCGTGGATTGGCCTCGGCCAGTCGAAGAGCAACCCTGATCCAGCGGGGCCCCTGATCCCCAAGCTCGCCTCCGGCGCGGTAGGGAAACCGATCCACCGCATTGAGGTCTTCCAATGTATCGCGGTTCGCGATACGCTTGAAAAATGGCTCAACCAGTATCGGTGAGACTGGACGACGAGGCGCTCCGAGCTCTGCGACGGCTGGAGGCGACAGGCCTGAGCCGTTCGGAGGCCATTCGCAAGTCCGTGATCGAAGCAGCATCAAGGCTCCAGGACTTGCGCGCCCTGGCCTCTGAGGTGGCGGCATTAGAAGCCGACGATGAGGACAGGCTCGAGATGCTGGCCGTAGCTGACCTCATGGAGAGCCTCCGTGCGCCAGGGTGACATCTACGCGGTTCGCTTGCCAAGGGCCAAGGGCCACGAGCAACTTGGAAAACGGTTCGGCGTCGTCGTCCAGTCCGACGCATTCCTCCCCCGGTCAGGGGTCCTCATCGCCCCCACGTCGACGGGTGCTCGACCGGCATCGTTCCGACCAGAAGTCGAGATTGAAGGAACCGCAACCAAGGTCTTGGTGGAGCAGCTTGGAGCCGTGGACGTAACCCGCCTTGGAGATCTGGCCGGTCGCCTGACGCCAGAGGAGCAATGGGGTGTGGACGCGGCAATCCTCACCGTTCTCGGATTGAACTAGGCCTTCTCGCTTCGGTAGGGAAACGGGACGTGCCGGCCACAGGCCGATGATGCATAGGCCTTTGACTCGCCAGCCGATTCACTGGGAAATGCACCTTGCCGGGTCGACGGCGACAGGAGGTCGGTCACGTCGGACTCGAATGAACCTGGTTATAAAGGCTTGCAAGGACTACACACCTCGTTTTCTTGGGTGGTATGACCCGTGGGTGGTCGGGTTCATGGCCCCTCGAGTCTGGAAAACGGGATCGGCCCCGGGGTTGAGGTCTACAGGAAGCGGATCCGGGGGTAACGGATTACCCAAACTCAACACCATTTCTGGCCGACACGAGCAGGGTTACCGCGGTTAGCTTCACCTGAATGGATGCGCGAAGCGGGTCATAATTATCGGCGGCGGGTAGCCGGTATGAGCGCCGCCCAAGAGCTGGCAGAGCGCGGGTATGCAGTGGAGGTCTTCGAACGGAACCCGCAGTACGTGGGGGGTAAGGCGCGATCGGTCGACGTTCCCGGCACCAACACCCGAGACCCCGACCGCTACCTCCCTGGCGAGCACGGCTTTCGCTTCTTCCCCGGCTTCTACAAACACGTCACCGACACCATGAGTCGAATCCCGTTTCGCCGCGCCGATGGGACCCTGAACAGCATGGTTGTCTCGACAATCTGGTGAGCACCGAAAGGGTGATGATCGCCCGCTACGACAAAGAGCCGATCATCACCGATGCCAGCTTTCCCCGGTCGCTTTCGGACCTCAAGGTCATCGTCAAAGACCTCCACGGCGGCATCGATGTGGGACTGACCACCGAAGAGGAGGAATTCTTCGCCGAGCGGATCTGGCAGCTGATGACCAGCTGTAGGGAGAGACGCTATACCGATTACGAGCGGCTCAGTTGGTGGGACTACCTCGACGCCGATCGATTCAGCAAGACCTACCAGACCCTCCTGGTGGCCGGCCTTACCCGGACTCTCGTTGCTGCCCAGACCCGTTCAGCGAGCACCAAGACCGGTGGCGACATCCTCCTCCAACTCCTCTACACGATGATGACCCCCGGTGGCCAGACAGACCGGGTACTCAACGACCAACGACGTCTGGCTCACTCCTTGGCTAGAGCACCTCCGCTCCATGGGCGTCGAGTACCACCACGGGACCCGAGTGAGAAGCATCACTCTCGAGGAGGGGAAGATCGCCAGCATCGATGTCAGTCACCCCGAAACCGGCGTCGGGACGGTGACCGGCGACCACTTCATCCTCGCCACTCCCGTCGAGCGGGCCGCTCCGCTCCTCGACCAGGCAATCGTCGAAGCCGACCAAACCCTCGGCCTTGTCAAGACGCTGGCCGAAAGTGTCAGCTGGATGAACGGCATCCAGTTCTACCTGAACCAAGAGGTCGAGGTCACCAGGGGACACATAATCTTCAGTGACAGCGAGTGGGCCATCACGGGGATCTCCCAGATCCAGTTCTGGGACGACTACGACCTCGAAGACCGGTTGAGACCAGAGTGGCGGTCAATTGCTCGCCGACCTGCACGGGCGTCTGCGCAAAGAGGTTGAGGGCGCCATGGAACAAGGCGGCCGCCACGACGCTGCCTCGGGTGTGCTGGAAGAGCCATGTGTAGATGACTGCTGCGGCAGGCAGCCGAGCGAACAGAACCCACACCGCGCTCCCCTCGAGGGAGGCTTCCGCAGTCCAGAACAACGGAAGGTGCCAGGCAGCCCACAACAGGCCCAGGACTACGCTCATGGCCAACGCACTGTGACGCTTGATCATGTGGCCCAAGGCGAATCCCCGCCAGCCCAACTCCTCTCCGAGGCCGTCGGTCAAGGTCAGAACGATGAGAAGCAGGACAGAGGCGGCGATGGGTTCGTTGAACACGGTCGGTAGATTGTCGGACCACGACTCGCCGGCCAGAGCCGTAGTGACCGCTCCCTCGATCAGGGCAAGCACGAGCGGGAAGAGAAGGATGAACAGATACCAGCGGACGCCGATGCGCCAGTCGGTGAGCCGCCGACCGAGCCGGCGAAGCTCCTCCCAGCCGCCGTGTATGAATGCTGCAACCACCGCGGCCAAAGCCGGGCCGTAGGTCCAGAACGCGCCGAGTTCGACGGCCCAGCCAACCCCAAGGGCGCGCGGCACCCATACCACCCAGGTGATGGCGAAAGCCAGGATGAAGAAGGGAGCGACGGGACGGCGCCGCAACGTGACGGAACTGTAGAGGCGTCCCTCTGCCGCTTGTGGGCCATTCAGGGACACTTCGTCCTTCACATGCTCGAGTGGGGCGTTCGCTCCCGAACAGTCGGTACCTCATGCCGGCACTTCCGGGCGGGTCGGAGAGAGGTGTGCCTTTGGTGTGGCGTCACCCCCCGACGCTCTGTGGTAAGACCTCGGTCGAGGTTGGCTGCTATGAATAGAAGGGAAGCATGTCGATTGTTGGCTCTGTCCTCTCGATCCATCGCTATCCGGTCAAATCCATGTCCGGGGAGAAACTCGACGAAGCCGCGATTGGGCCCGGCGGCTTGGTTGGGGATCGTCAATGGGCTCTGCGGGATAGCGAAACCGGGAAGCTGGTCAGCGCTAAACGACCTCGGCGTTGGGGTGCGATCCTCGAATGTCGTGCCTGGTATGACGACGATGGGCGAGCTCATGTCGAGTTGCCCTCTGGAACGCAGTTCGAGATCCAAGATCCCGCTGCTCCCAAGGCTCTCAGCGAGTTATTCGGGCGTGAGGTGACCGTGGAACGGTTTGGAGAGTCAACGCAAGGATCCTATGAGTCGGATTGGCCGACCATCGAAGGCATGCTGCTATCTGGACAGGAGAACGTTGAGTTCCCGACCAACGTAGCGGGAGATCACACCGACGGTTTTGTTGACGTGTTCCCAATTCATCTAACCACGACATCGGGAATGACGACACTGAGGAAGGCGAATCCTTCGTTGATGGTGGACGACCGCCGATTCCGTCCCACCATCGTGATCGACACCGGCAGGGCAGAGGGATTCGTCGAAAACGAGTGGCCAGACCGACAAGTGAGCATCGGAGAAGTTGTCATATCGGTGACCCGGCCGACCTTCCGTTGCATGATGGCAGTCGCTGCCCAGGACGACCTGCCTCGTCAAAACGAAGTGCTGAAGACCCTCGCTCGGATCAACGGGGACCATGTCGACCTCAGACTTGCGGACGCTTCCGGCCGTGGGGCACATTTCGGTGTTTGGGCGAACGTCGCCAAACCAGCACCAATCCACATCGGCGATGTCACCCGCCTCCAGGATTAGCCGTTCTTGGATGGCCAACTCAGAGGTGACGCCTGCCATCCGGGCTGTCCGTGCCTCCTCGAATAGCCTGACCACTAGCGTCGATCGATAATTCCGGGAGGATAACGACCATGTACCGAAGTGCCCGAGATCGGCCCCTATCGATCGGGTTGTCAGCCTCGCCTGAGAAACGGGACGAGCGGTCACACGGGACGCCGGCGGGCCCTAGGGAAACGGGACGGGGTGGATCTGGATGTCCAGCCACTTGATCCCTTCATCTCAGGGGCGTGTCAAACCTCCGGGTATTGCTGGAGAGTCCCACAACTTGGCGACCTCTCCTCGCAAGCGGTCAATCCCACCCAACGAAACTCACACGCTCGCGGAGCCAGGCCGCCGTCCAGGCCTCGTCCACCTCATGTGCCGCGACCCAGCCCACCGATCGACACGGCAACCGCAACTAACCGTCCTCTACCCTGGATCGCACCGGCGCCAAGTCGAACCCTTGCTCCCAACCGGCGCTCTAACTGCTCGATCGGGCAACGGGACGTGCCAGCGATTGTCCAAGGTACTGAGAGTCTGGACGGATTCGAGAACGGCCGACACTCATCGCTGTATCGAGTTCTCGGCCCACAGGCACCCGCTATCTTGCGCAAGACGGCGGAAAGGCGAATGACCACAACCAGACACCGGACCCTGACCAACTGGGGTGCTTACGAGATCGAGACCGACGGCCATGACATCACTGCGGTGCATCCGTTCGCCAAGGATCCCGATCCTTCGCCCATCGGCCAGTCGCTGAAGGCCGTTCGCCGGAGCCGGGTGGCGAGACCTGCAATCAGGGAATCGTGGCTCCGAGGGGGCCCGGGTTCGGGACGGGAACGGCGCGGGCACGAGCCGTTCGTGGAGGTGGAATGGGAGGTCGCCCTCGACCTCGTGGCCGCCGAGTTGGATCGGGTTCGGTCCGAGTATGGGAATCAGGCGATCTTTGGCGGGAGCTACGGATGGGCCAGTGCAGGTCGCTTCCACCATGCCCAGAGCCAGATTCACCGCTTCCTCAACTCGATCGGCGGCTACACCTTCTCGGTCGACGACTACTCCATCGCCGCCGGTCACGTGATCACACCTCATGTCTTCGGGTTCTCCTTCGACGACTTCATGGACGAGCAGCCCCACTTCGTCGAGATATCGGAGAACACGGATCTGGTGGTGGCCTTCGGAGGCATGCCGATCAAGAACGGCCAGGTCCAGTACGGAGGCCAGGGCCGTCACATGCTCAACAGCCGCCTCGAGGTGTGTCGGGATCGTGGCGTCAAGTTCGTCAACCTGTCGCCGCTCGCCGAGGACCTGATCGAAGCCGTCGAGGCCGAGTGGATACCGGTCCGCCCGAGCACCGACACCGCGGTGATGCTCGGCCTCGCCCACAGCCTCATCGTCGCCGGCCTACACGACGAGGAGTTTCTCACCACCTATTGCGTCGGTTGGCACCGCCTTCGCTCCTATCTCCTCGGAGAGTCGGACGGCACTCCGAAGACCGCTGAATGGGCAGCTGGTATCACTGCGGTAGACCCGGATCGGATCCGGTCCCTCGCAGCTGAGATGGCGGCGAAACGGACGCTGATCACGGTGAGCTGGTCGGTGCAGAGAAACGACCACGGGGAACAGCCCTACTGGATGGCCGCAGCCCTGGCCGCGATGCTGGGTCAGATCGGCCTCCCCGGCGGTGGTGCCGGGTACGGCTACGGAGCCGTCGGCCTCAACGGGCACCCGGTGGGATATCACACCCTCCCCCGCCTTCCGCAGGGAAAGAACCCGGTGACCGACTTCATCCCGGTGGCCAGGATCTCGGATCTCCTCCTCCATGGCGGCGAGGAGTTCGACTACAACGGCCGGCAGCACACCTATCCAGAGACCCGTCTCGTCTACTGGGCCGGGGGGAATCCGTTCCACCATCACCAGGATCTGAACCGGCTGGCCAGGGCCTGGCAGACTCCGGACACCACCATCTGCCACGAACCGTTCTGGAATGCCCTGGCCAGGCATTGTGACATCGTGCTGCCGGCCACCACCCCTCTGGAGAGGAACGACGTGGGCGGGAGCGGCAACGACGACTTCGTCTTCTGGATGGAGAAGGTGATCGATCCGGTGGCGGAGGCGAGAGATGACTACGACATCTTCTCGGAGCTGGCCCGACGTCTCGACGCCGGCGACAACTTCACCGAAGGGCGGACGGCCGACGAGTGGGTCGATCACATCTACAACAGGTTTCGATCCAACCATTCCGATTACCCGACACTTGGTGAGTTGAAGGAGGCAGGCCACTTCCAGATTCCCGAGGAGTGGATCCCACCCCTGGTCTCACAGCTGGTGGCATTCCGGGACGACCCTGTCGGGGCAGCACTCAAGACCCCATCGGGTCGGATCGAGTTGTTCTCGGAGACGATCGAGAGCTTCGGATACGACAACTGCCCGCCGCATCCCTCGTGGCTGGAACCGGCGGAGTGGCTGGGGAACTCAGGTCGCTACTCGCTCCACATGATCTCAAATCAGCCCAAGACCCGGCTCCATTCCCAGTGGGATCACGGGGAGACCAGTCTGGCCGGCAAGGTGGACGGCCGTGAGCAGATCGGGATGAACCCCGCCGACGCCCTGGCCCGTGGCCTGAGCCAAGGAGATCTTGTTCGGGTGTTCAACGACCGGGGTGCCTGCCTCGCCTCACTGGCGATCAGGGAGGACCTCATGCACGGCGTGGTCCAGCTGCCGACCGGAGCCTGGTGGGACCCGACGGAGCCGGATGGCCTGTGTCGGGCCGGCAACCCCAATGTGCTCACCCGGGACGCTGGCACCTCGAACCTGGCCCAGGGCCCCACTGCTCAGACCTGCTTGGTCGAGATCGAGCAGTTCAACGGGGAAGCGCCCCCGGTGCGGGCCCACGAGCACCCGCGACTCCTTGCCGAGTAGGGCTTGCTCAACAGCGGCTGCGACTCCACCAGTCCCACCCTGGCGGCTGGGGCATTCCGAAGCCGACAGAGGCAGTTCAAATCAGAGCAGCGGAAGGAGCGCTGTCCTTGAGACAGCGCTCCTCCTCGGTTGGTCTTGGCTAGTGAAGTCAGTGGTTCTAGGGAAGGAACTGCTGCTGTCCGGAGTGGTGGCACACATATAGAGGCCCGTCAGAGCTTCCATATAGGTAGTCCCACCAGGTCCCGTCGCCAGCCGTCGGGTCGGCGCCAAACGGTCCGCTCCCGCCGCCGTCGTGGGGACACGGACGACTATCGGCGTTCGGATCGGCGCTGGCCGACTCCTGTGGTCCTCGATCGTCGAACACCATGATGTTGAGAGTGTTCCCATTGGAGTTCAGATTCAGGCAGTGGTTCTCCACAAACCCGTCGTCCTCACACAACCAGGCGTCGTTTGCCTTGAAGCCCTCCTCCGAGGGACTCCCGAGTGCGGCCGGGGCCAATGTGGCCATCATCACGGCTGCCGCCGCCAGGACGGTGGCCAGTTTCCGAGTCTTCATTGCTTCTCCTTCTCTTTCCTTCGAATCAACTGTGCTCGCTGACCGCATAGACCTCGTCGGCCACCAAGCCATGCGCCTCTCGGTGCACGGTGCTGGCGTCGTCGGCGCTGTCAGCCTCGACCAGGCAGAAGATCTTCCCTGCACCCTCGTCGACCCAGTAGCGGAGATAGCTCACCCCGTACTTGGCCTGCGTTGCCAGGTCCTTCACGTGGGCATCGGCCACATCGGCCACCGACACCCCTCCTTCGATGCTGTGGACATCCATGAACAGTGACATCAACACCTCCTCGTCGCATGGCGAGTCACTGGTGTCGAAGGTATGGATCGAAGGGGAGCGTCGCATCGGGGTGACACCCCTAGAAGTGGCTAAGCAGTACTCGAATTAGGGGCCAAGAAACCTTCGCTCCGGGCTTTGTCTACAGCTTGAGACCGGGTGGTGGAGTCCAGCTTCGCCAGCAGAGCCGACACGTGATTCTCCACCGTCCGCGGGGATACAAAGAGCCGATCGGCGATCTGGGTGGTGGACAGCCCTTCGTCGAGCAGTCCGAGGACCTCGGCCTGCCTTCCGGTCAGACCGGCTCGGTTGGCTCTCGTCGACTTGCCTCGACCTCGCGGCGCCGAGACGCCATCTGCCCGCAACTCCCGCCTCACCTTGGCGGCCACTGCCGAGGCACCAAGGGTTTCCAGTATCTCGAGTGCCTGCAGACGCTGCGACACGTCGCCACACACCAGGGCCAAGGCTCTCTCATAAGGGATACCCCTCGATTCCCAGAATTCGGCAGCTGAGTCGATCCGGCCGGCGAAGAGGTCGCGGTAGGGGGCGGGAAGCCCGACGGGCTCTTCCTCGAGGCTGCCCAACATCCAGAGCCACAAGGCGAGCGACCCCGCCGGCCAGGGGTACTCGAACCTGATGCCTTGCTCGACCAGGTTCCGAAATTGCAGCAGCAATCCGGCATCGGGTCGACCTTCCAGCCACATCCGTTCGGCCAGGCCGGAGGCGGAGAACAGCAGATGATCGATCTCCCCACTCTCCCCTGCCAGCGCCCATGACCGCTCCAAGAACATCTCGCCGCCACTGCTTCCGGTCCGGGTGCGAAGCGCACCGAGGACGGCTTCGAGCCGTACGTCGGTTGTGGAGTGCCGTCCCAAGGACTCCGTCGCCAGATCCTCGGCCTCTCCCCAGGCCCCAGCCCAGAATCGAGTCTCGGAGTGCACCGCCATGGCCACCGTCTCCAGAGTCGGCAACTCATATCGAACCGCCGTGTTTCGGGCCTGAAGTGCGAAGTCCGACGCCCGCGCCAGGTCCCTTATTTCCAGGGCGACAACCGCAATGCGGAGCAGGGCGAACACCTCTTCGTGTCTGTAGCCGCCTCGCTGGGCGCGCCGACGCAACTCCTCCATGAAGTCGAGACCGCCCGCTTCACCGCGCACATACAGCAACGTTCCCTTCACCCCGAGTGCGGCGAGCATGGCGAGCTCCGCACCGGTGGCCTCGGCAATGGCGATGGCCCGGTCGGCGTTGGCCTCGGCCTCTCTGATCAGCCCTCGATGGATCTGCAGCCAGGCGAATGCCGTCAGAGCGTGAGCCAACTCAGCACCGGGCTCGGTGCCCTCGAGGATCTGGATGGCTTCGACCGCACTCGCATTGGCCGCGTCGAACCGTCCATGGATCCGGTTGAGCTCGACCCCCAGCACCAGGGCTCGGGCCAGGCCGGTGTCTGTCCCAGCCACCCTGTAGAGAGCGATCGCCCGGTCGAGAATGTCAATCGAGTCGACATTGCCCAGGTAGTACTCCACTCGTGTCCAGTCGAGGAGAATCCCGGCCCGCACGGGTGCTGGGATGCCCTCCAAGTAGGGCTCGAGAGCCCGATAATGGGCGGAAGCCTCGCGATGGCTTCCCACTTCTGAAGCGGCCTCCGCCGCAGCGGGCGCATACTCGATCAGTCGGGGGACATCCTTGGCGCGACGAGCATGATGAACCAGGCGGGCAGGGCCGGTATCGGGGGGCAGGCTTTCCAGTAGCGCGCGGTGAATCGCAGTGCTCTCACTGATCGTCAGCGAGGCTTCCACGGCGCGCCTGATCAGCTCATGTTTGAAAGACACCGTGTCGACCCCGACCTCGAGCAGGCCGAGTCGCTCACATTCGGCCAGTTGGCCGGCCGACCCGCCGGATATGGATTGATACTCGTCCAGTGGGACTCGTTCCGGGACGACCGACATGACCTTCAGCACCTCGCGGGCTTCGACAGACAGTCGCCCTACCCGAGCCATGACCGAATCCCGCACCGAGCCCGGCACCTCGCCCGACTCTGTCGAAGCCATCTCGGTGACCAGGAAGGGGTTTCCGTGCGTGACCTCCAACACTCGATCGGCGTCGAGATCCGTCCCACGAATGATCTCCGACACCGCGGACCGGGAGAGACCGCCCAGCTCGATCCTGGTGACGCTCTCAGGTGGGAGGTCTCCAATGACGGTTCTCAGCGGGTGATCGACGTCGACCTCTCCGACCCGATAGGTGAGGAGGAGAAGCCCGTGGGCCCGGGCAGTTCGCCGTCCCACGTATTTGACCGCGTCGAGGGTGGCCTCGTCGGACCACTGCGTGTCCTCGATGACCATCACTGTGGGACGAAGGGAGGTGGAGAGCAGGTCCACCAGTATCTCCAGGACTGCCTGGCGATCATTCTTCTTCAGCGCAAGCTGGAGAGCTGGTTCGTCACGGGCAACATCCCAGAAGGGGCCAAACGGCTGGGGGGTCTGAAGGTCGTCGCAATACCCGACATGGATATGGGCGGAGTCCGCAGCAGACTCGAGGAAGGCTCTGACCAGGGCACTTTTCCCGATGCCGGCCTCACCTCTGATCAGAACGACCTGGCCGCCGGACTCGCCGACTCCACCGAGAAGTTCGGTGAGTAGGCCAAGCTCAGCCTCCCTCTCCAATATCACAACGGGAAGCTACACAGGCCGGAGGTGCCGATCAGCACCTGGTTACCTTCGATGTCGCCCGACATCGACGTCACAGGACCCAGAGCTCCATCGAACGGCGCTATCTCAGAATCGAGGAAAATCTATGAATGATCGTCGACGAGTTCGGACCGCCCTCGTCATCCTCACCGCACACAATCTCGTGCAGAACTCCCTTCTCAACGAGCGGGGATATGCCATCGCGTTCCGGACCAAGAGACGGGTTGTCGAGTTTCACTACAGGAATTCCGCGATAGGGAACGAGACATCGGTCGGCAGACCACAGCCGGCGATTGGGGCTGATCAGCCTATGTCGCGTCTGCCTCCACGCTCTGGATTCGATGAGCATCGGAATGGGCATGATCCGGGCCGACACGACCTGGATAAGGTTGGTCGTCGTGGCCGACCCGAGTCTGCATCATGAGGTGGTGAGCGTGCTCATCAACACAGCCAAGGCCCACCATGACGCCACCGGCGGGCCCAACCCTGGGTGGGCCGAGTGGTATGCCGAGCATGCAGTAGACGAGCTCAACCAGGTGCTCGGCTCGGAGATGACGGTCATAGAGCTTGCGGAGTGGCTGGCCCAGGCCGACATTCGTTACCGAGAGGAGAAGCCCGAGGAGTCCTGGCCCAAGGCATACGCTTCTTGGCTACTCGCCTGATCCGACTTCGCCGGCTGGACAGCGATCGTCGTAGTCGTTCTACCCCCCCTCTTCGGTTTCGCCTGACAGAGAGGCCACCACGCTGCGAGCCGCCTCCCGGTGACTCGGCATCAGGGCACCCTTTGACGTATTTGTCAGGTCTCCGCATCCTCAACCCTTGGCGGGTCGAAAGGCCACAGGAGGTCGCTCACACGGATCCGAATGAGCCTGGTTACAAGGGCTTCAAGGACTACTCACCCGGTTTTCTGAAGACGTATGACTCGCGGCTGGTCGGGTTCATGGCTCCTCGCGTCTGGAAGACGGGATCGGATCCCGGGATTCGAGGTCTACAGGAAGCACATGGGGGGCATCGGCACTTGGACGTCGGGCCGGGGACAGGGTATTTCATCGCCAAGTCGGAGCCTGCAGATGACATCGAGTTGACCCTCGTCGACCCGAATCCTCACGTGCTCGACCACTGCACCGAAACGTTGGCCAAGTGGAATCCCAAGATGGTCAGGGCCAGCGTGCTCGAGCCTCTTCCGGTCGAGGGGCCCTTCGACTCAGCAGCGCTTGCCCACGTGATCCACTGTCTCCCTGGGCCCTTGGCGGCCAAGGTTCAGGCCATCGAGCACGTCGCCGCAGTCCTGACCGACGCTGGCGTGCTCTTCGGCGGTACGGTGCTTGGGCTGTCCGCGAAGCACACGTGGGTGGCGCGGATGTTCTTGCCTGTGGCGAACCTTCACGGCGGATTCGACAACAGTGAAGACGACGTTGACGGTCTCCGAATGATGCTCGAGGCATCCTTCGAGGAAGTGGAGATAGAGGTCCCCGGCTCGATCGCATACTTCGTCGCATCGCGCCCAAGGGAAAACCCCCGCCGGCCTAGGAAACGGGACCGGTGATCACCGCTCGTAAACCGAGCATCCGTCACCACTTGCACCGCTCCTTACCGGGGCGTGTCGGCGAGGCGGGAAACTGCAACTGGTCGACGCCGTCTAGGTCGAGTTGGGCAGCCGGCTCGACACGCTGATCGTCACGATCGATCATGGATTGGCCTCGACCAGCCGAAGGGCATTACTGATCCACCGAGGACCAGTGATCGCCTGGCTCACCCCTCGGGCCCAGCAGGAGAAGGGGACGTCTCGACCTGGGCAGTCTCAGCCAAACTTGACCCTCGCCACCCGTCACGAGTCGCCTAAGGTCTAGACAGTGGCGGAGGCATAAGGGCTAGAGAGTGTCGGGTTCGTCGACAGCCTCTCTCGGCTGTTGGATCAATTGGGAGGCATGATGAGCAGACGTCGGCGTTGGTCGTTCGTTGGAATCCTTGGGGCGTTGGTGGCGGCTTCGTTGTTGACGCTCCCCGCTCTGGGTCAGGAACCCGTCACCGAGGAAGTCGGGGTGCTCCACCTGCATCTCAACACTGACGGGGACAGGTTCTTTTTCGACCCGGCTGCGCCCGGGCCCAACCAGATACAGACACTCTCCGACACCAATTGCAGGTTGTCGTCCAGCGGGGCAGCTCTCGTCAGCGTTGTTGGCTCCGGAGCGCAAGCCGACAGGCGCCCATACGCCGGCCTCAAAGATCATCGTCTCGGCGTCGGTCAGAACGGCGAAGGCAACGGCGAGCCGTGCGCCCGGATCAATAGGAACCTGGGACAGGTCCTGACCCTCGGTCTCACCGGGGCGCTCCAGGGCCAGGGTGTCGCATACGCCGAAATGGATCTCGGGTTCAAGTTCAATGGCAACGCCGTACTCGAGCTCCGTCGGAGTGGGGTCCTGGTAGACACGGTGACCGTGCCCTGCAGCGGCGATTCCGACTGTGGGCCGGATTCGGGCGGGAGTGACAACGAACGGGTCATTCTCTGGGTCGACCCGAGCGACGATCCGGGCTCCGGGCACTGGCAGGCATTCCAGATCGCTGGTGTGTTCGACACGATCGCGATCGCGCCTGGCTCCGCCGCCAGCTCAGGTGCCGTGTCCCTGGAGGCCGGCTTCAACGGCTCCCCCGCCGGTCCACTCGGAGCCGGGCTAGGGACCACCGATACGCTGTTCGTTCTGGTGGAGAGCTTCGATGGGGAGATCGACTGCACCGAAAGCGAGATCCTGATCGAAGGCGAGGACGCCACGTTCCATGTCACCCGAGGGCTCGACATCGATGGCGGATGCAAGGGGCCCGAGAATGGGTTGCTCTTCACCTTCGAGGCAGGGGCGGAAGGTGATGAGCTCTTCGTCGACTTCGTGACCGAGCCGGTGGACGCCGATCCGGACATCGTTGCCCAGTTCCTCGAGGTGATCACCTGGCGTTTCGACAACCCACCGAACGTGGCCGGCGGTGACGAGCAGTTCCGCACTCTCAGCTATGACGACCACCTGAGTGCCGGCAAGCGGGTGATGCCCTGGTGTCTCATCGATCCGCGTGACGAGTCGGGCGACCTCCCGGTCGGCACCTCGTCGGAGCCTGTCGACACCGCAGAGATACTGCCTACCGGTCACACCTCGTGTCTCGTCGAGTCGAGGAGCTATGTCACCGGTTTGGCCGACATCCTGAGCCACCCCTTGGGGACGTTCCTCAAGGTCGACATCGTCTACAACATCGGCGATGGGAAGCGGTGGAATTAGCGCGGGGAGGCGCCAAGGTCCTCGAGGAGGCGGTTCGCCTGTCTGAAGGCATCGCCGCTGTCCGCGCTCACCTGGGCCTTCACCAGGAGGAGTAGAGCCTCTTCGTAGACGAGCCGCTGCTCACGGGCGCTCGCCAGCGCATGTTCGACGATGCCCAACGCCACCTCGGGTCGGCCCATGGCGATGAGGGCTCCAGCCCGCAGCCTTTCCAACGGCACTTCGAAGAGCGCCGCGTCTTCTCCGGCCACGTCCTTCGCCGCTTCTATGACCTCGAGGGCCCGCAGCGGGTCGCCAGAGCGGGTGCAGGCGTCGGCCAGATGTACCGAGGCATCCACGGCAAAGAAGGGCTGTCCTATCCGGTTGGCCTCCTCGATCACTTGTTCCAGAGCGTTCACTCCGGCGTCAAACTCGCCCCGCTCCAGCATGAGACGCCCCAGTTGGGCCTCGGCGAAGAGGGCAAACCCGATCACCTTCTGTCCGCGCAGCACCCGTCTCGCCTCATGCAGCACGGTCTCTGCCTCGTCCAACTGGCCCCTGCTGATCAGGACTTCCCCCAAATTGGCCGCTGCCGCACCTTCGGCGGAGATATCTCCGCTGCGTCCGCTCACGTTCTGGGCCTTCGAGTACATCGAGATGGCATCGTCCCAGCGCCCGTCGGAGTACGCCTGAACCCCCAGGTTGATGGCTAGAAGGGTGATGCCGGAGAGGTCGCCAAGCTCCTCGTAGATCTCCAGAGCCTTCTCCTCATGCACGGCCTCGTCCCGCAGGCCCAGGATCTGGTAAGCCTCGTCGATCTTGGTGTAGGCCCTCGCCAACGCATCCAACTCACCACTCGCCTCGGCCTCCTCGACGGCGAGCAGACCGACCTTCAGAGCCGTCCTGGGTCGAAACTGATCGGCGAAGATCCCAGCCCTCACTGCGCGGAGTCGGGCCTTGGCTTTCCTTGCGTCCAGAAGGTCGCTTCGCTCGACCAACTTCAGTCCGAGGGCGCTTTCACGCAGCGCCCGCGACAGAGCGCCGATCCTTTGGTAGCAGCGGGCAAGTTCGAGTCGCAGGTCGGCTCGGGCTACCGGATCATCGGGAACCAGCCTCATCGCCTCACGTAGGGAGGTCATGGCCTCCTCGTACGAACCCGCCTCATACAGGACCTTTGCCAGGTCGATCAGCACTCCGACCCGATCGGATCGGTCGACCCAATCGAGCCTGGTAGAGGACTGCAACGCGCGTTCGTAGAAGCCGGCTGCCTCGTGATTGGCATAGATCTCGCGGGCCCGGTCGCCCGCCATGCGGGAGAAACGCCAGGTTCGGCTCCAGCGCTTGGCATGGAAGTAGTGGAGCGAGAGGAGCTCGGCGAACTCCTCAGGATGTCCCCTGCATTCAGCGAAGATGGCATCGCCGACCCGGGCGTGCAGCTCCTCCCGAATCCTGTAGGGAAGACCGGCGTAGGCGACGTCCCGGATCAGGGAGTGGTGGAACTGGACCCAGCCCGAATCGTCCATCGAGATGAACTCGGGCAGACGGCGGATATGACGGGTCTGCCATTGCGGGTCGGTCGGCTCCTCCCCGATCACGGCGGACATGTGCTCGATGCGGAACCCGGCTCCGAGGACAGCCAGCCGGCGGATCACGTTGCGGTCCGCCAGGGGCAGGGTGTCGATGCGGGCGGCGATCATCCCCTCGACCGATTGGGGTATCTCCTCGAGGGAGCCGGTGCGTCGCAGAGTCTGCAGCAACTCGATCAGGAACAGTGGGCGTCCTTCGGCCTGACGGGCGAGACGCTCCACCTGCTTAGGAGGCAGGGGGGCCTCCTCGGTGGCGCGGAAGATCAGCTGCTTCGCCTGTTCGATTCCCAGCGGCTCGAGTTCGATTCGGGACACGGCCGGCATGTCGGGGGGGACGAATCCGTCGTCTCCGGGACGCCGGGTCAAGACGATCATCCAGGGGTGGCGATCCAAGCCGACGAGGAGCCCGGCCACCAGCTCCCGGGACGGCTCGTCCATCCAGTGTGTGTCCTCGATGACGAAGACGGTGGGGTCGACGATGGTCGCCTCGAGCAGGGCGTCCACCGCCGCCATGGTGCGGGCAGGACGGAACTGGTCCTCGAGCTGGGCCACCTCGACCGAAGCGGGAAGGTCGATGCCCAGGACCATGCCGATCAGTGACACCCAGGGCGCCAGCTCCGGCGCCGCCTCGTCGACCATCTCGATCAGCGCCTTGGCCAGGGCCTCGCCCTCTAGGTCTTGAAAACCCCAGGCCTCACGGAGCAAGGCCCGGAACGGGAAGTAGGGGGTGGCCGCCTGATAGAGACGGCACTCCGCTCGAATCACCGTCTCCGGCCCGCCGTCGCCGCCGAGGAACTCTTCGAGGAGACGGCTCTTTCCCATCCCGGCCACCGCCGACAGCTCGACCACCCGCCCCTTTCCCTGCCCCGCTTCCTCCCAGGTGCTGCCGAGCCGGCGCAGCTCGTCGTCGCGGCCGATGAGGGGGAGCCCGTGTAGTCCGGTCTTGGTGCCCTTAGGCTCCATCACCGAGACCGCCTCGACGGGCCGTTTCTTGCCCTTGACCTGGAACGGCTCGATCGGGGTCATCTCGAAAGTGGTCCGCGATCCCTCGAGGACCTCGGCGGTGGCATAGACCTCTCCTGTCGGCGCTCTGGCCATCAGCCGGGCGGCGAGATTCACCGTGTCGCCCATGACCGTGTAGGTGCGCCGGAACGGGGTGCCCACCTCCCCGGCGAAGACCGGGCCCCAGGAGACGCCGACCGAGATGGGAAGGGGAGGACCTGCCGACATCACCTGGCGCAGAGCGAGCAACATGCGCTCTTCGTCGTGGCCGGTGGTCGAGGGGACGCCGGCGGTGAGGATGATCTTGCCTCCGTCGGCGGCGATGTCGGTAGCCAGGAAGGTGACCCCCCGATGGTCCACCGCCTCCTGGACCGCACGCACCAGCTCGTCTAGCCGACGCGCGGCGGCATCGACGCCGTCTGCGTCGATGAGGGCGTCGAGCTGTTTGAAGTTGATGAAAGCCACGGTCGCCGGGCGATGCTCGGGCTCCACCTGTCCTCCCAAGAGGAGCTGGCACAGGCTCACCGGGACGAACTGGTTCAGCTCCTCGAAGACCGAAGCGGACGGTCGGATCTCGGATCGCTCGGCATCGACTTCGCCCTTGAGCAGGATCCCAGGGCCGCTGGCCTTGCCTCGATTCACCCGTGGGAGGGCCGAAGCAGTTTCCGGGCTGAGCAGGATCCGGCCCGCACCGGCGGCCGACTCCATCTCCACCGTGCGAGTGGCTCCCCGACCGGCCACGATCAGCTCGCGGTGGGAACCACCGATGAGGAAGAAGTCGAACTCGCCGCTGTGCACTCCGATCGACATTCGCAACATGACTTTGCCGGCGCTGGTGTAACAGACCCCTACCTCGGTCAGCGTCTGCCGCATGGCCCGGGCGGCGGCACAGGCCCGCCGCTCGTGGTCCTCCTTGGTGAAGAGGAGGAGCAGAGCGTCACCACCGAACTTGAGGAGACTGGCCCCATAGGCGTAGGCGGCGGAGAGCAGCTCGCTGAAGGTGGTCCCGATGACTGCCGTCAACTCCTCGGCGCCGACTCGGCCGTTCTTGGCGAGCCGCTCCGACATCGCGGTGAAGCCGGAGATGTCGACGAAGACCATGGAGCCCTGGACGGGCTGGTGCAGCTCCCCCGGAGCGTCTCGATCCCAATAGCGCACCATGCGTGGCAGGTACGGTCGTGGTGAGACGCTCATTCGCTGAGGATAGGACCCGTCGCCCTGCCGAGACGGAGTATGGGCCAGGAGCGAACCAGGTCAGGCCTGAAGCGCCCTGATGGCACGGTTGGCGTGACCCACCCTCCCGGCGAGGGTTCGGGCGACGAATGCATGGAAGTCGGCGGCGGCGGCCGGATCGGTGCGGCAGAGCAGGTCGAATGATTCAGGGGTGAGATGAAGAACCTGGCATTCGGTATCGGTCACGACAGTGGCGGTGCACGGCTCGTTTCGATAGAGGCTGATCTCACCG
>DATHUP010000003.1:0-17400 GCA_035462175.1 Acidimicrobiia bacterium | reverse complement strand
GACGCGGAGGCGATCCTGCCCGGCTCGGAGCGCATCCCCTTCGAGAGGTTGGAGCGGGGGAACCGGGTCAAGGCCCTCATTCTGGAGGTTCGCAACGAGGCGAAGGGGGCCCAGATCGTGGTCTCCCGCAGTCACCCCGATCTGGTGCGGAGACTGCTCGAGCTCGAGGTTCCGGAGCTGACCGACGGCACAGTCGAGATCGTCAACATCGCCCGCGAGCCGGGTCACAGGACCAAGATCGCCGTCATCTCCCATGATCCCAACGTGGATCCGAAGGGTGCGTGTGTCGGAGCCAGGGGATCCCGCGTCCGCCAGGTGGTCAACGAGTTGCGCGGGGAGAAGGTCGACGTCGTCCAGTGGCGCGACGATATCGGTCAGTTCATCGCCGAGGCGTTGGGCCCGGCCAAGGTCAAGGAAGTGCACGTCGACGAGGAAACCAAGACCGCTGACGTGGTCGTCTCCGAGCATCAGCTCTCCCTTGCCATCGGCAAGGAGGGCCAGAACGCACGTCTCGCCGCCCGTCTCTCCGGTTACAAGGTCGACATTCGCTCCGACAACGAAGGCGTAGTGGAGGAAGTCCCAGAAGAAATCGTCACCGAGGAAGTGGTCACCGAGGAAGTGGTCACCGAGGAAGTGGTCACCGAGGAGGTCACCGAGGATGTGGCCAGCGAGACCGCGCCTACAGATGCCGTGGGCGACGAGACCTCTCCCTTCGAGGAAGCCGCCGACGTGGTCACCGAGGAAGCGATCGAGGTGGTCACGGTGGAGACCGAGGCGGTCGAGACCGAGCCCGACGAGGGTGCGGTCGACGCCGAAGAGACCGTCGCTACGAACGTCGACTTGAGCGAGACGGCGTCCGACGACGAGGATGCAGTTGTCACGGCAGACGAGGACGAAGAGAGCGAGTAGAGAGTTCCAGCGTGAGGGTTTATGAACTGGCCCGGGATCTCGGGGTGGACTCCAAGGAGCTGCTCCAACAGGCCCTGGACCTGGGAATCGAAGTGAAGACGGCCTCGTCCGGCCTCGACGACGAGACCGCCGAGCTGCTGCGCCTCGCCGTGGCCGGCGACGAGCCCGAGGGCGAGCAGGCGGAGCCGGGGGCGGAAACCGCCGAGCCCGAGACGGTCACAGTTGCGCCCGAGACGGTCGAGTCGGCCCCGGAGACCGCAACCGCTCCACCCGAGGCGGCGGCGGAGACCGCAACCGCTCCGGAGCCGGGCGAGGTCGAGATCGTCTCCATCCCTTCCGGGGCGACGGTCAGCCAGTTCGCCGACGCCCTGGGCGTTCCTGCCAACGACGTGGTGGCGGATCTCCTCAGCCGGGGACAGCCGGTGGGGGTGGGTCAGCCGATGCCACCCGATCTGATCGAGCAGGTCGCCGAGTCGTTCGGGTTCATGGTCGAAACGGAGGAGCCACCACCGCCTCCCGCCGTGGCCGACCGCCCGGTGTTCGAGGATGACGCATCGGACCTCGTGCCCCGGCCACCTGTGGTGACGGTCATGGGACACGTCGACCACGGGAAGACAACCCTTCTCGACACCATTCGCAAGACGAGTGTGGTCTCGGGCGAGCAGGGTGGAATCACCCAGCACATCGGCGCCTACCGGGTCGATGTTGCCGGGCGCCCGATCACGTTCATCGACACCCCCGGTCATGAGGCGTTCACCACGCTGCGAGCCCGTGGGGCCAACATCACCGACATCGTCATCCTGGTGGTTGCCGCCAATGACGGGGTCATGCCTCAGACAGTCGAAGCCATCTCGCATGCCAAGGCGGCAGGGGTGAAGATGATCGTCGCGGTCAACAAGGTCGACTTGCCTGCTGCGGACCCGCTCAGGGTGAGGACCGAGCTCACCGAGCACGACGTCATCACCGAGGAGCTCGGGGGCGACGTGCCCAGCGTGGAGATCTCCGCTCTCAACGGCGACGGCGTCGACGACCTTCTCGAAGTGGTCGATCTGATCGCCCAGCTCGAGGACTACAGGGGAAACCCCGATGCCGAGGCGTCGGGGGTCGTGGTCGAGGCCCAACTCGAGCGTGGGAAGGGAGCGGTGGCGTCGGTCATCGTTCAACGCGGGACCCTTCGGACCGGAGACTCGTTCGTGGCCGGCGCCGCGTCGGGCAGAGCTCGCGCCTTGATGGACGAGAATGGGAATCAGGTAAAGGAAGCGGGGCCCTCACAGCCGGTCCAGATCATGGGTTGGGACGAGGTCCCAGTCGCCGGCGACTTCTTCACCGTGGTCGAGAACGACCGGGAGGCGCGGCGGATCGCGGCCGAGCGTCAGGAGGAGCTGAAGACGGTCAGTCAGGCCATGCCGACGGCTCGTGACCGTCTCCAAGGTCTCCTCGATCAGCTGCGCAGCGAAGAGGCGACCCTGAATCTGATCATCAAGGCCGACGCCCAAGGCTCCCTCGAGGCCTTGCGCGGGTCCATTGCGAAGATCGAGAGGGAGGGCGGGAAGATCCAGGTGCTGCACGGCGCCGTGGGCGGCATCAACGAGAACGACGTGACCCTGGCCGAGGTCACCGAGTCGGTGATCGTGGGCTTCAACGTCAGACCCGAGCCCAAGGCCCGAAAGGCAGCCGAGGACGCCGGTGTCCAGATCCGCACCTATGGCATCATCTACGAGCTGCTCGACGAGATCGAGCAGCTGCTGGTTGGTCAGCTGGCTCCCGAGGAGCATGAGCAGGTCCTGGGAACGGCCGAGGTGAGAGCTGTGTTCAAAGTCCCGCGTGCCGGGACCGTGGCCGGTTGTTACGTGATCGAGGGTGTCGTGCAACGGGCAGCGCGAGCCCGTCTTCTCCGTGACGGCGTGGTCATCCACGACGGCGTCATCGCGTCACTCAGGCGGTTCAAGGACGATGTGCGCGAGGTGGCCGCGGGCTTCGAGTGCGGTATCGGCCTGGAGAACTACAACGACATCAAGGAAGGCGACAGCATCGAGGCCTACCTGATTCGCGAGGTTGCCCGGACCTGATGCGGGTCGCGGCCTTGAGGGTCGAGCTGCATCTGCCCACCCCGCAGTCGCTCAAGGAGAAGAGGGCGGTTCTTCGGCCGTTCATCGAGGGAATCCGCCGTCTCGGCTCGTACAGCGTCGCCGAGGTCGACCATCACGATCGGTGGCAGCGGGCGTCCGTTGGAGTGGCCATCGCCGCCCCGGACGGCCACAGCCTCGCCCTGCAAGTTTCCAAGTTGCGTCGCTACCTTGATGCGCAACTGGAGGTCGAAGTGCTGGACGTGCTCATGAGCGAATTGGAGGATCCGGAGTGAGGGGTACCAGCCCACGCATGCTCAAGGTCAATTCGACCCTGCGTGAGGTGATCGCCGAGGAGGTTGAGCGTCTCAACGACTCACGTCTCGAGATGGTCTCGATCACCGGTGTGGAGACCAGCCCCAACCTCAGGCACGCGGTGGTCTACATCGATGTCCTTGCCGCCGACGCAACGGCCGCTCTGGCCGCCCTCGAACGGGCCTCGCGCCGTCTCCAGTCGGCGATCGCCGCCCAGGTGAGGATGAAGTACACGCCGACGCTGGAGTTCGAGATTGATCCTGGCGTCGCCGGTGGGGAGCGCATCGAGGCCATCCTCCGCTCGCTGAGGGAGGAACCGGGGCCGGATGATTGAGCGCAGCCTCATCGAAAAGGCGGCGGCGACCATCGCGAGCAGCGCTCGTTTGGCGCTCGCTTGTCACGTGGGTCCCGACGGCGACGCCCTGGGCTCGATGCTCGGATTCGGCCTGGCGGCTCGATCGGCCGGCAAGGAGGTGGTGGCCAGCTTCGGCTCTCCCTTCGCGCTGCCGGCCAACCTCTCCTTCCTCCCCACCGACCTTCTCGTCGACCCCGACGGTTTCCCGGAGCGACCGGAGACAATGATCGTGTTCGATGCAGGGTCCCAGGATCGGCTCGCCGAGCTGGGCTCGCCGGCCGGGGACGCCCAGACCTTGATCGTTTTCGACCATCACGTCACCAACGAGGGCTTCGGGCACATCGTGCTCAACGATCCGACAGCCGCTGCCACCGCGGTCGTGGTCGTCCACGTCCTCGACGAATTGGGATGGCCCATCACCGAGGAGGTGGCCACCTGTCTCCTCACGGCTCTGATCACCGACACCGGCCGGTTCCAGTACTCGAACACGAGCGCTTCCGCCCTCGAGCTCGCGGCCCGTTTGGTGGCGGCAGGTGCGAGACCCGAGCTGATCAGCCAGAAGGTGTACGAAGAGGCGCCTTTCGGCTATCTGAAGGTGGCCGGCGCCGCCCTGGGCAGGGCCACACTCGACCAGGAGCTGAGCATGGTCTCCACCGTGGTCACCCAGGGTGACCTGGACGACGCGGGAGTGGACTGGGGCGACATCGACAACCTGATGAACACGCTGAGATTGGCCGAGGAGGCCGACGTGGCCGTCCTGGCCAAAGCCGGGCCCGACGACAGGGTCAAGGTGAGCATTCGCTCCCGGGGCGCCACCGATGTCGGCGCCCTGGCGGCCGAGCTCGGCGGCGGCGGCCACCGTCTCGCCTCCGGATTCACCTTTCAGGGAGATCCCGACGACGCCCTCGACGAGGTGCGTACGAGGATCGGGGCCCATCGGTGAGCCGTGGCTTTCTGGTCGTGGACAAACCAGAAGGCATGACGAGCAATGCCTTGGTGAGCAGGGTCAAACGGGCGACGGGGATAAAGAAGGTGGGTCACGCCGGCACCCTCGACCCACTGGCCACGGGAGTGGTGGTGATCGCCGTGGGCCCGGTGACCAGGCTGATCCGCTTCATCCAGGAGCAGCCCAAGGAGTACCTGGCCACAGCCATGTTCGGTGTGGCCACCGACACCCTCGACTCCGACGGCGCCGTGATGAGCCGAGAGCCCATGGAGTTCACACCCGAGGAGCTGGATGCCGTCGCCTCCCGGTTCGTAGGGACCATCCTGCAGGTTCCCCCGATGGTCTCTGCTCTCAAGCACCAGGGTCGGCGTCTCTACGAGCTGGCTCGTCAGGGCGAGGTGGTCGAGCGTGAGGCCCGACCGGTCGAGATCCAAGAGCTGGTGATCCTGGGAGTCGGCTCGGGGCCCTATCCAGAGGTCGAGTTCCGGGTGGTCTGTGGCAAGGGGACCTACGTCCGCTCGCTGGCCGACGACATGGCTGCCGCCCTGGGCGGTTCCGCCCATCTGACCGCTTTGCGGCGGACCAGGACCGGCTCTCTCGATCTGGCCACGCACGGGCTGACTGTCGACGATCTCGAGGATTGGGAGTCGCATCTCCTGGCACCTTCGGACGCCCTCGGCGATCTCCCTGCGGTCACGGTCAGCGAGGAGACGGCCCGTGGCGTCTGTCATGGCATGCGTTTCGTGGGCGGGGAGATGTCCACCGCACCGGACAACTCGGCAGTTCGCGTTCTCGACCGGTCCGGCGACCTGCTCGCGGTTTACCGGCGGGAAGGGGAGCAGGCGAGACCCGAGGTGGTGCTGGCCTCGTGAAAGTGCTTCGTGGCCCACTGGCGGGATGGGAGGCCCTGGAGCCGCCGCGGGCGGTGACCGTCGGTGTCTTCGACGGTGTCCATCACGGGCATCGGGTGATCCTCGGTCGGCTCGTGGACGCCCCATTTCCCTCGACCGTGCTCACCTTCGACCCGCACCCCGCCGAGGTCCTCTCCCCGGGCACCGATCCCCGACTCATCACCACCGTCGAGGAGCGGATCGAGCTGATGCAAGGGCTCGGTGTGGCCACGGTCGGAGTTCTCGACCTCGCAGAGATCCGGCATCTGGAGCCGGAGGATTTCGTTGCCGAGGTGTTGGTCGGGAAGCTGGGTGTTCGCCTCCTGGTGGCCGGGTCCGACTTCCAATTCGGCAGGGACCGAGCCGGCGACTCGGAGTTCTTGCGGCAGTCGGGCGAGAAACATGGGTTCGAGGTCGATGTGGTCGACTTGGTGGAGTCGGGCCGTGTCATCTCCTCCTCACGGGTGCGACGGCTCATCGAAGAGGGTGACGTCTCCGGCGCGGCGGCACTGCTCGGTTCCCGCTACCGGCTGTCGAACGTCGTCGTCCCGGGAGACCAGAGAGGGAAGTCCCTGGGTTTTCCCACCGCCAACCTGGAGCCGCCACCTCGCAAGGTGATACCGGGACGCGGCATCTACGCCGCCTTTGCCCGGGTGGGCGGGGAGACCCTGGCCGCGGCGGTCAACGTCGGGGTGAGACCCACATTCGGCGGCGACCGGTTGCTCATAGAGGCCTTCATCCTTGATTTCGACCGTGAGATCTACGGCTCGGTCATCGAAGTCGAGTTCGTGGAGCGGCTCAGGCCCGAGCTCGAGTTCGACAGTGCCGAGGCCCTCGTCGAGGCGATGACCCGGGACGTCGCAAAGGTGCGGCAGGTGTTGGAGACCGCGGCACTGGCGACCTGAGGTGGGAGGTCGGATGTGCCCAAGGATGTAGAGGGACGGTTTCCCGTCCCCGCGGGAAGACCGGTCGTGGTGAAAGCGGGATCGTCGAGCCTGGTGCTCGAGTCGGGCGCCCTCGACCCCGACGGTCTCGATCGGGCGGTCGATCACGTCGCCGGGTTGTGGGACGCCGGGCATCCCGCGCTCCTCGTCTCCTCGGGGGCCGTGGCCGCCGGTCTGCCCGCGCTCAGGCTGACCGGGCGCCCCCGCGATGTGCCCGGTCTCCAAGCGGCCGCAGCGGTGGGCCAGGGTCTGCTCATGGAACGCTACGCCGCCATATTCCAGAGTCGGGGGAGGGTGGTCGGGCAGGTCTTGATCACCAAGGACCTCCTCGCCAATCGGGCCCAGTACCTGAATGCGCGCAATGCCCTGGAGCGGATGCTGAACCTGGGTGTGGTCCCGATCGTCAACGAGAACGACACGGTGGTGGTCGACGAGTTCCGGCTCGGGGGCAACGACGAGCTCGCCGCGATCGTCTCCCATCTTGTCTCGGCCGGGTTGTTGGTGATCCTCACCGATACCGGGGGTATCTACTCAGGAGATCCCAGGGTCATGGACGACGTCGAGCTGCTGTCGGCCGTTGATTCGCTCGACGTCGCCCTCGATCACCTGGCCGGGGGTGATCCGGGGCCGTTCGGAGTCGGGGGAGTGGGCACCAAGGTCCTCGCCGCCCGGATGGCGGCCTGGTCGGGCATCCCCACTGTGATCGCAGACGCCAGGGAGAGCGACGTGGTGGCTCGTGCCGTCGCAGGTAAGTCGGTGGGCACCTGGGTGAGGCCGCATCCGGCGCGGCTTCCGGCCCGGAAACTCTGGATCGCGTTCGGTCTTCCCGTCCAGGGGAGGCTCACCGTGGACCAAGGGGCGACCAAAGCACTCCTCGATGGGGGCAAGTCGCTGCTGGCGGTGGGGATCACCTCGGTCGAGGGCGAGTTCGAGGCTGACGGTGCGGTGGAGGTGGCCGGGCCCGACAACTCCGTCATCGGCAAGGGCCTGGTGGCGATGACCTCAGGTGAAGTCCGCGCCTCGATCGGCCGTCATAGCTCCGAGGTCGGTGTCGTCGTCCACCGCGACGACCTGGTCATGCTGGCAGTCGGTGGATCTGTCGATAGGCTTGCCCGATGATCGAAGAGATCGGCCGCCGCGCTCGCGCCGCCTCCCATGAACTGCGCCAGTCGACGGGGTCGACAAGGCAGACCGCGCTGCTGGAGATGGCAGAAGGGCTGATCGAGGCGCAAGCGACGGTGCTCGAGGCCAACGCAGCCGACATGGCCCAAGCCAGGGAAGAGGGGATCACCGGCGCCCTGATCGACAGGCTTCGCCTCGACGAGGCGAGGGTGGCGGCCATGGCGGCGGGATTGCGCAGTGTCGCGTCGCTACCCGACCCGGTGGGTAGGGAGACCGGAGGCTGGTCGCTGGACAACGGGGTGAAGCTGCACCGGGTCCGTGTCCCGCTCGGAGTGATAGCCGTCATCTACGAGGCCCGCCCCAACGTGACCGCCGACGCCGCCGGTCTTTGCGTCAGGTCGGGAAACGCCGTGATCCTGCGCGGGTCCTCCTACGCACTCAGCTCCAACAAGGCCGTCGCCGCCTCGATACGCGCCTCTCTGTCCCGTTCCGGCCTGCCCGCGGACGGGGTGCAACTGCTCGAGGACACCACCCGTGACGGGGCGAAGGCCCTGATGCAGGCCACAGAGTGGGTCGACCTGCTCGTCCCTCGCGGGGGCCCGGGGCTGATCGCGGCGGTCGAGGCGGACGCAACCGTTCCCACGGTGATCGACGGTGCCGGCAACTGTCATGTGTATGTGGACTCCGGAGCAGATCTGGACAAGGCCCTGAGCATCGTCCTGAATGCCAAGGTCCAGAGGCCCGGAGTCTGCAACGCCGCCGAGACGCTTCTGGTCCACGAGGCCGTGGCCGAGAAGTTCGTGGCAGAGGCGGCCCAGGCCCTGATGGCGGAAGGTGTCGAGCTCCGGGGCGACGAGCGGACCCGTGAGCTGGTACCGGAGATCTCCCCTGCCGCCGAGGCGGACTGGGCGACCGAGTACCTCGACCTGATCATGGCGGTGCGGGTGGTGCCCGACCTGGACACCGCCATCGAGCATGTCAGACGATATGGGACCGGTCACACCGAAGCGATCGTCACCGACGACCTGGCTGCCGCCGACCGGTTCGTGGGTGCCGTCGACACCGCGGTGGTGGCGGTGAACGTGTCGACGCGGTTCACCGATGGAGAAGAGTTCGGGTTCGGTGCCGAGATCGGCAACTCGACTCAGAAGCTCCACGTGCGGGGACCAATGGGTCTGGAGTCCCTCACTTCGGAGCGCTACGTCCTCTATGGTGACGGCCAGGTGAGGTGAAGGAGGACCGCGTGGGCGGCATCGAGGCGGTTGTGGCTAGCGGGGGCGGGACTGCTAAAGTTCCACAAGTCCCCCCGGAACAGTCCAGGTTTGACGCGTAATGAAAACAACTACTGAGATCGTCGCCGAGTACGGCACGCACGAGAGCGATACAGGCTCCCCCGAAGTGCAGGTCGCCTTGCTCAGCGAGCGAATCAACCATTTGACCGAGCATCTGCGCGAGCACAAACACGACCATCACAGTCGTCGCGGGCTCCTCATGTTGGTCGGTAAGCGGCGTCGACTCCTCGACTACCTCCGCCGAGAGGACGTCGAGCGATACAGAAGCCTCATCTCCAAGCTGGGGCTGCGTCGCTGACATTGCTTTCGTGAGGAACGGATACCGTTCCGAACGAGAACGCCCTCGACCACGACGGTCGGGGCGAATAGACACTGAGCCTGCCGGTTGTCAGTGGCGATGTCTCGGGATCCAACTGAGACATGACTACTGCCAACGGGTTCGGCTCCCATACACAAGGAGCACTTAGTGCCCGAAATCTCCGTGAAGGGGACCATTGGCGGCAAAGAGTTCGCCCTGAGCACCGGCAAGCTCGCCGGTCAGGCGGACGGCGCCGTGGTCGCCAAGTTGGGCGGTACCGAAATGCTGGTCACCGCCACGGCCAACAAGAAGCTGAGGGAAGGAATCGATTTCTTCCCCCTCACCGTCGACTTCGAAGAGCGAATGTACTCGGTGGGCAAGATCCCCGGGTCGTTCTTTCGACGGGAGGGTCGTCCCTCCGAGCAGGGCATCCTGACCTGTCGACTGATCGACCGTCCCCTCCGCCCGTCGTTCCGAGACGGCTATCGCAACGAGACCCACGTCGTGGTCACCTCGCTTGCGGTGGACCAGATCAACCCCTTCGACGTGGTGGCCCTCAACGGGGCCTCTGCTGCCCTCATGGTCAGTCCGATCCCGTTCGAAGGGCCGATCGGGGGAGTCCGTCTCGCGCTGAAGCAGGGCGAGTGGGTTCCCTTCCCCACCCAGGAAGACCTCGACCAGTCGGTCTTCGAACTCGTCGTGGCCGGTGGCCGCAACGATGAAGGTGGCATCGACATCATCATGGTGGAGGCAGGCTCCACACCCAACGGTCTTCGGATGATCGCCGCAGGTGACTCTCCTTCCGACGAGGCGGCCGTTGTTGCCGGGCTCGAGCAGTCCAAGACCTACATCGGCGAGTTGATCGACCTTCAGGACGAGCTGGTGGGTCAGGTGACCAAGAAGGAGGTCGAGTGGCCGGTGGTCGTCGACTACTCCGACGAGATCTACGACAGGGTGCGTGCCATCGCCGAGCCCAAGCTTGCCGGGGTGGTCACCATCGCCGACAAGCAGGAGCGCAACAACGCCCAGGACGAGGCATTGGAGGCGACCATCGCCGAGCTGAGTCTGGCCGAGGACGATGTAGAAGCCCTGGCCCAGGCGGGTCGGGCATTCAAGTCGGTCGCGAAGGACATGATGCGCAAGCGCGTCGTCGACGACGGGGTTCGTCTCGATGGCCGGGCCACCGACGAGGTCCGCCCGATCACGGTGGAAGTGGGTGTGGTCAACCGCACCCATGGCTCGGCGCTGTTCCAGCGAGGCGAGACCCAGGTGCTCAACCTGGCCACCCTGGGCATGCTCAGGATGGAGCAGATGCTGGACACCTTGGCCCTCGAGGACTCCAAGCGGTTCATGCATCACTACAACTTCCCGCCGTTCTCCACCGGTGAGGCCGGGTTCATGCGCGGCCCGAAGCGGCGTGAGATCGGCCACGGGGCCCTCGCCGAGAAGGCAATACACCCGATCGTTCCCACCGAGGAAGAGTTCCCCTACGCAGTGCGGTTGGTCTCCGAGGTCCTTTCGTCGAACGGCTCGACCTCGATGGCCTCGGTCTGTTCCTCGTCTCTGTCACTGATGGATGCGGGTGTGCCGGTCACCGATGCTGTCGCCGGCATCGCCATGGGATTGATCCACCGCGACGGCAAGTACGTCTCGCTGACCGACATTCTCGGAGCCGAGGACGCACTCGGTGACATGGACTTCAAGGTGGCGGGCACGAGCAAGGTGATCACTGCGTTGCAGCTCGACACCAAACTGGTGGGTCTTCCCGCCGACGTGCTGACCACAGCGCTCGATCAAGCCCGGGTTGCTCGCCTCTTCATCCTGGACAAGATGAATGAGGTCATATCGGAGCCACGAGCGGAGATGAACGAGTTCGCCCCGCGCATCGAGTCGATCGAGATCCCCAAGGACAAGATCGGCGAGGTGATCGGTCCCAAGGGCGCCGTGATCCGGGAGCTGGAGGAGCTGACCGGGGCCAAGCTCGAGATCGAGGAGACCGACGGCAAAGGGATCGTGAGGATCGCCTCAAACGACGGATCGGTTCTGGCCGCCGCCAAGGAGAAGGTCATGCAGATCGCCTTCCCGCCGGAGGTGGAGCTCGGGAGCGAGTACGAAGGCAAGGTGGTCAACATCACCAAGTTCGGCGCATTCGTCAACCTCCTCCCCGGGCGCGACGGATTGCTACACATCTCCCGTCTCGACGGGTCGAAGCGTGTGGAGCGGGTCGAGGATTATCTGACCGACGGCCAGGTGCTCAAGGTGAGGGTCCGTGAGATCGACCGGGGCAAGGTCAGCCTCGAGTTGGTCGAGCCACTGGAGGGAGCCACACTGCCCGGACCGGAGGCGCCGAGGCAGGACAGCGGCGATCGTGGCGGTCGTGACCGCGACCGCGGTGACCGTGGCGGTCGTGACCGCGACCGTGGCGATCGTGGCGGTCGTGGTGGTCGTGACCGCGACCGCGGTGACCGCGGTGGTCGTGACCGGGCCCGTGGGGACAGTGATCGCGGCGCCGCCGCGGAAGCTCCGAAGACGGAGAGCGGCGACCGGCGTCGAGCCGCTCAGAGCTTCGACGAGGTCTTCGAGGAGATCAGCGAGAAGTAGTTCCCAGCGATTCGAGCGTGCAAAGGACGGGCGCAAGCCCGTCCTTTTGCCATCTGGTGTCCTTGGCGGGGCGTCATAGACTTGTGGGTGCCGTTGTCGGCCAGGGGAGGCAGGGATTGGCGGTGGAGACGCGTGGCATCGTGCTCATGCGCGGAGAGCGGGGCCCGGGGACCGAGGTCGATGTCTTGGCTGATGACTCGCGGCTCAGCCTGTTCTCCGGCTCGGCGCTGATCGGGGAATGGGAGGTCGGCTCCTTCGGCATCAAGGCGCTCCACGAAGGATTCGCCATATGGGCCGAAGGGGAGGCGCTCGTCCTCAAGACCGAGAACGACGTGGGATTGGCCCGGGAGATGGGATTGCAGACCGCGTCGCCACGAATGGCACGACGGGTAGCCGCCTCCCGGCGTCCTAAGGACCTGCCCTGGCCGGATCCTGTTCCGGAGACTCCCCGGTCGTATGTGGCAGCAATCGCCATCGCCCTCGGTGGGGTGTTGGTCCTGGTCGGCAGTCTCCTCCTGCGCACCGACCCGGGCGTTGCCGGCAGATCGGTCGAGGCAGGGTTGGGGGTGGCTGGGAACTTCTGGTCGGCATTCGGGGCGGGTGGACTGCTCATGGTCGTCGCCGCTCTGGCTATTGCCCTCCGGGCGCGAGTGGCCAGGGGCCTGGCGGTCCTCTCCGTTGTGGCCCTGGTGATCGTGTTCGGCAACGCCGCCCAGCACTCCACTCCGGAGTCCGACCTCTTGATCGCATACGGTTTCATCGCAGGAGGCGTCGTGATTGGAGTGGGCGTGCTGTTCGGGGGGTTGCTCGGCGAGCACGACTAGTGGCCGGGCCATCTATGAGGCATCCGTCGGTAGCTTCCGGCGGATGCCGGAGCTGCCCGACATCGTGGTCTACCTGGAGGCGCTGGAGCGACGCGTCCTCGGCCAGGTGGTGAGGGGTGTTCGCATCGCATCCCCGTCGGTCCTTCGCACCTACGACCCTCCGTACGATGCACCCGTCGGCTCCACGGTCGATTCGCTGCAACGAGTGGGGAAGCGCATCGTCTTCGGTCTGGAGGGCGACCTCTTCCTGGTCATCCATCTCATGGTCGCAGGCCGTCTCCGCTGGGATGAGCCGGGCAGGGCCATCCCCAAGAAGGTCGGTCTCGCCGCAATCGATTTCGACGCGGGCTCGTTGATTCTCACCGAGCAGGGGACGAAGAAGCGGGCGGGGATCTGGATCGCCCGCGGCTTCGATGGGGTGAGCGCCCTGGATCGAGGCGGCGTGGAACCGCTCGACGTCGAGGTCGGGGAATTCGGCGCTGCCCTGAAGAGGGAGAACCGGACACTGAAGCGCGCCCTGACCGACCCGCGCATATTCTCCGGCATCGGAAACGCCTACTCGGACGAGATCCTGTGGGCAGCCCGGATGTCCCCGGTGAAGCGAACCGGGCAACTCACCGAGAGCGAGGTGGAGCACCTGCACCGGGCAGTGGTCGAGTCGCTCGACGATTGGACCCGGCGTCTGCGCGAAGAGGTGGGGGAGGGCTGGCCGACCAAGGTCACTGCTTTTCGTGACGACATGGCCGTCCACGGAAAATACGGTCAGCCCTGTCCCCGATGTGGGTCCAAGGTGCAGCGGATCGTCTACGCCGACAACGAGACCAATTACTGCGCCGTATGTCAGACCGAGGGGAAGCTGCTCGCCGACCGCTCGCTGTCGAGACTCCTCAAAGACGACTGGCCGAAGACCATCGAAGAACTGGAAGAGGCGTAGCTGGGCCACAGGCCATAGCTCTGAACCAGGTTCTGGCTTGTTGCCCAAGGCCTGAGGCTTACAGCTTGTCATATCGAACATACGTTCGATATGATGGATTGCCCAACCGTGGAGTCAGCTTGGGCATCGAAGACGTCATCGCCACCCCTCTCCTCGACCTGGAGGTGCGAGAGGAGGGGTACCTTCGGCTCCGTCCTGGCCATATCACCGAGTTGCTCGGTGTCTCCGGCACCGGTCTGACCCGTCTCGGTCTCCGTCTCCTCGCCGAGCCGTCACAGATAGCCCCGGTGGTCGTCCTCGACACCCGGGGATGGATCTCCCCCGAAGCGGCCTGGGAGACGGGGGTGGCCCCGGAGAGCCTGGTAATCGTGCGTTGTGCCGAGCCGGGGATCTGGGCCAAGGTCGCCGCTGCCCTGCTCGAGGGGGTCCGGGGCGTCTACGCCGAGGTCCCGACCGGGGTCAAAGACCAGGATCTTCGCCGGCTCGCCGCACTGGCCAGGGCGAGAAAGGTGCAGGTGGCGATGCGACCCATGGGCAGAGGTCTTCCCTCGGGTGTGACCCATCTCCGGTTGAGAGCCCTCGGTGTCACTTGGGAGGGTGCCGATCAGGGTCATGGACGGTTGGGGAGGAGACGTCTGGTCCTGGAGGCGTCGGGAAAAGGAGCCTCCGGGGTGACCCGGCGATTCGAGGTGGAGGATGAGGGTTCGGACTTTGTGCGCGTGGTTTCCGATGTGGTCGTTGGGGAGACCGGACGCGCCGCCGGATGACCCGCTACTGATCGTCGACGCCAGGGTCACGGCCGCCACCGACGATGTGCTGGCGGCGGGAGTGAGCCCGGGCATGCCCCGGCGGGAGGCAGAGGCCCTCGCCCCCTTCGCCACCGTCCTCCTCCGTGATCCGGGGGAGGAGGCACGACGTTTCGAGCCTGTGGTGGAGAGGATGGAGAGCCTCATCCCTCGAGTCGAGGTGGTGGCCCCCGGTCTGGCATTCGTTCCCATCGCAGGTGCCATCCGCTTCTATGGAGGGGAAGATGCCCTGGCCGGGTTGGTGGCAGAGGAATTGGACAGGGCCGTCGGCCAGACTCGGGGCGGGCAGGCACTCGTCGGTGTCGCCGATGGGCCCTTTGCCGCTCGCTGGGCTGCCGCCACCACCAGCGCCGGCCACCCCTTGATCGTGACCGACACGATCGGCTTTCTCTCCAGGCTCGACCTTACTGCCCTCAGGGAGAGTCTCGACGCCGACGAGCTGATCGACACCTTCCGCTGGCTCGGGGTGGCGACATTGGGCGAGCTGGCCCGTCTTCCCCGTGATGCCCTTGCCACCCGGTTCGGAAACCACGGACTGCTGGCGCACCGTCTCGCCAGCGGTGAGGATCGATTCGTCGATCCCCGTCAGATCCCACCCGACCTCGCCGTCGATGCCGTGTTCGACGATCCTCTGGAGAGCCTCGATGCAGCCGCCTTCGCGGCGCGTGCCCTTGCCGAGAGGCTGTTGAGGAGACTGAGATCATCTGGTGTTGCCCCGCACCGGGTTTCGATCATGGCCGAGCCTGCCGAAGGAGAGGCGAGGGAGAGGATCTGGCGCTCGGCGGACCCGTTCACCGAGAAGGCTCTGTCCGATCGAGTGTGGTGGCAACTGAGGGCATGGATCGAATCGGGCGGCATCCGGGGAGGGATCGCCCGGATTCGCATCGCTCCCGCCGACCTCTCCGACGAGGGGAGACAACTCGGGCTGCTTCAGGACGAGACATCGAAGATCGAGGCGGAACGTGCCCTCGCCCGGGCCCAGGCACTGCTCGGGCCCGACCGAGTCCTGCAGGGACGCGCCCAGGGCGGACGGATGCCACAGGAGCGGGTCGCCTGGTCCCGCTGGGGGGAGCCACCCGTCGACCGGGAACGGAATGTCTCGGCACCATGGCCCGGTGCCACCCCCTCGCCCAGCCCGGCCCTGGTCCCGCCCCGGCTCCAACCGCTGGAGGTGGAGTGGGACGGCGGCATGCCGGCCCGGGTTCGACTCGGCACACGGTGGGAACCGGTCCTCACTTGGAGCGGGCCATGGCGGCTCAGTGGCCGATGGTGGGCCGGGGAGCAGGATGCCGACCGCTACCAGCTGGTCACCTCGGTAGGTGCCTTCCTCTGCGTGGTTGCGGAGGGGAGGGCCTTCCTGGCCGGGGTCTACGACTGAGCCGGGTTCCTAGGGCGATCCGGTGACCACATGCCGGGCCCTCGTGAGGTGGCGTGTCGGGCTGCGATCGCAAACGCTCCGCGGTCACAGGTCGTCGGGGAGGGCGTCCCGGCCCGCCGGCGTCATCCGGCCCTCCTCCAAGAGTCTGCGCGCACTCCTGCGGTTCTTGTCCGACCAGTTCGACCCGGGCCGACGCGGGGTGAAACGTATCGCCCAGCGCTCGTCGTCGATCCTCACCCCGAGCGAATCGATCCAGCCATGACAAAGGGCCGTCTCCTGCAGGGCGGAGACGGTGACCGTCTGTTTGCCGGATGATTTCTTGAAGATGGCGACGAAGACCTCGTGTTCGGTATCACCGTGTTCCCGAAGCCAGGCGTCGAAGTCGGCGTCACTGGACACCGGGATGGTCTCGGAGCCGTCGAGCGGGCGCATTGAAGCCATTGTGCCCTATTGCCTGCGGGGCCAGACGCCGCCTACCGGTGTTCACCTGGTCTCCGGCCGAGTCGGTCCAAGGAGGAACTGATGGCCGCCAAGAGCTACAAGATGTTCGTCGACGGGAAGTGGGTGGACGCTTCCGGAGGGGAAACTTTCGAGAACCTGAACCCGTACACAGGCGAGGTGTACGCGAATGTCGCCGCGGGCGGGACCGAGGATGTGAGAAGTGCCATCGAGGCGGCCCAGGCAGCCTTCCCAGAGTGGGCGGCCACGCCGCCGGCGGCAAAACGCCAGATCTTCCTCAAGGCGGCGGACGTGATGGAGAGCCGTCAGGACGAGTTGGTGAAGGCGATGATGGAGGAGGTGGGAGGCACCATCGGCATCTCGATGTTCCAGATGGGCTTCGTCCCCGGTCTGTACCGCACGGCTGCCTCGGCGGCGTACGACGTCAAAGGCGAGATCATCCCCGCCGACCACGCCAACTCCTTCTTCATGGCGATGCGTCAGTCGGCGGGTGTGGTCGCCTGTTTCGCCCCGTTCAATGTCCCCTACCTCCTGGGCAGCCGGTCGTTCACCCTTCCCATCGCCTACGGCAACACGGCGGTGCTGAAGCCGTCGGAGGAGGCTCCGGTGACCGGTGGGCTCTTGCTAGCCGAGATCTTCGAGGAAGCGGGGCTACCACCCGGGGTGCTGAACGTGGTGCCAACCACCCGCGATGCCGCAGAGGAGACAGGTGATGAGATGATTTCGCATCCGGCGGTCAGGCGGATCTCCTTCACCGGGCTCCACCGAGGTCGGGCGGATCATCGCCGAGAAGGCGGGCCGACATCTCAAGCGAGCCGTGCTCGAGCTGGGGGGCAAGGACCCTCTGATCATTCTCGGTGATGCCGACATCGACTGTGCCGTGGACGCGGCCACATGGGGAGCCTTCCTCCATCAAGGCGAGATCTGCATGTCGACCGAGCGGATCATCATCGAGAAGGGCATCGCAGCCGAGTTCACCGAGAAGCTCAAGGAGCGTGCCGAGGCCCTCCCCAAGGGCGATCCCACAAATCCGGCCACTGCAATCGGTCCGCTGATCAACAGGCGGGCCGTGGAGAAGGTCCACGCCCATGTCCAAGAGGCGGTTGCCGGCGGAGGCACCCTGGTCACGGGGGGCCGGTTCGACAATCTGGTCTACGACCCCACCGTGGTCACCGATGTCACCCCGGAGATGCGTCTGTTCAAGGAGCAGACCTTTGGGCCCGTTGCGCCGATCGTTGTGGTGGAGGATCGGGAGGAGGCA
>DATHUP010000002.1:0-79535 GCA_035462175.1 Acidimicrobiia bacterium | reverse complement strand
CGCAGGGCTCCCTGTGTCGGGCCTCGAGATCTCCGACGATCTTCGTGTTGCGGCTGTTTATCGGGGACATCGCACCTTCATCCCCGATGAGGACTTCAGCCTGGCCGAAGGGGACTTGGTCGTGGCAGCTGCCCGGACCGGGGCACGCAAGAAGATCCGCCGCTATCTCGCCGTCAAAGAGGGTCAAGTGTGAGGGTCGTGTTGATAGGCGGCGGGAAGGTCGGATCGTTCCTTGCCCGCGAGCTCCACAAGGCAGGACGCGTGGTGACCGTCATAGAAGAGTCACAGGGGCATGCCGAGGCACTCGCCGAGGAATCCAAGGTGCTGGTATTGGAAGGTGACGGAACGGACATCAACCTGCTCAAGGCGGCCGACGCCGAACGCGCCGACTGGATTCTTGCGGTCACCGGTCTCGATGAGGTCAATCTGGTCGCGTGCCAGTTGGCCTTGACCCTGGGAGCTCGTCAGGTACTCGCCCGACTCAACAATCCTCTGAACCGTCCGACCTTCGAAGCCCTGGACATCCCGGTGGTGGCAGTCACCGATGTGATGGCCACTCTGATCTCACGCGAAGTGGAAGTGCCGGAGTTCAGGCATGTCGCCCTGTTGGGTAGAGGCGAGGTCTCGGTGTACGAGATCGACGTCCCACCGGATTTCGAGCAGCGGCCGGTCGCCGAGCTTCGTCTTCCCCCACGGTCCCTGTTCGTGACGGTGGTGAGCGGCGACGAGGTGAGGGTCCCAACCGCGGCGACCATTATCAGACCCGGAGACCAGGTCACCGCGGTGAGCAGTGTCGATCTCGAAGACGAAGTGCGCGCAGTGTTGGGTTATCGACACGGTCAAACACGATGACGAAGCCGCGAGATCGCCGGTGGCTGAGTGTCCACGGTCTCATCGGAGGGCTGACGATGTTCGCCATCGAAGCCCTGATCGTCACCAGCCTTGCCTTCGTGGCATGGGCATTGGCCTGGCTGATCCTGGCCCTCTTGTGACATGCTGATCCGACCGGTCGGTGACGACTTCCGGGTCATCGCGTTCTATCTGGGGCGCATATTCCTCGTGATTGCAGGCGCCGGCATCCTTCCTCTGGCCTGGTCCGCAGTCGCCCGCGAATGGAACCCGTTCGGATCGTTCCTCCTCATGATCGGTCTGTTCGCGCTGCTCGGGGTGATCGGGGTCAGGCTCGCCCCCCAGGAGTCGAAGCTCAACTGGAGTCATGGGATGGTGGTTGTGGCCCTGACCTGGCTGATCGTGCCGGTGATCGGCGCGGTACCGTTGCTGCTCTCCGGGCACTTCAGCCGTCCGCTCGACGCCTTCTTCGACGCGGTCTCGGGGCTCACCACCACCGGCCTCTCGCTTCTCGGTGATGTCGACCATCTCGCCTCGTCGCTCAACTTCTGGCGGCACATGCTCCAGTTCCTCGGGGGACAGGGGATCATCCTGGCCGCCCTTTCGATCTTTGCCGGCACGGGCGGGATCACGCTGTATTTCGGCGAAGCGAGGGACGAGCGGATCCTGCCCTCGGTCACCTCGACGGCGCGGTTCATCTGGGCGGTGTCTGTGGTGCATCTCGTCTTCGGTGTCACCGCCCTCGGCCTCGTCGGCTGGCTCGTCCTCGGCTTCGACATCGACCGTGCTGCGTTTCACGGCTTGATGATCTTCTTCGCCGGTTTCGACACCGGCGGGTTCTCACCACAGTCCACGAGCATCGGTTACTACCACTCGGCGATCTTCGAGAGCTTCACCTCGGTGCTCATGGTGGCCGGGGCGATGTCGTTCGGTCTGCACTACGCCCTGTGGCGTGGCCCGCGACGAGCGGTGTTCGCAAATCTGGAGACGCGCACGATTCTCTCCACGTTCGGTCTCACCATGGCGCTCACGCTCCTCGGTCTGGCTGCTACCGACGTATTCGCTTCGGCTGCCGGCCTCACCAGGCAGGGCTTCTTCCAGATCCTGTCTGCCCACACCGGAACCGGGTTCTCCACGGTGCCGTCGATCGAGCTGGCCGGTTGGGGGGGCCTCGCCTTCGGCGGGATGGCCATAGCCATGGCCCTCGGTGGCATGGGCTCATCCACGGCAGGTGGGGTCAAGTCTCTGAGGATCGGGTTGACCATCAAGACGGTGGTGAACCAGATACGACAGGTCCTTCTCCCCGAGCACGCCGTCGTCGGTACCGCCTACCACCAGTCGGGGCGTAAACATCTGACCCCCAACCTCATCCAATCGGTGATGACCATCTCGCTGCTTTACGTTGCGCTCTACCTGCTCGGGGCGGGTATGGGCCTTGCCTATGGAATCCCGCTGCAGAGCGCCCTCTTCGAGTCGGTCAGCGCCTCGGCCAACGTCGGCTTGTCGGTCGGAGTGACCGACCCGTCCATGCCGATCCCGTTGGAGCTGGTCTACATGCTCCAGATGTGGGCAGGGCGCCTCGAATTCGTCGCGGTCTTCTCACTCCTGGGTTTCCTCTATGCCTGGGTGCGTGGAAAGTGATGCGAGTCCTGCTTCGCACGCTCATGGCGACGGGTTTCCTGCTCCTGCCGGGTCCCGCTTCGGCCGCGGAGGAGGTCTCCGTCGATGAACTCGTAGAGCAGGCTGCCGACCTTGCGGGCGAGGAGGTGACCGTGGAAGGAGAGCTCGTTGGCGACTACGGCTTTCGAGACGACGGTTGGATGTGGACCCAGCTCAATGGTGACGTCTATGTCCACGAGCCTATCCGAGAGGGTGGCTCGCCACTCGGCGCCAACAACGGGATCGGGATCAGGATGCCGATCGAGTTGGCGGAGGGTCTCGACCCTCCGGGCCGGTACCGGAGTCGTGGTCCTGTGGTCCTCGCCACCGGCACGTGGAAGTTCCACGATCCGGAGCGACAGGGAGAGTCCTTCCTAGAAGTCGAGTCCCTGGTCCTGATCGACCCCGGGCGCGAGCTCAACGAGGATGCCGATTGGAGGGTCATCGTCTCGGGGGCTCTACTCATCAGCGGCGCGGCTGCCACCTGGTTCGCTCGCCCTCGAGAGTGAACTCGCCCTGTGTCTGGCCACCTGCCCGTCCCTAAACCCCGATGTCGCGGCGGCTGAAGCCCCAGACACCGGCCGACGTCAGAACGATGATCAGGGCCGTCATGATCGATACGTGGGGGGCCTGGACGCCGTTGGCCAACGGTGAGCCGCCATTGAGCCACTGGAAGGGGGAGAAGCCCTCGATCCAGCCGAGCCCCTCGATACCGGAAATGATGCCGTTGGCGGCGAACCCGAGTACTGCGACCCCGGCTGCGGTGCCGATGGCGACGCCTCTCCGCCCGGTGGCGGCGCCGACGGCGAAGGCGACGGATCCGAACAGGGCGGCGAAGAGGAAGAGGTGCAAATGCATCGCCGCAAAGTCTCCCAATGAGATCCCCTCGAGTCGGGCGGGCCGGGTCAACGCCAGCATCACCAGGAGCAGGGCAACCGATATGAGCACCAGGCTCACCAGCAGTGCGGCGAAGCGCTCCAACGCCAGGCGGCTTCGGCTCACCGGGTGGGCCAGGACGAGGTCGAGGGTCCCCGAGTCCTCGTCCCCGGCGATGATCCGGGTGCCGGCCGATGTGGCGTAGACGAGGCTCAACAGCGCCACCACCAACCCATACACGGATGCATTGAGATAGCCGGCCGCTGTGGAGATTTCGTCGAAGTTGAGCGCCTCCAGCACCGCTTCCGGATAGTTCTCCAGCGCCTCGCGCATCTGCGGGTTGTCGATCGATGGCCAGAAGGCGGCATACATGCCCCCCACGCCGGCCAGGGCGGCCGCCCATCCCAGCACGGAACGACGGTTGTCCCACAACCATTTGGTGAAGCTGTTACTAAGCATCTACCGACTCTCCGCCACGGTCGTAGTAGTCGAAGAAGAGCTCCTCCAGATCCGGCTCCTCGGCATTGAGGATCACGACTTCGTGACGCGCCAGTGTCTTGACCAGGGCGTCGGCGCTGCCGTCGAGGCGGCAGGTGAGCACTTTCCCCTCGACCTGGACATCGCTGACACCAGGGATGGCGCTGAACTCCTCGGCCGTCACCTCGCCGTTGAACACGATCTCGATCCGTCGTTGTGCCCGGTCCCGCAACTCGTGGACCCCTTCTACCGTGGTCAACCGTCCGCCACGGATGATCCCCACCCGGTCGGCGACCCGCTGCACCTCTCCCATCACGTGCGAGGACATGAACACAGTCCGCCCCTCGGACACGGCCTGACGGACCATGACAGAGAACTCCTGTTGCAGGAATGGGTCGAGCCCGCTGGTGGGCTCGTCGAGGATGAACAGCTCAGGGTCGTGCATGAAGGCCTGGACCACGCCCACCTTCTGGCGATTGCCCCGGGAAAGTGCCCCGATCCTTCGTGTCAGGTCCAGGTCGAGACGCTGGGCCAGCTCGTCGATCACAGCTGGGGAGACGCCCCCTCGGAGATTGGCCAGATAGGTGAGAAGCTCGCGCGGGGTCTGGCGACCATCGACGACGAAGTCGTCGGCCAGGTACCCGATCCGGCGACGGAGCTCGATCCCGTCGGCCCTTGGATCGAGGCCGAGGACCATGACCGACCCCGTGGTGGGTCTGATCAAGTCGAATAGGAGGCGGATCGTGGTCGTCTTGCCCGCCCCATTTGGCCCGAGAAATCCGTAGACCTCGCCGGTCCGGACCTCGAGGTCGAGACCGTCGAGCCCGCGGACGCGTCCATAATCCTTGACCAGGGCCTCGGTCCTGATCGCAGTCTCGGTCAACTGGTTCCTTCCGCCGACCCGCCAACCTACCCGGCCGACACGCCTGCGTCGTGGTCTGCCGAGACGCCCGGGATGTCTTGGAATCAGCCCTCATCGGAGGAGGCACCGAGCGCGGTTCCCGCCTCCACCCGCACCTCCCATATCTGGCCGCGGTGCTCGGCCTCGTGCTGGGCCAGATGTTCGATGACCCACTCCGGTGTCACCTCGTCGTTGCCGCTGGGCCGGAGAGTGCGAAAATCCTCGAGCGACATCCCGGTCAGGGTGTCGACGAAAGCCTTGCGGATCACAGACAGCCGTTCCTCGTGCACCGACAGCGGCTCGCCGCCGACCGGGGTGTAGGCCCCGTCGTCCAGCAGGATCGGGTAGGGGAGCCGATCCGCCAACTCGGGAGGGCACTCGGGTATCCGCCGCTCCTCGTCGTACTTGCGCCCGAGGAGGTCGATGTAGAGCCAGTCGACCTCGATGGCCGCGATGTGATAGAGGAGGGTCCCCACATTGTGCCGCTTCCCCGGCGGTTCCCAGTCGAGGGCGTCCTGGCCCATTCCCTGCACATAGGCCAGGGTTCTGCGTCGAGTCTCCTGCAACGTCCATAGCGAAGCCCCGATCTCGGGCGGGCAGCCTTCCAGGGGCTCGACCACGGCACGTCTCGACTGGGGCGTGTCCATGCGACGAGTGACCCTACTCAGGATTGGGGGAGGCAGGCCTGACCCGATCTGGGCCCATGGCTATGCTCGACGGACCTTGGTTTGGGCCCCCGATGATCGATGAGCTCCGCGTCGAGTGGAGGGATGAAGACGCATCACGAACGGTGTGGGTGTCCGGGGAGATCGATCTGGCAACGGTCGACGCGCTCCGAACCGCCCTGGAGTGCCCGCAACCACGATTGGAGGTCGACCTGAGTAACGTCACCTTCATAGATCTGACCGGTCTCAGATCTCTGATCGATGCATCTGAGGCCCATGAGGAGGTCGCTCTCATAGCCAGCCCCAGGGTCGGCCGCCTGATCGACCTCACCGCCACCAGTCATCTCTTCCAGATGCTGTGATCGCGATGCGAGTGCAACGAGACTTCGAACCTGAGCCAGAGTCGGCCCAAGCCGTGAGGCGCTTCGTCGAGGGTGCCCTCGCCGGGGAGCCGTTCCTCGACGACATCCTCCTGACAGCTTCGGAGTTCGCGACCAATGTCATCCGGCACGCTCGGACCCCGTTCACCGTTCGGCTCATCTCCGCCGACGACAAGGTTCGGGTCGAAGTCTCCGACGGCTCATCCATAATCCCGGCGGTCGAAGACCTGAGTGAGTCCTACCGAGGGCTGCGGATGATCGACGCCGTCTCCACGCAATGGGGGGTCGATGCAACGGAGAGCGGCAAGACCGTGTGGGCGGAGTTCGCCGACACGTCTCGACGGCGGGCCTGACCGAAACCGGTCTCGCCGGCCATGACACCTTCAGATCGCGGCGCTGGTTGCCGAGAGGACTGGCATGAAAACGATCGAACGAAGGCGCCGAGTCTTCCTCATCGCCTTCGCGGTCACTCTTTCCGCCTGCAGTGCTGGGGGCGAGTCAGTGGACTCCACCCTCACCAGCACCACCTCGGCTGACATCACCACCACGACAGCTACCACCGAAGGCGTGCCCACCAGCTTCCAGGAAGTGCAGCCAGCTGTCATCCAGATCGTCGCCCAAGGCACATTCCGAGATCCGGAGCTCGGCTACGCCGACGGCTCCGGACTGGGCAGCGGTTTCATAATCAGCCCGGAAGGTCTGGCCGTCACCAACAACCACGTGGTCGCCGGGGCGGCAACCCTCGAGGTGTTCGTGGGCGGTGAGACCGGGTCGAGTTACAACGCCACCATCGTCGGTGTCTCCGAGTGCAACGACCTGGCCCTGATCGACATCAACGAGTCCGAGCCTCTTTCCTACCTGAACTGGTACGACGGTGAGATTGCGCCTGGTCTCGCCGTCTATGCCGCCGGGTTCCCCCTCGGCGACCCCGAGTACACATTGACCAGCGGCATCGTGTCCAAGGCCGAGGCCGGTGGTGACCTCACCGGCACTTCGTCGATCGACCACACCATCGAGCACGACGCCAACATCCAGCCAGGGAACTCTGGTGGTCCCCTCGTCTCCGAGGACGGCACGGTGGTGGCGGTCAACTACGCCGGAGGCGCGGTTGCCACAACCACCGCCCAGTTCTACGGGATCGCCTCGGACCTCGCGCGGCCGGTGATCACGAAGCTGATAGACGGGGACTTCGAGACACTCGGCATCAATGGATGGGCGGTGTTCGACGAGGCCGCCGCGATCTCTGGCATCTGGGTGGCCGGAGTGGCCGCGGGCTCTCCGGCCGCCAACGCCGACATCCTGCCCGGGGACATCATCACCTCGATGAACGGGCTTCCCGTCGGCACCGACGGAACCTTCAAGGACTATTGCGACGTGATCCGCACCGCCGGTGACAACCCGATCGCAGTCGATGTCCTCCGTTACGACACGGCCGAGGTGCTGCGCGGCGAGATCAACGGCGACAAGCCTCTGGAGCTCGCATTCTCGTTCGCCGAGGAGATCGAGGACGAGGTGTCGGTCGCAGACACGGGGTCGGCCGGCACCTATGTCGACTATCAGTCGATAGTCGACGACACCGGCAGCATCGTCATCGAGGTCCCGGCGGAGTGGTCGGACGTAGATCCTGCTCCGGCCACCGACGAGGCGGCGCAGATCCCCTACATCTTGGCCTCGACCGATCGTCAGGCGTGGACCGATTCCTTCGACGTGCCGGGAGTCCTCTTCGCCCAGCTGGGCCCGACTGCGGACATCCCCTCCACCCTGCTCGAGTACGGCGATTTCTCGGGGAGTTGCACCGACCTGGGATTGGTCGACTACTCGGACCCGGTCTTCACCGGTCTGTACCAGGTGTGGGACGCATGTGGCGGGACGCCCACCGCGATCGTGGTGCTGGCGGCCGTTCCCGCCGACGGCTCCTACACCGCGCTGATCCTGGTCCAGATCGTGTCGGAGGCAGATCTCGACGCCCTCGACCGGATCTTCCAGACCTTCAACGTCATCGGGTAACGGCTCTAGCCCTTGACCGCCCCCATGGTGAAGCCGGAGATGAACCGGTCGAGAAAGGCGTTGAAGACCAGGGCTATCGGCACTGCGATCAAGATGACCGCGCCTTGAAGAGACTGCCAGAAGAAGACATCACCACGCACCAGCTCGGTGGGAACCCCGGTGGCGATGGTCTTGACCGCCGAAGACTTGTTGAAGGCGAGGGCGTAGATGAACTCGTGGGAAGAAAGCGTGAAGGCGAAGACGATCACCGCGATGATCCCGGGGAACATCAGAGGCAACACAACCCGGCGGATGGCGCCGATCCGGCTGTGTCCGTCGACCATTGCCTGTTCCTCGATGTCCATCGGGATTCCTTTGAAAAAGCCCATGAGCAACCAGGCCGAGATCGGAATGGTGATGGTGGGGTACACCAGGACCAGTGACCAGAGGGATTCCTGCAGACTGAGATAGTTGATCACCCTGGTCATCGGGATGAAGAGCAGGGTCGGTGGGATCAGGTAGACGAGGAAGATGGCGATCCCGAGACGTTCTCCCCATCGGAGACGGAGCCGTGCCAACGCATACGCAACAGGGAGGGCGAGGATGAGAGTGATCAGGGTCACCGCCAGACCGACCAGCAGCGAGTTCTGGATGAACGTGAGGTAGTTGGTGTCCACGAAGAGGAGCCTGAGGTGCTCGAGGGTCGGGGGCTCGTTGAACCAGAAGGGGTTGTTGTCCTTCACGTAGAGGTCGCTCGACTGCTTGAACATGCTGATCAGGGCCCAGGAGAAGGGGAAGGCGGCGAAGAGGACGAAGGAGATGGCGACGACATAGGTGCCGAACCGGCCCAGACGACGACGTCTCTCCGCGCGGTGTTGCAGAGCCTGGACGTCGGTGTCTTCCCAAGTCATCTCACATCACCTCGCGTCGCCGGGCCAGGCGCAGAACCACCGCCGTGATTCCGATCAGGACCGGGAGGAGGAACAACGCCACCGCCGCTCCCTGACCGAGGGCTCCCCCTTCGATCCCTTTGATGAATGCCCAGGTCGATAGGACCTGGGTCGAGTTGGTCGGGCCTCCCCGGGTGAGGACATAGACGACGCTCATGTCGGAGATGGTGAGAATCACCCCGAATAGCACCGCGACCGCGATGATCGGAGCCAGCAGCGGGATGGTGACCTGGAATCGCTTCCGCCACGACCCGGCGCCGTCGACAGCGGCCGCGTCATTGATCTCGCTGGGAATGGCGATCAGCCCGGCCATCACGATCACCGCGGCCAAGGGCACCACGCGCCAGGTCTGCACCGCGATCACCGAAGCCATCGCCGTGCCCGGACGTCCCAGCCAATACGTGTTCTCCGTGATGAGCCCAACCTCGCGCAGGACCCAGTCGATGGGGGAGAAGATCGAGTCGAGGGTCCAGAGCCAGGTGATGGTGGCCAGGGAAACCGGGGCCACCCAGGGGAGCAGCACCAGGAACCTGACCAGCCACTTGCCCTTGAAATCCTTGGTCAGGACCTCGGCGAGGGCAGTGGCCAGGACCACAACCAGGAGGTTGGCGATGACGGCGAACAGCAGCGTGTTCCACAGGGCTTCCCGGAAGACCGGGTCGGCCAGGACGCGGCGGAACGTGTCCCAACCGACGAAGTTGAGGTCGGGGTTGCCCGTGCTGATGTTGGTGAACGAGTAGATGATGGCGAGCACGAAGGGGAAGCCGACCAGGGCGATGATGTAGATGACGGCCGGCGACATGAAGAGCCCGGCCAGGAATCTCGGGTTGTCGCTCAGGTAGCGCTTTCGGTCTGACCTGACCGATGTCATGGGTTGAGAGCCTGGGGCGGGATCTTCACGCCGTCGTCGCGGTCGAAGAAGCGAAGCTGGTCGCGGGCCACCGAGAACTTGTGGTCCTGGTCGATGGCGATGGGTAGTGAGACCGTGGCAGGGAGCATGGCGATGATCTTGGTCTCGTCGTATTCCCGGATGTGGCCGTAGAGGTAACGCTCAGAGCCGAGATATTCGATCCGGTTGACATGAAAGGTGAAAGGGACCCGGTCGCCTTCGCCCGTGGCGATGCCCTCGGGAAGGAATTGCTCGGGACGGAACCCGAACAGATAGTTCGTCGCCTCGAGCAGGTTCATCGGAGGCGATCCGAGAAACTGTGCGACGAAGACGTCGGCAGGATGGTGATAGACCTCTTCGGGTGTGCCCAGCTGGCGTACCTTGCCGTGGTTCATCACGGCGATCCGGTCCCCCATCCCCATCGCCTCTACCTGGTCGTGAGTGACATAGATGGTGGTGATCCCGATTCGACGCTGGAACTCCATGAGGTCGTCCCGGGCCGCGGCCCGCAGCTTGGCGTCGAGGTTGGACAGGGGCTCGTCGAGGAGGAACACGGTGGGTTCCCGAACCAGGGCCCGGGCCAGAGCCACGCGCTGGCGCTCCCCGCCCGACAGTTGGCGGGGACGGCGGTGGAGCAGGCGCTCGATCCCGAACAGCTCCGCTGCCCACTGCACCTTTGCGGTCCGCTCACCTGGTTCCATCCCCTGGGCCTTGAGGGGGAAGGCGATGTTGTTGGCCACGGTCATGTGTGGATAGAGGGCGTAGGACTGGAAGACCATGGCGATGCGCCTCGCCCGAGGGGGGAGGCCGATGACGTTCTCCCCACCGAGGAGAATTTCGCCTTCGGTGGGCTGCTCCAGACCGGCGATCATCCGCAACAAGGTGGTCTTGCCACATCCGGAGGGCCCGAGGAGGACGAGGAATTCGCCCTCCTCGGAGCGCAGGTCGACACCGTCGACGGCGACGACGTCGGCGAAGTGCTTGCTCAGCCCACGTACTTCAACGACCGCCATCTACCCACCTGACGAGGCGTGGGGGTGGGGCCTCCACGCCATCGCTTTCGGTCATCCGCTGCCGACGAGGCCGCGTCCCCGCCAGTCGTCGAAGATGGCGTTGATCTGAGCCTCGGCGTCGGCGACGGCCTCCGCAGGGGTCTTGTTCCCCTGGGCGGCCTCGGCGAACATCACCGGGATGATCGACTCCCCGAAGATCTGCCCGATCGCCGGGTTGGCCGGTCCGGGGTGCCCGATGTTGGTCGCCCAGTCCAGCGAGTCCTTCAGCACCTGGAGCTTGGTCGGCGGGTTGGAGCCGAAGGGGTCGTTGTCCAGCCACCCGGGCAGATCGGGGACCCGGTCGGGGAAGGCGGGGAAGTCGTACAACTTCGAGTTCCACGCCACCGGGGCCAGGTTCTCCGTGTAATGGAGGAGGAACTCCTGGGCCGCGGCGACGTTGACGTCCGGGGCGTCGGGGATGATCCAGTTGTACATGACATGGGAGGCGACCACCGCGGTCTCCGGGCCTTCCAGCGCCGGGGTGAACCAGATGTCGTCCGCGACCTCGAGACCCTCGTCCTGTGCCGTCCGATACGCCGAGATCGAGTTGAGGATGTAACTCAGCTCTCCCGAGTTGATCCCCTGGTTGTTGGACGCCGCGTTCCAAGCGAACACTTCCGGGGTCATCGCATTGGCGAACAACTCGTTCATGTACTCGATGGCCGCGATCGTGGCATCGGAGTTGAGGATGACATTCTCGTTCTCGTCCTGGATTCCGGCGCCGTACGACCACATCAGGCCGCGCAATGCCATGTTGGAGTCGATCTCCTGGGACATCCCGATCCCGAGTTGGACCCCTTCGTTGGCGAAGATCTCCGAGCCCCCCTGGAGGAGGTCATCGTAGGTGCGGGGGCCGTCGGGCATGCCCACTCCCTCCCACAACGATCGGCGGTAGTCGCCGGGATCCGGCACCCACGACGGTGCATAGGCATAGTACTTGCCCGTGTTGGGGTTGAAGGACGAGCGACGGGTCAAGTCGAGCATGGCGCCATAACGATTCTCGGCCTCGGCCACCACATCGGCCATGTCGACCACCGAGGGTTCGTGCTGGCTGAGCACGGCGATGTACTGCATCAGGTCGTGCTCGGGTTGGCCCGACTGGATCTCGGAGGCGATGGCGGCGGGGACGTCGGCCACCGCGATGTGATCGACGGTTACGTCGACACCGACCTGCTCACCCCACGCCTGGACGAACGGGTCGAACCAGGAGTCGTGGGCGGGCACGAAATGGCTCCACAAGAGGATCTTCAGCTCACCGCTGAGCCCCTGCGTTGGCTCGACGAACGACTCCGCCGGCCCTGCGCCGGCGTCTCCGGCCGAAGTGCTCGTGGCCGCACGGGCAGTGGTGGTTGTGGCATCACCTCCTCCGTTGCCGCAGGCCGCGGCCAATACCGCGGCACTGGATAGCCAAAGGAACTCTCGCCTGGTGATGGCGTAGGGAGCTTTGCGAGGTACCAAACTTCCTCCTCTCGCGTCACGACCTGCGTTTTCCCCGGATCAGATCGCCCAATCGAAAATAGCACTCCCGTCCAGTGTCTGTCGGCCCGAGATCCGATTCGGGATCGGGCTCTCAAGGATGGTCGGGCCAGGTCGATAATTTTTCCCAATGACCACGGCCTCCGTACGTTCGTCGGCGCGTCTCGCCCTCACTGCGCAGCTGAATGCCTTTTGGCATTGGCTGCCCAAGGGGACGAGGCTTCCCGCTTCGAGCTGGGCAGCCCGGCACCGTCTGCTCCTCGCCGCGGCGTGGCTGAATGTCCCCTTCCTCTGGGTCGTTGGGCTGGGGAGCAACATCGACTCCGTTCATGTGGCCACGGAGCTGACGGTCGTCATCGCCCTATTGGCCGGAGTACAGGTGGTTGAGACCAGGACGTACAAGGCGGGGCTGACCGCACTGGCTCTCGTCAGCTGCTCCGGGTTGCTGGTGCACCTGACCGACGGATTGATCGAGTCGCATTTCCACTTCTTCGTGGTGATCCCGTTGATCAGCTTGTATCGCGATTGGCGCCCACTTGCTGTCGGCTTGGGCTTTGTAGTCGCACATCACTCGATCGTGGGAGTGGTCTCGCCGAGCGACGTCTTCAATCACCCTGCAGCACTGGCTCATCCGGTGCGGTGGGCTCTTCTCCACGGTGTCTACGTCATGGCACTCACCAGCGTGGTGATCGCCTACTGGCGATTCTCTGAAACCCTCGAAGGCGCCCTGGCTCGGGAGGAGGCCCTTCGCCGGCATGCCGAAACAGAGAAGCATCAGATGGAGACCGAGCGCCTCGAGCATCTGGTCAGGTCCAAAGACGAATTCGTTGCCTCGGTCAGTCACGAGTTGCGGACCCCTCTGGCGGCAGTCATGGGCTTTGCCGAGATCCTTCGTGACGATTTGAGCGACCTCTCCGACGGAGAACGGGGAGAGCTCACCTCGACCATTGCTCAGCAGGCCTATGACCTTGCCGGCATCGTCGAGGACCTACTCGTCGCGGCGAGAGCGGAAATCGGCTCGGTGCACATCAGCCGGGTAGTCGTCGATCTGGGTGCCAACTGCGCCCAGGTGGTTGAGGTGCTCCCCGAGGTTGACAGGCTCCGCATCCAGGTCGATGAAGACTCGGAGCGGGTGAAGGCGGTCGCCGATCCGGTTCGGGTCCGTCAGATCATCAGGAACCTCGTCACCAACGCGATCCGCTACGGGGGAGAGCAGGTGTGTGTCGAATTCGTCGATGGCGGGGCGGCCGCGCTGCTCACGGTGCGGGACAACGGAAGCGAAATACCCCCAGCAGAGCGGGAGCGAATCTTTCTCCCCTACTTCAGCGCTCACGATCGCGGATCTCTGCCCTCGGCGGTCGGACTCGGGTTGACCGTGTCGCGCCAGCTCGCCGAGATGATGGGGGGGCGCTTGGACTACGGCTTCAGCGACGGTTGGAGCACCTTCTCACTCGAGTTGCCGTCAGCCCGACTCCTCGACCCGGGCGTCGCAGGGTCGCTCAAAGCCAGCGTCTCGTAAGTACTTGGCGCCGGCCAGGCGACCACGGCCTCTAGTCAGACCTCCAGGGCCACTCCGATGGCTTGACGGAGCTGGTCGGCCTGGAATGGCTTGACCACCCAGGCGTCGGCCCCGGCTCGCTTCGCCAGGAACCGGTCGGCCTCCCGGTCGAGCATCAGCACCAGACGAGGGACTTCCTCGATGTCGGGGTCGGCCCTGATCTGCCGCACGATGGCCATGCCGCCCATGTTCTTGATCTGAAGGTCGATGATCACGACATCGGGATCGAGCTCTGCGACCTTCGCACCTGATTGGAGAGGATCGTCGAGCAGCTCGACCTCCCAGTCACCGTGGGTGAGGGTGGAGAGGACGTCGTTGACCGCCCAGGTGGAGTCGGCAATGACGAGGGCCAAGGGCATGGCGGTGACGATAGTGGGCGGCTCGGGGGCCGACTTCTAACGCCCGGCCGACTCCTAACCTGCCGAGTCGTGCGTCGCATCATGCTCACGGCAGCCCTGCTCTTCCTCGTCGCCGCCTGTTCCGATGTCGGCGGCGCGGGCGAGGAGCCGGGCATCGACGTTATCGACATCAGTGGACCGCTCGATGCTTTGGCCCTCGAGTTCATGAACGACTCGATCGTCCTCGCCGCGGAGCGAGGAAAGGTGTTGGCCATCCTCCAGGTCAACTCCCCGGCGGTGCTCGACACTGTCGAGTTCGAGGTGTTGCAGGCAACGGTGGCGAATCCGCCCCTCCCGGTGGCAGTCTGGTTGGGGCCGTCCCCAGCCGTCGCCCATGGCGGCGCCGCACTGATCGTCACCGAAGCCGGGGAGAGGGCTGTCGCCCCGGGCTCCAAGATCGGGTTGATCGCCCCAGTCGTGCTCGGAGCCGATGGGGTGTGGGTCGGATCGGGCGATCCGATCCTCTGGGAGGCTTCGCTCCCCGCCGAGTTGACCGAATACCCCCAACAGCCTTCGATCCGCCAGTACCTCCAGGACCTCGACGGCGAGACGTTTCAAACCGCCAACGGCCCGGTGACGATCGAGACCATCGAGCCCTTCGAGAAGGGGGTCACCCTGAAACCGGTGACCTTCCGTCAGCCCGGGCTCGGGGTCCGCTTCTTCCGGCTGGCGGCCACCCCGGAGGCGGCATTCTTCTTTCTGGTGGTCGGGCTGGCCATCGCTTCATTCGAGTTCTTCGCCATCGGTCCCGGTGTTGCGGCAGGTGTGGCCGCTCTCTCCCTGATTCTGGCCGGTTGGGGGATGGTCAACCTTCCGGTGCAACCATGGGCACTCGGGCTGGCAGTGGTGGGCTGGGCCCTGCTCACCGCGGCCTACCAGAAGGGAGGGGTCCTCGTCTTGACCCTGATCGGAGCGGTCATGCTCCAGGTGGGAGGGACGTTCCTGATCGACGGTTCCGGCCAGATCGACCCCAGGTGGTATCTGGTCCTTCCCTCGGTCCTGGCCGTGCTCTTTTTCTTCCTACTGGCCATGCCCACCGTGCAGAGGGCCAGGTTCTCCACCGGCACCATCGGTAGGGAGGGGCTGATCGGGGAGCGTGGCGTTGCCCTCGAGCCTTTCGATCCCGATGGTGTGGTCGAAGTCAGGGGAGCACGGTGGCGGGCCACCGCGCACCGGGAGGCGGGCCTCGTCGCCGGGTCGGAGATCCTCGTTGCAGGTGTCGACGGGATGTTCCTCGAAGTCGAGCCGCCGGGCAGTTCTCGCGAAAACTGATACAGCGGTTCCCAGTTTCTTCCTTGTGGCCGGCGTCAGGCCTGAGTAGGTTCGGGCCGGTTGTCGCTAGACAGGGAGGAGTCAGTTTGTCCAGTCTGGACGAATGGCAGCTCGACGCGCTGTGTCGGGGGAGCCATGCGTACCTCTTTTTTCCGCCCTCCACCTTCGAGCGGAAGGAAGAGCGGGAGCGCAGGGAGATGAAGGCCAAGGCGATCTGCGGGGTGTGTCCCGTGCGGGTCCCCTGCACCACCCATGCCCTCCAGATTCGGGAGCCCTTCGGGATATGGGGAGGGCTCACCGAGGTCGAGAGAAGGAGCGCGCCGCTGGTCGGCTGACCGAGGGCTATTCCCGAACGGTCGGGGGATGCTCCCGGCTGCGACTGTGACAGGCCCGATCGACCGTCGGTCTTTAGGATGCCGGGATGACGGTGCCCAAGGTCGCCGCCCGAGCGGCTGCGACCGTGATGCTGATCAGGGATGCCGGCGGCGGGCTCGAGGTGCTCATGGTGCGACGCCGGGCGCGTGGCTTCTTCGGCGGGCTCACAGTCTTCCCGGGGGGCGCGGTGGATCCGGTCGACAGCTCCGATTTGACCGCTTCGGTCGTCGTCGGCAGACCTAGAGACGCCGCGTATCGGGCGGCCGCCCTCAGAGAGCTGGCAGAGGAGACAGGTCTCGCCCTCACACCGATCGGAGTCTCGCCGTCCCCTCCAGGTCGGGGAGCCGGGCTGCTCTCGGAACTGGAGGCCTCAGGGATTCGGCTCGACGGGACGAGGCTGACCCTCGTCTCACGCTGGGTGACACCCGAGGGAGCACCGACACGGTTCGACACCCGCTTCTATCTGGCCGGCGTGGCCGACACCCCCGAGATCCGCCTCGACGCCGACGAGCTGGTCGGGCACATGTGGGTGGGGCCGTCGGCGGCCCTGGACATGCACTCGATCGGCGAGATCGAGATGTTCCTACCCACCGTTTCCCATCTTCGCTGGCTGGCGCGTCGCTCCGACATCGAAGATGCGATAGCGGCAGCTCAGGGAGCCGACGACCGGGCTCTGATTCAGCCACGTCGCATGGGGGACGGGAGCCTGGTCCCCATCCATCTTCCGGATCCCTGATGAGGATCGAGCGTCTACTGGCCAACAACCCCGGGCCGTTCACCGGTCCCGGTACCAACACCTGGGTGTTGGAAGAGGGGGGCGAGGTCGTCGTGATCGATCCCGGGCCGGTCGACCGCCCCCACTTGGAGCGGATCGTCGCACGTGTCGCCGGCAGCACACCGGTCGGTGTGCTGGTCACGCACACCCACATCGATCACGCACCTCTGGCCAACCGGTTGGCCAAAGAGCTCGGTGCTCCCGCTTTCGGGCACTCGCCAGGGCCCGACTTCGATCCCGACCTGGTTCTCACGGAGGGCTCTGAGCTCGCAGTGGGTCAGGCACGGCTCGAGGTGATCCACACTCCGGGCCATGCCGACGACCATCTCTGCTTTCGGGTCGACGACGTCCTGTTCACCGGGGATCACATCATGGGAGGCTCCTCGGTGATGGTCGAGGACATGGGCAGCTATCTGGCCTCGTTGGCCAAGCTGCGGGGCACCGGGCTCGCCAGGCTCCATCCCGGCCACGGTGACGACATGGACCATCCCGACCAAGTCATCGACTGGTATCTCGCCCATCGACAGCAGCGTCACGCCGAGATCCTGGAGGCGATCAGGTCGGGGGCGAGGTCGCGAGAAGAGATAGTCGAGGTCGTCTACCGCGACGTGGATCCAGCTCTGCACCCGCTTGCTGCCCGGTCGGTGCAGGCGCATCTCGAATTGATGTTCGAACAGGGGCGGATAGCCTCTGTGGAACACGACCTCGTCGTGCTGCCTACCGGAGCCCCGTGAAACGCGTTGTCCGCACCCTCATAGCTCTGCTCGTCCTGGCCCTGGCCCTTCCGGCCATCGCCCAGGTGACCGACGAGGACATCGACCGCGCCCGGCGCGAGGTGAACGAGATGCTCGCCGAATCGCAGGAGCTCGGAGAGGAAGTCCAGGCGGCCTGGTCCCGGCAATTCGCGTTGGAGAAGGAGATCACCGACATCACGGCCTCGGTCGAGTTGTCACAGGTGAAGATCGCCGAGACCGAGAAGAAGCTGGAGGAGGTAGCCGTCGAGATGTACATGGGAACCTCCACCGCCAGCTCGGTCAGGCTCCTTTTCTCGTCCAGTGATCAGAGCTATGGGGCAGGGGTGGAGTACCTGCGCAACGTCACCGGAACGGACGTCGACGTGATCAACCAGCTTCGCTCCTATCGAACCGAGCTCGACCGACAGACCGAGCGGCTGAGCGAGGCGTCGGAGGAGCAGGTGTTGCTCGCGGTGGAGTTGGAGGAGAAGGCCGGGGAGCTCCAGGGGCGATTGATCGAGGCCCAGGCGGTTTACGACCGGCTGGTGGCGCAGAGGGCCGCCGAGGAGGAAGCGAGGCGGCGGGCCGAAGAGGAGGCTCGTCGGCAGGCGGCCGAGGAGGCAGCGCGCAACGCGACTACCACCACGCTGGCCGCCTCGGTGACCACCGCTCCTGGCAATTCAGATCCCACCACCACGATCCCGGAGGACACTGCGACCACGGTGCCGGAGGAGACTGCGACTACGACTCCTCCACCGCCGGCATCGAGCGGTGGGGCGTGTCCCGTGGCGGGAGCGGTCTCCTTCACCGACAGCTGGGGTGATCCACGCTCGGGCGGGCGTTCGCACAAGGGCGTGGACATGATCGCTGCCCGCAACACGCCGTTGGTCGCCATCTTCGCAGGTCGGATCCAACGTCTCACCAGCGGCGCATTGAGCGGTCTGGCCCTCTATCTCCGGACCGAGAACGGCGATCAGTTCTTCTACGCCCACCTGGAGAGCTATGCCGACATCTCTGTGGGACAGACCGTTGCCGAGGGCGAGGTGATCGGGTACAACGGGTCGTCGGGCAATGCCCCCGACCTTCTGCCCCATCTCCACTTCGAGTATCACCCGGGGGGAGGGTCGGCGGCCAACCCATACCCCCTGGTGCGCTCCTTGTGCGGCTGAGCCGCACAAGTCGGGATGGTGGCCCTTGAATGCCGAAAGAGGACCCTTTCGGGTCCTCTTCCGATCTAGCCTCCCTGATGCCCCCAACCCCACGCACCGAGGCACGTTCTGAAGGTCATATTCGGTCAGAGTCACCAGGGTTTAAAGGACTCTTGTCGAGAAGCTCGTTGTGACTAGTCCTCGGGTTGGCCGGCTCGTTCCTGCCGTCAGACCTCGGCCGACCCTGCTTCAATGCAACCCTCCCTGACTCCGAGGAGGAGACCGTTGTGACCACCCCACCTGAGTTCCCGGCGGAGCAGCCGGCGGCGACGCCTGCCAATCTCGCACCGTGGGGGACACGCGCCCTCGGCTACCTGATCGACTTCGCCCCCATCTGGATCCTCGACGCTCTCACCTTCCGGAACACCGCCGTGTTCAGCGTTCTCGGCCTGATCTCATTCGGGTATTTCATCTACATGGGTTACCTGGATGGCCTGACCGGGCAGACACCGGGCAAAGCGATAATGGGAATTCGGGTGGTCGACCGCCAGGGTCAGGTGATCGGAACCGGGCAGGGAATCGGGCGGAAGTTCGCCCACATCCTCGACGCGATCGTCTGTGGCCTCGGGTTCCTGCTTCCATTGATCGACGACAAACGGCAGACGATCGCCGACAAGGTGGTCAACACCTACGTGGTCGAAGGCATCGAGAAGAGGCCGTTCTCTGTCGATCTCTGGTTCCCGCCGAAGGGCTGATCGGCGAGCCAGACCACTAGACCACGAGTGGCCCGTCGCAGAAATACTGGCGGTGTCTCTCCGGCCCTCGCCGCCCCTGGCTGTGTCGAAAATGCTCGCCGCAGCTCCCGGCTGCGACTGCGCTTGTCTCCTTGCCAGATGACGCCGATGACTCGGAGACACCCTCGCCCTATTTCAACGACAGACCACTAGGCGGGCAACTCCTCCAGCTCCGTGAGGATCTTGGCGATGCGACCGGTGCAGGTCTCGAGGTCGGCGGGGGGAAGGAGTCGGACCATGGTCTCGGCGGCCTCCCGCAATGCGGCGCCGGCAGGCGAGGCGGTGGCGGTGGTGACCACCGGTGCCCCGTGGTCGCCTCCGGGCACGACCTCGGGGTCGAGAGGAATGGAAGCGATCAGAGGGACGCCTAGATCCTCGGCCAGCTCGCCGCCGCCACCTCGGCCGAACACCTCGTGGACCCGACCGCAGTCGCAAGCGAGGCCGGCCATGTTCTCGATGACACCGATGATCGGCATGTGCGAACGCCGGGCCATGTCCGCCACGCGCACGGCCACTTTCTGCGCGGCACGTTGCGGGGTGGTGACCACCACCATCTCGGCCTGGGGCAACATCCGGGTCAGCGCCATCTGGATGTCGCCCGTGCCCGGCGGCAGATCGATGATCAGGTAATCGAGCTCGCCCCACTCCACCTGCTTGAGGAACTGCTCCAGAGCCTTGGACAACATCAGGCCGCGCCACATGAGTGCGGTCTCCTCGGTTTCGATGATCAGACCGGTCGAGACCAACTTCACGCCTTGGGCCACGACGGGGACGATGAGCTTGGTCTCGTTGTCCGCCTCGAGCCGATCCTCGACACCCAGCATCCGCGGCGTGGAGAAACCCCAGATGTCGGCGTCGAGGAGGCCGACCCGGAGCCCCGACTCGGCCATGGCCACGGCGAGGTTCACCGATATGGACGACTTGCCAACCCCGCCCTTGCCCGAGCCGACGGCGATCACCCTGGTCGTGGGGGCGACCTGGGTCGGTTCGGCGCCCGCGCGCGCCTGCGCCCGAGCGACGGACATGAGCCCTGCCCGCTGTCTCTTGGTCATCCCGGTGGTCCGGATCTGGGCGCCGTCGACGCCGGGCATCGATTCGACCCGCCGTCTGGCATCGTCCTCGATCTGGTTGCGCAGGGGGCACTCGGCGATGGTCAAGGCGATCCCGACATCGACCAGGCCGTCTACCACGGAGACATCCGTGACCATGCCCAGCTCGACTATGTTGCCGCCGAGCTCGGGATCGCGGACACCTCGAAGGGTGCTGAGGACATCGTCACGGGTGACCATCGGCCCCATGGTAATTTCCACTACCGATGTAGTGAGAATGGTGCTACCGGCGGAGCTGATTAGTATGAGTCGGGTAGGCGACCAGGTTCAGGAATGACACAGATCCTCAGCATCAAGTCCAACAAGCCCGAGAAGACGGTCAATGTGACCGATTTCGCCGTCGAGAAGATCGGCCAGCTGATCGCGGCCGAGGGAGACCCAGGCCTGGCCCTTCGCATGGCGGTGCGTCCCGGTGGCTGCAGCGGTTTCTCCTACGAGATGTATTTCGACAGCCAGATCGACCCGACCGACATCGTGGAGGACTTCGGCGAGGTCAAGGTCGTCGTGGACCCACAGAGCGCCGAGCTGGTCAAGGGCTCCACCCTCGACTACAAGGACGGCTTGATGGGTGCCGGGTTCGCCATCGACAACCCGAATGTCACCCGCACCTGCGGTTGCGGCAACAGCTTCTCCTGATCCCAGCTCGCTGAGCCCCTCAAGTAAGGGCCCGAAGTCGCGGTACCCTCGGGGGTAGCTACCAGGAGTCCACAATTGCCCAAGAACGTTCTCGCGACGCCGTCCGCTCCTCAGGCGATGGGCCCCTACTCAGTCGCCACCGAGGTCGGGGGATTGGTCTTTCTCAGTGGGCAGGTCGCAATCGATCCCGCCACCGGAGAGCGTCGGCCCGATGACATCGAGATCCAGACCCGACAGGTCATGGACAACATAGGCGCCATCCTCGCCGACCTCGGCCTGACCTATGAAGACATTGCCAAAACTACGATCTTCCTCGCCGAGATGGGCCATTTCCCCAAGGTCAACGACGTATACGCCTCCTACTTCGGGACCGAGCCACCTGCCCGCTCCACCATCCAGGCCGGTGCTCTGCCCGGCGGCTTCCTCGTCGAGATCGAGGTGGTGGCGGCGAGATGAACCAGGCAGATGTGTTCGCCGCTCTCGGTCTGGCCGATCACAACAGCGGCGTTTTTGGCGGCGAGTGGCTGGACGCCACGGGAGAGCCGATCGAGGTCGTCAACCCCACCACCGGGGAAACCCTCGCCACCGTGACCATGGCCTCGGCCGACGACTACGACCGCGTCGTCGCCAACTCGGTCGAGACCTTCGAGCGTTGGAGACTCCTCCCCGCCCCCAAGCGGGGCCAATACGTGCGGCAGCTCGGCGACGCCCTGCGGGAGAAAATCCAGCCTCTCGGCGCCCTTGTCACCCTGGAGATGGGAAAGATCCTCCCCGAAGGGATCGGCGAGGTGCAGGAGATGGTCGACATCTGCGACTTCGCCGTCGGCCTCTCCCGTCAGCTCTACGGCAACACCATGGCCTCGGAGCGGCCCAACCACCGCATGTACGAGCACTGGCACCCGCTCGGCCCGGTCGGGGTGATCTCCGCGTTCAACTTCCCGGTGGCGGTCTGGTCGTGGAACTCGGCGCTGGCCGCCGTTTGCGGCGACACCGTGGTGTGGAAGCCGTCGGAGCGGACCCCGTTGACCGCCATCGCCGTCACCCGGATCGCCAACGAGGTCATGAAGGGCAGCGGCTACGAAGGGGTGTTCAACCTCGCTGTCGGTGACGGGGCAACCGTGGGCAACCTGATGAACCAGGACACCAGGCTGCCCCTCATCTCCGCAACAGGCTCCTGCAACATGGGTCGCATCGTCGGCCCCGCCGTGGCGCAGCGCCTGGGCCGGTCCTTGCTCGAGTTGGGCGGCAACAACGCGGTGATCGTGATGGACGACGCCGATCTCGATCTCGCGGTGAGGGCGACTCTGTTCTCCGCCGTCGGGACCGCCGGGCAACGATGCACCAGTCTTCGCCGGCTTCTCGTCCACCGCGCCGTGTCGGACAAGATGGTCAATCGGCTCATCGAGGCGTACCAACAGGTCGGCATCGGTGACCCACTCGAGCCGGGCACCCTCATGGGGCCCCTGGTCGGGGAGCGAGCCATCGAGCAGATGATGACCGCCCTCGACATCGCCCGGGAGCAGGGGGCGAGGATCGTCACCGGTGGCAATCGAATCGACCGGCCGGGCTACTTTGTCGAGCCGACCATCGCCGTGGTCCCCAAGGAAGCCACCATCACCCAACAGGAGACCTTCGCTCCCATCCTCTGGGTGATCGAGTTCGACACACTGGAGGAGGCGATCCAGATCCAGAACGGAGTGACCCAGGGTCTCTCCTCGGCGATCTTCACCGAGTCGGTCAAGAGCGCGGAGAGGTTTCTCAGCAGCGCCGGCTCCGACTGCGGGATCGCCAATGTCAACATCGGCACCTCCGGCGCCGAGATCGGTGGGGCCTTCGGCGGCGAGAAGGAAACCGGCGGTGGACGTGAAGCAGGCTCCGATGCGTGGAAGGCATACATGCGTCGGCAGACAACGACCATCAACTGGGGCGATGACCTGCCTCTGGCCCAGGGCATCGAGTTCGGCTAGGACGCCAACGGGTGGACGCCTTCGAGTGGGACCAGCGTTACCAGAGCGCCGACCGTCTCTGGTCGGCGACACCGAATCTCTTCGTCGCCGACCGTCTCAAGACCATGATGCCGGGGCGTGGTCTCGATCTGGCCGCCGGCGAAGGTAGGAACGCGATCTGGCTGGCCTCGCTGGGCTGGAAGATGACGGCCGTCGACTTCTCCGAGGTCGCGGTGGAACGCGGGGCGGCTCATACCGACCAGGTCGAATTCGTAGTTGCCGACGTCCTCGAGTGGGAGCCGGAAGACAGATACGACCTCGTCCTCGTCGCCTATCTGCATCTGGCCGCGCCAGATTTCGAGAGGGTGCTGGTCAGGGCGAGGGAGTGGCTGTATCCCGACGGGGAGCTCTTCCTGATCGGTCACGATGTCTCCAATGTCTCCGATGGCTGGGGAGGCCCCCAGTACCCGGAGGTCCTCTGGGACGTTCGTGGAATCGTCGGATGGCTCGACGGCATGTTCATCGTGGAGTCGCAGGTTGTTCGTCGCCCGGTCGAGACTGAAGACGGGCCTAGGTTCGCCCGCGACGCACTGGTCAGGGCGCGGCCCCGGCCCCCGCAGGTGTGAACCCGAACTGGAGACAGCCGAGGTCGTCGGCCAACCCGCAGAGCCGGTAGGTATCCGGGGCGGCGCCGTCGGGGAGCCTCACCTCCTGCTCGGCGATCGGGGCCTGCTCACAGGGCGGGTTGGACGAGGCCGGTGTGTGCCAGTTGGCCTCGGCCAGGTCGGTTTCGGTGTAGGTCTGCCCTCTGATGACCCAGCCGAAGAGGCCCCATTGCTCCAATTGGAGACAGACACCGCCGCTGCGGGTGACCGACGACGTGACCTCGGTCTCGGGACTTGGGCCGGTGAAGGCCATCACGAAGATGACTGCCACCGCCGCCAACGCGACCACCACCATCCTGAGCCGCGTCACGGTCGTCGCGACACCCGGATCAGATCCGATCCAGGGCCGTGTCGAGGTCGGTGATGAGATCCTCGACATCCTCGAGACCGACCGAGAGCCTGACGAGCCCGTCGGTTATGCCTGCGGCGATGCGCTCCGCCGGGGGCACCGCGGCGTGGGTCATCGTCACGGGGTGTGTGATCAGAGACTCCACGGCCCCCAGGTTCTCGGCCAGGCTCCACAACTCGACCGCGTCCATCAGCTTCTTCCCGGTCTCGATCCCGCCGTGGAGCTCGAAGCAGACCATGGCGCCAAAGCCTGACGCCTGTCTCGAGGACAGCTCGTGCTGAGGGTGGTCGGGAAGCCCCGGGTAGTTCACGTAGTCGATCTTGGGATGGCCCTGCAGCCACTCGGCGATGGCTAGGGCGCTGGCGGATTGGCAGTCCATCCGCTCGCTCAACGTCTTGACCCCCTGCATGGTGAGCCATGCGACCATCGGCGACATGATCAGCCCGGCCGAGAGCCGGGCAAAGGCCACCTTCTCGTGCAGTTCCTGGCTGGCGACGACGACCGCACCACCCAGAGTGGCGTTGTGACCCTCGAGGAACTTGGTCGTCGAGTGGATGATGACGTCGGCGCCCAACTCGAACGGCTTTTGGAAGTAAGGGGTGAGGAAGGTGTTGTCGGTCACGTGGACCACGCCGGCCGCCCTGGTCATTTCGGAGACCGCGGCCAGATCGGTGACCTTCAAGGTCGGGTTGGCCGGCGACTCGGTGAAGACGAGGCGGGTCTCGGGGCGGAGCGCGACCTCGATCGCGGCCGGGTCTCCGGCGTCGACGAAGGAGACATCGACTCCGAACTTGCTCAGGAAATGATCGGCGAATCGGTAGGTGCCGCCATAGACGACGTCGCCGATGACGACGTGGTCGCCGGTCTCGAGGAGACCGAGGAACACCGCCACGGTCGCCGCCATGCCCGAGGCGTAGGCGGTGGTGTCATGGCCGCCTTCGAGGGCGGTCAGCTTCTCCTCGAGGGCGCGCACCGTGGGGTTACCCCCCCGGCTGTAGGAGTAGCCCTTTCCCAGGTATTCGTCGACCGAGTCCTGGACGAAGGTGGTCGACTGGTGGATCGGGGTCAGGATCGCCCCGGTGCTGAGATCGGGGGTCACCCCGGCGTGTACTTGTTTGGTGCGAAAACCCATAGCCCTCAATTGTGGTCCCTGCTACCGGCAACCTGAGGTTCCACGTCACATATCCGTTACGAACTCTCTCCGGTTCGTGAGACCTGCTCCACCCACGTCCTCAACTGGAGAGAGTTTGTTGCATATATGCAACGGGGAACCTCAGGTTCAGGTCAGGTCAGGTTCGGGCCGCCCGGGCTAGCCGAAGCGGTAGCCGACCGAGCGGACGGTGGTGATCCAGGAGGCGCGTTCCTCGCCGAGTTTGGAGCGGAGGCGGCGGATGTGGACGTCGACGGTGCGAGCCCCGCCGTAGTACTCGTAACCCCAGACCTTGGAGAGGAGCTGCTCCCGGGACCACACCCGAACCGGGTTCTCGACCAGGAAACGAAGCAGCTCGTACTCCATGAAGGTGAGGTCGATCGGATTCGAGCCAAGTGTCGCCTGGTAATTGAGGGTATTCAGCTCGAGGTCCTTGAACACCACGACATGGTCGTTCGAGGCTTCGGTGGTGAGGCGATTCACCCGCAGACGCAGCTCGAGCGGATCGACCGGGGCGGTGATGAAGTCGGAGACCCCGGTGGTGGACTCCATGAGGGCGAGCTGGTCGATGGAGACTGCAAGGACGATGGGCAGCCCGATGGCTTCTGCGATTCGGGACACCTCGCGCAGACGCCGGATCGGCTGGTCGCCGAGCTCCACCAGCAGGATGTCGGCGTCGCCGATCGTTCGACTCTCCGGGAGCAGCTCGGGAGCTGCGACGTGGGTCGCCCCGGCCAGGAGAAGGCCGTCGAGGATGCTCTCGGAGCAGTCGGGGGGGTGGATGGCGACGATCACAGGACGGGGAGGTAGCTCTCCAGCTCGAAGCGGGAGACGTGCTGCTGGTAGCTGTCCCACTCCGCCCGCTTGTTGCGCAGGAACCAGTCGAAGACGTGCTCGCCGAGGGCTTCTGCAACCAGCTCCGACCTCTCCATGATGTCGAGGGCTTCCGAGAGGGTCTCGGGGAGTCGCTTGGCCCCGGCGGCGGCCCTCTCTGCCGGCGTCATCTGCTGCAGGTTTGCCGCGATCTCCGGGGGCAACTCGTAGCCTTCGCGGATCCCGGCGAGACCGGCGGCGAGGAGCACCGAGAGAGTGAGGTACGGGTTGCATGCCGCGTCGGCCGCCCGGTACTCGACCCTGACACTCGACGGTTTGCCTTTCTTGACGGTGGGCACCCTGACCAGGGCCGACTGATTGTTGCGCGCCCAGGAGATCCAGATCGGGGCGTCGAAACCACTCACCAGCCGCTTGTAGGAATTGACCCACTGGTTGGTGACCGCAGTCACTTCTGCGGCGTGGCGCAGCAGCCCGGCGATGAAGGCCTGTCCAATCTTGGACAACCCACCGGGGGTACCCGGCTCGTGGAAGGCGTTGATGTCGTCCTCGAACAGGGAGAGGTGCAGATGCATCCCCGACCCGTCGTGGTTCTCCAGCGGCTTGGGCATGAACGTCGCATAGATCCCGTGCTTGAGCGCCACCTCCTTCACCGTGAGCCGGGAGGTCATGATGGTGTCGGCCATGGTGAGGGCGTCGGTGTAGCGAGCGATGATCTCGTGTTGGCTCGGCGCAACCTCGTGATGGGAGTGCTCGATGGGGATGCCCATCTGCTCCAGGGCATTGATGGTGTCACGCCGGTAGTCCTGGGCGACGTCGAGAGGAGTCAGGTCGAAGTACCCCCCGTGATCGAGGACCTCGGGCTCGGGACCGGAGTCACGGAAGTAGAAGAACTCGAGCTCGGGGGCGGCGTAGAAGGTGTACCCCATCTCCGAGGCTCGTGTCAGGTTGCGCTTGAGCACGATGCGGGGGTCACCGGAGAAAGGCTCGCCGTCGGGGGTGGCGATATCGCAGAACATTCGTGCCACCTGCTGTTCGGTCCGCCAGGGGAGGACGCCGAAGGTGGAGGCGTCGGGGCGGGCCAGCATGTCGGCTTCCTGGATGCGGGCGTACCCGTCGATGGCCGAGCCGTCGAAGGTCATTCCCTCCTCGAAGGCCACCTCCAGCTCGGCGGGGCTGATCGAGACCGACTTGAGGAACCCCTGAACGTCGGTGAACCAGAGCCGGATGAAGCGGATCCCGCGTTCCTCGACCGTGCGCAGCACGTATTCGGCCTGCTTGTTCATGCGATTCCCCGTTTCGGTTGTGCACACATTATGAAGTGCTCCGGCCAGGAATGGAATCCTCGCCCCTGGCGGACATGGTGACGGCGACCGCCACCATCGAGGCCGCCCCGGCGAGACCCACGACGACGGCCAGCGCCACGGGCAGGGACCAAGCGGTGGCGGTGAACCCGATCAAGGCCGGTGCGGCAATGAACCCGAGCCGAGTGCCGACGGTCAGGGCAGCCAGCCCCGACCCCTCGCCGAAGGATGGATGCGAGCCGGCCAGCTTGTAGAGGACGGGAAGGGCGACCGAGACCCCGAGCCCCCAGACGGCGAAGCCGACGAGGGCAACGCCCGTAGACCGAACTGCGGCCACCAGGAAGAGCGCCGACAATGCAACCGCGATTCCGGCATGAAGCGTCCGAATCGAACCAAAGCGGTCGACGACATGGTCGCCGGCCAACCGCCCGGCCAGCATCCCTGCCGTGAACACGATGGCGCCGGTTCCGGCCACCGCCTCACCGCTGCCGGTGACATCGGTGAGGAAAAGAGCGCTCCAGTCGAGGGGCGGGCCCTCGACGCACGCTGCCAGCCCACCTGCCAGCATCAGTCCCGCGGCCAGCTTTCCTCGGCGCTGACCTTGCCGCGATTTGATCGGTGACTCCGGGATGAGACGGATCGAGGCGAGGGCGGCCGAAACGCCGACGACAGACATGGCCAACAGATGGAAGACAAGTCCGACCCCGACCAGGATTGCGAGTGCGCTCAGACCGGAGCCGACCAGAGCGCCGAGGCTCCACAAGCCATGCAACCTGGTCATCACCGACCTGCCGACGGATTCTTCGACTCTCACACCCACGGCATTCATCCCAACGTCGGCATGGGAGTCGACGAACCCCATGAAGGCGAGGACGCTCGCGAGCAGCGCCGCAGTCGGGGCCACGGCGATCAGAGGGAGGAACAGGTAGACGACCATGGCGGCGATCACTGCAGACCGCCGCGAGCCGAACCGGCCCACGACGAGACCACTTACGGATGATCCGATGAGGGAGCCGAGTCCACCCACCGCCAAGGCCAGGCCGAGTGTGCCCAGGTCGAGGGCGAGCCGGTCCCGGATCTCGGGAAGACGGGGAATCCAGCTGCCCACCACCAAACCGTTCACGAAGAAGAGCAGGGCCACTCCGACGACCGCTCTCCTCGTTCCGCTCAGGGTCGGGCCCTCAGGCTCGAGTCAACCGGCCCGCCGCCGGCCGGCCAACCACTTGCGGCGCACCGAACGCCGCTCGTCCTCGGTGGTACCGCCCCATATCCCCGCCCGTTGGTTGGTCTCCAGGGCGTACTCGAGGCAGTCGGGAGAAACCGCGCAATTCATGCATATCTCACGAGCACGCTCGATGGCGGCGATGTCGGCATCGGCCGTCGGGAAGAAGAGAGAGTGCTGGAACCCGGAGCAGGCGGCACGAGCCCTCCACTCGGCTACCACCTCTGTCGTCAGCTGCATCGGGCCTGTGCTCACCCGCCGAGTTTGGCGGCACCTCCCACCTTTGCCAAGACGGGTTTACTTCCCGTCAGCGTCTCACCCCTCGTCCCCTCCGTCGGCTTCGGGCTCATCGGTCCCGGTGTCATCGGGGCGGATGTGTGCCCCGCCCCGGGTGGGTCGATCTTCGTCCTCACCCCCGATCGCCGGTGCCGCCGCTCCGGCAGCTCCGGCCATTCCAGCCGTGGCCCCGGCTTCTGTGCCGGTCAATCCCTCTTCGGACTCGTCGACGATGGCCACCACCCGCTCGGTCCGGTTGAAGACGAGTGCCAGGAGGCCGATCAGTGCGAGCAGGCCGATCAAGGCTGCGATCTGGGAGATGAGGGTGGACAAGGGGTCGGCCGTGAGTGTCACGAAACCGAAGCCGTCGCAGGCCCCACCTTCGCCCTCGATGTCACCGCCCACCTCGAAGACACCGGCCAACTCCACGCCGGCATAGTTGGACACGTCCTCGATGTATCCGGAGACGTCGTCGACGTCACCGGTGTTGTCGAGGTCCCCGGCGGTGTTCGGCTCGGCCTCCTCGTTGTCGGCCACGGTCACCGCAAAACCGCCGATGTCGACGTAGATCTCCCAGAAGTGGTTCGTGATCGGCCCCGGAGACGTCGCCAACCATGACATCCCGCCGTCGGGATCGACCTCGAAGGGGTCCTGCCGGCTGGTGTCGGTCACGATCGTGCTGTCGGCATCCGACGCCGCCTCCACGGCGCAGCCTCCGTTCAGCTCACCGGTCTCGTTGAGCGAGCCGAGCCCGGTGGCCCCGTAACCGATGAGGGCGACCGCCAGGACGAGGGGGACGATGGTGGAGAACGATCCGACCCGGTTCCTCCCCGCCCCGCCGAGGAGGAACCCGATCAAGGCGAACAGCCCGGCCGAACCGAACAACAGGAGACGATCCAGCGGCCAGATCCCCGCTTGCTGGAGGATCACGGCGACCGCCAGCCCGAGGACCAGACCAAGGAAGAAGCCGGCCCATGGCCTGGCCTCCTTCCTGACGCGTCCGGTTTCGACGGTTTCCAACTCGGTGCCCATGAGATCCTCCTTGCGGGAGAATCTACGCACCGGGTGGGCGGCAAGGTCGTCAAGCGATGGTCGTTCCGTCCAGACCGGGATAGCCTCTCCCCATGCCCCGGATCCGCGCCACCTCGATCGACGAGCACAAGGCCCTCACCCGAAGCCTTCTGCTCGCCTCGGCCAAGGATCTGATCGCCTCGGCCGGGACAGCCGAGATCCCGATCGGCGAGATCGCGTTGGCCGCCGGCGTCGGCCGGACCACTCTCTACGACTATTTCACCGATCGGGACGATCTGATCGCCACCCTGGTCGAGGACGAGCTCCCCGGTGTGGTCGCCGACATCATCGCGGCCGCTCCCCGCTCAGGGAATGCAGGGGAGAGGCTGGCCGACCTCTCCGTCCGCACAGTCGAGTTCGTGGTCAACGACCCGGTCCTGGGCCTGATCCTCCACCGCGAGGTGGGCCGGATGGGCCTCGAAGCGCAGCATCGCGTCAGGGCTGCCCACTCCAATCTGGCAGAGGCAATGATCGGCCTCTATTTCGAAGGGGTCGAGCACGGCGAGTTCCGGCGCATGCCACCCGAGCTTGCCGGACGGCTCATCCAGGACACGATCATGTCGGCCGCCAAGACAGTGATCTCGGCATCGGACCCAGAGGAGCGAATCGATTCGGTTGCGCGGCATCTTCGACTCTTCCTGTTGGGTGGTCTGAGTCACGACCGTTGACCATTTGGTGACCCAGAAGTGCTAGTCAGTCGGTGACGCAGTGGAATCATTCAACCCGGATCATTTTCTGAACCGAGAGCTCTCCTGGCTCGATTTCAACCGCCGGGTCTTGTCGCTGGCGATACGACCCGACTTTCCCTTGCTCGACAAGGTCAAATTCCTGGCGATTTGGGCCTCCAACCTCGACGAATTCTTCCAGGTTCGGGTCGCCGGGCTCAAGGAGCAGGTGGCTCACGGTGTCGGGTTCACTCCACCCGACGGGATGACGCCCAGTCAGCAACTGGCGGCGATACGGTCCGGGGTGGAGCTGCAATACGAGGTCGTCTCCAAGCAGTTCCTCTCCGAGGTCGCACCCGCTCTTGCCAACGAGGGGATCGTGTTCAGCGACTATTCGACCCTCGATCCCGAGGACCGCGAGTTTCTCGATGTTCAGTTTCGGGAACTGGTGTACCCGGTCCTCACCCCGTTGGCGGTGGATCCCTCCCATCCCTTCCCCTACATCTCCAACCTCTCGCTCAATATGGCCGTATTCGTGAGGAACCCGGAGACCGGACTGACCAAGTTCGCCCGGGTCAAGGTGCCTCCGATCCTGCCCCGCTTCGTCGTGCTCCCCGACCTGGAGCGTTTCGTGCCCCTCGAGCAGGTGATCGGTGCCCACATCAACGCCCTGTTCCCGGGAATGGAAGTCCTGGGCCAGAACGTGTTCCGGGTGACGCGCAATGCCGACATCGAGATCGAGGAAGACGAAGGCGGTGACCTGCTCATGGCTCTCGAGTCGGAGCTGACCCAGCGCAGGTTCGGCAATGTGGTTCGTCTCGAGATCCATCCCGACATGCCCGAGGACGTCCTCGACCTCCTGCTCCGGGAGATGGGAGCCACCGAGGACGATGTCTATCGGGTCGACGGCCCCCTCGATCTGGCCGGCCTGATGGGCATCTACGAGCTGGATCGCCCCCAGTTGAAGCACGAGGTGTTCGCCGGGGTGACCCCGGCACGTCTGGTCACGTCGCCGGGCGAGCTGGTCAACTTCTTCCAGGTGATGAAGCAGGGCGATCTGTTCGTTCATCACCCCTATGACTCTTTCACCTCGACCGTCGAGCCGTTCATAGAGTCGGCGGCCCGTGACCCGAGGGTCCTCGCCATCAAGGTGACCCTCTACCGGACATCGAGCGACAGTCAGATAATGGCCTCGCTGATCAAGGCGGCCGAGAGCGGGAAACAGGTCGCCGCCCTGGTGGAGGTGAAGGCTCGCTTCGACGAGGAGCGAAACATCGAGTGGGCGCAACGACTGGAGGATGCCGGTGTCCACGTCACCTACGGGGTGGTCGGGCTGAAGACCCACACCAAGATCGCCCTCGTGGTGCGAAGGGAGGGGGAGGGCGTGGCCCGCTACGCCCACATCGGCACGGGGAACTACAACGAACGGACAGCCCGCACCTACGAGGACGTCGGGATGTTCACCGCCGATCCGGAGATCGGCTCGGATCTCTCCGATCTGTTCAACTATCTCACCGGTTATTCACGTCACACGAGCTACCGGCGTCTCGCCGTGTCCCCGCTCGGGATCCGGAGCCGGCTCATCGAGCTGATCGAGGACGAAGCCGCCCGAGCCGACGGCCACATCACCTTCAAGATGAACTCGCTGGTCGACGCGGCGATGATCGAGTCGCTCTACGAGGCATCCCGGGCTGGCACCCGCATCGACCTGATCGTGCGCGGCATCTGCTGTCTCCGACCCGGTGTTGAAGCGATGTCCGAGAACATCACGGTCAGGTCGCTGGTGGGCAGGTACTTGGAGCACTCCCGGATCTACAGGTTCGGGGCCAGGGGCCGCACCCGTCACTACTACATCGGCTCTGCCGACCTGATGCCGCGGAATCTCGACCGGCGCGTCGAGGCTCTGGGGCCGATCACCGACCCCGATCTCCAGTTCCGGATCGACGAGGTGCTCGACGTCCTGCTCGCCGACGACAACCTGGCCTGGGCACTCGGGCCCGACGGGTCATGGGAGCGGGTACCGCAGTCCACCGGTGTCGACGCCCACGTCGCCCTCCAGGAGTTGGCCCGGGCCCGGGCCAACGCGGTGCTTTAGGGCAGACTTCGTCTGCCCCCAGAACGGGACCAACGTTCATCTCCGGTTCACCTGGGGGCAAGCCCACGGTCAATGCCGTTTCCTAGCTTGATCGTGGGCGGTGGGAAGTGCCTGCGGCCCGTTGAGGAAAAACGATCCCGAACAAGGAGACCGCAGGGATGAAGTCCCGAACTGTGCGTCTGGTTGGATTCATCGCCGCCCTCTCACTGGTGCTCGGCGCATGTGGTGGAGACGGAGACGGAGAGGGCGACGGCGGGGATTCGGGGCAGATAGTCATCTCCGGATCATCGACCGTTGAGCCGATCACGGCCCGTGTGGCGGAGGCCTTCGGTGGGACGAACCCCGGCGTTGCCATCAGCGTGGACGGTCCCGGCACCTCCGACGGCTTTGTCCTCTTCTGCAACGGAGAGACAGACGTCTCCGATGCGTCCCGAGCCATCACCGAAGACGAGATGGCCACCTGTCAGGGCAACGGGGTGGAGCCGATCGAGATCAAAGTGGCCATCGACGGTCTCTCCGTGCTGACATCGATCAACAACGAGGAAGTCTCATGTCTCGCCTTCACCGACCTGTACGCGCTGTTGGGGATCGAGTCGACCGGATTCGAGAACTGGTCCGACGCCAACGAGTTGGCGGGCGAGCTCGGCGCTCCCAACGCTCCGTACCCGGAGGTGCCCCTCTCGGTGACGGCGCCTGGTGAGGAGTCGGGCACCTTCGACAGCTTCGTCGAGATCGTGCTCGAGGACATCGCCGAGGAGAGAGAGCAGGATCCCAATCCCCGTCCCGACTATGTGGCCTCTCCCAACGACAACGTGATCATCGAGGGCATCTCGGGCAATGACACCTCACTCGGTTGGGTCGGATACGCCTTCTACGTGGAGAACCAGGGAGTGGTCAAGGCGCTCGCCGTCGATGGTGGGCAGGGATGCGTCGAGCCCACGCCGGAGTCGATCGCCTCCAACGATTACCCGATCTCCCGGCCCCTCTTCATCTACGTCGACGCCAACAAACTCGACGCCAAGCCGGAGCTGGTCGAGTTCGTCGACTACTACCTCTCCGACGAGGGGCTGGCCGAGGTGGGCAACGCCGGGTACGTGGACCTGACCGCCGAAGAGATAGACGAGTGGAGAGCCAATTGGGAAGCCCGCAGCGTGGGCAAAGTCGACTGAAGACGAAGACCGGAGCCGGCTCGCGCCGTGATGGGTGCGTGCCGGCCCCGTCTTCCGACCATGGGCCACATGAGTGACTGTTGAACCATCGGCTATCGCCGCGACTCTGGGAGGAGACCGCCGACGTCAGAGACGTGAGGTCTTATGGCGTCTTCTCTTCCTCGGGGCGGCCGCCACCTCGATCCTGATCACGATCGCCATCATCCTCTCCCTTGCCGGGGAGGCTTGGGTGTTCATCAGCAACATCGATCTCTCCTCCCTGTGGGAGATCGGGTGGTTCCCGAGACGGGGCATGTTCGACATACGGACAATCGTGACGGGGACCCTCCTGGTGGCCGGGATCGCCATGCTGGTAGCCACTCCACTCGGGCTCGGGGCGGCCATGTACCTCTCCGAGTACGCCCGGCCACGGGTCCGTCGCGTTCTCAAGCCCGCCCTGGAGATCCTGGCCGGCCTACCTTCGGTGGTGCTGGGCTATTTCGCCTTGACCTTCATCACACCTGAGATCCTCAAGGCGATCTTCGGAAACGCAATAGCCGGCTTCAACATGCTCGCCGCCGGCATCGGGGTCGGGATCCTCACCGTCCCCCTGGTCGCCTCGATCGCCGAGGACTCGATGCGGGCGGTGCCTCTCGCCCTGCGCGAGGCTTCCTACGGTCTCGGTGCCTCCCGCATGGGCACCTCGACCCGGGTGGTGTTCCCCGCCGCCATCTCCGGGATCGTGGCAGCGCTGATCATCGGCCTGTCCCGCGCCATCGGCGAGACCATGGTGGTGGCCATCGCCTCAGGGGCGACCGGCGGTTCCCTGTTCAGCCTGAATGTCCTCGAACCGGGCCAGACCATGACTGCGGCGATGGCATCGCTCGCCATCGGCTCCGATCAGGTTCGCGGCGACGACTACGCCTTCCAGAGCCTCTTCTTCGTCGGACTGCTCCTCTTCCTGGTCACGCTGGTCCTCAATGTGGCCTCGGAGCGCTTCGTGCGACGTGTCCGGCAGAGATACTGAGGGGAGAGGAAGTGGTATTGACACCGGTCGACGTGCCGGCGGTGGTCAGGCAGAGTCTCAGCGGCAAGGGCCGCGACCGCAGCGGGACCCTGTTCGCCTGGGCGCTCATGCTGGCATTGCTGCTCTCGCTCCTGATCCTGGCCGTGCTGCTCTGGGACGTGATAGCCGACAGTCTCTCCGTCTGGACCGATCGATCGTTCGCCGATTTCGTGGGAAGCCAACTCAGCGCCAACCCGGACGTGGCCGGGATATGGCAGGCGTTCTACGGCTCCCTGCTCCTGATGATGTTCGTGATCGTGTTCGCCGTCCCCACCGGGGTGGCTTCCGCCATCTACCTCGAGGAGTATGCAGTCGACAACCGGATCTCGCGGACGATCAACGCCGCGATCAGGAACCTGGCCGGTGTCCCTTCCATCGTGTACGGGATCCTCGGACTGGCCATCTTCGTCAAGCTGCTCGGGGAGGTGACCGGTCCCGGGGTGGAAGGTCGGAGCCTGGTCTCCGGTGGCCTGACCCTGGCGGTGTTGGTTCTGCCCATCGTGATCATCACCACCGCCGAGGCCCTCCGAGCCGTCCCCAACAGCATCCGGGAGGGTGCGTTCGGGGTGGGAGCGACCCGCTTCCAGGCCATCCGGTACCACGTCCTTCCGGTGGCGGCTCCCGGGATCTTCACCGGCACGATCCTGTCTATCGCCCGGGCCTTTGGCGAGGCCGCCCCGCTGCTCCTGGTCGGTGGCATCACCACCTTCTTTCAGTCCGGGGCGGACTCGACCTTCCTCGATGTGCTCCAAGGGCGGTTCAGCGCCATGCCGGTGCTGGTGTTCTCTTGGGCCCGCCTGCCCCAGGAAGGCTTTCGCGCCCTCACCGCGGCACTGATCGTGGTCATGCTCGTGGTCCTGCTCCTGATCAACTTCACCGCCATCTACCTGCGCAATCGTTACGAGAAGACCGTCTAATACCATGGAGCCCGAATTGGAACAGCAAACCGAGGAACTGGTTCTGGACCGCCCTCGACCGAGAATCGAGATGACGACGGCCACACAGTCAGAGCAGGAGCGCAGGGACCAGCCGGTCGTCATCAGGGTCGAGGACCTGAGCGTTTACTACGGCGACTTCCGTGCCGTCGCCAACATCAGGCTTCCTATCAGACGCAACGAGATCACCGCCCTGATCGGCCCGTCGGGATGTGGCAAGTCGACCGTGCTTCGCTGCTTCAACCGCATGAACGATCTCATCGAGGGAGCCCGGGTCGAGGGCCTGGTCGAGTACCACGGTGTCGACCTCTATTCGGACGATGTCGATCCTGTCGAGGTGAGGAGGCGGGTGGGAATGGTCTTTCAGAAACCGAACCCGTTCCCCAAGTCGATCTACGACAACATCTCCTTCGGGCCGAGGATCGCCAGGTACAAGGGAAACATGGACGACCTCGTGGAGGAGAGCCTGCGCAAGGCGGCCTTGTGGGACGAGGTGAAAGACAAGCTCGACGAATCGGGCATGGCACTGTCCGGCGGTCAGCAACAGCGGCTCTGCATCGCCCGCGCCATCGCCACCAGTCCCGACGTTGTGCTCATGGACGAGCCCTGCTCGGCGCTCGACCCGATCGCCACGCTCAAGATCGAAGAGCTCATGATCGAGCTGAAGGACGAGTATTCGATCATCATCGTGACCCACAACATGCAGCAGGCGGCGCGGGTGAGCGATCGGACCGCGTTCTTCAATGTGAAGCTGAACGAACGGGGCCAGCGCACCGGCTACCTGGTCGAGTTCAGCCCCACCGAGGAGCTGTTCACCGCACCCCGGGAAAAGGACACGGAGGACTACATCACGGGCCGATTCGGATGACCGACACCACCGACACCAACCTCCATTTCCATCGCGAGCTGGAAGCGTTGGAGCACACCGTCCTCGGTATGGCCGACCAGGCAGAGAGCATGGTGGAGATGGCGGTCGAGGCCGTCACGACCGGGAACCTCGAACTCGCCCGGCAAGTCATCGATCTAGACGACCAGATCGACGGGACCTACTTCCAGGTCCACCAGCAGTGGACCGGTCTCATGGCCCGTTTCCAGCCCATGGGCTCGGATCTGAGGAGGATGAGCGTCCTCCTCCAGCTCAACGCAACCTTCGAGCGCATGGGCGACCAGTGCGTCAACATCGCCAAGATCGCCCAGTTCAACGAGGGACTGCCCCGGGTGGAGCGGATCTGCGAGCAGATCCGGGAGATGGGTGATCTGGTCCGGCCCATGATCCGGGCCTCGATCGAGGCCTATCTGAGACGTGACCTCGACGAGGCGAAGCTGCTTCCGGCCATGGACCAGCCCGTGGACCGGCTCAACGCCAACATGTACAAGGAGATCGTGGCGGTGGCAGGCAATCCCGAGATGCTGGAGTGGGCCACCAAGGTCCTCATGGCCGCCCGGGCCCTGGAGCGGGTCGGCGACCAGGCGGTGGACTTCGCCGAGCAGACCGCCTACCTGATCACTGGGGAGCGGGCCGAGTTCGTCGAGGTGGGCCTGGACAACTCAGTCGATGACGCGGACGGGTGACCACCGGAGGCATCGCGTCCTCCTCGTAGAAGACGAGCCGGGGCTTGCCGAGTCGGTCCGGTATGCCCTCGACACCGAAGGTTTCGAAGTCCTGGTCGCCGACACTGGTGTCGGCGGCCTCGAATCGGCCCGGGTCAACCAGCCCGACATCGTCCTGCTCGATCTGATGCTTCCCGGGATGTCCGGGCTCGACGTGTGCCGACAGATCCGTCTCTCTTCCGACGTGCCGATCATCATGCTCACGGCCAAAGATGCCGAGTCGGACAAGGTGGCGGGGCTGGAGCTGGGCGCCGACGACTACATGACCAAGCCATTCTCGATGCGCGAGCTCGTGGCGAGGATCAGGGCACAGCTGCGCCGGGCGGCGAAGGGTGGCGCTCTCTCCGATTCCAACGAGGTGCTCCGGGGTGGTCCGATCGAGCTCGACATCGACGCCCATCAGGCCCGCCTCGACGGTGAGCCGGTCGATCTTCGACCAAAGGAGTTCGAGCTGCTCGAGTCGCTCATGCGACGTCGCAATCGTCTGGCCGCTCGCCACACCCTGATCGACGAGGTGTGGGGCCCGGACTACTTCGGGGACACCAAGACGCTCGACGTCCACATCAAGCGGCTTCGCCAGAAACTGGAGCGGGACCCGGGCGACCCGATTCACATCCTCACGGTGCGCGGCCTCGGCTACAAGTTCGTCGATGAGCCTTAGAGGACCGGGAAAGACCCCCCTCGCCCTTCGCTTCGTCCTCTACTCGGCCCTGGCATATCTGGTCTTGATCGGGGCCATTGGATGGTTCGTCTCGCGCTCGGTGGAGGACGCGTTCACCGAGCGGCTCTTCGACCATCTCGAGACTTCGGCCCGCATCGCCGAGGCAGGCATGCCGGCGAGCCCGGAAATGGTCCATGCGTGGGTAGAGACCATGGCCGCGGCGACCGGCTACCGGTTCACCGTCATCGATGCGGCGGGGACGGTCCTGGCCGACTCGCACGACGAGGCCGCAGACATGGAGAACCATGCAAGCCGGACCGAGGTGGCCGCTGCCATGGGCGGTGAGATCGGGCGATCGACCCGGCTCAGCGAGAGCACCGGATTCGACCAGCACTATCTGGCCGTCCCCGCCGACGATGACATGGTCCTGAGGCTGTCGGTGGCCGCTCGGGACCTGGCTGGAGGGACTTGGCCTTATCGAAACGCCATCATCGTGATCTCCGTGGTCGTTGGTCTGGTCGGAGTGGCGGCAATTGCCTGGATGGCCAGGCGATTGTCCCGACCGATCGCCGACCTGACCGGCCAGACACTGGCTTTGGTCGAAACGGACTCCGCTCATCCCATGGTGCGATCGAGCGTTCGCGAGATCAATCAGCTGGCCACCGCCATCTCACGGCTCGACACCGAGAACCGGATCCGGGTGCAGGAAGCCGAGAGAGCCTCGTCGACCCTGGAGGTGGTGCTGGGGGCGCTGCCGCAGGGAACCGTTCTCTTCGGCGACGATGATCAAGTGGTGTACGCCAACCCCTCGGCGTACCAGCTACTTGGGGCCGTGCCCGACGCCCTTTCGGGTTTGGTGCCATTCTCGTTCCAGACGGCAGTAGAGCGGTGTCGCGAGCTGCGTGCGCCGGCGACCATCGACGCCGAGCACGGGAAGCCGGTGAGGCTGCTGCGGGCCATCGCCACCCCGTTCGCCGACGACCGAAGGGTACTTCTCGTAGTGGTGGACGTCACGGAACGGGAGCGCGCCGCCTCGGTCCGTCGCGACTTCGTTGCCAACGCCTCCCACGAGTTGAAGACCCCGGTTTCGGCCATAGTCGCCTCGGCGGAGGCCCTTCAGATTGCGGTCGAGAGAGGCGACGGCTCCGCCCCCCGCTTCGCCGTCCAGATCGAGGCCTCGGCACGCCAACTCGACCGTCTCGTCGCCGACTTGCTCGACCTCTCCCGACTCGAGCGTGACGAGCCCGATCTCGAGCCTCTGAACTTGGACCCCCTCGTCCGTGAGGAGGTGGAGCGGTTGCGTCCCGCGACCGACGCGAGCGAGATCTCGCTCACCGTGCACTCGACCGCAGTGCAGGTTGCGGGGAGCAGGCGGGACCTGGCCATCGCGGTGCGCAATCTTCTCGACAACGCGGTTCGCTACACGCCCTCCGGCGGGTCCATCGACGTCGAGCTGACACTGGTGGACGGGGAGGTCCTGCTCCGGGTGGTGGACACCGGTGAGGGGATCCCAACTCGCGATTTGGAGAGGGTGTTCGAACGCTTCTACCGGGTGGACAGCGCCCGGGCCAGGGCCACCGGTGGGACCGGCCTGGGGCTGGCCATCGTCAAGCACGTGGTGGAGAGTCACGGGGGCCGTGTCGAGGTGCTGAGCGAGCTCGGTCTCGGCTCCACCTTCACCGTTCGTCTTCCCCTGCTCAAAGAGGAAGCACGGGCCAGTAGCTAGCCTGGTCGGGTCACCATGTCGATTCTCGAATCCATATCGAGCCCTGCCGACTTGCGTGTGCTGAGCAAAGAGGAGCTCCACACGCTGGCCGAGGAGATCCGCTTCTTCATCCTCGACAATGTCTCCAAGACCGGCGGTCATCTCTCCCCGAACCTGGGAGTGGTCGAGCTGACCCTGGCCCTCCATCGTGTGTTCGAGTCGCCAACCGATCGCTTCATCTGGGACGTCGGGCACCAGGCCTACGTGCACAAGCTCGTCACCGGGCGGATGCGCGACTTCGAGCATCTTCGCCACACCGGCGGGCTCTCCGGATACCCGAGCCGGGAGGAGTCCGAGCACGACTTCGTCGAGAACAGCCATGCCTCGACCTCGCTCTCCTATGCCCTCGGACATGCCCTGGCCGGCTACCCGGGCCACACCGTCGCCATAATCGGCGACGGGGCGCTCACCGGGGGCATGGCCTACGAAGCGCTGAACCACATCGCGGTGACCAAGCCGGAGCGGCTGATCATCGTGGTCAACGACAACGGACGGTCGTATGCGCCCACGGTGGGTGGCCTCGCCGCCTTGGCCACCCTGGCGCACTATCGATTCGACCCCCGCTACGAGAAGACCAAGCGCACCCTGGGCCGCATGCTGCGCGGGCTTCCCCTGGTCGGTGAGACCGCAGACGAGCTGGCCGGGCGCCTCAAGGACGCGGTCAAGCAAATCCTCGAACCGTCCACCGTCTTCGATGCCCTCGACCTGAAGTACACCGGCCAGATCGACGGCCACGACATCGAGCTCCTCGAGGAGACGTTCCGCACCGCCAAGACCTGGGACCAGCCGGTGGTCATCCATGTCGTCACCGAGAAGGGCAACGGGTATCAGCCCGCAATCGAGGACGAGCTGGAGAAGCTCCACGGCGTCGGCTCCTTCGACCTGGCCACGGGAAAGGCCCTTAAATCCGAGCTCAAGCTGACCGACGTCGCCGGCAACGCCCTCGCCGAGGCGGCGGTGACCCGGCCCGAACTGGTCGGCATCTCAGCGGCGATGGTGAGCACGGCTGGACTAATGCAGATGTGGCAGCGGTTCCCCGATCGGGTGTTCGACACGGGCATCGCAGAGCAGCATGCGGTGACACTGGCCGCCGGGATGGCCCTGGCAGGGAAGCGCCCGGTGGTGGCGATCTACTCGGCCTTCCTCCAACGCGCTTTCGACCAGATCGTCGACGACGTCGCCCTGCACAACCTACCGGTGACCTTCCTGGTCGATCGGGCCGGGATCACCGGTCCCGACGGGCCTTCCCACCACGGTGTTTTCGACCTCTCCTACCTGCGCATGATCCCCAACATGGTGGTGGGAGTGCCTGCCGACGCCACCGAGCTTTGCGCCATGATCGAGACCGCCGTCGATCACGCCGGCCCCATCGCCATCCGCTATCCCAAGGGGGCGGCGGTGTCGGTGCCGTCGGTCCCGGTGGCCGCCCTGCCCGTCGGCGAGGCGCAGCTTCTCTCCGAGGGCACCGATGTCATGCTGGTGGCGGCGGGCCGGATGGTGGAGACGGCGGAGAAGGCGGCGGTCGACATCCGCACCGAGGGGCACTCCGTCGGCGTGGTCAACGCACGCTGGGTCAAACCGCTCGACCCGCGCATCCTGGAGTGGGCAGCTCCGGCTCGCCACGTGGTGACTCTGGAGGACAACGTCGTGGCGGGCGGTTTCGGCGCTGCGGTGATGGAGGCGTTTGCCGGGGCAGGTCTGACCAAGGAGATCACCTGCATCGGGGTCCCCGACCGGTTTCTCCCTTTCGGCTCCCCCTCCGACATCGCCCAATCGATCGGGGTCGACCCCGACTCCGTCGTGTCCCGGGTCCTGGCACTGCTCGCCTGAGCGTCAGTCCACCGACCGCGCCACCCGGTGCACCAGCACCGCGGCCAAGGCGATGAGGGCGGAGCTGACGAAGTAGGGGGTGCGGAGACCGGTGGCGCGGGCTAACCATCCGCCGAGGAGGGCGCCGATCGGGAGGGCGCCGATCCCGACCAGCCGGAACGAGGCGACCACCCTTCCCAGAAGTCGATCCGGGGTGAGCGCCTGACGCAACGTCCTGCCCACCACGGTGAACAGGCTCACCCCGAGCAACCCGAGGGACAGGCCGGCCGTAGCCCAGATCCCGTCCGGGGCCGTGGCCAGCAGGAGCTGGCCCACGGCGAGCACGGCGGTCCCGGTCGTCATCGCCCAGCGCCGCCCGATGCGCAGGGCGACACGGGAGGCGACGAGAGCCCCGACCAGACCTCCGGCCGCACCGATTCCCACCATCAGACCGTATTGGGCCTCGGTGGTACCCAACTGCTCGATGGCGAGCAGGACCAGGATCGAGCCGCCGGCTCCCATGCTGAAGTTGGCGATGGCCACGACCAGGGCCAGCCCCCGAAAGAACCGGTGACTCCAGACGAAGCGGAGGCCCTCGACGATGTCGGAGCGCATGTTCTGCCGGCGGGGCTCGCGCTCATCCTGCATCGGGGTCCGGATCAGTGCGATGAGGAGCCCGCCGACGAGGAAGGTGCCCGCATTCACCCCGAAGGGGAGGAAGGCGACGGCGGCGAAGAGGAAGGCTCCCAGCGGACCGCCGGCTAGGTCGTTGAGCACGAGCTCGGCAGCGATCAGCCGGCTGTTCGCCTTCTCCAACGGCATCCCTCCGGCCAGCTGCGGGATGGCGGCCTGAGACGATGTGTCGACCAGGATCTCACCCAGACCGATCACCGCTCCGGTGATGTAGAGATGGGCCATGGTCACCGAATCGGTGGCAACCAGGATGGCCAAGACCGCAAGGACCAGGCCCCGGGCAGTCTGCCCGCCGGTCATCAGCAGCTTCCTGTCGATGCGATCGACCAACGATCCGCCGATCGGGCCGAACACGATCCAGGGGGCGGTGGTGGCTGCGAGAACGCCACTGACCGCCAGCGGGTCCCGGGTTAGGGTGGCGGCGAGAAGGGGAAGGGCGGTGAGACGTATCCCGTCGCCGAGATTGGACAGACCCGAGCCGGACCAGAGCAGCCAGTAATCCCGGTTGACTCGCCGATTGGTGCCCACTTTCCAATTGTCGCCGATTCAGACACCGTTACCCTTCCCCTCGCTCCCGGACCCGTTCCGGGACGACCCAAATGGAGGAAGAACATGAAGAAGACAACTCGGCTGGTGGCGATGTTCGCCGCTATGGCCCTGGTGCTCGCCGCCTGCGGTGGCGATGGCGGTGACGGTGGAGCCGACGTCGATGACCTCGATCTGGTCACAGATGGCACCCTCACCGTGTGTACCGATGCCCCGTATCCGCCGATGGAGATGGAAGATCCGGATGCAGAAGGCGGATACACCGGATTCGACATCGAGTTGATGCGTGCCATTGCCGATGATCTCGGGCTGGAGCTGGCGGTGAACAACACCGGGTTCGACCCGATCACCTCGGGGTTGGCAATGGAGGCCGGTGACTGCGACGTCGCCGCCGCCTCGATCACGATCAACGAGGAGCGAGAGGAGAACATCGACTTCTCCGAGCCGTACTTCAGTGGTGATCAATCGCTGCTCGCCCTCGACGATTCCGGCCTCGCTGCGCTGGCGGACTTCGGAGGCAGCTCGATCGCGGTGCAGACCGGCACCACGGGCGAGATCTACGCCCAGGAGAATGCGCCCGACGACGCGGAGTTGGTCTCGTTCGACGCGCCGGGCGACATGTTCCTGGCACTCGAGGCGGGCAACGTCCAGGGAGTACTCCAGGACATCGTCACCAATGGTGACTATGCCCTCAACAACGAGGGTGCCTCAGTGGTCGAGACCTATCCCACCGAGGAGTTCTACGGCTTCGCGGTGAAGGAGGAAGGTGCCGAGGCCCTCCTCGAGGCGGTGAACGCGGCGCTGGCCAAGTTCGAGGACGACGGGACATACGACCAGATCTACGCCGACTGGTTCGAGTAGCCATTCGAGGACTGGATCACGAAGGGCGACCCGTTAGGGTCGCCCTTCGATCATGGCCTTGAAGCCGAGACAACGTCGTCGCCTGATCCGCGCACTGATGTACGGCGTCTTCGTGGCGGGATTCCTCGCCACGATCATTGTCGCCGACTGGTCGCGGATCCAACGATTGTTCTTCAACGTCGACGTGATGCAGGCGATGCTTCCGGATGTCCTGGCCATCGCGGCGCGAAACACCTTGGCGTACACCGCGGGCTCGTTCAGCTTCGGTTTGATCCTGGCGCTCATCCTCGCCCTCATGAAACTGTCCACGATCAAGCCCTATCGTCTGTTCGCTACCTGGTACATCGAGCTGTTCCGGGGCTTGCCCGCCCTTATCACGATCATCCTCTTCGGATTCGGGCTGCCCATTGCCTTCGATGGGTTTCGTCTCCCTGGTGGCATCCTGGTCACCGGGTCGCTGGCCCTCGGCGTCGTCGCCGCTGCATACATGGCGGAGACGATCCGGGCCGGCGTCCTGGCAGTCCCGCGTGGTCAGACCGAGGCGGCGCGATCTCTGGGTATGTCGTCGTCACGGGCCATGGTTTCCATCGTGCTGCCACAGGCGTTTCGAATCATCATCCCACCGCTGACCAACGAGTTCGTGCTCCTGATCAAGGACACCTCACTGCTCTTCGTCCTGGGGACGACTCCCCTCACCAAGGAGCTGACCAAGTTCGCCCGTGACTTCATGACGACGACGCGAAATGCGACGCCCTTGACCATTGCAGCCATCGTGTACCTGGTGATCACGCTGCCCCTGACCTATCTGGTGCGGCGATTGGAGAGAAGGGCGGCGGTGTCACGATGACCTCGGCGATCGAGATCGTCGGCCTTCACAAGTACTTCGGCGAGCTGGAGGTTCTCAAAGGCATCGACTTCGAAGTGGCCGAGCGGGAAGTGGTGTGTGTCATCGGTCCCTCCGGCTCCGGCAAGTCGACCCTGCTTCGTTGTGTCAACCGTCTCGAGGATCCGACCTCGGGGACGATCCTCATCGAAGGCGAAGACATCACCGATCCCGATGCCGACGTGGACCGCCTTCGCACCCGGATCGGGATGGTGTTTCAGCAGTTCAACCTGTTCCCTCACCTCGATGTGCTGCGCAACCTCACGATCGCCCAAACCAAGGTGTTGAAACGCTCCCAGGACGAAGCCAACGAAGTGGCCAGGGCGGTGATGGAGCGAGTCGGCCTGCTCGACAAGATCGACGAATACCCGATTCGGCTCTCCGGTGGTCAGCAGCAGAGGGTGGCCATCGCTCGGGCCCTGGCCATGAACCCGGACATGATGCTGTTCGACGAGCCTACGTCGGCCCTCGACCCCGAGCTCATCGGTGAGGTTCTGGACGTGATGCGGGGCCTGGCCCGCGACGGTATGACCATGATGGTGGTCACACACGAGATGAGCTTCGCCCGGGATGTGGCCGATCGGGTGGTGTTCATGGACGACGGCGTGGTGGTGGAGGAGGGGACACCGGAAGAGGTGCTTGTCGACCCGAAGACGGATCGGGCCCGTCGCTTCCTGAGGATGGTCCTGGAGAAGTAGAGGCGATCCTCCGGATCGCCGGTGGACGGTCCTGGGGGGATCTGCAGGCACTACCCTGCCCTCTCCCCCTGGAGGAGACTTTCGATGAAGAGATACATCGCCCTGATCGCTGTGCTCGGCTTGGTGCTGGCTGCCTGCGCCACCGAAGGTGGTGGCGACGGCGGCAGTGAGTCCTGTGAGAAAGAGGAGTTGACGCTGGTCCAGGAAGGCGTCCTCACCATCGGGACCGACGAGCCGTCGTTCCCGCCCTGGTTCGACTTCGACGGCGGCCCCGAGACCGGCACCGGATTCGAGAGCGCGGTGGCCTATGCCGTGGCCGAGGAGCTCGGCTTCACCGCCGACGAGGTGGAGTGGGTGGTCGTCCCGTTCAACAACTCGTTCGCACCGGGTGAGAAGGACTTCGACTTCGACATCAACCAGATCTCGATCACCGAGGAGCGGGACGAGGCGGTCGACTTCTCCGATGGCTACTACAACGTCAACCAGGCGCTGCTGGGGTTCACCGATTCCGACATCGCCTCGGCGACCACCATCGAAGACCTCAAGGCCTACCGCCTCGGGGCCCAGGTGGGCACGACCAGCCTCGACTTCATCACCGATGTCATCCAGCCGGAGACCGAGCCGCTGGTCTACGACACCAATGCCGACGCCAAGGCCGCCTTCGATGCTGGCCAGCTCGACGGGTTGGTGCTGGACCTACCCACCGCCTTCTTCGTGTCTGCGGTGGAGATCGAGGGGTCCTCGGTGATCGCCCAGTTCCCCGCGAGCGAGGACGATCCCGAGCAGTTCGGGATGCTCTTCGAGGAGGGCAACCCCCTCCGTGACTGCGTCAACGAGGCCCTGGCCAACGTCGATCTCGACGCCATCCAGCAGGAATGGCTATCCGACGTCGTCGACGCTCCCATCATCGAAACCGGCTGACGGAACAGGCCACTTGTGAATGACTGAGGCCGAGGCGTCGCGCCGCAGCCCGGGCATGTCCCCGGGCCGGGCGCGGCGGCTCGCCTTCCACCGTCGCCAGCGACGCAGGTCGCTCCTGATCGGCGCCGCCAGCAGCATCGTCGTCTTCGGGACCGTGACCCTGGTCGTGGTCAACTCGTCGGGCTGGGAGCAGGTTCGCCAGTCTTTCTTCAGCTGGGAGGATTTCCAGGCTTCGTTCCCGGACATTCTCTCCGGGTTCGGCCGCAACGTTCGCATCTTCCTCATCGCCGAGGTCTTCATCCTCGTGGTGTCGCTGCTCCTGGCAGTGATCCGGAGCAGCCGTTCCCCGGTGCTGACCCCCTTGCGGCTGGCTGCCACCGCCTACGTCGATCTGATCCGCGGCATCCCCACCATCATCCTCCTCTTCCTGCTCGGGTTCGGGGTTCCGGCGCTTCGTCTCCAGGGCGTGCCCAACAGCCAGGAGTTCTGGGCAATCACCACACTCGTGATCTCGTATTCCGCCTACGTCGCCGAGGTGTACCGGGCCGGGATCGACTCGGTGCACGACAGCCAGACCGCGGCCGCCCGCTCCCTCGGTCTCAGCTCGGCGCAGAGCATGCGCTGGGTGGTGCTGCCCCAGGCGGTCCGCCGCGTCATCCCGCCGCTGCTCAATGACTTCGTCGCCCTGCAGAAGGACTCGGCGCTGCTCGCCCTCCTCGGTGTGCAGGAGGCGTTTCGCCGGGCCCAGATCTACGTGGCCGGGACCTTCAACTTCACCGCATACCTGGCCGCCGCGCTGCTCTTCCTCATCCTGACCATTCCCCTGGCCCGATACACCGACTATCTCATCCGCCGTCAAAGGGAGCGGGTGGGCGGTACGTCGTTATGAGCGACCGTCTCCTCGAGGTGCGCGGGGTCTGGAAGGAGTTCGGCGACCTCACGGTTCTCTCCGACGTCAGCCTCGAGCTCGACACCCACGATGTGCTGGCTGTTGTGGGGCCGTCGGGGTCGGGCAAATCGACCCTGCTTCGCTGCATCAACCTCCTAGAGCCGATCGACGACGGGCAGATCCTGCTCGAGGGGGTCGACATCGCCGACCCCGAGTTCGACGCCGACTCGGTGCGACGGCGCATCGGGATCGTCTTCCAGTCCTTCAACCTCTTCCCCCACCTATCGGTCATGGACAACGTCACTCTCGCCCCGACCAAGGTGCTCAAGATGTCGAAGGAAGAAGCCCAGGTCACGGCTCAGAAGTTGCTGGCCCGGTTCGACCTGGCGGACAAAAGGGACGAGTACCCGGATCGTCTCTCCGGTGGCCAGCAGCAACGTGCGGCGATCATCCGCGCCCTGGCCATGAACCCGGCTCTGATCCTGTTCGACGAGCCGACATCGGCGCTCGACCCCGAATTGGTGGGCGAGGTGCTCGAGGTGATCAAGGCCCTGGCCGCCGAGGGAATGACCATGATCGTTGTTTCCCACGAGCTCGGTTTCGCCCGTGATGTGGCTAATCGGGTCCTGCTCATGGACGAGGGGCGGGTGGTGGAGCAGGGTCCTCCGGAGCAGGTGTTGGCCGAGCCGCGGACGGAACGGGCCCAGCGTTTCCTCCGGCAGATGACCGGTCCTCGGTAGCCCCGCTTTTCCTCACGCGGCCCTGCGCCCTCGGGCTAGGGTCGCCCACTGCAGCACATCGGCATTTCCGACGTGAAGCGACCAACTGGAGGAAGACATGAAAACAACCAAGCTATTGGCGGTGCTCGCCGCCTTGGCGATGGTGCTCGCCGCCTGTACCGAGGCCGCGGACACCACCACCACCCTGGGAGAGCCGGGGACCACGGAAGCAGGCGCCGAGGAACCGACGACCACCGCCGGAGGTGGTGAGGAGCCCACGACCACCGCGGGCGGCCAGGCCCCGGCAGGTGACACCCTGGGCGAGGTGCAGAGTCGTGGCGCCCTCAACTGCGGTGTCAACGACGCAGTGCCGGGATTCGGATTCAGGGACCCCGATGGCAACTTCGTCGGTTTCGACATCGACTTCTGCAAGGGAGTGGCCGCTGCAGTCCTCGGTGATGCCGAGGCAGTCCAATACGTGCCGTTGAACGCCCAGCAGAGGTTCACCGCTCTCCAATCCGGAGAGATCGACGTGCTGATCAGGAACACCACGTGGACCTCGTCACGTGACGGAGGTGAAGGCGCGACCTTCGCCCACACCACCTTCTACGACGGGCAGGGGATGATGGTCAGGGCGGACGACGGCTTCGCCTCGATCGACGACATGGCGAACACTTCGATCTGCTCGCTGACCGGGACCACGACCGAGCAGAACGTGACCGATCGCTTCGGCGACGTCCCGTTCGAACTGCTCACCTTCGAGGACAACGAGGTTCTCCAGCAGGCGTTCCTCGCCGGACAATGTGACGGCTGGACGTCGGACAAGTCCCAGCTGGCCGGGGTTCGCAGCAACTTCCCCGATTCGGAGGGAGGGCCCGAAGCCCTGACCATCCTCGACGAGACCTTCTCCAAGGAGCCACTCGGGCCGGCCACCAGAGACGGTGACACCCAATGGTCCCAGATAATCGACTGGGTGGTGATTGCGACCATCCAGGCCGAGGAGTTCGGCATCGAGTCGGGCAACGTCGACACCTTTGCCGACACCGAGGACGTCAACATCAGGCGTTTCCTCGGGCTGGAGATCGAGGACGACGAAGGAAACGTCACGACCTTCGAGTCGGGTCTCGGCCTCGAGCCGGGATGGGCGGCCGACGTGATCGCCGCGGTGGGCAACTACGCCGAGATATACGCGCGCAACGTGGGGCCGGACACTCCCCTCGGGTTGGAGCGAGGGCCCAACTCGCTGTGGACCGATGGCGGGCTGCTCTACGCCCCGCCTTACCGCTAGCCATAGACCATCTGGGGGGTGACCGAGGAGTCACCCCCCAGCTCATCTCCGTCTTGACCTCGACCGTCGCCCAGCAGACCGCCCGCCCGCCCTGGTGGCGGGACATTCGGATTATCCGCGTCGTGGTCCAGCTGGCGGCGACCGCCGTAATCGGGCTGATCCTCTACGTGTTGTGGTTCAACCTGACCAACAACATGCGGAGGATCGGGATCGAGCTCGGGTTCGACTTCCTCCAACAGCCGGTGGGCGTGAGTGTCACCGGAAGCGATATCAGCGCCGGGTCCGCCGTGTGGCGGGCATTGGTGGTTGGGATCAAGAACACCTTCGCACTGGCCGTGGTCGGGCTGCCCCTCCTCACCATCATCGGGGTCCTGGTCGGAGTGGCCAGACTCTCGACCAACTGGCTGGTGGCCAAGGCGGCCACGATCTATGTGGAGACCCTGAGGAACATCCCCCCGCTGTTGGTCATCCTGGTCGCCTTCTTCGTCGGGATCCTCCCTCTGCCCACGATCCAGGACCCGGTGGAGATCTTCGACCTGGCCATCGTCAACAACCGGTTCATCGCCGTCACCGGTTTCACCGCCAACCCGGGCTTCTCCACCTTCATGTGGGTCATGCTGGGAGCCCTGGTGGTGGCAGCCATCGTCTGGCGTTGGCGCACTGCGGTATTCGACGCCAGCGGGAAGCCACATCACCGGGTGCTGTGGTCGCTTGGAGTGTTGCTCGGGGTCGGAGTCGTCGGATTCCTGGTCATCGGCCGGCCCTTCGAATTGTCCAAGCCAGTGCTCGACGGCCGCGTTCTCACCGGGGGCTACTCGGGCTTGGGGGGCTACTTCGCCATGCTCATCGCCCTGGTCCTATACACCGCCAGCCATGTCGCCGAGATCGTGCGCGGGTCGATCCTCGCTGTTCCCAAAGGGCAGACGGAGGCGGCCAATGCTCTTGCTCTCTCCGGGTTCCAGAGGCTGCGTCATGTGACCCTCCCCCAGGCGATGCGGATCGCCTTGCCGCCGACGATCAACCAGTACCTGAACTACGTGAAGAACACCTCCCTCGGCATCGCGGTCGGATACTCCGAGGTGACCCTGATCGCCTTCCAGGCCGTAGGCAACGGCCGTCCCGCCCCCCAGATGGTCCTGATCCTGATGGCGTCGTACCTTCTGTTCTCTCTGGTCATCTCGGCCGTGGTCAACTTCCTCAATCGTCGTCTGCAACTGGTCACGCAATGACCGCCTCCGACACCGTCGACATCCAGATCCCGGAGGAGAGCCTCCAACCGATCGAGCCCGGTCTACGCGGATGGGCCTGGGTGCGGAGACACCTGGTCTCCACCTGGTACAACGCCGCCCTCACCCTGTTCATGACCGGGGTCTTCGCCGTCGCCCTGTGGTGGGTGGTCCGGTTCCTCTTCGTCACCGACTTCGAGATACTCCGGGTCAACCTCGCCCTGATGATGGTCGGCGGGTTTCCCCGCGATCAGCTGTGGCGCCCGTCGGTTGCATTGATCATTACTGCCCTCCTCATCGGTCTCATCGCCGGGATGGCCACCGCCTCGGCGCTGGCCAGGGCGCGTCGGTCCGGAGTGGAGTTCACCGCGGCAGGCCCCCTGACCCTGGTCCGGCGTTTCTGGCCGCTGTTGGTCTTCATCGTGGCTGTGCTGCTTCTCACCCAGACCCTCACTCCCTGGTTGATCGCTGGTGCCTCATTTGTCTCGGGGGTCGGGGGCTATTCGATCGGCCGGGTCCTCCCCTCCGCGGTGCGGCGCTTCGGCCTGGTTCTGGTCGTCGTTCTCCTCGTCGCCATCTATGCGGTGCTCTCCGGTGGCGGGATCGGTTGGGACCAGTGGGGTGGGCTGCAACTCAACGTCTTCCTCACCGTCGCCGGCATCACCCTGGCCTTCCCGCTCGGGCTGCTCCTGGCACTGGGCCGCAGGTCCACCCTGCCCGCGCTTCGGGTCGCCTCGGTGACCTACATCGAGTTCATCAGGGGAGTCCCCCTGATCACGCTGCTGCTGATGGGGATCTTCGTGATCGGGTTCTTCCTGCCCAGCGGGCTCAGACCCGGCAACGTGACCCGGGTCCTCATCGCCATCACCCTGTTCGAGTCGGCCTATATCGCCGAGGTGGTTCGCGGTGGTCTGCAGTCGGTGCCCAAGGGCCAGGTGGAGGCGGCCCAGGCCGTCGGTCTGTCCCCGTGGAAGAACATGAGGCTCATCGTCCTGCCCCAGGCCCTGCGCAACACCATCCCGGCCATGGTCGGCCAGTTCATCAGCCTGTTCAAGGACACCACCCTGGTCATCATCGTCGGGATGATCGACATCCTCGGCGCCTCCCAGGCTGCCAACGCCCAGGCCCCCTTCCTGGCCCAGGGCCTGCACCTGGTCACCTTGCCCTTCGTCGGGTTCGCCTTCTGGGTCGGTTCGTACACGATGTCGCGCGAGGCGCGTCGTCTGGAGAGAAAGCTTGGAGTGGGAGAGAGATGACAGAACGAACGCAGGTGTTTTCCGATGCGACCCAGTCGACGGGTGAGGCGATCATCCTCCTCGAGAGCGTGGACAAGTACTTCGGGGACTTCCAGGCCCTGGCCAATATCAACATGCGGGTGGGGCTGCAGGAGGTCGTCGTCGTGATCGGCCCCTCGGGATCGGGCAAGTCCACCCTGATCCGCTGCATCAACCGGCTGGAGAAACACGACCGGGGCCGCATCGTGGTGGACGGGGTCGAGCTCTCCGACGACATCCGCAACATCCAGGTGGTGCGGCGGGAGACGGGCATGGTGTTCCAGCAGTTCAACCTGTTCCCGCATCTCACCGTGCTCGACAACGTCACCCTGGCCCCGCGCCATGTCCGTCAGCTGCCGAAACGGGAGGCGGAGGATCTGGGCATGAGCATGCTGGAACGGGTCAAGATCCCCGAGCAAGCCCAGAAGTACCCCGGTCAGCTCTCCGGTGGCCAGCAGCAGCGGGTGGCTATCGCCCGGGCGCTGGCGATGCAGCCCAAGGTGATGCTGTTCGACGAGCCGACCTCGGCGCTCGACCCGGAGATGATCAAAGAGGTGCTCGACGTAATGGTCGAACTGGCCCAGGGGGGGATGACGATGATCGTGGTCACCCACGAGATGGGCTTCGCCCGGGCGGTCGCCAATCGCGTGGTGTTCATGTCCGACGGCCAGATCGTCGAGGTCGGCACGCCCGAGCACTTCTTCACCGACCCCCAGGAAGACCGGACCAAGGTGTTCTTGAGTCAGATCCTCTGACGTCCTCGTTGTACGTTCTACGTCTTGCGTTTTACGTAGAACGTACAACGTATAACGGGCCGGAGGCTTTTAGCCTTCGGCCCCGTGTCCCGAATTCTCAAGCTGCTCATCGTGGCCATCGGTGGCGTCGTCGTGGGCGCCGGTGCTTTTGCCGCGTTGGGGCTCAGCGGAGCGGATGATGAGGCTCCTTCGACCACCCAGGTCTCTGCGATCGAGGCGTCTTCCCCCACGACCACCACCTCTTCCACCACTTCGACCACGGTTCCGGTCACTTCAACCACAACGCTGCCCGAGAAGGGCTACCTGGTGATCCACGGGACCGGTGACGTGGCGGTCGATCCCGACTACATACCGGCGCTTGCGGCCAACGGATGGGACCACGCCTGGTCTGGGCTCGACGGGCTCTTCGTCGACGACGATCTCACCGTGATCAACCTGGAGTGCGTCCCCTCGGACATCGGATCGCCGCTGGACAAAGCATTCGTCTTTCGATGTCCCACCGAATCCCTCCCCTCGATGAAGGCGAACGGCATCGACGTGGCCAACCTCGGCAACAATCACTCGGGGGACTTCGGCAAGGAGGCGTTGGTCGACGGTCGGCAGAACCTGATATCGGCCGGGATCGGGCCGGTCGGGGCGGGACGTGACGTCGCCGAGGCAGGTGAACCTGCGCTGTTCGAGGTCAACGGCTGGACGGTGGCCGTGATCGGGTTCGGTGGCGTAGCCCCCAACGAGTCCTGGTACGCCACGGCCGACTCACCGGGGATGCGCAGCGGTGACCACACGGCTTCCATGGTCGAGGCGGTCGCAGCGGCCGACGAAGTCGCCGACCTGGTCGTGGTCACCGTCCACTGGGGCATCGAGCTCGACACCACCCCGCGTCAGGACGACATCGAGCGGGCTCGGGCGATGATCGAAGCAGGCGCCGACGTCATCTTCGGTCACCACCCACACCGTATGCAGCCTCTCGAGATGGTCGGTGACGCCGCGGTGTTCTGGTCTCTCGGCAACTTCGTCTGGCCACACAACTCGGTGCCCAGCGCCACGACGGCCGTGGCCAGGGCAGTGGTGGCCCCCGACGGAGCCATCGAGGCATGTCTGATACCGGCTTACATCGAGACCCACGGCCATCCTGTGCTCACCGGTGAGCCGACCTGCGCCCCACCGGCATAGTGGCCGCTAGGAGGTCCCGACTGTGAACGAACGAGCCGGCCAGGTGATCATGATCGTGGCCACCGGTTTCGTCCTGGGGCTGGCCGTGTTCCTGGTGACCCGGGACGACGCCCCCGTCGCCGAGGCGAGGACCGGCCTGGCCGCGGCCTCCCCGACCACCATTGGGCCGAACCCTCCGACGACGGAGCCGTCCACGACGACTTCGACCCTGCCCACGACCACGACAACGGTCCCCCCCGTGCGCGATCCGGGGACCGTGCCAGGTTTCACCGTCGGACAGCCCTGGGGCACCACGGTGGGCGTGACCATGTTCCGGGGCAATCCGACCCGCACCTTCTACGGGGCTGGGCCGGTCCCCGACACACCGACGGTGGCCTGGCGCTACCCCGACACCCAGATGTGCAGCCCTTCCTCCGAGGGTGGTGAGACCAGGATCTGGTGCGGGATGGGATGGACCGGCCAGCCGTCGTTGTGGGAGAGACCCGACGGTGTGACCGAGCTGATCTTCGGCGCCTACGACTCCGCGGTCCACTTCGTCGACGCGGCCACCGGGGAGGATCTGCGGCCCGAGTTCCAAACCGGCGACATCATCAAAGGCTCGGTCACCCTCGACCCCGACGGGTTCCCCCTGCTTTATTTCGGCTCGAGGGACAACCGCCTGAGGATCCTCGCCCTCGACAGGGAGGAGCCGACAGTGGTCTGGTCCATGGAGGCCAGCGAGGTGAACGGGATCTGGAACGACGACTGGGATTCCAACCCTGCCATCGTCGACGACATCATGTACGAGGGGGGGGAGAACGGTTGGTTCTTCGCCATCCAGCTCAACCGGGGCTACGACTCCGAGGGCAAGGTCGTGGTCGATCCCGTGAAACTGGTGCAGATGCCCGGGTACAACGACGAGCTGCTGGCCAAATCCGGGCGAAACGTCTCCATCGAGAGCTCGGTGCTCCTGTTCGAGGAGAGGGTGTACTTCTCCAACTCCGGCGGTCGCATCGTGGGACTCGATGTCTCCAATGTGCGCGATGGCGAGGCGCCGATCGTGTTCGACTACTACGCCGGCGGCGACATCGACGCCACCATGGTGGCCGACGCCGAGGGGATGATCTACGTCTCCATCGAACACGAGCCCTCGCAGATGGGGACGGCCGAGATCGAGCGCAATCGGGAGGTGGGCCAGCTGGTCAAGCTCGATCCCTACACAGACGGCGATCCCAGGCTGTGGGGCGTCGACCTCACGGCGGGAGCCGCAGATGCTGGCTCATGGGCCACCCCGGCTCTGCACCAGGGAGTTGTCTATGTGAACACCCATCAGGGCTCTCTCATCGCGGTCGACGCCGCCGACGGATCGTTGCTCTGGGAAGACGAGGTTGGGTTCCACTCCTGGTCCTCACCCGTCGTCGTCGACGAGACCCTGGTCACCGCCACCTGCCTCGGCGACGTGCGCGCCTACTCCCTCGACGACCCACGATCCCCGGTCATGGAATGGTCGCTCGACCTCGGCGGCTCCTGTCTCGAGGCCACACCAGTCGTCTGGAAGGGCACCATCTACCTCGGTTCCCGGGACGGGTACATGCGCGCCCTCCGCTGAGACCCGTTCAGGCGTGGGCCCGGGCCAGACGCCACAGGGCGACTGCACCGAGAAGAAGACCGAAGTCGCGTAGGGCGATGTCCCAGAATCCGCCACTGATCACAAGAGTGACGATGATGACAACGAGCCAGGCGGCGACCACTGGAGCGAAGATCCTGGGGCGAAGCCAGACCCCGATCCCGGCGGCGATCTCGATCACGCCGACCACGCCCATGACCAGCGAGCCGCTCACCGCGTCGGTGACGAAACCTGGCAGGAACTCGACCCAGTCGGTCATGAGATCGAAGAACTTGTCGAGACCGAACAGGATCGGGGCGACGGTGAAGCCGAGATGAAGCACTTGATAGGCGAGGTGGGAATCCGTCATGCTCGACGCATCGATGCTGGTGCTGGTGTCGGTGGCCATGGTCCTCCTCTATGTATGAGACAACCCATTTTTACAAGCCAGGATTTGTAGTGTCAAACGAGCCCTGTTTTAGAGTGCTGGCAATGGATCGAGAACCGCTTGGGCTTGGCGACCTGGGGGCGATCGGCGCCCTGACCGACTCCACCCGACGGCACCTCTACGAGTTCGTGGTGACCTCGACCCGGGCGGTGGGTCGTGACGAAGCTGCCGACGCCATGGGGATCCCTCGTCAGACCGCGGCCTATCACCTCGACCGTCTCGCCGAGGAGGGGCTGGTCGAAGTCGAGTTCATGCGGCGCACCGGTCGCAGTGGGCCGGGAGCGGGTCGACCGGCCAAGCTGTACAGACGGTCTGATCGGGACCACGAGGCCAGCGTTCCCCCCAGACGCTATGCACTCGCCGCCCGCATCCTTCTCGATGCCGCCGCCGCCGGGGGCATCGATGGGTCGAAGCTGAGCGAGGCGGCACACCGCGTCGGCCGCGAGCTGGCGGAAGACGGACTGGAGCGGGGCCTCTCGGAAACGGGATACGAGCCGGTCGAGGAGGGCAGAGAGATCCGTTTTCGCAACTGCCCCTTCCACGCCCTCAAGGAGCAGAACCAGACACTGGTGTGCCAGCTCAACCTCGGCCTGGTCGAAGGGATGCTGGAGGCGGCTTCCGACGGTCGCATCGCCCATCTCGAGCCGTCGGACTCTTACTGTTGTGTGAGGATCCGCCCCTAGCGGATCCTCACACAGGTCAGTTCTCGGTCAGTTCTCGATGAAGTCTTCCCGCGATTGCTCGGCCCGGGCGGCACCGATGGCGGTCTTGACCTTCTTCTGCTCCTCGGGGGGAGGAAGCACCGCGGTCATGCCGAGTGATTCGAACCAGAGCTCTCTGGCCCAACCCTGGGTGTGGTACAGGTGCTCGTCCTCCTCCTCTTCGACTTGCTCGTAGGCGGCCTGGAGCACCTCGCTCCGGGTGCCCTCGAGCTCGGAGGCGACCTCACCTATGAGCTCCCAGTTGGCGTGATCTTTGATCTCCGCATCGACGACGCATTCGGCGGCGACGAGTTGGGCGGCAGTCATGTCGCCTTCCTCCAGCGCCATGTTCATCGCCTGAACCAGGGCCTCGCCCTTGAACCTGACAACGGCCCGTCCTGGTGTGTCAACGGTCGGGTCCAGCTCCAGCTCGGTGAAGATGTCGTTCACGATCTCCACGTGGTTCTTGGTCTCGTCGAGATAACCCTGCCACTCCTCGCGCAGATCCTCGTTCACGGTGCACTTGAGCGCTGTCTCGTAGACCTGGACACCACCCAATTCCGTCTCGAGCGCCTGGTAGAGGAGCTCGTTGACCTGCTCGTCCTTCATGTCTCGCGTCCTTCCTGTTCGTGTGGGCGGACTTACCCTTTGCACTGCAGGCCCAAACCGCCGTTCTCCCAGCGGTCAGGTGGCGAGGTCCGATATGCGCAGGGCGAACAGGGCGACGTCGTCCCTGACATTGGGGGCATCGCCGAGCAGGATGCCGAGCATCTGATCCAGCAGATGGTCCGGGGTGTCCCGGGTGCATTTGGCTAGAGCCAATTCCACGCTGTCGGGAGGATCGAGGCCAGGCAGGGCATAACCATCGGTGTAGAGGACCATGATGTCACCCGGGTGGAGGAAGTGCTCTTCCTCGATGGGCTCGAGTGTCGGCAGCACGCCGGCCGGTGGACATGGCTTCCCGAGTCTGCGTGTCTCTCCCTCGGTGGTGATGACTATCGGTGGGGGATGGCCGGCCAGCATCACTCTCACGCCGAAGCCGTGATCCTGTTCCTGCAGTCGGACGTAGGCGAGGGTGCACATCCGATCCTCGTCGAGCAAGGCGTCGTTGAGCTGAGTCAGGACGGTCTCAAAGCCCGGGTCGAGGGCAATTGTTGATCGGAGCGTGTAGCGGGCCACGCCGACCGCAGCCGCCGCCTCGATCCCCTTGCCCGCGATGTCGCCCACCAGGACTGCGCAGCCGTCGGCCAGCGGCACCACGTCGTAGAAGTCTCCTCCGACATGGCCGACCAGCGACAGGGGTCGGTATCGTGCCGCCATCTCGAGACCGGGCATGTCTGGAAGGGTGCGAGGAGTGAGGACCGCCTGCAGGGTCTCGGCGATCTCGCGTTGCTGCTGGTACAGCCCGGCATTCTCCAAGGTGGAGGCGGCCCGATCGGCAATCGTGGTCAACAGGTCGAGATCGGTCGTTTCCAGCGCCGGGTCACCAGCGCTGCGAGCCACGGTGAGGGTTCCGATGACCCGTCGCCGGGCCGTCATCGGCACGCATATCGCCGATTCCAGGCCCAGGCGGCGCACCACGTCCGCCATCTCGGTTCCTGATCGGGCCTCGAAGTCCCTGAGCATGGCCGGGGTTATCCGATCGACGAGCTCCGCCTTCCCCGTCCTCACCACCCGCGCCTGGAGCCAGTCGTCATCGGCCGGAATGGACTGGCCCATCCTGGATCGAACCACAGTCCGGGCGTCGTCGGCGTCGGGATAGACGGTGGCCACCGGGTCGAGACGCCCACCCTGACCAACGAGGTGAACCGCGCACCAGGAACCGACGCGGGGGACGAGGGCCTCCGCCAGCGCCCGCAGGTTCTCGTCCAGATCGAGCGAGGACCCGAGCGCCTCGTAGATGATCGATCGCAGCTCCTGGTCCTCGTCGCGACGTATCTGAGAGGTTGTGTCCGAGAAGAAGTTGATGACCAGGACTACCTCTCCCTGGTCGTTCTTGATCGGGCTGGCCTTCACCCGGGACCACCGGGCGCGCTGGGCGCCCCTTCTCCGATACCCGATCACCGCTTCGGCGAAGGGCTCTCCTTTAATCACCCTCCAGCCGGGCAGGTCTTCAGCGCCCAGGGGATCCCCGGCACGATCGATCATCTCGTACCGCTCCACGATCTCGTCCGACCTCTTCGACACGAGCTCGGCTCCAGTCCCGTAGCCGAGCATCTCGGCAGCGGTGTCGTTGGCGTAGAGCAGGCGTCCGGACCGATCCTGGACGGTGACCGCCTCGTTGGCATGGCGAAACAGGATGTCGAGGACGTGTCGATCCTCGTCGGTCGCCAACTCGATGAAACGATCCCCGGGCATTTGGCCCCTCCAGGCGCCGTCCAGGTCGATCGCCCGATCCGGCAAGCGGGAAACTAGTCTGCTTTCTACGCGTGAGCTTCAAGGAGTGCTCCGCATGAGTCCAGGCTCGTTCGACGGACGAAGCCCCAAGCCATCGTCCACCCACTCCCCACCCGCCGGGGAGACACGCCGCGCCGAGCTGATCCTGACCCCGGTGCCGGGCTCGGTGCCGGCGGCGCGCCGATTCGTCGCCTCGCTCGACTTCGTCCGTCGCTCCGATCCCGAGAAGCTGGAGCTCCTAACCGCAGAGGTGGTGACCAACGCCATTCTCCATGCCCGGACCCCACTCAAGCTCGAGGCGGTGGAGGTGGCGGGTCGGGGTATCCGCGTCTCGGTCACCGATGGGAACTCCAATCCTCCCGTGAAGAAGGACTACGGCCCGACCTCGCCTACCGGGCGAGGCCTGCACATCGTCGAAGCCATGGCCGACCGATGGGGATTCGACCGGTCGGAGTCGGGCAAGACGGTGTGGTTCGAGCTGGTCGACGCGGAGACATCGGGATGATTCCGCAGGAGATGGTGCAGGTCCGTCTCCGCCAGTTACCCGTCGACCTCTGGACACGGGCCCGGGCGCACCAGGAGGCCATCCGTCGCGAGTTCGACTTGATGCGGGCCTCGGAGCCGGCAGATTCGGTGCCACTCCGGCTGCTCGACCTCGTCGAGGACTTCGACGCCCGGTTCGGGGACTTCGGCGACCCCTGGCGCGGCCAGCTGACGGCTGCCGCTGAGCGCGGCCAAGAGCTCACCGATCTCACTTTCGAGGTGCCTGCGCCGGTGGCGGCGGCGGCACGAGAATTGGCGACGATGCTCTCCGAAGTCGACGAGTTCTGCCGTGCCGGGGACCATTTGATGACCCTGGCCACGCCACCCGACCTCGTGTCCTTTCGGGAGTGGCTCATCGACGAGCTCACCCGGCAGATCGATGGTGGGGGAGAGCCCTTGCCCTGGCCCGAGTACCAGCGGGAGATGTCGAACCCGTCTTCAGTCCCGTCCCAGAACCCGGCGGCGAACGGGGGCGGCTCCGAGACAATCGCATTCGAGGGCAGTCTCGACCTCGACACGGTCGGCGAGCTGCGTGAAACCATCCAGGAGATCAGAGCCAGGGACCCGAGTGAGATAGTGGTCGACCTCACCGGGGTCGGTTTCATCGATTCCGTCGGCATCGGATTGCTGATCACCACACACACTCGTCTCGAGGAGGAGGGAGTGAAGCTCCGGCTCATCGTCTCGCCCCGCCTCAGGGGATTGCTCGAGTTGAGCGGGCTGATCGAGCTGCTCCGACCCGAGGAAGCACCTCCCACCTGACACCGACCCGGGTTTCGAATCCCGTGGCGCGGTGGTAGGGAGCGGTCATGGAGAGCCCTGGTCACGACCGGTCGTCGCCGGCCGTCAATCCTTCCTTGTGGATGGTCACCTCGGATTGGCCCGAGTTTTCTCCCCTCGCCGCCGACGTCTCGCTTCAGGCCTTGGTCGTCGGATCGGGCATCACCGGGCTCACCGCGGCGCGGCTCCTGGCCGGGGAAGGCGTCGAGGTAGGTGTCGTCGACTCGGGGCGGCTGTGCTCGGGAGTGACCGGGTTCACCACCGCCAAACTGAGCGCCCTGCAGTCAACCGTCTACACCGAGTTGTCGGAAACCTGGGGCGACGATGTGGCCACGGCCTATGCCCAGTCCAATCTCTGGGCGATCGACCAGGTGCGTCGGTTGGTCGCCGAGGACCAGATCGACTGCGACCTCGCAGAGGAGCCCGCATACACCTACACCGAGTCGCCAGAGCATCTGGGGAGGATCGAAGTGGAGGTCGACGCTGCCTGGCGAGCCGGCCTCGATGTGGCTTTCACCGACCGTCCCGATCTCCCCTACGAGATCGCGGGTGCGGTCCGACTCGATCACCAGGCAAGATTTCACCCCAGGCGCTACTGCAGAGGCTTGCTCGACGCCACCGTCGAGAAGGGTGCGGTGGTCTTCGAGCACACCAGGGCCCTCTCCCTGGATGCTGTTGCCGGGACGGTGGTCACCGATCGGGGCACAGTCACCGCCGACCTCATCATCGTCGCCACCCACCTGCCCTTCGGGAACCTCGGCGGCTACTTCGCCCGCACCAGCGTCTCCCGCTCGTACGCGGTCGCCTTCGCCGAGGGGATCCACCCTCTCCAAGGGATGTACATAAGTGTCGACGAGCCGATTCGCTCGCTGCGGTCGACCGGAGACGGTTACGTGATCGTGGGTGGCGAGAACCATCCGGTAGGCGAGGACGAGGACACCACCCGCCGCTACGACGCCGTCGAGGCCTGGTGCAGTGGGCGGTTCTCCAGCGGGCCTGTGGAGCACCGCTGGTCGGCACAGGACTATCGAAGTGTCGACGGACTTCCCTACATCGGGCCCCTCGACTCGTCGGGCCGAGCCTATCTGGCCACCGGTTACGCCAAGTGGGGAATGACCAACGGGACCCTGGCCGCGTCGATCATGGTCGACCTGGCCATGGGCCGGGACAACCCCTGGGCCGAGGTGTTCGACTCGAGGCGCCTGGCCCCGAAGCAGGGATTGCCCGAGGCGCTGAAGGTCAACGCCAGGGTGGCCAGGCACTTCGTGGGCGATCGGCTCGCATCCTCCCTTTCGGCTTCCGAGCTGCCAGGCCTCGGCCAGGGAGAAGTCGTGTCGCACGACGGTGGGCGCCTCGCCGTTTTCCAGAGCGAGGAGGGGCAGATCCGGACACTTTCGCCCTACTGCACCCACCTGGGATGCCTGGTTGGATTCAACACCGCGGAGCAGACCTGGGACTGCCCGTGTCACGGGTCGAGATTCGACATCGACGGCCACGTGGTCCATGGCCCGGCCGTCGAGGACCTGGCCCCGGTCGTCGTCGAGGACGAGGAAGAGCTGACGGAGTAGCCGGCACGGTGTCACCGGGATCCCGGTCCCCGGCCATATCATCATCGCCGAGCCCCATGATGACTCGCCGATCGATGCTCCTGCTCCTCACGATGGTCATGGCCTGCTCCAGCCCGGACATCGCCGGGACGACGAGCACGAACGCAGTCCCGGTCACCACGACCACCGTCCCTGCCACCACCTCCACCGAGCCGCCCGTCGAATGCCCGCCCCCGCCCTACGACCTCGAATTCCTCCCGGTCGGCGTCGGGGCCGCCGGGTTGGAGGTTGCCGACATCGAGCCCGACGTGTGGACGTCGGTACCCGGGATCGCCGCCACACTCCTGGGACGCGCCGACGGCACCGTCGGCATCGCCCTGATCCGCGGAACCCTTCCTCCGGTCGACTGGCCGGCGGAGAAGGGGGAGGTCTCCATCGACGGCACCAGGGCCGCGGTGGGCCCCCATCCCGACGGCACCTGGGTAGCCGGGTGGTACGAGGCGCCGGGAGAGCGTTGTGACCTGTACACCATGGTGCTCTACCCACCGGTCTCGCCCGACGAGGTGGAGCAGGTGATCGACGGCATGAACCGGGTGGGGGGCTGAACCAAACCCGCTCTTGACGGATCGGTCGGCCCGGCGTAGCGTTCCGCCCAGATGAGCCGAACGAGCACCTCGCAGACCGGTCACACGTGGTGGTGGGCCTGGCGCGCGCCGGAGGTGGCTTCGGTCGGATAGTCCCCGCTCTCTGATCAGACGAACCCATCTCCGGTATCCGGCGGTGGGTTTTCTCTTGTAGGGGCCCTCTCGCCGGACCTGGTGCGAGGAGCCCATGAACAACATCTTCGACATCCCAGCCGACCTGGACACGCCGACCTCGGTGTACCTGAAGCTGGGATCACTCGGCCCGCGTTTTCTACTCGAGAGTGTCGAGCAGGGCGACCGGGTCGGCCGCTACTCCTTCATCGGCTTTGGCGACGGTCTCGACGTGGTCAGCGACGGGTGGTCGATCCAGGCCGGGCCCGGCCGCATCGAGACCGACGGCACGATGTCGGGGCTGATGGACGGTTTGCGCAAGGCCCTGGCCGCTGCACCCGCCCCGGGGCCGGTGTCGAGCGCGGTGCCCTTCCACGGCGGTCTGGTCGGGGCCGTCGGGTTCGCCACGGCCCATCGTCTCGCCGGGCGCCGGCCCCCGGCGGGATCCGCGCCCGAGGTCGTTCTCTACGGGCCGCCGAGTGTCATCGCGTTCGACCATCTCAGCCGTCGCGCCGCCCTCCTCCACGACGGGCCAGACTCCGAGCGGCTCGATCTCCGGCGCGAGGTGATGGGTCTGTTGGCCAAGGGGCTCCCCGGCCCGGCCCGAAGTGGCGGGTTCACCGATCCGGTCGGCTCGATGGGGAAAGAGGGGTACGAGGCGGTGGTCGAGAAGGCGCGTCACTACATCGCCGAGGGCGACGTCTACCAGATCGTGCCTTCGGTCCGGTTCACCGGGCAGACCGACCTCGACCCATTCACCGTCTACCGCGGTCTCCGCCTGCTCAACCCGTCCCCATACATGTACTTCTGTGATCTGGGCAGCACCAAGGTGATTGGTTCCTCGCCGGAGGCCCTGGTCCGTCTCAGGGGGCAAACAGCGGAGCTCAGGCCCATCGCCGGGACCCGGCCCCGTCACAACGACGAGGCACGGGACCGCATCGCGGAGGAAGAGTTGGCCGCCGACGCCAAGGAGGCCGCCGAGCATGTGATGCTGGTGGATCTGGCCCGCAACGACCTGGGGCGGGTGGCGGTCCCGGGATCGATAAAGATCGACCCCTACCGCGCCATCGAGCGGTATAGCCACGTGATCCATCTCGTCAGCGGGGTCAGCGGCATCCTGGAAGCGGACAACGACGCCTTCGATCTCTTCGCTGCCGCATTCCCGGCGGGCACGGTGGTCGGCGCCCCCAAGATCCGGGCGCTCGAGCTGCTTCGGGAGCTGGAGCCGGTCCCACGCGGTCTCTACGCAGGCACCGTGGGCTACTTCGGGCACGGGGGGAACATGGACCAGGCGATCGCCATCCGCACGATCGTGATGACCCAGGACACCTACTCGTATCAGGCCGGGGCGGGCATCGTGGCCGACAGCGTGCCTTCGGCGGAATGGGAAGAGGTCCTGTCCAAGTCGGGGGCGATGCGAAGCGCCCTGGAGACCGCGGCGGGTGGCCTATGAGCCTGGTCCTCCTCCTCGACAACTACGACTCCTTCACCTACAACCTGGTGCAGGCCCTTCGCGTCCTCGGCGCCGAGGTAGTGGTCCGAACCAATGACGAGATCAGCCTCGAGGAGGCCAGGGAGCTGGAACCCACCCATCTGGTCGTCTCACCCGGCCCGGGTCGTCCCGAAGCGGCCGGCGAGTCGATGAAGCTGATCACCGGGATGCTGGGCGAGATCCCGATTCTGGGGGTTTGCCTGGGGCATCAGGCTTTGGCCGCCGCCTTGGGTGGCAGCGTGAACCATGCCAGGGAGCTCCGACACGGGAAGGCGTCGCCGGTCTACCACGACTCGGCGTCGATCTACGCCGGCCTCCCCAACCCGTTCGAGGCGGGCCGTTATCACTCGCTCGCGGTCATGGAGGACGATCTGCCCGACGACCTGGTGGTCACCTCGTTCACCTCTGACGGGGTCATCATGGGCATCCGGCATCGGTCGCTGCCCGTCGAAGGCGTCCAGTTCCACCCGGAGAGCATTCTCACCCCACACGGCGACCTGCTTCTCCGCAACTTCCTCGATCTGGGAGGCTCACCACGATGAAGGAACTCCTCGACGATCTGCTTGGAGGCACCGACCTGACCGTGGACCGGGCCGAGGGCCTGGTCCACGAGCTCACCGGGGGCGCAGTCGAGCCGGCCACCGCCGGAGCGGTCCTCGCCGCCCTGCGAGCCAAGGGGGAGACAGCGGAGGAGGTGCGCGGGTTCGCTCGGGCCATGAGGAGCCTGGCCACCGACCCGGCGATCGACGTGACCGGTGCGGTGGACGTGGTGGGGACCGGTGGGGACCGATCGGGGAGCCTCAACCTCTCCACCGGCTCCGCCCTGGTCGTAGCTGCCAGCGGTGTCCCGGTGGTCAAACATGGCAATCGCTCCATGACCAGTCAGTGCGGAAGCGCCGACATTCTCGAGGAGTTGGGTCTTCCCATGCCCTTGAACGAAGACCAGGCGCGGCGTCTGTTCAAGACGACCGGCTTCACCTTCCTCTTCGCCCCTCACTTCCACCCGGCGATGGCCGCGGTGGGCCCGGTGCGTCGGGCGCTCGGGGTTCGGACCGTGTTCAATATCCTGGGGCCTTTGACCAATCCGGCGGCGCCACGCCACATGGTGATTGGTGCATTCGATCCTGCCTCGGCACGGCTCATGGCCGGTGCGCTGTCCGGTCTGGGCATCGAACGAGCCTTCGTCGTGCACGGGGCAGGGGGGTGGGACGAGCCGTCGCCGCTTGGCGAGTTCCTCCTCTTCGACGTGACCCCGGGCAGGGTGGAGGAGTCGACGCGGCGACCCTCTGAGCTCGGCATGTCAGTTTGCAGCCGCGAGGACCTCGCCGGGGGCACGCCGGCACACAACGCCGACCGTCTGCTCGACGTGTTCAACGGCGAGCGGAGCCCGCACCGGGACGCCATCGTGCTCGGAGCCGCCCTCGCCCTCGAGGTGACCGGTTTCGCCCCGGGCCCGCCGGAGGCGGTGGGGCTGGCCAGTGCGGCCATCGACGATGGCAGGGCCCTGGCCCTGACCAAGGCACTCCGTGAGTTCGGGGCGCAGGAGGCGGGGCATTGAGCGGTTTCCTCGACACCATGGGTCAAAGGTCCCGGGACCGGGTGAGGGCGGCGGCGCGGCGTCTCGCCGTCGACGATCTTCGCGCTTCGTCCCTCTCCGTCCCCGCACCCCGTCCGTTGGGCGGCTTCGGCGAGACCTTCGACTTGATCGCCGAGGTGAAGCCGCGGTCACCCTCCGAGGGAGTCTTCCCCGAGCGTCATCCCGATGCCGCCGCGCACGCATACGAGCGGGGCGGTGCGGCCATGATCTCGGTCCTGACCGAGCCCTCCGAGTTCGGCGGATCACTGCACATGTTGCAGAACGTGAGGGAAATGGTGTCGGTCCCGGTCATTGCCAAGGATTTCGTCGTCGATCCGTATCAGGTGTACGAGGCCCGTGAGGCCGGTGCCGACGGGATCCTGGTCATCGCTCGGATCCTCGACGACGACACCGGAGCCGCGATCATGGGCGCCGTCGCCGAAACCGGGATGTTCGCCCTGCTCGAGGCATTCGATCGGGACGACCTCGAACGGCTCCCCGCTCTCGCCGCCGGGGGAATCGACGTCCTGGTCGGGGTCAACTGTCGCGATCTGGACACCCTCGGCATCGTCCCGGAACGGCATCAGGACCTGGCCGGCCACCTCCCTGCCGGCCTGGTCGCCGTGGCGGAAAGCGCGATCGGCGACCCGGGCGACGTGGAGCGGGTGGCCTCACTCGGCTACGCGGCCGCCCTGGTCGGCTCGGCGTTGATGAGGTCCGGGGACGCCACCGGGCTGGCTCGGAGCATGGTCGACGCCGGCAGGCGAACCGTGACGGTGGCCCCATGAGCCTCTTCGTGAAGCTGTGCGGGATCAAGACAGAGTCGGATCTGGAGGCGGCTGTCGATGCCGGGGCCGATGCTGTCGGGTTCGTGCTCACTCCTTCCCCGAGGCAGATCTCGCTGTCGCAGGCGGGGCACCTGAACGGGCTGCTCCCCGACCATGTGCTCGGGGTGGCCGTGTTCCACGAACCATCTCCCGAGTTGCTGAGACGCACCGAGGAAGAGGTCCGCCCTGCCCTGTTCCAATCCGAGACGGCCACTCTGGTCGGGCTGACTCCCGACCGGATTCTGCCGGTGGTTGCCGATGGTGAGGACTTGGGGAGGCGAATCGACGATGCTGCCGCCGTCACGAGCCGTGAGTGGGTGCTGGTCGACAGCTCGGCTCGCGGCGGAACCGGCCGGCCGGTGAGCCGGGCGCGGCTGGCTCAGGTCGCCACGTCGGCGAACATGATCTTGGCCGGGGGATTGGACCAGGAGAACGTGGCCGAAATCGTGTCAAGGCTCAGACCTTTCGGAGTGGACGTGAGCTCGGGAATCGAAAGATCTCCCGGTGTGAAGGACCCCGAGCGAATGCGCTCGTTCGTGGCCGCTGCCCGCGCTTTCCTGCCATTGGCGGGAGGTCCGAAATGAGCGCGGGCTTCCAGCAGCGCGGCCGCTTCGGGCAATACGGTGGACGATATGTGCCGGAGGTCTTGGTCCCTGCCCTCTCCCGACTGGAGGACACGGCGCGTCTCCTTCTCGACGACCCCGGCTTCGTCAACATGTACGAGGAGGAGCTGACCTCCTGGGTTGGGCGTCCCACCGCCCTGACTCACGCTTCCCGTCTCGGGGAGGTCTGGGGAGGTGAGATCTGGCTGAAGCGGGAGGATCTGGCCCACACCGGCGCCCACAAGATCAACAATGCCATCGGTCAGGCCTTGCTCGCCCGTGAGATGGGTGCAGAGCGGGTCATTGCCGAGACCGGGGCAGGTCAGCACGGGGTGGCCACCGCCGCCGCTTGCGCTCGTCTCGGGCTGGATTGCACCGTGTACATGGGCTCTGTCGACATCGAGCGGCAGGCCCCGAACGTGGAGCGGATGCGGCTGCTCGGAGCCCGGGTCGAGCCGGTCACCTCGGGCGACGCCACCCTCAGGGCTGCGATAAACGAGGCCCTGCGCGACTGGGTGACCCGCCCCGAGACCACGTACTACCTCCTCGGCTCGGCGGTGGGCCCCCATCCATACCCGTGGCTGGTCAGAGAGCTCCAGTCGGTGATCGGGCGCGAGGCGAGACAGCAGATGCTGGAGCGAGCCGGCCGGCTTCCCGACGCGGCCGTCGCATGTGTGGGTGGAGGGTCCAACGCAATCGGGCTGTTCCATCCGCTTCTCGACGATGCCATCGACTTGATCGGGGTCGAGGCCGGAGGCACCTCGACAGAGCTCGGCCACAACGCGGCGACCATCGGGCTGGGCGCTCCGGGCGTTCTCCATGGCAGCTTCTCCCTCCTGCTCCAGGACGCCGACGGGCAGATCCAGGAGACGCACTCGGTGTCGGCCGGGCTCGACTATCCCGGGGTCGGCCCCGAGCATGCCTGGCTGGCCGAGACCAGCCGGGCCCGGTACGAGAGCGCAACAGATGACGAGGCCCTGGCCGCTCTCGACGAGTTGGGGCGGTGCGAGGGCATCTTGCCCGCACTCGAGTCGAGCCATGCCCTGGTCGGCGCCCGGAGATGGCTCGCCGCCAACCCGGGGACGACCGTTCTCGTCGGGTTGTCAGGTCGGGGGGACAAGGATATCGACATTCTCCGCGGGCTGGGCCGATGAGCGGGGGAGCGGCCTTGGAGCGAAGACTGCGAGACGACGGTACGGCGATCGTTCCCTACCTCACCGGCGGTTACCCGACCATGACCGGCTTCTCGGACGCTCTCGAAGCCCTTTCCGCCGGGGCGATTGCCCTGGAGATCGGCATTCCCTTTTCCGATCCGATGGCGGACGGGGCCACCATCCAGGAGTCGAGTCGAGTCGCGCTCGAAGCCGGAGCATCCCTCGACGCGATCCTGTCCGCGGTGGAGAAGCTCGCCCCTCTCGACGCCGATCTGGTGATCATGAGCTACCTGAACCCGCTCCTCGCCTACGGCTTCGAGAGACTCGTTCCCCGCCTCGCCGGGGCGGGAGTCGCCGCCTTGGTGGTGCCGGACCTGCCCCTGGAGGAGTCGACCGAGCTGGGCTCGGTGACCCGTGAGCACGGAATCGGCCTGGTCCAGCTGGTGAGCCCGGTGACCAGCGATACCAGGTTGGCGGCGCTGGGCGGGGCCTCCGAAGGGTTCACCTATGCAGTGACCATGACCGGCACCACCGGTGGCAGCATCGAATCTGGGGAAGATGTCACCGGGTACCTCGACCGGGTGCGGGCCGCCTCCCGGGCCCCGGTGCTGGCCGGGTTCGGGGTGCGCACCGCCGAGCAGGTTCGGGCCTTGGCCCCCCACTGCGATGGGGTGATCGTGGGGAGTGCGTTGGTCGAGGTCCTGGCATCGGGAGCGGATCCCGTATCGTTCGTGGCCGGACTTCGCCAATGATCGCCACCCTCTCCAACGAATGCACCCTGGGCGAGAAGGCCGCCATCCTTCGCTTCATCGAGGGCCATGGTCTTCGAGTCCATGTGGGAGAGGCGGGCTCGACCACGATGGTCAGCATCATCGGCGACCCGGAGCCGGGGATCGCCGAGACGATCGGGGCTCTGCCCGGGGTCGAGTCGGTGAGCCTCGATGCTCCCCGCTACCCCTTCGTCGCCCGGGGGGCCCGCACCGAGCCGAGCACGGTCAAGGTCGGTGATGTCGTCATCGGAGGGCAGGGCGGCGTGGTGGTGATCGCCGGGCCGTGCTCGGTGGAGTCCGAAGACCAGCTCCTCACCATCGCCCGCGCCGTGGGTAAGGAGGGGGCAGCGCTGCTTCGCGGCGGCGCCTTCAAACCACGTACCTCCCCGTACAGCTTCCAGGGTCTCGGCGAGAAGGGACTGGAGATGCTGGCCGCCGCCCGGGCGGAGACCGGGCTCGGGGTGGTCTCAGAGGTGGTAGCCCCTGAGGACATCCCGCTGATGAACCGTTATGTGGACATGCTCCAGGTGGGAGCGCGGAACATGCAGAACTTCCGGCTGCTCTCCGCCGTCGGCGAGCAGCCCACGCCGGTGCTGCTCAAACGTGGTCTCATGTCGACGATCGATGAGTTGCTCCTCGCCGCCGAGTACATCGTCGGCGCCGGCAACCCCCGGGTGGTCCTATGCGAGCGTGGCATCCGCTCCTTCGAGACCGCGACGCGGGGGACGCTGGACATCAGTGCGGTGCCCGTGCTCAAGGAGCGGTCCCATCTCCCGGTCATGGTCGACCCGAGTCATGCCGCCGGTAAGCGCTCGCTGGTCCCGAGCCTGGCTGCCGCCGGGGTTGCCGTCGGAGCCGACGGGCTTCTCATCGAGGTCCACGACCGTCCCGAACAGGCGCTTAGCGACGGCCCGCAAAGCCTCACCCTCGAAGGCTTCGCCGAGACCATGGAGACGGTCCGCAAAGTCGCGATCGCGTTGGATCGCAATCTTGCAGAGCCCTAGGCCTCAGGCCCAAGCCTCGGGCCAGAATCGCTCGTAGCTCGTAGCTCGTAGCTCGTAGCTCGTAGCTCAATCAAGCTTCGCTTGATGTCTCCCTGAACATCTCCCCGATGGCGGCGACGCTGCCCAGGACACCACTCGTGTCGAGGGGGAGGAAGATCTTCGTCGCCTGACCGTTGGCCACCTGCTGGAGGGCCTCCAGATACCTGATCGCAATCAGGTCTGGCGTGGGATCGCCGTTGTGGATGGCGGCGAACACCCTCTCTATGGCCTGGCCTTCTCCTTCGGCCACGGTGAGCAATTGGAACTTCTCGGCGTCGGCGACTCGTCTGATCGCCTCGGCCTGGCCGTCGGCCTCCAGGATCTGGCTCTCCTTGACACCCTCGGCGCGAAGAATGGCCGCACGCTTCAGACCCTCGGCCTCGGTGACCGCGGCACGCCGCTCACGCTCCGCCTTCATCTGTTGGTGCATGGCGTTGGTGACATCGGCCGGCGGCTCGATCCGCTGCAATTCGACCCGGACCACGCGGACGCCCCACTTGTCGGTGGCGTCGTCCAGGATCTGCCGCAGTTTGGCGTTGATCACCTCGCGAGAGGTCAGTGCGGCGTCGAGGTCGAGGTCGCCGACCACGTTCCTCAGGTTGGTCTGGGCCAGCTTGGTAGCCGCCAGAATGAAGTTGCCCACGTTGTACTGCAGCTTCACCGGGTCGGTGGCCTCGTAGTAGATGACCGCGTCGACAGTGACCACCACGTTGTCCTTGGTGATGACCTCCTGTGGGGGGACATCGACGACCTGTTCCCTCATGTCGACCTTGGTCAGCCGCTTGACGAAGGGCAGGACCCATCTCAGACCCGAGTCAACCGTTCGCTGGTAGCGGCCCAGGAACTCGATCAAGCCCTTCTCGAAAGGCCGCACCACCCTGAACCCGGCGGCGGCGATGAGGATCAGCGCCAACGCCAGAACGGCGAAGAGGATTACTACTGCTTCCATTGTCTCTCCTTTTCGACAAACCCTGCCAGGCCGGCGATCACGTCTGCGTCTCCAGGGGCTCGACCACGAGACGTGCTCCCCGGACTTCGGTGACGACGACCTTCTGGCCGGCCGGCAATGCTTGAGGGGCGATGGCCCGCCACTCCTCCGACTCCACCTTCACCATCCCGGTCCCGGCCGCCAGGTCGATGTCCTCGATCACGATGCCGTCCAGCCCGATCCAGCGGTTCGCCCCGACCCTGGGCTGCTCGGCCTCGTCCTGGCGCGTGATGAATCGTCGCAGATAGGCCAGCGAGAACACCGATACCCCGAAGAACACCAGCCATTGGGCGAGCACCGCGGCGCCGGACCATGCCAGGATGGCCGCGGCGGCAGCCCCTATGGCAAAGGGGAGGAGGAAGAACCCGGCGGTGAAGATCTCACCGATGCCCATCACGACGGCGAAAATGGTCCACAGCCATCGCCATACTTCTATGTCCACGTTGCTACCTCCTTGTCCGGCGACTGCCACGGCGGCGACCAGCGCGCCTATTCCAACTCCGTAGAAAATCAGCTCTCTTCTCGTCTTTCGCGTCGCTGCCGCTTCCCCGGTCTGCACCTGGCTCCAGGTGGCAGTGGAATGCCGGTGGTCGCGATAGGCCGCGGCCCAATTCTCGGCGAAGGTCGCCGGGTCGTCGCCGACCACGTCACTCACCTTACGGCCATCGGCCGTGGCCAGGGCGAGATGTTGCTCCAACTCCGCTCGCATCTCGTTGACCAGCCCGCGCGGGACCCCGGTCTCGAGCCAGTAGCGCTCGATGCTGCTCACGACGCCGACGGGATCAGGCACGGCTCTCTCCCTGAAGAACCTCATCCACCGAATTCTTGAACTCGACCCAGTCGTGCCTCCATTGCTCCAGGGCCACCCGGCCCGGCTGCGACATGCGGTAGTACTTTCGGGCCGGGCCCTCACTGCTCTGCACGAGGTAACCCTCGATCATCCCTTGTTTCTGGAGACGCGAGAGAAGCGGATATATGGAGCCTTCACTGGCGAGACCGAGTCCTCGGTTGCGCAGCTTGTTCACCATCTCGTAGCCATAGGACGCCTCTTCGTCGATTATCGACATCAGACACATGTCGAGAACGCCGTGCAGGAGCTGTGTAGCCCGGTCCTGTCCGGTACTCCTAGGTACCATGCGTAACACACTACTGGGTGCCACCCGAAAGCACAAGCGGCGGCAGACACGCTTCCTAATGCATGGCGTCACGGATGCGTGACGGACTGCATTCGGTTTGCTGTCAGCGCCGATTGAGCCCGTCCCGAATCTCGCGGAGCAGTACCACTTCCTCGCTGGGTGCCTCTGCTTGTTCCGCCCGCATCCGGTTGTATGCCTTCACCACGAGGAACATGACGAAGGCGACGATGAGGAAGTTGATCACCGCCACCAGGAACGCCCCGAGACGGATGTCCGCGACCACCCATTCGGCCAGGTTGTCGAGGTTGAAGACCTTGGCAATCAGGGGGTTGACGATGTCCTCGGTGAAACTGGTGATGACAGCAGCGAAGGCGAGGCCTATCACGAAGGCAACGGCGATGTCGATCAGGTTCCCTCGATTGATGAAGTCCCTGAACTCCTGGACCATGACGCTCCCTGCTCGGTTGACGCAGACTCTATTGGTGGGGATCGTCGTCTTGCCTGAGGCCGTTGGTCCCACCGACGCCAGGCTGCAATCCTGAGCCGGTGAGCTTCAACCATCCGAGGACGGCCCAGCTCTTTGACCACCGTCTGCCCGAGGTGGCCACCCTCCTCTCCTCCCCTGCCCCGGATCCGATCGCGGCAGCGGTGTCCGATGCCGGGGGCCGGGTCGAGAACGGCGAGCTTCTCGGCGTGACATGGTGGCCGGGAATCAGCATCACGGCTCGGTATCGCATCGCGGTCAAGGGAGGGGAGCTGGAAGGACCCTCCACGTTCGTCTGTGTGGCCGGGCGCATCCCGGACGGGGCTCTGATCGTCGAAGGCGATCATGGCCGCATCGGTTTGTGGAGGGTCCCTCACGACCCGAACCTGCCCGGGTTGGCCGCGGCCCTGGACGAGGGTCGGGCCGCCGGGCTGCTCGAGGACCTGGGCGGCTCGCCCGGGTCGGTGGCCACCCGCCTCGTCGCCTATCGCCCGGGGCGCAGGGCAGTGGTCGCGGTTTCCGGCGCCGAGGAAGGCCTCTATTTGAAGCTGGTTCGCCCGAGCAAGGTGGAGGGATTGCATCGCGCCCATCAGGAGCTCGCCGCCGCACTCCCCGTCCCGGCCAGCCTCGGCTTCTCCCGCGAGCTAGGCCTGATCGCCTTGCAGTCGGTCCCCGGTCTCACTCTGCGCGCTGTGCTCGAGGATGCCAGCCTCGAGGTACCCCCGGCGACCAACATCATCGACATGGCCCGTCGTCTTCCCACCCCGTCTGATCGGCGCGAGGCGCCGTCGGCCGTCGCCCGTTTGGAGGAGGTCGGCTCTTTGCTTTCGGTCATATCGCCCGAGCTGAGAACCCGGATCGACGACATCGTCGCCGCGATCGGCCCCGAGACACGTCCGGCCGACACCCCGTCTCATGGCGACTACTACGAATCACAGCTCCTGGTCGAAGACGGTGCCCTGGTCGGGATGCTCGATGTCGACACCTACGGATGGGGACGGGCCGGCGACGACGGGTCTACCATGCTCGCGCACCTCGCGGTGTGGGCGGGGATGAGTCGTCGGCCTGAACGAGTACTCGGGCTGGGCGCCTCGTTGATCGAGCTGTGGGACGTGCTGGTGGATCCAGCAGATCTGCGCCGGAGGACGGCCGCTGTCGTTCTCTCCCTGGCGACCGGCCCCTTCCGGGTGCAGTCCGCCGACTGGCCCGAGGAGACGGCACAGCGGGTGTCTCTCGCCTCCAAATGGGTGAAGAGCGCCCTCGAAGTCGGATAAGAGGTTTCTCATCGCCATCTCAGGATGGTCTAACCCTGGTGGCGGAGAGTGTCATCAACGAACCCGACATGGAGGGAAAGATGCAGACCAAGGAACAAGGCAAGTCCCCCAGGGATTGGAAGGTGATCGCCGCGGTGGCGACTGCTTCCGCCCTCGGGCTGAGCGGTCTGGCCCTGGCCGATTCCGATTCCAGAACGGACACGCCCGACCCGATCAATCTCGAGGACCGCACCCCGATCACCGAGGTGACCGTGGCCAAGACATCGACGACTCTGGCCGACCTCGGAGTGAGGGTGTCCAGCGCCGACAGCGCCAGCTCGCCTTTCGACGAACCTGCCGCCCCACCGGTCACCATGGCAGACTCGGTGGCCTCGGTTGGCTCGGCCGCTTCCCCCGAGCCGGCACCCGCGCCCGCGGTTCAACCTGCCGCCGACTCGGTCGACTCGGCCGACAGCCCGGATGACTCCGGGGACTCGGCGGGCAGCGTGGACAACTCGGCCGATTCCTGATCGAGGAGAGGAGGCGACCGGCCCCGGGCGGGTCGCCTCCTCCCTAGCCTCTCAATAGATGAGCAACCGCCGCCACCGCTGGCTGGCCGGGGCAATGGCCGGATTTGTCGCACTGGCGGCGGCCCTTTCCTTCGCTCCCAAGCCGATCCCCGCAGTGCCGCCACCGGTCCGTCTCGAAGGCGCTCTGGACACCACGACCAACCCCACGCAGAACGAGCTGGTGGTGGTCCCGGCGCCGTCGATCGATCTCGGGGGAGGAGGCTCGGCCACCACCACGGTGGTACCGGCCGGCCCGCCTACTGCGGTGGACGATTCTCCGTCGCAGGGCTCGGGCACCTCCGACTCCGTGGCCAACGACTCCGAGGCCGACGACTCAGAAGCCGACGACTCCGAGGCCGACGACTCAGAAGCCGACGACTCCGACGATGGCTCGGCCGACTCGATCGACGACTCGGCGGACTCCGCCGATGACTGAGGGACGCGCCCGTCGCTGGGTGCCCTCGGCTCGGATGCGGATTCTCGGCTGGTATGTGGCACTGCTCGCGGTGGCGCTGGTCCCTGCGTTGCTGATCCAGCGATCGTTTCTCCTCGACCAGGTGGTCTCCGGTGCGGACCAGGCCCTGGACCAGGAAGTGAGCGAGTTGCGGCAACTGGCGGGTGGAGTCGATCCGGAGAGGGGGGAGCCCTTCGCCGGTGACGTGGCTGCGATATTCGACACCTATCTGGAGCGCAACGTCCCCCTCAGTGATGAAGCGGTGGTGACGATCGTGGCCGGTGTGCCATACAAGAGCGACCTGGCCGGGGCTTCTTTCCAGGGCACCGACCTGCTCGAACACTGGGCCTCTCTGCAGGTCCCGGAGCGGGATCAGGTCGATACCGACGCGGGCCCGATCCGATACCTCGCCATCACTCTCGCCTCGGAGGATGCAGTGGGCGGTGTGTTCGTGGTTGCGATCGCCCTGGAGGAGCAACTGGCGAACGTCGATGGCGTGATCCGGGTCGGTGCTTTGGTACTCGGCTCGATCCTGCTGATCTCCACGGCCGTGGCTTGGATCGCAGCCGGTGAGGTCCTGCGCCCGCTGAGGCTCCTCTCCGAGACCGCCCGGTCGATCACCGAGACCGACCTCTCGGGACGGATCCCGGTCGAGGGTGATGACGAGATCACTGAACTCGCTCGAACCTTCAATGACATGTTGGACCGTCTCGAGGAGGCGTTCGACACTCAGCGTCGTTTCGCCGACGATGCCGGTCATGAGCTGAGGACTCCCATCACGGTGATCCGGGGCCAGCTCGAGGTCTTGGGCGACGACCCGGCCGAGCGCGAAGCCACGATTCGCCTTGTAACCGGTGAGTTGGACCGGATGTCTCGTGTGGTCGAGGACCTCCTGGTCCTGACCAAGGCGGAGCAGCCCGACTTCATCCAGCCATATCCGATCGATCTCGCCGAGTTCACCGACGAGTTGGCGCTCAAGGCCACCGCTCTGTCCTCGCGACCGGTCTCGGCCGCGGCACGCGATCATGCGGTCGTGCTAGGCGATCGGCAACGTCTGACCCAGGCAGTGATGAACCTCGCCAGAAACGCAGTCGAGCACACTCCGGAGACGGCGGCGGTGTCGCTCGGAGCGAGGGCGAACGGGGAGTGGGCGCGCATCTGGGTCGCCGACACCGGTCCCGGAATCCCGGAGGCGGACCAGGCTCGCCTCTTCGACAGGTTTGCCCGGGGCGAGCCCGGGCGGAGACGCACCGGCGGCGCCGGTCTCGGGCTGTCGATCGTCAAGGCGATCGCCGAGGGCCATGGGGGAAGCGTCGAACTGGAGAGTGGCAGCAGTGGGACTACTTTCACCATCGTCATCCCGATCGCCGGCCCGGATCAGGCAGAAAAGACTTGAGCAGGATCCTCATCGCAGAGGACGAGCCCGGCATCGTCTCCTTCCTGCGGAAAGGGCTCGAAGCGGCGGGCCACACCACACTCGTGGTGGAGGACGGCATCAGCGCGGCGCATGCAGCCCGCGACAGGGACTTCGACCTGATGATCCTCGATCTCGGACTCCCGGGGAAGGACGGCAACGAGGTCCTGGCCGAGATCAGGGCCCGTGGTGAGCGTCTGCCGGTGATCATCCTCACTGCGCGTAGTGGAGTGGCGGACACGGTCGCCGGGCTCGAGGGCGGGGCCGACGACTACATGACCAAGCCCTTCTCTTTCGAAGAGCTCCTGGCCCGGGTCAAGGTTCGGCTCCGCGACCCGGGCAGCCTGGAGGCATCCGAGCTCAGGGCGGGGATTGTGGCCCTGGAGCTGAAGACCCGAAAGGCCAGGGTGGGCGAGAAGGAGGTGGAGCTGTCGGCTCGGGAGTTCATCCTCGCCGAAACCTTTCTACGCCACCCGGGCCAGGTCCTTTCCCGGGAGCAGCTCCTCTCCAACGTCTGGGGCTACGACTTCGACCCAGGGTCCAACGTGGTCGATGTCTACGTCGGATACCTGCGGAGAAAGCTGGGTAAAGACCTCATCGAGACGGTGCGGGGGATGGGCTACCGCCTCGTCGTCGACCGGTGGGAGTAGCCGACGGCCCACCAGGCAACGGCCAGCGCCGATCCGACGTGCCAGACCCCGTGACTTTGCAGGACCGAACCGGGATCGCAGAGAGGCCCGCCGGTCGCTCCCAGCCGGCCGTATACGGCCACCGCGGCCAGGAGGAGTAGCGGGGCGAGGACCGTGCGGGATCGGTCACGTCTGAGGACGGTGAGGAGGGCCAGTCCAGTCATGACGACGGCGACCGGGTCGGCCACCACCGGGACGATGGCGAAGACGACCGCCAAGGCGAGAAGGGTGGGGAGATGGGTGAGACGCTCCCAACGGGAGCCGATCCCGGCCACGAGCGCGATCAGCCAGGCCAGGGTGACGTCGTGGGCCCATTCGCTGCCCGGCGGCATGGGGCCATGGAAGAGGAACGATCCCACCCCGGTGGCGACGAGACCGATTCCGACCCATCTCCGGTCGGGTCGCAGACCGACCAGCACCACCCCGGCGACAACGAAGGCGAGGGTGGTCAGAGTGTTGACCGGCTGACCGAGAAACCCGGCGCCGATGGTCTCGCAGTCGGCGGCCGCGCCCATGGGGCAACGGTACCCAGGCAGGCCCGCGAGCCCTAGAAGAACTGAGGTCCGAGACTGACCACCTGGGAGATGGCCTTGTCGCCGTTGACCCCGCCAGGGGTGAGCTGGGCGCGTCCCCGCCCATTGCCCGGGATCTCCAACTCCACGACGAGGGCCTTGCCCGCCACCGCGGTCCCTCGAAGGGTCTCCAGGGTGCCCTTCCAGCCACCCATCTCATGGTCGGCGGCGAGGGTGGCGGAGCCTGTCGTCAGCAGGATGCCGTCATCGCCACCCAACACCCGCACCGGCCCTCGAAACGTGTCCGCCATCACTTCTCCTCCCCGATGACCTGTCGCACCTGGGATCGAAGCACGAGCTCGTGCCGGTATGAGCGGTGCGCCTCTTCGAGCCTGCGCTCCATCTCCTCCTCGAGATCGTCGAGCTTGTCACGCAGCTTGTCCAGCCTGCGCTTCAGGGTGCGGTTCTCCTCTTGCAGGGCCAGCACGCGTCGCACTCCCTCGAGATTGAGACCCTGACTGGTCAGATCCTGGATCAGCTGGAGACGCTCGATGTCCTCCTGCGAGTAGCGACGAGTCCCCCCCGGGGTGCGGAACGGCTCGAGCAGTCCCTTGCGCTCGTAGATTCGCAGGGTCTGGGGGTGCATCCCGGCCAGCTCTGCCGCCACCGAGATGACGAACACGGCCCGTCCTGTTTCGCTCATGTCGACCTCATGTTCTCAGATGGGGCCGCACGTCTTCGGTTTCCATCGCGGCCAGATCCTCGAGGAGCTTCTTCTCCTCCTTCGAAACCTTGGAGGGCACGGCCACCTGCACCGTGACCAACAGATCGCCGGTGCGCCCTCGCTCCGGGGTGACCCCCTTGCCCCGGACCCGGAAGGTCTTGCCTGAAGGGGTGCCTGCCGGCACCTTGAGCTTGACTCCGCCGTTCAGGGTCGGTACCTCGAGCTTGGTCCCCAACACGGCCTCGGAGTACGTGATGGGGACGGTCAAGGTCAGGTCGTTTCCCTTGCGACCGAAGGTCCGGCTCGAGGAAACCCGAACCTTGACCAGGAGGTCGCCGTTGGGGCCTCCGTTGCGCCCAGGCCCACCCTTGCCAGGGATGCGAAGGGTGTTCCCGTCCTGCACCCCGGCCGGGATGCGCACCTTGATGTCCCGTGTCCTCGTCTCCGACCCGGTGCCGCGGCAGACCCGGCACGGCGTCTCCACGAGTCGCCCCGCCCCCAGGCACTGTGGGCAGGGTTGTGAGACCGAGAAGAAACCCTGGTTCTGGGCCACCACGCCGCGGCCGTCGCAGGTCGGGCAGGTGGTGACCGTCGTGCCCGGCTCGGCACCGTTGCCGCCACAATGTGAGCAGGTGGCTGCGCCCCGCACACTGACCGTGGTGGTCAGGCCCTTCACCGCGTCGTCGAAGGAGATGGTCAGGTCGGCACGTGCGTCTCCTCCCCGGGCCGGACCGGCCCGACCCGACGACCCGAAGCCGAACAGATCGCCGAGACCGCCGAAGCCACCGAGGAGATCTGACAGGTCCTCCACCCTCACCTGTTGGCCCCCGAAACCCCCGAACCCGCCACCGGGGCTCCCGTAGCCGGCGAAGCCGCCGGTCTCGACCATGCGTCGCACCTGGTCGTACTCCTTGCGCTGTTCGGTGTCGGACAAGGTGGCGTAGGCCTCGGAGATCTCCTTGAACCTCTCCTCGGCCGATTCGTCACCCGGGTTGGCGTCGGGGTGGTAGGTCTGTGCCAGCTTGCGATACGACTTCTTGATCTCCTCGGCGCCGGCATCGGGCGAAACACCGAGGATCTCGTAGAAGTCCTTGTCGACCCAGTCGCGATTCACTTTCGATCTTCCAGCATCACCATGGCCGGTCTGAGGACCCGCTCCTTCAGGCGGTAGCCGCGGCGCAGCTCCTCGGACACCACTAGGTCGGTGGCGCCACCGGGGGCCCCGACCGGCTCGTGGATCTCGGGATCGAAGGGCTCGCCGATGGTGGGTACCACCTCGAGACCTTCCTGCTCGAGGACCTTGAGCAGCTGCTCCCGGATATTGATCATGCCGGAGAGGAGCTGTCGCTCCGCTTCCGACTCGGCCGGCGTGGAAAGGGCGGCGTCGAACGAGTCGAGGACAGGCATCAGCTCGCGCACGACCCGCTCTGCGGCACGATCGAGCGTAGCCGCCTGTTCCCTCGTGGTTCGTTTTCGGTAGTTGTCGAAGTCGGCTGCGACCCGCTTCAGGTCATCGAGATAGGAGGTCGCCTCGTCGCGTGACTGCTCGAGACGCTCGAGGAGCACCTCGATCGCCTCCTCCTTGTCCTCGGGCAGGTCGACGCCGAGGGCGGCCGCGTCGGTAGGGCCCCTCGCCTC
>DATHUP010000001.1:0-4552 GCA_035462175.1 Acidimicrobiia bacterium | reverse complement strand
CGACGGTGGTCAGGTGCGCCACCTTGAACTCGCCTGTTTCCGCCCCGGGTTTGGACGCAGTCATATCTTCGCTCCGGGCATCTGATCCATCTGGGTCTCTGACCTCCGGTCCGTCAGTATCGTCACGGTCGGATCGGGCCGTCGTCAACCAATGGGTCTTCGATCGACGAGTGCGCTCAGGACCCGACGCCACCGATCGCTGGTCGCGTCGAACGTGAACCGCTCCAGGCACAGCGCCCTGGCCCGTCGTCCCATCTCAATCCTCCGCTCCTGGTCGGTCACCAGAGCATGAGTCGCGTCGACCAGACCGGGAAAGTCGTCGACGCCGACCAGCACCCCGGTGACCCCGTCGTCGATGACATCGGCCGAGCCGGGGATTCGTGTGCTCACCGCGGCCAACCCGGACAGACCGGCCTCGATCAGCACACCGGGCATCCCTTCCGGGGGCCTGCTGGTGAGGACCAGGAGGTCGCTGTCGGCCATGAGCCGGGGCACGTCGTCGCGTCTTCCCAGCATGACGACGCCGGCCGCCTCGGCGGCCGGGCGGATCTCATCGGCAAGGGGGCCCTCGCCCACCATGCGCGCTTCGATCTCGTCCCCCCGTCGGCGAAGCTCGGCGACCAACTCGATGAATCGCCCGGGCCGCTTTCCCGCATCGAGATGACCGACGAAGATCAGTCGTATCGGGCCGTCCCGCCGATTCCCAGGCGTGAACACGGCGGCGTCCCTTCCGTTGGGTATGACCACCACCCGCTCGGCGGGGATCCCGTGCAGTACCTGCGCCTCGGCTGCGACGTCGCTGGAGACGGCCACCACTACGTCGGCCCGACGGGTATACCAGCGGTGAAGTCCTCGGCTCATGGAGCGACGCAGGTTGGGGTGGGCGCTCCCGATGCTCAGATAGACGACGGGCAGGTGGCGCGGGGCGGCCATGGCCACGTATTTGGCCGGCTCTCCTCCATGGGCGACGACAACCCCGGGTCGGATTTCCCGGAGAGCCTTTCTCAACCGAAGGATCACCCTGGGATCGAGCCCGAGACTTCGCAGCCTTCCCCGGGGAACCCCCAATTCGACATCGGCCCGGAGCACGACCGGATCGGCGGCGAAGAGGGTGAGGATCAGGTGAGGCTGCTGGGGCGAGTCGAGACTGTCGACCAGGGCCCGGGCGTAACGCTGTGCGCCGCGGTCCAGGTCGTAGGGAAGGATGTGGATGACACTCACGCGGTCCCCCGCCGACAGCTCAGGCCGTTGTCAACTGCCCCAGCGGACGATGAGCACCGGAGCACCGGCGCCGGCATCCCGGGAGGCGTACTCGGTGGTGTCGTCACCCAGGGTGGTCAGGTAGAAATCGATCGGCCCGGGCCCGGTGACGACTCCGGTCACATCGAGCTCGGCGAGCGTCCCCTGCTCTCCCTGCGGAAGGATGATGCCGACCCTCTCACCCAGCAGAGGAGCGTTGTTGGCATTGGTCTCCGCCTCGTTCCACTCCCCGTCGACGAGGTGGACCGCCACCTGGGATCCCGCCGACACCGTGGAGAACTGGAGGATCACCTCGCTGATGGTCTCCCCCTCGGGGACTCCGGTCACGTCGAAGCGCACCAGCGCCGTCTTGATCTCGGGTGGGTCGTCTTCGATCTCGAGGACCGGGCTGAGACCATTGATATCGTCGGGCTCGAGCGCGTCGGTGAAAGTGTCCTCGATGGCGGTGACGGTCACCTGCCCGGGCACCTGCGTCGTAGTGGGGAGGGTCGAAGTGGGTGCCACGGTCGTTGGCGCGACGGTGGACCCCACCGTGACCGACGTCGTCGTGTCCACGGCCAACTCGCTGCCGGGATCGTCAGAGAGGCCCCCGGAGACGATGAACCCGACGATCACCCCGAGAAGGATGGTGACGACGACAGCGAGGGCGATGATGACGATGTTCCTGCTGTCCGACGTGGTCTCAGCCTCGGTTGCCCCGGTGTCCTCACCATTCGTAGTCACACGTCCCCCTCTCCGATCGAGACCTTCCGGGGGCAATTTAATCTCTCCGGCCGATTAGGCCCCACGCCCCCACGCCGGTTTGCCCGGAACCGGATCAGATGAAATCCGGCGGCAACAGCTCGTCGGCGGGTTCCTCCTCCTCGGCCTCGATCAGCCGCTCCGGTGCCCAGAATCCGGTGACGAGCGCCAGGGCGTACACCCCGATGACGACCAGGATCGCGGGCAGGAACGTGGTGAACCTCGCCGCCACCCGAGAGCAGACCACCATCACCAGGAAATGGGGCAGCGAGGCGAGCACCGCACCGGCCGGCGTATGGTTGAACCATGTGGTCAACTTGACCGCGGTCGGCTTGAACGCGAGCACCACCGGCTCGATCACGAGCAGACCAAGACATGCGGCGGAGCCGACGATCGACGGTGGCCGGGCCTCCCCACCCTGGGCGGCCACCCAGAGAAACACCGCCACCGCCAGGTAGGCGCCTTCGGGGCCCAGGGAAGCAGCGACTCCAGGCCAGGCCAGAAAGGTGATCGAGATCGAAACTGCGACCAGGGCCACCGCCCACTCGGTGTCGGGCACAGCAGCGAACATCCCGAGCACGGCGATGGTGTAGAAGACGACACCCAGTCCCATGCCGGTGTGACGTCTCTCGAAGTCGTTGATGGCAAAGCCGGCCAGCGGGATGAGCACGATCAACAAAGTGCGGATCCCGGGCAGCATGGTCACCGACGTTGAGAGCGCGAACCAAACCGCCCCAGGCAGGACCAGGATCGGCTGCGTCCAAGTCGGAACCCGCGGGATCCTCACCAACATGGCCCCGGCCAGGATGGCGCCGAGTGCGGGCAGCTCGGCGATGACAGACTCCTCCACCCGGCTCAAGCTGAACAGCATCGCCACCGCGATCAGGATTCCGGCAATGGGCAACGGGCGGCGCCCGGGGCCGAGCAGGAGACGCAGGGTCCAACCGATAGCCAGCGCCACTAGGCCGAATCGAAGCCCGGTCGTGAAATGTGGCGAACCCAGCAGATCCCACACGTCGATCAGGTCGTCCACGACCCGATACTAGGAGGGCCGGGTCAGCCGCAGCCGTCCGGGACCCGGACGTGCTGGTCGGCATCGACACCGTCGACGACCAACGGATCCACCCCGCCCGGCGGGACGAGGCGGAGGTCGACTTGGGTGTCCTCGCCGAGACCGAAGTGGGCAATTGGTGCCACGCCCGCCGAGTAGCCCTGGGTGACCGTTATCTCGCGCGCCCCGAGAAGTTGGCCGATGTCTCCTCCGCTTCCTGCCCGATACACCTCGACTTTCCAGCCGATCCCGAATCCCTGATCCGGCCCGACCGACACTTCGAGCCAGTGCCCCGAGCCCGACTCGTTGCGGAGGAGGAGCGAGGGCAACGCCGGCTCCCACTCCACCAGGAATAGGTCGAGACGCCCATCCCGGTCGACGTCGGCGGAAGGCCCGGCCACCCAATACTGGGGGTGGCCCAACCCGGCGGGAGTGGCGAATCGCGGCACATCTCCCTCCAGTCCCTCATGCCGGAAAACGGCGGGAGCAGTGCCGTCGCCGGCCGAGGCGCTCGTCATGATGTCGGGCCAGCCGTCGTTGTCGAAATCGTTGATCTCGACGTGTGGCGCCTTGGTGGGCAGTCCGATCAGCCCGGCGGCCTCGGTCACATCCTCGAATTGCGGGTTCCCCGACCCGTCGACTCCCCGGTTGAGAAAGAGTCGGACCGGGACCCGCGTTCCGTCGTCGACCGTGCTGTTGAAATGCTGCCCCACGAGGAGATCGAGGGTTCCGTCACGATTCACGTCTCCTACCGACACCCCGGCAACGTCGTCCTCGTTCCCCAGCGGCGGCCACTCGAACACGGTCGAGTCCACCTCGCGGAAGCCGGCACCGTCGGCCACAAAGAGTCGATTGGACCCGGCCACGAAGATGTCGGACAAGCCGTTGCCGGTCAGGTCTGCCACCGCCACCCCGAGACCGTGCACACCGGTTGGGATCCCCGCCGCGGCGGTGGCATCCTCGAAGCCGAGCCCTCCCAGGTTGCGCAGCAGCACACTGCTCCCACCGGAGAACCGGTCCTCGGCGATGAAGAGGTCGTAGAGCCCGTCCTGGTCGTAGTCGAGCACGCCTACCGACCGGCCCCCGAACCCGGTTGGCAATGCGTCGATATCGACCGGGACCATGACCCCTCCGTCATTGCGAAGGATCTGGGTGGCGGGCGCATCGGGGTTGTCGTCGTCGTAGTTTCGGGAGACGACCAGGTCGAGGTCTCCGTCCCCGTCGAGGTCGGCCGCGGCTCCTCCCGAGGTCCGGGTGAACATATCGGGAAGGTCCCCGGCGAGCTGCAACGCCCCTGACCCGGAGAGGACGAGCCGATCGGGGGAAGGCCCGGCGGCGCCCCGAAGCTGGTAGTTCTCCGGATCTCGGTGGGCGAAGGTGCCCATGAACAGGTCGGGTCGGAGATCGTCGTCGAGGTCGGCCCACACCGCGGCGTGGCCGTGCATGCCCACGAAGGGCTCGATCAGCCCCGATGCCTCGGTTTGGTCGGAGAAGGCGATT